>CAMKWS010000005.1 GCA_946476985.1 uncultured Acetobacteraceae bacterium
CCGCCGGTGAATGGGCTTATACGGCCTTCCCATCTCACGCACAACCCCCTTTTTTTGAAAAAAATGATTTTCTTTAAAATTTTTAGAAATTAGGCATGGACGGCAGTAAATCTCCCCCCTGCCGAAACGGGCATACTTTAGTTGCCAAACCTGTGGCATCATCAGTTTCCACCATGAGGCCGGAGACTGTGGCAACACCTGAAGCCGGTTGGAAACGCTCAGTCGGAACCTTTTTTAGCATCTTACGGATAGCGTTCTCTTTTTCCATTCCAATCACACTATCATAATCACCACACATACCAGCATCCGTCTGATACGCCGTACCGGCCTTTAGAATACGATGATCGGCTGTAGGAATATGTGTATGCGTCCCCACGACTAAGGAAACTCTACCATCAAAAATATGACCGAAGCCCATCTTCTCGCTTGTCGTTTCAGCGTGAACATCCAAAACGGCGGCGTGGACAGTTATACCCAATCTATGACGGCTTAGAATTGCCTCTACTGCACGAAATGGATCATCTAACGCATCCATAAACACGCGACCCATGACATTAATAACCAGCACTTTCCGACCACACGGCAGTGTAACAACACAGCTCCCCTGCCCTGGCGTACCATCCGGGTAGTTTGCAGGCCGTACAACCGTAGGAAGCTGCCCCATCTGACCTATCAGATCTCGCCGATCCCACGCATGGTTCCCCAACGTGATGGCATCAACGCCACCTGCGAGCAAGTCCCGTGCGATTTGAGGGGAAAGACCAAAACCATGAGAGGCATTCTCTGCATTAACAACAACAAAATCTAACGCTAGGTCCTTCCGCCATGTTCGCAAGCCCGCCAAAACAGCTTCACGACCACTTCGTCCAACGATATCTCCTAAAAATAACAGCCTCAATGTTGGTCCTTAACCCCATCTATTTGAATAGTTTCTAGCTCTGTCACGACCACATTTAAGCGCTGGTCATACTGCCCCATAGGCAGGTTTATCGCCTCTTGCACAGCAAAACCATATCCTATGATCTTCGCATGAGGATAAAGAGGTAATGTGCGGTCGTAATAACCGCCTCCATAACCAAGACGCCCCCCTTGCCTATCAAACGCAACGCATGGAACGAATATCACATCCGGATGCACGCAACTGCCCTTGGGATAGGATGTCCCGAAGCGCCCCTTGTGCATGGGCTGCCCCTCACGCCATTGGCGAAACCGTAACGGCTGCCCCTTGGGCATAGTCTCAGGCAAAGCTATCTGATAGCCTGCCCTAGCGAGCTGATAACATAATGGGCGAAGGTCTACCTCACCAGCCAACGGCCAAACAGCCGCAACGACTTTGGGGCGACATGCCTGCACTAACCGCATAAGCCGCGCCACAATTTGCCGATTGCACCTAGGCGTTACCTGCAAACGGGCTTGCAAGTGCGCTTGGCGTAACTCTCGCTTTACGCAATCAATTTGTTCAGGCTGGTATGACATAATTTTCATCAGGTGAAGCCGCCTTAGCCGTCGGTCTTTATCAGCCCTCCCGGACCTGCTAGGGCAGGTGGGCACCGGTAATAACGTGACCAGGGCCACGACAGAGCCAGTTCCCTTGGAAGTGCTTATCGGCCCAGAGGTTGATGTTGCCTAACGCACCAGGCAGCTTCGCACCTCATATGGCACCTGCCCTTTAAGAGAACAAGCACCCTCACTATTTTTTTTCGTATGTGACACCAAAAGCGGCGCTACTACGAATTTTTACCTAGTGCTGCATTATGTGTTTTGATGTGATCTTCGACCTGTTGAAGCAAGCTATCTGCCATATCAGCAGCATCATGCAGACGACTATTAGTTTCTTTTTCTAACTCTTCATGCCGACGCCCCTTCTCTAAAGTGGCGCGGTCTGCTTCTGTCATAATCTTCTTTTTAGTCTCGTATAGATCATCAGCCAGCAACAGAGCCGTAAGAAACAAGGCATGTTTCTCACCTTCTGGAGAAAGTAACTTTTGCACCTCTTCTAAACGCTGACTAACGCTCTGCGTAATGACATGGAGATGATCTTCTTCTCCATCTTGGCACCCAACGCTAAAAGTCATGCCTCCTACAGAAACAGCTACTTGTGCCATAAAAATTACTGCCCTTCTTTTGCTGCGTAAGGTGCGCCCTGCACGCTGGATGTAGGTTCGTGGCTATCAAGCAATGAGGATAATTTATTTTCTACTCGATTAAGTCTCTCGAGAAGGTTTTGTATCTTATCTTCATATTTAATGCGCTGTGCTTCTGCCAGCTTTTCCTGCTGCTCAAGAGCAAAACCGAGCTTTACAAGCACTGCTTCGAGACGTTCAAGGTCTGGATTATTCTGCATGGCAGCCGTTCTACTCTCCTGTTGCACTGGCATTTTAGGCGCCCTTGCCTTCTACTAGCATTTCATCAAGCATGTAGACTATTGATGAATATTCTCCCAAAGGGAGTATCCTTATTTGTTATACTTCTGAGATCAGAATGACCAATCCTAGCACAGCGTCAAGCAGCTACACACATTTTCCTAAACCTTTTATTACCATTTCGTCTCGTACAGAATTAATTACCGCCATTAATACTCTCAAAGAGCGAAATTTTACAGCCCTCTCCCCTATCCATGCTGGAGCGAGCTTCGGCGTAATGTGGTGGTGCTCACTTATAAAAGGCACGCACATCTCGTCTATTCTTGATTGTGGAGCCAGCGTAGCTCTTGCAACCGAAGCACTCCACGTTGGGATTGATGGAGTCGTCTGCCGAGATAGTCGCCCAGCAGATCACGCAAATAACACAAATCGTATTTTTTTAGAACGCCCGCAGAGCCTCTCCCTTGCGGAATATCTCTCCAACATGCGTTAAGATAGTTGTAGAGCTAGTCAATTCCTTCGCAATCTGCCACATCATGTATCTTATGAATCACTGCGACATCTATCCCTCTTTGCCCTGCGCTTACGACCTTGCCAAATTACAGGCATACCTTCCGCCGATTTTAAAGCTCGAAGCTGTTTCGGCTCTCCGTTTGTGTTTTGACGCACCCCTTTCGCAGAAATATCTTCAGAAAATATGCGCTCTCGTACAGGAACATGATGTCGCCCTAATTTTGTCTCCTGCTAAGCTAGAGCTAATAAGGGATGTTCCGCTTTCTAAAATTGATGGGGTACATCTCCCTTCATTAGCAGAAGTCAAATCCTTTGCTGGACAAAAAGACCGACCTAAACACTTACAGGTTGGATGCTCTTGCCAGACATTAGATGAGGCAATGTCAGCAGGAGAGCGCGGCGCAGATTATATAGGCTTACCAGCAACGGAGCTCCTCAGTTTGACGCAGTGGAGCCTTATTGCGGAACTTCCTTCTGTTGCTGAAGGAATTCACAACCTCGAACAAGCTCGTGCAAGCGCCGAAGCAGGTACTGACTTTCTTGGCATACCACTCTCTTTAGAGGCGGGTACACCATCTCTTATCACAGAGGTTCACAGCCTGATTTCTGAGGGGTAATCCTCCAGAAATCAGGTTCTTTATAGTTTATCTGTAAAGCAATACTGAGTCGGTCACATATAATACGCCGTTAGATTGACGGTAATTCCCACCTCTAAGTAAGACAGCACCACTATGTGCAATCACCTGCACGCCGTCTTCCATAGGACGTAGCATGACATCATGCCCCTTCCCCGCAAGAGTAGGGACATGCACAACACCACCATTCACAGCAGCACGACGCCGTATCTTAGCAAGGTCCCAAGAGCCTTTAAGGATCGTTTGCCCAATTAGCCCAACAAGCCTTTTACGTTTTTGTGTTGTAAGAATATCTCTTTCCCACTGGCGGCGATATTTCTCAAAAGGCCCATTAGGAATTGCCAAGACTGTATAAGAGCTCCCCCCGTTAAAATAAGGCCAATAGCCCGCCCGCCGTGCCGCTTCTCTATAATCAGACAGTTCAATTGCACCTGCGAGATTTTCACTCAAAGAGCGATCCTCATAAGAAACAACAGGCGTTACATGATAAGCCGCAGCGGCATTCGGAGACTTACCTAACGGGGACGGCACATATGCCGATGTAATGCTTGAGGCCTCCGGTAATAAATCAGCACGATTTGAAATGCGGGCGGAGAGAGGATTCTGCTGGTTAGGAACACCACCACACCCAACCAAGCCAGTCATAGCTACTGCAATTACAGATGTAACACCGCACAACCGGTATAAATATCTCACGCTATGCCCTCTCTTTTAACAGCCATCACCATGCATTCTCCACCCTAGTACTTTATCAGACATAACCTCAAAAGTTGTTTGGCATGTAGCACTATAATAGCTCGGTGGAATATCGCCACCGCCCCAACCCCAGCCAGACATTCCCCAGCCGCCAAAGCCGTAACCACCCCAACCCCAGCCCCAACCGGATGTACCTGGTGAGTATTGTGTATCGGTCTCTATATAAGACAGAAAATTATGGCCCTGCGTTTGGTACGTTCGTGTTGGCACACCAAAGCGCCGTACAAGATCAAGAGGAGACTGACCGATCATCATATTCAACACCTTTGGGCGTTGAATATCAGGAGTTGTACACCCAGCCACGAGCAAAGCGGCACCACAAAGCAGACCGCTTAAACCTATGCGTAATTCCCTGCTTATTTTACTCATCCTCCCCCTCCCCGCATTGATCTCTGACTGCAATCTAACAAAAAGAAGCATCGCCTCTTCCACAACGATACCCTCAGCTTAGCCAAAGAATCTCCTCAAGACGAGGGGCACTTGTTGCTAACATAACCAATCGATCAAACCCTAAGGCAATGCCAGCGGTAGGCGGCATATCTGCTAAGGCATCCAAAAACGCTTCATCTATCGGCCAGTCCTGCTCTGGCGTTAGTGCTAACCTACGCGCACGATCCTCCTCAAAGCGCTGCCGCTGCTCTACCGGGTCGGTTAATTCTTCAAAAGCATTAGCGAGCTCTATTCCCGCTGCGTAGAGTTCGAACCGCAATGCAACGCGAGGATCTTGCGGGTCTTTACGGGCTAACGCTGCCTGCGCGGCGGGCCAATGCGTTAGAAACGTCGGGCGCTCTCGTCCTATATGTGGCTCTATTTTATCTAAGAGTAGACGAAAGAATAAATCTTCCCAATTTTCATCTTTTCGTAGAAAAACGCCCGCCTGCTGGGCTAAGGCATGAGCATCATTTGCTGTTGCAAGTAGGTCTGCTCCAACATAACGATGAAACGCCTCCTGCATACTTAACCGTTCAAATGGCTGAGACATATCCAAGACACCGTCTTTATATGGAACTTGTGGAGGCAAAAGCCGTTTCAAAAGCTCCTCAGTCTCATCCATTAAAGATACCATATCAGCATAAGGGCGGTACCACTCCAGCATGGTGAACTCTGGCATATGCGTGTCACTTCGTTCTCCATTACGCCACACACGAGCCAGTTGAAAGATCGGCGATTGACATGCCGCCACAAGTCGTTTCATCGCAAATTCTGGGCTTGTGTGAAGGTAACGTGTCTCTTTACCCCCATCAGGCCTAGCGAGTTCCGTACGGAAACACTGTAAATGCACCTCCTCCCCCGGAGTTGGCACAATGTAAGGGGTTTCCACCTCCATATAGCCACGACTATCAAAAAAAGCTCTGACAGCCTGCACAAGCAAGTTCCGGCGCCGTAATAAGGGAAGTCTCTCACGAATTGCGGTAGAATTCATCATACGCACCCCTTCACTATGCGACATATTTCCTTTTCCTTACATCTGCGCCTATTCGCTTAGCTTTACGATATTCCCGCCCTAAAGCCTACAGCACCTCATTCTTCAACAGTCTCTTGCAGAGACCATCTCCCTTTCGCTAGATCAACACCATGCATGATCCGGCCTCCCCATCTACGCAGGGTAAAACCCTCCGCACGACTCAATCTCTTCTCCAAGCGGGGCTCATCTCGCATGATGATCAAAAAGCCCTAGAAGCCGTTGCCCAGCGCTACGCCACAGCCATTCCTCCCGCTTTTCAAAAACTCATCACCTCTGCAAACGATCCTATTGGCCTGCAGGTTGTTCCTTCATCTCATGAGCTTGAAATACAGCCACATGAAGATAGCGACCCTATTGGCGATGATGCACTCTCTCCTGTCCCCGGCATTGTGCATCGTTATGAGGACCGAGCCCTACTTAAACCACTCTTAATATGCCCTCTTTATTGCCGCTTCTGCTTCCGTAGAGAGCATGTCGGCCCCGATGGCGGACTCCTTAGCGATGAAGCTCTTGAAACGGCATTTCGTTGGATTGAAGAGCATCCTCAAATTAAGGAAATTATCCTTACCGGGGGAGACCCACTCATGCTCTCCCCTCGTAGAATGCGACATATTATGGAGCGCCTTTCCTCCATTGCGCATATTGAGATCATTCGCATTCACACACGTGTACCGATTGCCACACCTGAACGCATTACTACAGAGTTACTTAATGCTTTAGAGACAGATCGTGCCTTATGGCTCGTTGTCCATACAAACCACGCACGTGAGCTCACACAAGACGTACGCGCCGCTGTAAAAGCCATCCTCTGCCGCGGAATTCCTATCTTATCTCAATCCGTTCTTTTACGCGGGGTGAACGACACAACCGCCGCTTTAGAGAATCTCTTCCGCTCACTCATTTCTATGAGAATCAAACCATATTACCTGCACCACCTCGATTCTGCTCCAGGTACGGCGCATTTCCATGTGCCTGTTGAGGAAGGACGTGCATTATTAGAAAGCTTACGAGGCCGCGTTTCTGGCCTCATATGGCCAACATATGTGGTGGATATACCCGGCGGGAAAGGCAAAGTTCCCTTAGGGCCGGATTATCTCCTCCCTCTCCAGAATGAGCCTAAAGAGGCACAAAGTGAGCCGCAAAGGCGTGTCCGCTCACCAGATGGTAAACAATATCCCTTTACCTAAAGCTTGCTTATATCCCTCATCCGCGGTTAGAAGCCTCTTTAAGACACTGTTCGATCTTTTGCATATACATCAGGAGCTGACATGAAACAGCAAGCTAACCTTATCCGAGCAGGGCAGGTTATTGAGCATAACGGCCGCCGTTGGACCGTCTTAAAACAGCAGATTCTTACCCCAGGTAAGGGTGGTGCGTTTATTCAGGTTGAAATGCGCGACCTCTCCAGCGGCAATAAAAGCAACGAACGTTGGCGCACAGCTGATACTGTCGAGCGTCTGATCACAGAAGATAACGAATATATCTATTCCTACATGGATGGCGACAATATCGTACTGATGGACCCAGAAACTTTTGAGCAGACACTACTGCCAAAGGATATCTTGGGCGAGCAGCTCCCCTTCCTGCAAGACAATATGACAGTGAGCGTTAAGCTGGTTGAGGGCGACCCAGTTGCCGTTACCCTACCACCTCAGGTTACACTTGAAATCACCGAGGCAGACCCTGTGGTCAAAGGCCAGACAGCTAGCTCCTCCTACAAGCCTGCTGTTCTTTCCAATGGCGTAAAAACCATGGTTCCTCCTTTCATCGAAGCTGGTGAGCGTGTTGTTGTTCGCACAGAAGACGCTTCTTACGTTGAGCGCGCTAAGGACTAATCATGCGTCTTTCTCCCCATATGGCAGTCATGCAGAACACGGCACAGAAAGCCGCTCGTTCTCTCCTGCGTGACTTTGCTGAGGTTGAGCAGCTTCAGGTGAGCATTAAAGGCCCGGGAGATTTTGTCTCCCAGGCTGATATGCGCGCTGAACAAACAATCCGTGAAGAACTCAGCCGTGCACGTCCAGGTTATGCTTTCCTCATGGAAGAAAGCGGCGCATCTGGCGGCGACAACTGGACATGGCGTTGGATTGTTGATCCCCTTGATGGGACAACAAACTTTCTTCATGGCATCCCTCACTGGGCTATTTCCATCGGTCTGCAACGCCGCCATACCAATGGCGATGTCGAACTAGTTGCCGCCGTAGTGTACAACCCGGCCTCTCACGAAATGTTCTGGGCTGAAAAAGGGATTGGGGCCTTCTTAAATGAGCGCCGCATCCGTGTTTCTGCACGGCGCAAACTCTCCGAGGCTGTTTTTGCAACAGGCATCCCCTTTGCAAAAGTTCCTGCACAGCACCGCTTACCTTTTGGCCGTGTACTCAGTACGCTTATGCCAAAAGTAGCTGGTATCCGCCGTTGTGGTGCTGCCGCACTAGACCTAGCATGGCTCGCTGCAGGCCGTTATGAGGGCTATTGGGAACT
Organism: uncultured Acetobacteraceae bacterium; assembly: GCA_946476985.1. GTDB lineage: Bacteria > Pseudomonadota > Alphaproteobacteria > Acetobacterales > Acetobacteraceae > Bombella. The sequence goes on from CAMKWS010000005.1 coordinate 8,214, forward strand.
CGGCCTTAAACCATGGGACTGTGCCGCTGGCATCCTCATCGTAAGGGAAGCAGGCGGTCACGCTACGGATGATCAAGGCCGTGATCTTGGCGCCTTAGATGATGATGTGAACGTTGTAGCTGGCAACCAGCACTTCCACGCTCCACTACGCGAGCTGGTACACAACGCCATCACGCAGGACTAACTCTTCTGCCGTGAACAAAACGTCGCCTTGCATAAGGATTGCAGGGCGGCGTTCTCCCGGCTAGGGTATTATTATGAAAAACTGGCTGGCTTCTTTCTCTACTCTACTCATCCCCTCCCTTTTAGTGGTGGGATATATCTCGAATGCGCAGGCGCAGATTACGACTAATCTATCGGCCCTTCCCCATAGCGCAGCTCACAAAGCACCTTCAAAAAAACCAACAGCACCGCCGTCTCACGACAATACGGCAGAAGCCCCCCTCCCTGCACCAACACCTCTCGGATATACACGCATCCCCACGGTCCCGCAGGAGGCACCTAAGCCAGAAGTTATCACTCCTCCCAGCTTCCCGGTTATCCAGCACCCCCCTGTTCCAGCACAGATCGTCACACCAACTGAGGGCGCTAAAAGCAGCACACAAGCTTTAGGTAATGATAACCTCCGTATCTTATTTGGCGAAAATGAAGCGTTGATGGATAAAAAAACCATCCGTGCTATCCGCAATTACGCCCACTCTATGGCGCCACGTCTCACAATACGTTTACTTTTGCGTAGCTATGCGGCCGTGCCGGGGGATGATATCTCCATGCCACGCCGCATAGCCTTAGCTCGTGCCTTGGCCGTGCGCTCATTACTTATTCACGGTGGAATTGCCACAACACGCATCTATCCCATCGCTCAAGGGCGTCCCGATGCAGGCGATACAGCTCCTGTAAACCGCCTTGATATCACAGCCGAGGCTAATCCCGCCCCCGTACCTGCGCGGGGAAGCCCAAGTGAAGGAACACCGGCACCATGACACATCCGACACGTTATCTTGCTCGTATCGTTCTGTTTCTAGCCGTTATTTTCGCTTTAGCATTCGGCCTGCATGACGTGTTGTTCCATGCGTTTATGTCTAACCCAGGGCTTAATTTTGTTATCCTCGCCGTGATGACGCTAGGCATTTTGTGGAATATCCACCTCACTACACGCCTCTTCCCCGAAGTGAAATGGATCTCCGTACTACAGCAGCCTCGCGAAGGCCTTAAAGTGCCGTCTCCTCCACGTCTGCTAGCCCCTATGGCACGCCTTTTCAGAGCGCGACGTGAGCATTACCCACATTTTGCCCTTTCACACCAAACAACCAGCGCCATGCTTGAAAGCCTTACAGCTCGCATGGATGAAGGACGGGAGATTTCCCGCTATATTACCCAACTATTGGTCTTTTTAGGGCTTCTTGGAACATTCTACGGACTTATCCTTACCGTCCGCTCTATTGCTGATGTCATTGGTGCCATGCCATCTGGTGGAGCAGACCTTACAGCTATGTTCGAGCATGTGCGTTCCGGCCTTACCCAGCCTCTTATTGGCATGTCTACTGCCTTTTCTGCCTCTATGTTTGGTCTTGCCGGCTCTCTCATCCTAGGCTTTATCGACCTCACAGCAGGACAAGCACAAAACCGCTTTGCCAACGAGGTTGAAGACTGGCTTGCAGGTATTACATTTATTGAAACACCAGATGCTGCCGCCATCGCAGGGGGGCAACCGGGGCTAAATATTTTCCAACATACCCCTGGCAGCACACAAGCTGCTCCGGCACAAAGTGAAGCACAGATCATTCGTGAGTTAACCTCACAAATCGCCCAACTGCGTGAGGAAATTGCTGCTGCACGCGCAGACCAACAGGAGGGCTGACCCATGGCCCGGCGTAGACGTTCTCTCAGCCCGTTAAACGCATGGCCTGGCTATGTGGATGCTCTTTCGTCACTTTTAATGGTCGTTACCTTTGTTCTGTTGGTTTTCATTTTAGGTCAACAGTTCCTCTCAGCTGCGATCAACCAAAAAGAACATACACTCGATAGCCTTCGTAAAGAGATGCAGCATCTCGCCCAGATGTTGTCCCTTAGTGAAGGGCAGGTCAAAGCACTGCAAGTCACCGACCAACAACAACGTGCCTCTATCGCCAATCTCACCACGCAACTAGACGATACGCAAAAACAACTTTCAAACGAGCAGCAACAACTCGTTGCCAAAGAGCATGAGCTGACCACGGCACAAGAACATGCCACAGCAACCGAAACTGCTCAGCAAAACAATATTGCTGCCCTAACAGCACAAGTAACTGAACTTACACAGCAGCTTCAGGCCATTGCGAAAAGTCTGGAAATTGAAAAAACAAACGAAAGCCAAAAAGACGCACAAATTGCTGACTTAGGGAAAAAGCTCAACATTGCATTAGCTGATAAGATCAACCAATTAAAACAATACCGTTCGGACTTCTTTGCGCGGCTGCGCGATATCTTGAAAGGACAGCCGGGGGTTGAGATTGTTGGCGACCGCTTTGTCTTCCAATCTGAAATACTCTTCCCTACTGGCAGTGCTTCTTTGAGTGCTAAAGGCCAACAGCAAATCGACACATTAGCGCACACACTGAGTGAAGTTATTAAGAGCATCCCAGCAGACCTCCCCTGGATTCTGCGTGTTGATGGCCATGCAGATAGCAACCCTATCCACACCTCCTTCGCTAGCAATTGGGAACTTTCCTCTGCACGTGCCATTACGGTTGTCAAAACGCTTATCGCCGCTGGAATAAGCCCTCGCCACCTCGCTGCGACTGGCTTTTCCGACAATCAACCACTCGACTCAGCACAAACAGCACAAGCATTTGCCCGTAATCGCCGGATTGAATTCCGCCTAACAGACCGCTAGGCAGTATATTCATCCTTATCAGCAGAGGATAAGGCAATTATCCTCTGCTGACACAGCCCATAGAATCACCTATTAGAGCCGTCATGACTGACACACCCCTCTCCCTCATCCGCAACTTCTCCATCATTGCTCATATTGACCACGGTAAATCGACCTTGGCTGATAGACTCATTGAAGCATGCGGTGCCCTCACTGCACGCGAGATGAAAGGGCAAGTTCTAGATTCTATGGAGCTAGAACAAGAACGCGGCATTACTATTAAAGCCCAAACGGTTCGCCTCACATATCCCGCTAAAGACGGAAATATATATACATTAAACCTTATGGACACACCCGGCCATGTGGACTTTGCCTACGAGGTGAGCCGCTCTCTTGCCGCTTGTGAAGGTTCTCTCCTTGTTGTTGATGCCTCCCAAGGGGTTGAGGCACAAACACTTGCCAATGTGTATCAGGCTATTGATGCCGACCATGAAATCGTTCCTGTCTTAAATAAGATCGACCTTCCTGCTGCTGAGCCTGAGCGTGTTCGTGCCCAGATTGAAGAGGTCGTTGGCATCCCTGCCGATGACGCTGTTGAAATCAGTGCCAAAACAGGCCTCAATATTGAAGGTGTACTCGAAGCACTCGTACAACGCCTTCCCGCTCCCAAGGGCGATGCAGAGGCTCCCCTCCAAGGGCTGCTGGTCGATAGTTGGTATGACGCCTATCTTGGTGTGATTATCCTAGTGCGTATTAAGGAAGGCCGCCTCAAACGTGGCGATAAAATCCGCATGATGGAAACCGGCGCAACATATTTGGTGGATCAGGTCGGTGTCTTCTTGCCTAAGATGAAACCTGTTGATTCGCTTGGCCCGGGTGAGATGGGCTATATTAATGCAGCCATCAAGACCGTGGCAGACTGTAACGTTGGCGACACCATCACACTGGATAACCGCCCAGCCGAAACAGCTCTCCCCGGCTTTAAACCTTCCATTCCCGTCGTCTGGTGTGGCCTCTTCCCTGTAGATGCAGATGACTTCGATAAACTCCGCACCAGCCTTGGTAAGCTTCGACTAAATGATGCTTCCTTCCATTTTGAAGCAGAAACCTCCGCTGCCCTTGGCTTTGGCTTCCGCTGTGGTTTCTTAGGATTGCTCCATTTAGAGATTATCCAAGAACGTCTCTCGCGTGAGTTTAATCTGGACCTCATCGCGACAGCACCATCTGTTGTGTATAAAATGCACATGAATGATGGCTCTGTTGAGGAGCTGCATAACCCTGCAGACATGCCAGATCTTTCTAAGATCGCCTCTATTGAAGAGCCTTGGATCAAAGCCTCTATCCTCGTGCAGGATGAATATCTTGGTTCCGTGTTAACCCTCTGCACAGAGCGGCGTGGTATCCAAGAGGACCTCACCTATGTAGGTGACCGTGCCATGGTTGTCTATCGTCTTCCATTAAACGAAGTTGTATTTGACTTCTATGACCGCCTAAAATCTCTCACACGCGGCTATGCATCTTTCGACTACCAAATGGATGGCTATGTTGAGAGCGACCTTGTGCGTATCTCTATCCTCGTCAATCATGAACCAGTGGATGCTCTCTCTTTCATTGCCCATCGCTCTGTTGCTGAGACACGTGGCCGGGCGATTTGCGGTAAATTAAAAGACCTGATTCCTCGCCAGCTCTTCAAAATTGCCATTCAGGCGTCTATCGGCTCAAAGGTGATTGCTCGTGAAACACTCGGAGCACTTTCCAAAGATGTGACCGCAAAATGTTATGGTGGCGACATCTCACGTAAACGCAAACTTCTTGAAAAACAAAAAGAAGGTAAAAAGCGTATGCGGCAGTTCGGTAAGGTAGAGATCCCCCAAAGTGCCTTCCTCGCCGCATTGAAGATGGATTAAAACCATGCCTCGCACCGCCGCCTTATTATGCGTTCATAATGCAGCTAACACACTTAGCTGGTGGATCTCCCACCATATGGCGGCGGGCTTTTCGGCTCTACTCATCTGCGATGACCACTCAACAGATGGCAGTCAGGATATTCTCTCCCAAGCCGCACGTCTGTATGATGTTCGCATCACCACAACAGACAAACAAGAAAGTGACACCCATCGCCGACATAAAAACGCACTAGAACGCCTTATTAAACAAAATGGAAAAGATTTTGACTGGCTCATTCAGCTCGCAATGGATGAGTATTTCTTTTCCACCAATGGGTCTGTGCAAGACTTCTTCTCTGCAACAGAAGCAGAACTCGGCCATGAGGCCTTACAACAGACGCAACACCTCCCCGTCAATTGGTGCATCACGGGACTAAATGGGCAAAATTTTTACTCTTCTCAAAAACCAGCGCCTCATCCCCGCGCTCTTTTCACACGTCATGCACAAGAGCATTTCCCAGAGCATTATCTGACACGTAGTTTTTTTCGGCCTAACACCACAAAGCCGACACTACCCACCCCATTCTCTAATACAAAGCCCAATTGGTCTCAGGCTCGTATTTTGCACGATGCCGCTTCTAGCAGCACAACACCTCAGTCACGTCGATATTACGACCGTAATGACATCTCCTTCCTTGAGGGGAAACAACTTCTCTCCTCCAGCCTAGATATCGGCGCACGCCTTCTTCAAGGTATGCTCCTACATGCCGGCTACCATATACAAAACAAATACAACTCACAGGATGCTCCTACATCCCTGCCTCCTGAACTCTCTAGCGCTCCTACGTTCCGGCGCTCTTACATTCAGTCTGGTGAAGATGTTCTTGCCTTGCATAAAACATCTTACCAGCTCGGTTTCTATAAAGCAGACAGCCTTGATAAGGACGACTTTACACGGCTCATTTTAGTCCATTACACAGCTCTACCAACGCCTGGCTCTACTGCCCCGGCATGGCTCTACCCAGAGGACACGCTTGATCGTCCCTTCCTTCCTCTAGTGTCTACGTCTGAAACGTATTTTTCTATGCTGCTTGAATGTCTTCCTCTGAAGATACACGCCCATGACCATGACATTGAGCTTCATCTAGTTCCAGCCGACACCATATTCCAACTTGAAGGACAATCCCGTTTTACACTTTCGGCCGCAGCCCCTGCAGCTGAAGATGAACATCCTTGGCAAGCCTTACAAAATTTTAGCCGTTATGGGCTTACCAGCCAAGGGATAGCACATGCCATTGCCACAACAACATGGCTCTCCCCTTCCATTCTTGGGGCGCTATATGCCCATCTACCTTCCCAAGAAAAACAACAGCTTTTTTCACCTTTGCTGCACAATATCTTTCACCCTTCTGACGTATAACACGAGCAGCTTTCTCCCTATCATCTATCATCCCTTTTCCTGTGGAGTGGTGCTGTGTTCAGCTCTCGCCTTGATCGTTTCTTTTATATCTCTCAGCGTCAATCAAACATTAGTAGAGAGATCATCGCTGGACTGACTATATTTGGGTCTATGGCCTATATTATGGCCGTAAACCCTGCTGTCCTCGCTGTTACGGGGCTTGCCCGCCACGATATGGTGATGACCACCATCGCTGGAGCTGTCGCAGGGACATTAATTATGGCCTTATGGGCGCGACTACCTCTCGCCCTTGCCCCTGCAATGAGCAGTAATGTTCTCTTTGCACAAGTCATTGTTCAACAAGCGCATGTAAGCCCCACAACAGCTTTTACCGTCGTCTTCTTCAGTGGCATTTGTTTTACCGTCCTCTCACTAAGTAAACTGCGTCTCAAAATTATTCAGGGCTTTCCCCCTACAATCATCTTAGGCATCCAAATTTCCATCGGCGCATTTATTGCACGCATTGGGTTTACTACTGCAGGTATTGCCATCCCCTCTGCCACAAATGGGCTAACCTTTGCCTCGCTCTCTCAGCCTTCTGTTATCCTAGCTCTTGCTGGCATCTTCCTGTGTATTTTGTTGTATATTCTGCGCATTCCAGCGGGCCTACTTCTTACAATTATCCTCCTCACTATATTAGGCATTTTTATCCCCGGGCCAGACGGCACTGCGCTCACACGTTTACCTCATAAAATGATCGACTGGCCGCATTACCCCACACATCTACTTTTCGCATTTAATTTTCATGAATTTTTTCAACATCTTGGCCTGCTTGTTCCCATCACACTATATGTTTTGTTGAGTGATTTTTTTGATGCGACAGGCACTATGCTTTCTGTAACAAGACGAGCAGGCCTATGCGGAACCCCCTCTCACCCAGAACTCAACCCTCGTGCTTTTAGTGCTGATGGCGCAGCTAGCATTCTAGGAGCGATTCTTGGCACATGTACCGTCTCTGCTTATTTAGAAAGCTTAACTGGCGCTGAAGCAGGAGGACGCACAGGCCTAAGCGCCCTCGTCGTTGCCCTACTCTTTGCTGTATCCTGCTTTTTCTGGCCACTTATCACCGCTATCCCTGCTCTTGCCACAGCTCCCATTCTTGTTGTGGTCGGACTGGGCATGCTCAGCGGCCTTCCAGACCTTCCCCCAAGAGCGGAGGATAATTTACCTCCGCTTTGCATGCTGCTCATCACCGTTATAACTGGCAATTTTATGCTGGCCCTAGCTTGCGGGATGCTGCTCTATAGTCTGATTGCACTCATCCAACGTGCCTTTACCCGCCTAACACCTATAGTCCTTGGGCTTAATGTTGCTTTCTTATGTTATATGATACTACAAAGCCGCTTTTAAAATGCATCTCATAATGACAGCTTGTCGATCTATTACGAAAGATGGATGATCATCACTCAAAATTTCAAATCATAATCTTGGAAGACTTCCCATTTATCACCCTGTTTTTTATAGAAAAAAGACATTAAAGTTCTTTTGACCACTCTTATGAGATAACTAGGGGTAGAAAAATTCTCTTTATCCCTGTAATTCCCTGTAAGTTTCATGATCTGAACCCAGCTGGATAGTTCATGCCCAACCGAATGAATACACCTTCGACACACGCACCTGCTCTCGCACAGCTTTCCTTTGAAGCTGCGCTAGCTGAACTCGAACAAATTGTTCGTGGGCTAGAGAGCGGGCAGATGAAGCTTGAAGATGCCATCTCTGCCTATGAACGCGGTGCCGCTTTGCGCCGCCATTGTGAAGAGCGGTTGGGCGAGGCAGAAATGCGCGTAAAAGCAATCGTCCAGAAAGCCGATGGCTCCCTTTCAGAAGAGCCTATTTCTGGTTCGACCAAGCCAGCACCATCTACCCGCAAGGAGACAACTCGATGACCGACAGCCGCGCCCTCCCTCTTAAGGAAGCCCTCAGCCAGGCCTGTCGTGATATTGAAAAAAGCATCGACAGCCTCCTCCCTCAGGTCCCAGGTGATGAATCTCTTTTGCTGGATGCTATGCGATATGCTGCATTAAATGGTGGCAAACGCTTGCGCGGCTTCCTCGTTCTTGAGATCGCCTCTCTCTTCGGCGCATCCCGTGAGGCTGCTTTACGCGTAGCTGCATCGGTTGAATTCCTTCATGCTTACTCCCTCGTGCATGATGACCTTCCTGCGATGGATGATGATGACCTCCGCCGTGGCCAGCCTTCCACGCATAAAAAATTCAACGAAGCTTATGCAATCCTTGCAGGTGACGCTTTACAAACCAGCGCCTTTGAAGTGCTGCTAGAAGAAGCCACTAGCGCAGATGCTACCATCCGAGCAGACCTAGCTCTTGCCCTTGCGCGTGCTTCTGGCAGTGCTGGTATGGTCGGTGGCCAGGTTATTGATATCCGTGGCGAAGGCCGTGCCCTCCCGTTAGAGCAGGTCCAACGTCTACATGCGATGAAAACAGGTGCGCTTATCCGCTATGCAGCAGAGGCTGGTGCCATCCTCGCAGGTGTGAAGGCAAATGACCCACGTCGCCAAGCTATTATCACCTACGGTGAAGCATTAGGCACGGCCTTCCAAGTCGCTGATGATATTCTTGATACGACCGCCAGCACAGAAGAGCTTGGGAAAACCGCAGGTAAAGATGAAGATGCCTGCAAATCTAACTATGTCTCCCTGCTAGGTATTGAAGGTGCTCGTACTGAAGCACGCCGCCTAAGCGAGCAGGCTCGTCAATCTCTTTCTTCCTTCGGCCCACAGGCTGACACTCTCCGCGAACTAGCGGACTATTTTGTTGAACGCAGGAACTAATCGTCCATGAGCACGTCTTCTTCTATTCCTACCATGGGCCGTTACCCTCTGCTGGACCGGGTCTCCGTGCCTGCGGATATGAGAAATCTTTCTACAGAACAGCTCACCACCCTTGCGGATGAACTGCGTTCAGAAACGATTGATGCAGTCTCCACCACTGGGGGGCATCTTGGAGCATCCCTCGGTGTGGTTGAGCTCACCGTGGCCCTACATGCTGTCTTCAATACCCCTGATGACCGCATTATTTGGGATGTTGGCCACCAGGCCTACCCTCATAAGATCCTCACCGGCCGCCGGGAGAAAATCCGCACCCTGCGTCAACCTGGAGGTCTTTCAGGCTTTACGCGCCGTTCTGAAAGCCCTTACGATCCGTTTGGTGCCGCACATTCATCAACATCCATCTCAGCAGGGCTGGGCATGGCTGTTGCACATCACCTCCACGCTCAAAAGGATCCAGCCTACAAAGAGCGTAACGTCATTTCTGTCATTGGTGATGGCTCTATCTCCGCTGGTATGGCCTATGAGGCCATGAACAATGCCGGCGCCATGGGAGATGAAGGCGCAGACCGTCTCATTGTCATTCTGAATGATAATGAAATGTCCATCGCACCACCTGTCGGTGCGATGTCTAACTATCTAACACGCCTGATGTCCTCGCGCCGCTTTCTCACTCTGCGTGATATTGCTGGCAAATTCGCCAAACGTCTTCCTTCCAGCATTGAACGTACAGCCAAACGTGCCGAGGAATATGCTCGTGGCATGATCACCGGCGGGACATTGTTTGAAGAGCTTGGTTTCTATTACATCGGTCCTGTTGATGGCCATGACATGAACCAGCTTGTGCCTATTCTGCGCAATTTACGTGATGCAGAAAATAAAGGCCCTGTTCTTCTACATGTTATCACCGAAAAGGGCCGTGGGTATCATCCTGCTGAATCTGCTGGTGATAAATACCATGCGGTTAGCCGCTTTGATGTTGAAACAGGAGAGCAGAAAAAGGGCCCTGCAGGCCCACCAACCTACACCAACATCTTCTCTCGTGAGCTGCTTCATCGCGCTAACCAGGATGATAAAGTTGTTGCCATCACAGCCGCTATGCCATCAGGTACAGGGCTAGATGCAATGGCAGAAAAACATCCTGACCGTTATTTTGATGTCGGTATTGCAGAGCAGCATGCTGTCACTTTTGCGGCTGGGTTAGCCAGTGAGGGACTGCGTCCTTTCTGCGCAATTTATTCCAGCTTCCTACAGCGTGCATATGACCAAGTCATGCATGATGTTGCTCTGCAAAATCTTCCTGTTCGCTTCGCTGTTGACCGTGCTGGCCTTGTTGGCGCAGACGGCGCAACTCATGCAGGCTCTTTCGACCTTAACTATCTATGCTGCCTGCCCAATATGGTTGTCATGGCACCATCTGATGAACTCGAGCTCCTGCATATGACAGCCACAGCTTGGGCACATGACAGCGGGCCAACAGCCATCCGCTACCCTCGTGGGGCTGGGCTTGGGTTACCTCTCCCAGCTGAGGGTGAGATTTTAGAGATCGGTAAAGGCCGCATTGTCCGTGCTTCTGAAGGGGAAGGCGTTGCGATCCTCGCTCTTGGCCCACGCCTGCAAGAAGCCCTTAAAGCTGCTGATGAACTAGCTAAAGAAGGTATCGCCGTTACTGTGGCAGATGCCCGCTTTGCTAAGCCGGTTGATGGTGCGCTTATCGAGGAACTAGCTCGCCAGCATAACGCCTTCATTACACTAGAAGAAGGTGCCGCTGGGGGCTTTAGTGCGCAGGTTGTTCAGCATCTCGCAAACACAGCTCTACTCGATAAAGTGCACTTCCGCCCCATGTCCCTGCCGGATACATGGATCGACCACAACACACCTGCTGCTCAATATGAAGAAGCTGGCCTTACAGCTCGCCATATTGCTGAGACAGCCCGTGCTGCATTGAGCGGCAAGGCACAAGCCTGATGGCTAAACGCCGTGCAGACCAGCTCCTCGTTGATCGGGGGCTGGTCGAAACACGTAGTCGTGCACAAGCTCTTATTATGGCCGGCCTTGTTTATGCCGGCCCGCACGCCGATAAACCCGTGAAAAAAGCAGGGGATCAGCTTGCTGACGATATGCCCCTCACACTTAAAGGGCAGGATCACCCTTGGGTGTCGCGTGGGGGGCTGAAATTAGCCCATGCTTTGGATGAATTTCAGTTAGACGCACAAGGTAAAATCGCCATTGATGTGGGAGCTTCCACTGGCGGCTTTACGGATGTTCTGCTCCAGAATGGGGCTGCGCGTGTCTATGCCGTAGATGTTGGCCACGGCCAGCTTGCATGGAAGATACGCTCAGACGAGCGTGTCGTTGTTTTAGAAAAGACCAATGCACGCCACCTAAGTGACGAGCATATCCCTGAGGCACCAGATATCGTTGTATGTGATGCCAGCTTTATCAGTCTTAAAACAGTGCTTCCTCCAGCTTTAAAACTGGCAAAAGTCGGCGCTTGGGCTGTTGCACTCATCAAGCCACAATTTGAAGCTGGTCGTGCTGATATTGGGCCCAAAGGAGTTGTCAGAGACCCCGCTGTGCATGAACGTGTCTGCCAAGAAATTACCGACTGGTTTGCCTCTATGCCGGATTGGGAAAGTTTTGGCCTTGCAACCAGCCCCATTACCGGACCTGAGGGAAATAAAGAATTCCTCATCGTTGCACGAAAAATTGCCTGCACTGAGTAAGTAGCTCCTCCCCTAGCTTACCTTATTAATTTTCTGGCCTAAGAAATGGCCGACATGTTATGAGCCGCCTCATGTCACACCCTGTATCTTCCCCCGAAGTATCTTCCTCCGCATTGAATGACCTTAACGAGGCTGAGCGCCAACGTATTCAGGCAAAATCTGCCCTCTTTGCACCACCTACTCCAATAACAGACGATGGCCGCCGGGAGCTTGTCGGCCTCTCACGTGAAGAACTCGCAGATGTTCTCACCGAGATTGGGGAGAAGCCTTTTCGAGCTAAACAGCTTTGGCACTGGATATACCACCAAGGTGTGACCGACTTTGCCAAAATGTCCACCATAGCAAAGCCGCTACAGGCGAAGCTGGCGGAGCATTTCATTGTCGGACGCCCAAGCCTGACAACACAGCAAACCTCCAAAGACGACACACGTAAATTCCTCTTCCGCTTCCGCGATGGGCAAGAGGCAGAGACTGTATACATCCCCGACCGCAGGGAAGATCGTGGGGCTGTGTGTATTTCCTCTCAGGTTGGCTGCACATTATCATGTTCTTTCTGCCATACAGGCACACAAAAGCTTGTCCGCAATCTCGGCGCTGCTGAAATTGTAGGCCAATTTATGGCCGCCCGTGATAGTTACGGCGAATGGCCCAGCCCAAAAGGAGAAACACCTCGCCTCCTCTCTACAATCGTACTGATGGGCATGGGCGAGCCTCTTTATAATTACGACAATGTAGCCAAAGCGATGAAGATCATCATGGATGGTGAAGGTATCGCCCTCTCACGGCGACGTATTACCCTCTCCACTTCTGGCGTTGTCCCTATGATGGACCGCTGCGGTGATGAGCTCGGGATTAACCTCGCTATTTCGCTACACGCCGTTCGTAACGATTTACGTGACCAGCTCGTCCCGCTGAACCGTAAATATCCTATCGAAGAACTAATTGCAGCCTGCCATCGCTACCCGGCGGCCTCGAACTCACGCCGGATCACTTTTGAGTATATTATGATCCGCGGTGTGAATGATAGCGATGAAGAAGCACGGGAGTTAGTACGCCTTATCCGCGGGCTCCCCGCTAAGGTAAATCTCATCCCCTTCAACCCATGGCCGGGGTCGGACTTCCGCCCCTCTACACGGGAAAGGCTCGCTCGTTTTGCACAGATTATTATGGATGCTGGCTACTCAGCCCCCATCCGTATGCCACGCGGTAAAGATATCTTAGCAGCATGCGGTCAGCTCAAAACCCAGAGTGAACGCATCCGCAAACATGCACACTCAACGCAACAAAGCGATGTTTCAGACGGCGAATAACGCGCTACATTATGCTCACACTCTCCGACCAGAAGCCACCTTGCCTCTGGTCGGAAAGAACAGCAAGTGTTACAAGAAGCTGCATTACTAGACACTCTTTCTTCTCAATAGAGGATCAACACACATCATGGGCAACGCCTCAGGCATTAAAAAAGTTGTTCTGGCCTATTCAGGTGGGCTGGATACCTCTGTTATCCTGCGCTGGCTTCAGCAGCATTACGGATGCGAGGTTGTTACCTTTACGGCTGACCTCGGCCAAGGTGAAGAACTCGGCCCAGCCCGCCGTAAAGCTGAGGCGTTTGGCGTTAAAGAGATCTTTGTTGAAGACCTCCGTGAGACCTTCGTTAAAGATTATGTGTTCCCAATGTTTCGGGCTAACACAGTCTATGAAGGCCAGTACCTTCTAGGGACATCCATTGCACGCCCGCTGATCTCCAAACGACAGATCGAAATTGCTGAAGCTGTTGGCGCAGATGCTGTTGCCCATGGCGCAACCGGTAAGGGTAATGACCAAGTCCGCTTCGAGCTGGCTTATTACGCCCTAAACCCAGATGTTAAAGTGATTGCACCTTGGCGTGAATGGGATCTGAACTCCCGTACAAAGCTGCTCGACTTTGCTGAGAAAAATCAGATCCCCGTTACAAAAGACAAACGTGGTGAAGCACCTTTCTCTGTCGATGCGAACCTCTTGCATTCCTCCTCCGAAGGCAAGATTCTGGAAGATCCGTCTCTGCCACCAGATGAGATTGTCTTCCAGCGCACAATCGCACCAGAAGCAGCACCTGATGTTGCTACAGAAATCACCATTGACTTCAAACATGGTGACCCTGTTGCCATTAATGGTGAAGAACTCTCCCCTGCAAGCCTGCTCACACGCCTGAACGAGCTTGGCCGTGCTAATGGTATTGGGCGTTTGGACATCGTAGAGAACCGCTTTGTGGGCATGAAATCCCGCGGTATTTACGAAACACCAGGCGGTACCATCCTTCTACAAGCTCACCGCTCTATGGAGAGCATCACACTGGACCGTGAAGCTGCCCATCTTAAAGACAGCATCATGCCACGTTATGCCGAGCTAATTTATAATGGGCTGTGGTTCTCCCCAGAGCGCCACATGCTCCAAGCTCTGATCGATAGCAGCCAGAAATCTGTTAATGGTCGCGTAAGGTTGAAGCTGTATAAGGGTAATGTCATCTGCGTTGGCCGTGAAAGCCCAGACAGCCTGTATGATGCCCGCGTTGTCACCTTTGAGGATGATGAGGGTGCTTATAATCAGGTTGATGCACAGGGCTTCATTCGCCTTAACGCATTACGTCTACGCCTTGGTGCTAACAAGGGGCGTCGCGGCGGCACACCCTGAGGCACCTAGGCTTCATACTCATTGCACCCTGCAACCTTCATGAAGGAGGCTCGTTGATGGCCCGTCATTTACGTTCTCTCTCCCGCTTTTTACCTGCGTGTGCATTGGCTGGCCTTATGGGGCTAGCCAACTGCGCTGCTCAAGAAAAGCCAGAGCTCACACCAAAGCAGTTCATGGAGCAGGTTTATAAACAACCAGGGGTGCAAAAACTTCCTGATGGCCTCGCCTATAAAGTGCTCAAATCTGGCCCTAAAGATGGGGCTAGCCCCCGCAAAGGGTCAACAATGATGCTGATCTATGAAGGCCGTTTGCCTGACGGTGGCATTTTTGATGCCTCTGAAATGCATACAGGCGCAGCCTACATGGAGATGCCTCTTGAGGGGGTCATTAAGGGATGGATGGAAGGTCTTCCCCTTATGCATGTTGGGGATACATGGGAATTTTATATCCCTGCGGAGCTAGCTTATGGCAAGCGCTCTATGGGGATTATCCCTCCGAATAGTCCACTGATCTTTAAAATTCAGCTTTTGGGCGTAGAAGACGATACTAATCTTCAATAAGCCCTCTTCGGTATTCAACTTTGCCCTCTTGGGCTTTACCGCCCCCTCCCCTTGAGCGGGGCGGTTTTCTTTATTCCTGTCGGGACTTTGTTCATGCAGCGTGTTTTTTCAGGCATTCAGCCAACTGGTATTCCTCATCTTGGTAATTACCTCGGTGCCATCCGTAACTGGGTGACTTTGCAAAAGGACCATGACTGCTTGTTCTGCTTGGTGGATATGCACTCACTCACCATGCCATGGACACCTGAAGCCCTCCGCGAGCAGACACTAGGTACAACTGCTTGCCTTCTCGCTTCCGGCATTGACCCAACACGCCTTTATAATCAATCCGCTGTAAGTGCTCATGCCCGCTTAGGGTGGATCTTTAACTGTGTGTCACGCCTTGGTTGGCTCAACCGAATGACCCAGTTTAAAGACAAAGCAGGCAAAAACCGTGAGAACCATTCTGCCGGCTTATATGTTTACCCCAACCTCATGGCGGCTGATATTCTTGCCTTCCATGCCACCCGCGTCCCTGTAGGTGATGACCAGCGCCAACATCTTGAGCTTGCAAATGATATTGCCCAAAAGTTCAACCACGATATGGGTGTTGAGTTCTTCCCACAAATTGAGGGATTAATTCCGCCTAACGCCGCCCGTGTAATGAGCCTGCGTGATGGCAGCAAGAAAATGTCTAAGTCTGACCCATCAGCCCAAAGCCGTATCGTCCTAAACGACACTGCTGATGATATTGCACTCAAAATCCGCCGTGCACGCACGGATTCCGAGCCTCTACCAAGTGAAGAAGCAGGCTTAGAAGGTCGCCCAGAAGCGCGTAATCTCATTACTATCTATGCAGCAATGTCCGATAAAAGCATGGCGGATGTTCTCTCAGAATTCGGTGGCCAAGGCTTTGGTAGTTTCAAACAATCCCTTGCCGATCTCCTGGTAGAAACATTAGCACCCGTTGCCAATGAAGCTCGCCACTTGCTGGACGATAAAGAACATCTCCTACAAGTTCTCCGTAAAGGTGCCGAGCGTGCCCGCGCTGTATCTGACCCTATTGTAGATGAAGCAGAACGCCTGGTTGGCTTCCTCCGTTAAGACGGACCTGCAATAACTATAAGATTTGTCATTAAAAAAGGCGGGGCACATGAGCTCCGCCTTTTTAACATTTAAAGCGTCATAGCTCCCTTTCCGGGGCTTTAACCTGCCTCCTAACCTCAAGCTACTCTTCCATGCTTCTCAGCCTGTAAGGTCTCCAGAGGAATCTCCATCAATTCCAAAACTTGTTTTGCCGCTGCTACAGCGGGGAGGTCATTCCCAGGACCTTCCAACAAAGCTAGAATATCCGCAAAAGCCTCTTTCTGTGCGGCCCTCTTCTTTTCATCAGTTAGGAGAGAAGTTACCTCATCTGCTAATTTCTGCGGCGTACAATTCTCCTGCAGCAACTCAGGAACAACCTCTCGCCCAGCCAAAATATTCACCATCGCAACATATGGCACGCGTACTAAAAGACGTGCCATAATCGCAGAAAAAGGGTTCACCTTATAGGTCACTGCCATAGGAACACGTCCCATAGCCAGTTCTAAGGTCGATGTCCCAGATTTGGTCAAAGCACAATCAGCCGCCGCAAACGCATCATGTTTATCTTGCGTATCTGCAACGATAGAAGGATGCACTGACCAACGCTTCACGAGCTTTTTTACCAAAGGTGCCATAGCAGCTGTTGCTGGTATCACTGGCTGTAAGTCGGGAAAACGCTGCCATAATATTGTGAGCATTTTCTCAAAAACAGGTAATAGTTTAGGCACCTCGGATGCTCGACTACCCGGCATTAGAACCAAAACTGGACTATCTGGTTTAATATCATGCCGTTTATGGAAACGCTGTGCATCTCCATTCGGCACGCCTGATTGTAACACAGGATGCCCTACAAACCGGGCGCCAAAACCTCGCTCAGCAAACCACGCTGGCTCAAACGGAAAAAGGCATAATAGCCTGTCCCACAGCCCCTTATACTTCCTCAACCGCCCTTCACGCCACGCCCATACTTGAGGCGCAACATAATGCAACCGCCGTACATCCAGTTTGCTAATACGTTTAAGCAAACGGAATGAGAAACCTGGGCTATCAATCGTAATAACAATATCTGGGCGGCGCAGCTCAATATCCTGCTCAGCCTCCAGTAAGCGCTGAGAAAGCAAACGTACCCTTGGCAGAATCTCCATAAACCCCATAACGGAGAGATCCGACATAGGAAAAAGACTACGCAAGCCTCTGGCTTCCATCCGGCCGCCACCAACCCCTGCGAACACAAGCATTGGATCAATCCGGTGGAGCGCCTGCATTAAGCGAGCACCAATACTATCCCCACTCGCCTCCCCAGCGAGGATCCAAATAACTCTGCCATGATGATAGAGAGGGACTTCACCAGCTATTGGAGCTTCATTTACCATTTGCCTGTGCTCCCTCTCTCATCTTTACGCGCCCTTACCGGCGCAAGCTTGCCCCTGTTGCCTTCTGCACAGCAGCTTCAACTGCGTTAGCTAACGCTTCAAGCTGTGCATCTGTCAGACTATCTTGGTGCGGCTGTAAAACAACCTCCACCCCTAAAGAGCGATACCCCTCCGGGACAGAACCTCCTTCAAAAATGTCAAAGAGGCTGACATCCACAATCAACTTCCTATCAGCCATACGCACAGCTTTTAAGAGATCTTGAACAAGAACCTTTTTCTCTGCAAGGAAAGCAAAATCACGTCTTACAGGCTGTAGACTAGAAAGAACCGGTGCTTTCTTCTGCTTCACCTTTGGCAAGGCAACACGGTCAAGCTCCAGCTCAAACATGGCGACTGTGCCGCTCAACCCGAAATAACGCGCCAAACGTGGGTGCAGCTCACCAAAGCTACCAAGAACCTGCTTAGGTCCCTGCCTCACCACACCAGAGCGCCCTGGATGATAATATTCAGCTGCCTCGGCAACGCTGCTCAAAGATGCCTCAGCAACACCTAAAGCTGCTAAAGCGGCCATAAGGTCTGCTTTGGCGTCCATCCATGTTGGCTCTTGCGCAACTTGACCCGGCATACGAGCTGAAACACCACCACGTACCGCCGCCAATACAAGGCGATTACCTTTCTGCCCAAAACATGGCCCCAGCTCGAAAAATGCAGCATCGCCAGAAAAACCTTGCCCGTGAGCCAGATTTCTACCCAACGCCCGCAGCAAATTAATCAACGGTGTGGGACGAAGCTGGTTCAGATCAGCAGCAATAGGATTTAACAGTCGATTTTCTTCCTGCGGCTCTTCAAAGAAGGCCGCATCCTGGTCGGACACGAAGGAAAAACCTACCGTTTCCATCAAACCACGCCCAGCACATAAACGGCGTAACATCGTTGCCCGTGCTTGTTGTGGTGTAACAGCTGGCGCGGGTACCATTGTTGTCCGTGGCAACGCCACAGCAGGGACTTCATCCAACCCACGAATACGCAGCACTTCTTCCACAAGGTCTGCTTCTGCTTCTCCCTGCTGCACACTGGCAGCAGCAGCTACAGCTTTGCCTTCATCCAATGTTGTGGACTGTGCCAACACCTTGCCTGAGGCAATATCATTACGCCATGAAGGGACGGAGAATGTCGCCTGCTCAGCTGTTTTCTCCTCTACGGTGAAGCCAAGTGTCTCCAAAATAGAGACAGCATCATCAGCCGCAATGTCCAGCCCACCTAATGTTGCAAGACGTTCAAACCGCAGGCTTGCCTGACGCTGCCACTGAGGCTCTTGCCCTGCAACCGTCATCTCGCTCGCCTCACCACCACAAAGCTCAAGGATGAGAGCCGTAGCGGCATCCAAACCCACTTGCACGATGGCAGGGTCTACACCGCGCTCAAAACGGTAGCGTGCATCTGTCTGCACACCGAGGCGCCGTCCTGTCAGGGCGATTTGCACTTCATCAAACAAGGCGGACTCTAAAAAAACATCCGTTGTCCCGTCTGTAACAGAGCTCGCCTCACCACCGATGATCCCTGCGAGAGATTGCACGCCTGCATCATCAGCAATGACAAGATCATCCTTACCAAGAACATATTCTTGCCCATCTAATGCACGGAATGTCTCACCAGCCGCGCGGGTAAGGAGCAACTCCTTACCTGTCAGCTTCTTCAGGTCAAATACATGCAGAGGACGGCCTATATCCATCATGATATAATTGGTAATATCTACCAAAGCCGACTGTGACCGCAGGCCAACAGCTTCCAAACGCTGCTTCAGCCAAGCTGGACTAGGGCCATTTTTAACACCACGAATGACACGGCCTGTCGCATAGCTACATGCAGGGTGGTCGATCTTCCAATTCATCAGGCTTGTACCCTGAATTTGAAGATTTGGTGCCACAGATGCCTTCAATACACCCACACCAGCCGCCGCAAGGTCTCGTGCAATACCACGAACACTCAGCGCATCGCCACGATTAGGAGTAATAGCAATCTCAATAACAGGATCATCTAGGTCGGCATATTGTACATAAGCCTTACCTAACGGAGCTCCATCTGGCAGTTCGGCAATGCCTTCATGGTCTTCCCCAAGACCCAACTCTCGTAGAGAGCAAAGCATCCCATTACTGACCTGCCCACGGATCTTACCCGGCTTGATTGTCATATCGCTACCAGGAATATATGTCCCCGGTGGAGCAAAAATTACATGCAGGCCTGTTCGTGCATTAGGGGCACCGCACACCACCTGCACTTCCTCAAACCCTTCACCCGCTGAGACACGGCAGATTTGCAAACGGTCAGCATCAGGGTGTCGGCCGGCTTCTAGTATCTTCGCCGTCCGGAAGCCCTTTAGACGCTCCGCCGGATTTTCTACCGCCTCAACCTCTAAACCAATACGATTTAGCGTTGTGCATATCTCATCTAAAGAGGCTGTAAATTCAAGATGGTTACGCAACCATGAGAGTGAAAACTTCATGCTCAGAAACCCTCCGTCAGCGTTGCTGGGGACAATGATGAAAATCCATAATGACGTAACCAGCGCAGGTCACTCTCATAGAAAGAGCGAAGGTCTGCGATACCATTCTTCAACATCGCCAGACGTTCAATTCCCATCCCAAAGGCAAACCCCTGCCATTCAGCAGAATTCACGCCACAATTACTTAAAACGCGAGCATGAACCATACCGGCGCCCAGCACCTCGAGCCAATCAGCTCCTGCACCAATAACGCCAGTCTCTTTAGACCACCCGATATCTACCTCCATGGAAGGCTCAGTAAACGGGAAATATGACGCACGAAAACGCACAGGAAGATCAGGCTTATTGAAAAAGACACGCAGGAACTCAATCAAGCAACCTTTGAGATGACCAAGCGTAATGCACTTATCAATCACCAAGCCTTCGCATTGATGAAACATTGGTGAATGTGTGGCATCATGGTCGGCACGGTAGGTTCGGCCTGGCGCGATGATACGAATAGGTGGCTCCTGCTGGAGCATCGTACGGATCTGCACACCAGATGTCTGGGTCCGCAATACACGTTGTTCATCATCCCCTTCTATACCAGGCAGATAGAACGTATCTTGCTCAGTCCGAGCTGGATGATGCTCAGGTGTATTCAGTGCCGAAAAATTGTGCCACTGGCTCTCAATATCGGGGCCTTCAGCAAGGCGGAAGCCCATAGCTGCAAAGATTGTCGTAATCTCTTCAATCGTGCGGCTGATGGGATGAATCAACCCCGAACGGGCAGAAGCAGGTGGCTGAGTAATATCAACACGCTCTGCTTGCAAACGCTGCTGTAAGGCGTCTTCTTCAATCTCTTTTCCACGCGCTTCGATCAGTTTCGTCAACTCATCACGTAGACGATTCAAGGACTGGCCGCGCTCTTTTCTCTCCTCATGTGGGAAAGAACCAAGCTGGCGTAATAAGCCGGTCAATTTACCCGAACGCCCTAACACCCCCACACGCACTACATCCCATTCAGCATGGTTTTGTGCTTGCGCCAGGGCTTCAAGCGTCTCACTTTTCAGATTTTCAAGGTCACTGGCCATAGCCTATCTTCCAACAACTTTAAGAGCCTGTTTCAAAAACCATTCAGCCACATAATATCATGGCCCAAAAGTTTCTGAAGCAGCCTCAAAGAAAAACGGGCCACCCTGTTGCCAGAGTAGCCCGCTAATCACGTCTCCCCTACCACACAGACTCGCAAAGCTCATCTATACGATAGAAAGATATTTCTTACAGGGCTGCCTGGGCCTTGCGTACGATCTCAGCAAAAGCAGCTGCATCATCATAAGCAATTGCGGCAAGAACCTTACGGTCGATCTCAATACCAGCCTTGTTCAAACCGTTGATGAAACGGCTATATGTCAGGCCGTGCTCACGCACAGCAGCACTGATACGCTGGATCCACAGGGAGCGGAAATCACGCTTTTTGTTGCGACGGTCACGGTACGCATAGCGCAGTGCCTTCTCAACACGCTCAAGAGCGATGCGATAATTCGTAGAAGAACGCCCGCGATAGCCTTTAGCTAACTCAAGAACCTTCTTATGACGGGCATGGGTGGTCGTACCCCGTTTAACACGTGCCATGGTCTTTTATCTCCTTATGACAGCCCGTAGGGCGCCCACTGTTTGATGGTACGTGCATCCATATCCGTCATTGTCTGCGGACCACGGTTGCTGCGTTTCATCTTTTGCGGACGGTTAATCAGGCCATGGCGTTTGTTACCCGGACCACTCATCACCTTACCGGTCGCGGTGATTTTAAACCGCTTCTTGACCGAAGACTTCGTCTTCATCTTGGGCATTTTATTCTCCTTCAGTTCAAAAGCCACACCACCAAAGTAGTATGACCGCACGGCCGGGCATGCCACTTTTATGGCCCGGACGCGTGCACAACCTGCTGCGCTTATAAGCAGAACAGCCCCCTGCCTCAAGAGAAAAACACGCCACTTCCATGTTTTTCTTCAGCCGCACACAACTTACATAAAGGATGCTGTTTAGTAACAACGCTCTAATATTTTATTTATTATACAAAAAATTAGCGTTTTTGCCCTATATTTGCCCGAAATGTTACCAGAAAATCTTGACCCGCCCACCCTTCCATGTGCTTAAACGTAAACGACTGGGTATCGCAGCGGACCTTGCTTGCAAAGGTTGCGTTATCTGTGAATCGACATTTAGCAATCTGAGGCTTTTCTATGTCCTCCACACCCCAAAAAGAGGGGCTTTGGGCTCAGCTTGTCGCCATCGCTATGGCACTGGTTGGGCTCCTACTGCTCGCTGGTGGTATTTATTCCATCATTGAAGGCGGTCCCCTTTACTATTTCTTCAGCGGCTTGGGCATTCTGCTCAGCGCTTTTCTTATTTTCAGACGCAACCCGGTCGGCATGGCACTATACGCCGTTGTTCTGCTCGGCACGCTCATCTGGGCTCTTTGCCTCGTTGGGCTAGACTTCTGGAGCCTGCTACCGCGTCTTGACGTCGTTCTTGTTATTGGCGTTGTCCTTCTTCTTCCTTTTGTCAGTGAACCACTTACCCCAAGCCGTGCTGCAACATGGCCCCTAGGGCTTGGTATCATTCTCAGTGCAGTAGCTCTTATCGTCTCTGTATGTATGGACCCCGCTGAGATCAGCGGCTCTCTTTCAGAAGAGCTCGTGAACTCTGCTCCTGCAAATCCGGAGAATGTCCCTGCTAATGACTGGCTCTCTTACGCACGCACACAAGATGGTAACCACTGGTCACCTCTCGCTCAGATCAATACAAAGAACGTAAAAGATCTTAAGGTTGCATGGGTTCTCCGCACAGGTGATCTACTCGATCGCTCTCGCGATCCCGGTGAAGCTACCAACGAAGCAACACCTCTAGAGTTTGATAACACGCTCTACTTCTGCACCTTGCATCAGAAAGTCTTCGCAGTAGATGCCACAACCGGCAAAACAAAATGGGTATTTGACCCACAACTACATGTTAAGCCGACCTTCCAGCATCTTACATGCCGTGGTGTGAGTGCACATTCCGCACCAGCCAA
This sequence comes from uncultured Acetobacteraceae bacterium, assembly GCA_946476985.1. Classification (GTDB taxonomy): domain Bacteria; phylum Pseudomonadota; class Alphaproteobacteria; order Acetobacterales; family Acetobacteraceae; genus Bombella. The sequence goes on from CAMKWS010000005.1 coordinate 31,153, forward strand.
CCCTGTAGATAGCAGTGGCCATGCTGTTGCCCTTAAAGACTGTGCAAAACGTATCATTGCTATGGTCAATGATGGCCGCATGGTTGAGATTGATGCCGCTACTGGTAAAGCCTGCCGCGACTTTGGGCAGGATGGACAAGTAGACCTACGCTTCTCTCATCAGCCTTACACAACACTTGGTGAATATGCACCAACCTCTCCTCCAGTTGTGACGGATAAACTCATTATCGTTAACAGTGCTGTTAAAGATAACGGGTCTGTTCAGCAGCCTTCTGGGGCGACACGCGCTTATGATGTTTATACAGGTAAGCTCGTTTGGGTATTTGATGCTGCTAATCATGACCCGAACGAAATGCCAAGTGAACAACATCCGCATTTTCACCCGAACTCTCCTAACTCTTGGTCCGTCTCTTCTTACGATAAGAAGCTGAACATGGTGTACATCCCTATGGGCGTTGGCACACCTGACCAATGGGGTGGGTATCGTGATGATGACGCCGAGCGCTACCCTCCTGGGGTTATTGCGTTGAATGCAGATACAGGCAAACTTGTATGGTTCTATCAGACCGTTCACCATGACCTTTGGGACATGGATGCCTCTGCGCAACCAAACCTTGTGGATATTACCCAAAAAGATGGTAGCCAAGTTCCAGCAATTTATATCCCAACAAAGAGTGGTGATATTTTCGTTCTGGATCGCCGCACAGGCAAACCTATTGTTCCTGTAACAGAGGTTCCTGCTCCAGGTGGCGCTGCAACAGGCGACCATACAAGCCCTACACAGCCGCATTCTGCCCTGAGCTTACGCCCAGAGAAACCTCTCTCTGACCGTGACATCTGGGGGGCCACCATCCTCGACCAGATGGTATGTAGCGTGTATTTCCATAGCCTCCGCTATGAAGGGCCTTACACACCACCTTCCGTCCAAGGAACACTCGTCTTCCCTGGGGACCTTGGTATGTTCGAATGGGGTGGGCTTGCTGTAGACCCACGACGTGAAGTTGCCTTCACCAACCCAATCTCCATTCCTTTTGTGTCCACCTTGGTGCCTCGTGGGCCTAACAACCCTCGTTGGCCACAAGCAGACAGCAAAGCAGGGCCTGGTGGTGAAACAGGGCTGCAGCCAAATTATGGCATTCCTTATGCTATTAATCTGCACCCCTTCATGGACCCACTGCTGACCAAAATCGGTATTCCTGTTCCATGCCGTACGCCACCATGGGGTACAGTGGCCGGGATCGATCTTCGTACAAATAAGGTCGTCTGGCAGCATCGCAATGGTACACTGCGTGACTCTCTGCATGGGTCTGTGCTGCCAATGCCACTTCCACCTATTAAGCTTGGCGTTCCAAGCCTTGGTGGGCCTTTGGCAACAGCCGGAAATCTTGCTTTCCTAACCTCCACACAAGACTACTATATCCGCGCCTACGATATGACGACAGGTCATGTTATTTGGAGTGATCGCCTCCCTGCTGGGGCACAATCTTCTCCTATGACCTACAGCATCAATGGCCGGCAATATATTGTCACCTATGCTGGGGGACATGGATCCTTCCTAAGTAAAATGGGCGATTATTTGATTGCCTATGCTTTGCCTACAAAGGATGAAGCTACTGCAAAATGACGCTCTGTAAGATGATCGTCATAACCTAAAAAAAGAGGGCTACTTGAAAAAGTAGCCCCCTTTTTTACACCCCTTTATTACAAAAGGCTTTAAGGAGGCGCCTCATTCGCTACAAAATCACCACACATAAAAACTTTCTTATTTCCTATCAAAAAAATACGCATATCCTAACTATCCTTCCGGCATAGTTAGGTATAAAATGTGACCCGTATTTTGTTATTTAGCTCACTTCATAAGAAAGGGTCTTCATGATGTCCCGTCGCGTTGCTGCTTTTGCTCTTATTGCTGGTACCCTCACAGGCCACGCTGCCCTTGCCCACGAAAAGGCACATGCTTGCCGCAACGAGAAAGGGCAGTTCGCAAAATGTGAGAAAGCAAAAGTTAAAGCGAAAGCTAAACCTTGCCGCGACAAGAAAGGCCATTTTGCAAAATGCGAAAAAACAGAGGTAAAAGCCACTGTACAACCAGTCGCTAAAGCAAGTGCTAACCCTCTAAAATCCGACATCCCAGCAGCAACAGCTCACTAATTGTGAGTAATTGATCTGTCCATTCACACGGGCACGACAGGACTAAAATCATAAATATAAAAACCCCCTTCATAAGGTCTATGAAGGGGGTTTTTATATAATCTCAGATCAGCAAAAAGCGTCGTTACGCCGCAGCACAGTTTCGAATAGCCTGAGCCATTGCCTCAACGCCATTGCCACGATTAGCCGACAGCGCTTTAACCAACCCAAGCTCATGTAAGAATGCAGGGTCTGTATCTAAAATTTCATCACGTGTACGCCCTGAATAGACACGCAATAAAAGCGCAACCAAGCCTTGGACAATCGCAGCGTCAGAAGCCCCAGAAAAAAAGAGTTTCCCCTCTTCTTCTTTTACCTCCAACCACACTTGGCTCTGGCACCCTGGTACACGGTGGGCATCATTCTGCCATTCTTGAGGGAAAGTTGGTAACTTACGTCCAAGCTCGATAATATATTGATATCTCTCCATCCAATCATCAAATAAGGAGAGTTCGCCATCTATGGCCGCAACTGCATCGACTGCTTTATCCTCTTGAGATGTTACAAAGCAGTTCGCCTGTGTATCAGCCATTACCATATAATCCCTTTGCCTTAACAACCTACCTACATCATGCCACTATCTATCCGACTAGCCGACTAGATAGACAACAGCACTACAGAGTGACATATCGCCCTCTGCTACATTGAGCATACTATAAATACAAAGCTCATTTGGGGAATAGATCATCCCCTAGGAAGCACTTTAACTACTCTTCACAAAAGGAAGAACTACAGTCAGAATTGTGCCCTCTCCTAAGGTACTTTCCACTTTTACGTCACCATGCTGTGCTACAGCAAAGCTATAAACACCAGCAAGGCCAAGCCCTGTACCTTTACCATCAGACTTAGTTGTGAAGAACGGCTCAAAAATGTGGCTCTGGATCTCTTCCGACATCCCCTCACCATCATCACTAACAGACAAAGCAAGTGCGCAATTCTTATCACACTCTCCAGATATGCCCTCCAAAGAACGCTTTATCTTCTTGGCACTCATTGTCACAGTGCCTCCATCTGGCATGGCATCTCTGGCATTTACACAGAGGTTAAGCAAAGCCATCTCTAATTGCTGCGGATTTGTCAGCACCCCAGGAAGACCTTCTTCTGGTACGGACAAATTAAACCGAATAGCCGGATCCGCCCCGTAGAAACTCTGCCTAAAGAGCTGCACACGTTCTTCTAAAAAAGAGACAATATCAATGATACTCGCTTTATCAGACTGCCCAGCACGCCCAAACTGCAACAAGCGTTTGATGAGGCCTTCTCCTCGATTTACGGCTGAAAAAGCCTGCTCTAGCCACCTCACGCGGGACGCTTGAGCTTTTTCGCCATCTTGGTTGAGCTCACCCAGCATGTCCAAGCAACTTGTTAGCACCGCAAGCAGATTGTTAAAATCATGCGCTACCCCGCCAGCAAGACGCCCAAGGGCCTCCAATCGCTCAGCATTATTTAGACGTTTTTCCATCATCACACGCTGTGTGACGTCACGGTCAGCACATACCTGCCAAGATCCTTCTAATCCGGCCTCTTCTGGCCATCTTAAGGCAAATCGTACAATCTGATGCCATGTAAGACGGGCATTTTCATCTTCAGAAGGTGCAACTTCGACACATTCCTCCGCTTCACCTGTCTTCTGCACCTGCTGGCGCATCTTATTAATCACAGGGCGCAAAGCCAGGGCATAATGCTCCGTCTCGTTTGCAGAGGTGATATCGCGATTACTACGAATACAATTACCCTGCGCATCAGAGAAAACTAACCCAAAGGGAAGACTATCCATTAAGCCACGCAGCAGAACTTGCTCTACACGCAAAGCACGCTGCGCGGCCCAATGCTTATGAGCCTCATATACAAGCGACAAAACATGCTCGACCTTCCACGGTTTGGGCAGATACGCCACAATACCACCGTGATTCAATGCTGCGACTACTGAGTCTAAATCGGCATAACCCGTCAACAAAATAGCACGAGCATCAGAGATCTTATGTGCCGCTTCTAAGAACTGATCACCTGTCATTTCTGGCATATATTGGTCAGAAATAATGACAGACACATCCTGATATTGTTCAAGAAACGCTAGCCCTTCTTTCGGGCTAACCGTTGTCAGCAAATCGCACGTGTCCTCCAAAATATCGCCCAATGCAATGAGAATCTCTTCTTCATCATCGACGAGTAAAACACGCGGTCTGGCCCCTGCTGTGATCATCTTACTCATACTGCCTTGGCCCCTTTATTCGGATCCTTCACTGCCCAGCCATCTGACGTCTCATGAACAGGCAATCTAATCTTAAAACAAGCACCTGGGTTTTTCTGTGCACCAGGGGTCGTCTCATATACATCAATTGTCCCACCATGTGCATCCACAACGCCATGCACAATAGAAAGACCGAGCCCCGTACCTTTCCCTTGCGCTTTTGTTGTAAAGAATGGGTCGAAAATCCGCTCCCGAACCTTTTCTTCTATACCACTGCCATTATCACTAATCACAATCTCATAAACATTATCCTGCAAAAATGTTTCGACTAGGATAAGGCCCGTTTGGCTGTCTTTCTCTTCTTCAGGCATTTCATTAATGGCATCAACAGAGTTACCGATGATGTTCATCACCGCCTGGTGGAATAACTCTTCTTGGCATACGAGATATTGTGGGGCTTCAAGCCTGCACTCCACACGAACATCTTTACCCAATCTATGTGCTAAAAGAGCAAGCCCTGTATCAATAGCTTCTCGTGTATCGACAGAACGCCATGTGCCTTCTTCCAGACGTGAAAAACGTCGCAAGCGCACAACTAACTCTTGGATCCGCCTCAAGCCTGTTTTCATCGACTCAATGCGCGCCATAGCTCGAGCTGCGTGCCGTTTATTATCATCTAACTGCAAGACAGCTTCCAAAGATGCTAAGCAGCGTTTAACCGTTTCTGCATGACCAAGAGTAAAGGCAAGCGGATTATTGATCTCATGTGCGATACCAGCAACCAGCTCACCAAGTGACGCCATTTTTGCGGTATGCACTAAACGAAACTGCGCCTGAACAAATTCCCTATTCGCTTCTGCCCTTGCCTCAGCTAATTGCGTTTCCGCACGCGCTGTCTCTAACGCCACCACAGATTGTTGGCGCTCCCTCTCTCTTTGCATAAACAATTCACGCTCACGCCGGCTACGCACCACAGCACGAATATGCAAAGCCAATACACTTGGCGGTGAATCACTTGGGACAAGGTCTGATACACCAGCTTCAAAAAAAGCAGCGCAAGAGCGCTCTCTAAAATGCTCTTCTGGAACAATACCCAAGATACTAAAAGGGATCTCGCCTTGTTCTTTTAAGGCAGCACGCCGTGCATTAAGAAGCGTACAGAATGTTAGTGCATCCTCACTATCATCCAGATCTTCTAAAACGATGCAGTCCGGTCCATCACGTCCTGTCAGCCAGCCACCATCCAGCAGCTCGTTAGACCTCATCAACGTTGTAACTGTATGGCCATCTCTCCACAGCAACTCCCCCAAACTGGGCGCCTCACCATCCTCCTCTGAGGTTTCATCTTCAAAAGCAGCCAAAGCTGCTGGAATACTCTCTACATCAAAAGCTGCTTCATCAGCTGGTGGGCGAACAAACACCACTCGAGCCAGCTTCTTTTTAGGTTTTAACTGAAAACTACGCTTCTCTGCTGCCAATTGCAGCAATGTCTTAATCCGCAGAAAAAGCAAATCTGCATGCGCCGTGCTGGAAAGATATGCATCTGCACCACTTTCAAAACTTTCCAGTTCAACGCTTGGAGACGAATCATCTGTCAGCATGAGCACAGGCACGCCCTGCATAATGGGGGCCTCTTTAACACGATGAACAAACTGCCCAGCGCTCATCCCCTTATATAAGGAGCGGCATACCACAAGGTCGACAGCTCCTTCCCTGCTGCGCGCCTCTAATATGTTGAGCATCTCTTCCGCGCTTTCGCGGCAGGTAACATCCATCCCTCTTTGCTGGAGCAACGCTAAGACACGACTCCTCTCTGGACCATCTGGATCCACCAATAGGAGCTTGGCATCTTTTACATCCGGCATAGGGATAATTTGCATTATGGCTCTCTTAAAGTTAGGTGCAGAATAGTATCACGCTTTTGACAGCACCCTTCATATCCGCTTCATTGCCGATATGGCAGAACACAGTAAGGTCTGAAATATCCATGGATACACAGCAACCCACCAATTTTTCTCCCTCTCGGGAAGAGCGCTTACTTTCTGATATTTACCTCCCACATAGAAGCACAAATCCACCTACAAAGAAATGCTGTTTTAACATTTGGCGGGTATTCGCTCATTTCATTGCTAATTTTCTTATCCAGTTGACAGAACTTCTTGCGCCTATTTTCTTGATACTTGGTGCAGGTTGGGCTCTTATTTTGCCTTTTGTTAAGCTCGCCAGTACGAACCTCGGTTCATTAAGCGATGACCCACAAACACATGACCTCATTGCTCATCTCTCGACCCTCCTGCCAACACGCTTAGTTATTGCAGGATTTGGAGTTACCCCTTTGGGGATTATTCTAATTGGGATTTTCTTAATGATGATAGCTGCAGCATCAGCAACAGCATCAACATGGCTCGCTAAGAAATTTTAACAAAGCCATGTCACCTGTAGCACAAAAGACACTGACAGCGGCATGATTACCCTTCATCAGGTTTTATTACCGACAGACCACTCCCTTACCCCTACAGGTAGGCAGTCTATCTCGCTGCATATAAAGCGTGGTTCTGTCCTATGGTTGCATGGCCCAGCTGGCAGCGGCAAAACGAAGCTACTTGAAACTATCGCTTTACAGCATCCCCTCCAAACAGGTTCCATGCGCATTATGGAGCGTGATGCTGGCCCCAAAATAACAGAGAAAACACGAGGTATTCTCCAGCGCTGTATAAGCTATTTGCCAGCGCGCCCCACTTTTTTCGAAACACTTAACATTTTCGACAATATTGCCCTACCACTGGAGCTGAACCATCTGCACCACGCAGATATCATCAAGGAAACTGGAGCTATTCTTCGCTGGTTTCAACTAGACGACCAGGCGCATAAACACCCCTCTCAGGTCAACTTCACGACGCTACAGCGTGCGGCTTGCGCCCGGGCACTCATCACACAACCTGCTATTCTCTTAGTTGATGAGCCAATCTTTAGCCTTTCACGCTCCCTACGAGAACTATTCTTCTCCACGATTAAAGAACTCACCCGCAACGGCACAACCACGCTACTCGCAACACAAGATAATACTTACAGTAATCTCCTACCTGGTGATCAGCTTCTCTTACCTATCGCGTCGCCTCAAACATCTCACACAACCGCTCCTTTCCACACTGAGACGCGCGAACATACTCCGCCTCAACCCATGCCAGAAGCACCAGCACCATGACACGCCTATCACGCGTAGTACCACGGCCTAAAACCGCCTTCTTACCACTTGCCTTCTGTCTTATTACATGGCTCTTAGGCCTTGCTTTAAGTATTCCTTTAGGCACTAAAGCAGGGCTCTATACATGGTCTCAGCAAATTAACGATACCACCCTCATTGCCCTACCTACCCCTCTAGATGGTGCAGCGGACCTCCAAACAGCTCCTCTTCTCCTCGCATTAAAGAGTGCTTTTCCTGAAGCTGATCCACATATTCTTCCAGCTGAAGACATTCAAGAAAACCTCTCAAGCTGGACCACAGCATGGACAGGAACCCTTCCCAACATCATTATATTACATGCGAGCGAAACACTCCCCAGCATCAACAAGCTTGTGCTGCAGCAGGCTCCGCATGCTATTATTATCCCCCCACCCGCACAAAAATCACGCCTGTGGCCCTTTATAAACTCCCTTAAATTCAACGCTAAAATATTGGCTTATATTATAAGCATTGGGGCTCTCTTACTTATAGCCACACTTCTTTATGGCCATGTATATACAACATGCAGGCACACAGCCGCAGAGAGACGACTTCTTCTCTCATTGGGAGCAAACACGCAGCAGCTTAGCAACCTCTTTGCAAATCGCGTAAGCTTTATGGCGTTTCTCGGCAGTATAGGCGGTGATATTATACTCATCCCCACCCTTGCCTTCATCAGCAACTCGTTACGCCCCCTCTTGCACCTACCTCCTTATCACCATCTATCTGAACTTTTTACACCTCATCTTTTTTTACCTGTATCTTTGATCGAAATACTTTGCTTGATCCCCTGCTTCATCGCAGCCATAAGCTGGGGGCTGACACAACTTTTTTTCCATATCAACATAACTAAGACGCATCTCTCTCTATGAAGCGTTACCGCTCCCTTATCTGGCGGATGTTCTCTGCTAGCCTCACCATTCTCTGTTGGGCCCTTTTAGGCGGATTTTTTTATTTCTGCTCTGATGCGCTCCGCCCTTCTCCTACCCTCAGCAGCATACCAGCAGACTGCGATGGCATCGTGGCTCTTACCGGGGGGCAAGACCGTATTGAAGCCAGTATTAATCTACTCAAGCAACAAACAGGGCGGGATTTGCTTATATCTGGCGTTTCGCCTCATACCAGCTTGTTGCACATCCTCTCCATAACAAAACTATCCCCGCTTCCTCCAGAACTTATGAAGCGCATCACACTTGGCTACCAAGCAGCCACAACAATTGGAAATGCCTGGGAAACTGCTCAATGGGCCGAAACGCGGCACCTCCATCACCTTATTCTCGTGACCGCAGGCTATCATATGCGCCGCGCCATACTAGAATTCCACGATATCGCCCCGCAGCTCACCCTTACCCCTTACTGGGTCCAACCTCCCGCTATGGCAACGCCGTGGCGCTTGCAAACATTAAGCCTCATGCTCAACCAATATTTTAAATTTATCGGTGCGCTACTCCGCGCAGGGCTTGCCCACCAACAAAAATATGAGCAAGAAGGCTTTAGACCTCCCGAGGAACGATAGGTCTAAGCTGCATCCTCGCTTTACTAGCCACCTTGCCTTCCCCTTAAAAAAAGGGTTGTACGACATGGAGACACCATGATGAGCCTGATACGCGGTACTTTATTTAACCTCTATCTTGTCATCCTGACCCTCATCATGGGGATCATCGCTTTTCCCATTCGTTTCCTAAACCGACGCGATGCTGCTTTGAGCTATGCGAAGCTATGGTCACGTGCTGTCTTATGGGGGCTCAGAATACTCTGTGGTGTCCGCATTGTTATTTCTGGACGTGAAAACCTACCTGACGGCCCAGCATTAATTGCTTCGCAGCATCAATCTTTTTTTGATGGCTTCGTATGGATGAACACCGTTCCTCTCCCCGCCTATGTCATCAAAAAAGAGCTTACCTCTATTCCTCTTGTAGGACCCATGTTAGTGCTCAGCGGGATGATCCCTGTAAACCGTTCTGGTGGGTCACAAGCTTTACGTGGCATGATGGATGCCGTGGGCAGAGCCCAAGCTGCTGGACGGCAGATCATTATCTTCCCTGAGGGAACAAGAACCCTTCCCGGACAACGCGCGCCGCTCCAAAATGGGGTTATTGCGCTTGCTCGCCAAGCAAGTTCACCTATCATCCCCGTTGTAACAAATTCTGGTTTATTCTGGCCCCATTCACCATGGCGTAAATACCCCGGCACATTAAAGGTCGCTATTGGCGCCCCCCTTCCCCCCACTAAAGGGCGTGAACTTATTCCTGCCATCAATGCCGCATGGGACCAACTCTGCACAGAGCATGAACTCCCCCGAGAGCCTGTGGAAAACTTAGTGGATGAAAAAAACATCCCCTGTATAGATTCCACTTCTTAGAGTAATCACCCTCTCAAAAGGACTCGAGAAATAGCTGACCGAAACTGCCATAATATACTGTAAAATAACAGTTTTATATAATGCGCGGTCAACTCCATCTTGTTATACCCCTTTTCCACTGAGGCGTATTTACTTCTAAACTGATAGAATTCCATCTGGGGACAAATCCATTCACTAGATATTCCCCTTTAACGAAAAGAGAAACATCGCATCATGGTCAGGCAATATTACCGCCTATTCATCATCATTACGCTTTGTTCTCTTATAAGTCTCATCACAAGCTGGAAATTATATCGCTCTGCTCAGAATATCCTCACACAGCAGATCGCTTATATTACACACTCTGCCAATCTTCCCGCCCGTACAACCATCACATCACACACAGCGCAGGCCACAGGCTGGCCTTTTGGAGCATGGCAACGCTTATCTGACGTTTCCATCTCCACAACATTCAGTAATATCAATATCGCTGGAGCAACTCCGACCCTCTTAATTGGTGGTACATGGATTGATTGGGCACGAAGCCTCATTTTCAAAACAGCTCTGCCGCTCCATGCGCCAGATATACTGGTTCTACGTTTTCTGCAGCAGCAAAATAGTCTAACAGCACGGCTTGCAAATACTCACTTAGATCTTCAAAAATCCTTCTCTGATACCTCCACAGAAGAGCCACTATTTACAGGCCATTTTGACTTTACCCATGGTGAGATCGCCCTCTCTACACAGCCTCAGATCATTACCTTGGGCCACACAAAAGGCACGGCTCGCTTTGCTCCACAAGCACAGTCTAACCAGGCCCTACTCTCCATAGCCCTCACCAGCCGCACTTTAACGGCTCCTTCTCCCCTCATGCATTATGCAGCCCTTGAAAATATAGGGGCATATTTTGCAATCATCCCGACGCCAATACCCAACAACTCCACCTCATTGCCGCCTTTCCTAATCCGTATACAGGAGCTCGGTACCGATCTACGCCCGTTAAATGAGCTGCACACATCATCCCCTTTGCCCCGTATTATGGTGGCGGGAGATATCTCAACGCCTTCACTTAACGGGTCTCTTACCCTTACATTTAAAAATTGGCAGCCCGCTCTCCGCATGGCCGTAAATAGCCCTTGGCTCCAGCATATTGCGCCACCTGACCTCACCAGCTTTTTACAAAAAGGCTTACATAACCCTAGAGTAGCAGCCCTTACGTCACACCCTCTCTCTGTGACATTTTCTATAGACCATGGCATAGCTAAAGGGATCTCTACCCAAAGAATGGTCGATTTTTATACGCAGCATCTCCAGCCTTATCTAAACCAATGACACATAAAACCCTCTATCCCACCGACATCATTACGGTACTCATCACCCTTGGAGAGACATCTCCACAGCTCATGCTGCTGCATCATGACCAGAATTCCCCAAGTTTGGAGGGAAATCACTATTCCCTCCAGAGAAGTTTGCGCCATTGGGTAGAGACCCTTACAGGTTGCTCCATTGGTTATATGGAGCAGCTTTATACTTTTGCCGAACCCCAAAAGGGGGGCTCAAGCACGACTACACCTCATATCCACATCACTTATCTTGCATTAACCAATCATCTCCCCCTCTCCTGCCACTCCCATCTTTATCGGCATTTCCCGTGGGAAGATCGCCGCTCAAAAAGTGGGAACCAACAACTTGAGAACTTTATTGCTCGTATTCGACTCTGGGCCGATGAACGAACCGAACGACAAAGCCGCATTGCCACAGCTTTTGGGCTAGATGGCCTCCCATGGGATGACACGCGCGTACTCGAGCGTTACGAGCTGTTATGGGAATCTGGTCTCGTACCCCGCATCCCCAACGAGCATGTTGATGCCAATACACCTAACTTACGAGATGAACGGCGCCTCCTCGCCACAGCCCTCGCCCGCTTGCGTACGCGCATCCGCTATAGCTCGGCTATTTTTGACCTCTTACCGCCATCTTTTACACTACTGCATCTTCAACAAGCGATGGAAACACTCTCGGGCCGGTTTATGCATAAACCAAACTTCCGCCGGCTTGTTCTACACCAAAAGCTTGTAGAAGAAACAGGCCGACAAGATAACTCCGCCCCTGGGCGCCCAGCGAAGCTTTACCGTTTCTGCCCTTCTGCCGCAGCTTCCTGCTATCTAGGCGCTGCCTTCCTACCATTGGAATAACCCATCACTCGGCAATAATTAATCACTTATAGCTGATACTGCTTGGCAACCCCTAGAAGCAGCCCTATATTATGCTCATAGTGAGTATAAACCTTAATGAGGAACTCCCCATGTTGCAGGACATCTCTGTCCGCCCTTCCCGCTCCGAGCTGTACAGCCCTGTTGCCTCTCTCATGGCACGGGAAGACTGGGACCGCCTCTTTGCTGATGATATCGAGGCCATTTTAGAGCTAAAGCGCAAGCATAATGCTGTAATCTTGGCCCATAACTACCAAACGCCAGAAATTTTCCATTGCGTGTCAGACATACGTGGCGACAGCCTTGCCCTTGCACGCAAAGCGCAAAATTTGGAGGCCGATGTCATTATCATGGCAGGGGTTCACTTCATGGCGGAGACAGTTAAGCTCCTCAACCCCAGCAAAAAAGTCCTCATTCCAGATGAGCTCGCTGGCTGTTCCTTGGCAGAAGGTATCACGGCAGAAAACGTCCGCACATTACGGGCACGCCATCCCGGTGTGCCTGTTGTGACCTATGTAAATAGCTCTGCCGCTGTTAAAGCTGAGACAGATGTGTGCTGCACCTCCGGCAATGCACGCCGTGTCGTTGAGAGCCTTGGTGTGCCAGAAGTGATTATGATCCCAGATGAGTTTTTGGCCCGGAATATCGAAAACGAAACCGGCATAAAAATGCACACATGGTCGGCCCGTTGCGAAGTGCATGAACGCTTCACTCCTCAAGAGATCCGCCAATATCGTCGGATGCACGGTCCATTACATATTATCGCACATCCAGAGTGCTCACCTGATGTTGTTGCCGAGGCTGATCATGCAGGTTCTACCGCCAGCATGATGGACTATATCAGCGACAAACAACCTGAAAAAGTGATGCTCATTACAGAATGTTCCATGAGCGATAACCTTGCGGCTATGCATCCAAAAACAGAGTTTATCCGCCCATGTAACCTCTGCCCGCATATGAAGCGCATTACCCTAAAGAATATTCGTCAATCACTTGAAACCATGAGTACAGAGGTCACAATCCCTGCGGAGCTACAAGAACCCGCTCGTCTCTCTGTCGAACGGATGCTCGCTATCTGATGACGCTCCTCTCCCGCTACGCAGGCTGGCCTGTCATTATCGGTGCGGGACTAGCTGGCCTTTCAGCTGCTTTGCGACTGAACAGGCCGTGTGTTGTCCTCGCCCCGTCTTTCTCCGGAGAGACAACAGCCAGCACCCTTGCCCAAGGCGGTATGGCTGCAGCTTGTGGTGCGGGAGATAGCTCAGAAAGCCACGCACAGGATACCATCCGCGCGGGGGCAGGCCTATGTGATCCTGCCGTTGTACAACGCATTACTAACGCAGGCCCGCAAGCAGTTGAACGCTTGCTTCAGCTCGGCGTTCCTCTTGCGCATAATGCAGATGGCACACTAGCCTTGCATCTAGAGGCCGCTCACAGCCACAACCGTATCGTCTTTGCGGGAGGGGATCGTAGTGGGGCTAGTATTCTCCACAGCTTCTACACTCATGCAAAAAAGCAAGAGAATATTCACTGGCTTGAAGCTTCCCTCACTGGCTTCCATGCTCCAAATGACACCTTACAAGGTGTTTGGACAAGTACAGGTTTTATCCCCACACGCCACTGTATTTTAGCGGCAGGGGGCTGCGGGGGACTATACCAATACACAACCAATCCTCTTGCCAACCGTGGTATTTCCCTTGCTCTCGCCGCTCACGCTGGAGCGCGCTTGGTCGATATGGAATTTACTCAATTCCATCCTACAGCTTTAGCCTCACCGGACCATACAAAACGCCTCTCACTCATTAGTGAAGCCGTCCGCGGAGCAGGAGCATACCTTACTCTCGAAAATGGTGAACGCTTTACTGAAGAACTCGCCCCACGCGATGTTGTCAGCCGTGCCATTGCTGCAAAACTCCGCCAAAATAGACGTGTCTTTATTGATGGTCGCCACTTAGCAGGCCCATCTTTTAGCGAACGTTTCCCTGGTATCACGCAAGCATGCCGCCAAGCAGGTTTTGACCCCGAGCGCCAAGCTCTCCCTGTTCAGCCCGCTATGCACTATCACATGGGGGGTATTGCTGTTGACCATACAGGGCGTAGCTCTGTCCAAGGGCTTTGGGCCTGTGGTGAAGTCGCCTGCACAGGCTTGCACGGGGCCAACCGCCTTGCCAGCAACTCTTTGCTAGAAGCCCTCGTCTGTGGCCAATGGGCGGCTGATGATATCAATGGTCAAACAAACAACTCATCCCCCCTCACGGCCCCATCTTCTCCAACACCGCATTACACAACTGATTGGCCTTTCCGGGCGGAAATGCAGCGACATCTTGGCATTTTACGCCATAAGCAAGGGCTACAAGAGTTCCTAGAAAAAACCCTGCCACACGCGAAGACAAATCTCTGCGCTCTTACAGCCTCATTTATCGGCTGGGCGGCATTACACCGAGACGAACAACGTGGAGCGCATTGGCGGGAAGATAGCCCCGGCCCGCTACCTCCCTCACGCCATTCCTGGCAATTAAAAGACCTTCCGCTCTCTTCTTAATCCCCCTCTCTCAATCGCACTGGTCCATATTATGTCTCTCGACACACTCTTCTTACCCAATCTTTTATGGGAACCTGTCATCCGCACCGCTTTGCAAGAAGATTTTGGAACAGGCGGGGATGTTACAACGCAATCACTTCTCCAAGGCCGCCCCTCTCTTAAAGCCTCCTTCCAAGCACGCAAGGAAGGTATTGTTGCAGGGCTCCCCGGTGCCGAACTTACCTTTGCTTTGCTTGATAAAAATGTTCGCTTCACCGCCCTTAAACAAGATGGCGACCAGATCCACCCCGGTGATACACTCGCTATTGTTGAAGGAGATGCAAGTGCTATTTTAGGTGGTGAACGTGTTGCACTAAACCTACTGTCTCACTTAAGCGGTATCGCCAGCACAACAGGGCAGATTGTACGCTCTGTTGAGGGAACGGGTGTAAGTGTGTGCTGCACCCGCAAAACTCTCCCCGGGCTGCGTGCCCTACAAAAATACGCTGTTCGTGCAGGAGGCGGCAGCAATCACCGGCACCGGCTAGATGATGCGATTATGCTCAAAGACAATCATCTCGCTCTCTTCGGCAGTAACATTCCCTCCGCCCTCGCAGCAGCACACGAACGGGCCGGACATCTTATGAAAATTGAGCTGGAAGTCGATTCACTCGCCCAACTTGAAGAAGCGCTTTCCTGCCCGCATGGAGCCGATGCTTATCTTCTTGATAACATGACACCCGATATGCTGCGTGAAGCTGTAAAAATGATTAATGGCCGGGCCATTGCAGAAGCTTCCGGCGGCATCACACCACAAACAGCCCGCAATATGGCAGAAACAGGGGTGGATGTTCTCTCCCTAGGCTGGCTTACCCACAGCGTTACCGCACTAGATATTGGGCTTGATATTACAACTGCCTAAAATCATTGCGTTACGACCATCTATCTCATGGCGTAGTCAAGCTAACTGCTACACTATTCCATGAGATAATTTTAAAATTGATCTTTAAGCGCCCGCAATCGTGCTAGCTCCTCACCACTACCCGCCATAAGAAATGGATTAACCTTTCTTTCCACCCCCAACGGCACAGGCACAGATGGCAGCCCTTCAGCACGTAAAACTTTTACGTCTTGCGTCCGCACCCTTAAAGCCTCTGTCTCATTCCCTAAAGACGCCACAAAAGCTAGGTTCCCCTCTGTGTATTCATGGCCTGGACATACTAACGTACTATCTGCAAGGCCATCAAACTGGCGTAGGCTCTTAAAAAGTTGCTCGGCTGTTCCTTCAAACAATCGGCCACTCCCTGCACTAAAGAGCGTATCTCCACTAAAAAGAGCCGGTTTATCTCCCTCTAATACATAGACAAGATGGTCTAATGTATGACCCGGTGTTGCTAACACCCGCAGTGAAAGCTCTCCTAACTGCACACTCTCACCCCCTACTAAAGGATGATCCACCACAGCGATATCTTTCGGCCCATAAACAGGCACTTGGTAGCGCTGCTGCAAGGCTTCTGCGCCACCAATATGGTCAGCATGATGATGTGTTAACAAAATCGCCGTCAGCGCCTGGCCAGACAATGCCTCCTCCACCGGGGCTGCCTCACCTGGGTCTATAACGACACATGCCTCTGCACCATCTTGCACAAGCCATACATAATTATCTTTAAGCGCCTTAATCGGCGTAATAACTGCACTCATATTCTTCCTCCTAATATATATTTCCAAGGCATACATTCTTAGAAAGACGCCACTCTGGCCCGTCGTTTTGATCTTTTTTGAAAAAAAGACAGACCACCTAGAACTATGCTGCTAAAAGGCTATAGAGCGTCATGTTCTTCCCCATTTAGGTCAGGAAAGGCTTGACCTCCCCGGCCCGTAACGTATGAGTAAATATATGTCACTCATTAAATCATTCCAACTCGTCCTCGCCCCGCCGCATCGTGCTGCAAAGCCTTTCTTAGGCATCGGCTTATTAGCTGGCTTTTTAGGCCGTGCGACACCGTGGCGGCTGACACGTTTTATCGGTAATGTCGGTTTTGCCTTCACAGGCTTTTGCCTTTATTTCTTCCGTAATCCAGAGCGTTTCTCTCCTCAAGGGGAAGACCTCGTTCTCGCTAGTGCGGATGGTCGTATTACAGGTATCTCCATGGTTGCTCCTCCACCCGCTTTAGGAATGGGGTCTGAGCCGGTGTGGCGTGTTTCCACTTTCCTCTCCGTATTGGACGTACATGTAAACCGTATGCCTGTTAGCGGTACCGTTGAGAAAATTGCATACCACCCAGGCCGCTTCTTAAATGCAAGCCTTGATAAAGCGTCTGAACATAACGAGCGTAACGAGCTCCGCATTCGCATGAAAGACGGCCGCCATATTGCCGTTGTGCAAATCGCTGGGCTTGTTGCACGTCGTATCCTTTGCGAAGTTAAAGAAGGCGATAGCGTCCAAGCTGGTGAATTATTTGGCTTGATCCGCTTTGGTTCTCGTACAGATGTCTATCTGCCTCCGGGTGTCACCCCGACTGTTACAAAAGGGCAGACGATGGTCGGAGGCGAAACGGTTTTGGCAAAACTCTGAGGCCATAACTGTATGCAAGACACATCTCCCCAGAAAGGGATTAAACACATTTACCGCCGCAAACGGCGGCGTGTAACTGGTCTCTCCTTTAACCGTCTCGTCCCTAATATTCTTACCATGCTTGGCCTCTGTGCTGGGTTGAGTGCGATTAAATTCGCCATGGTTGGAAAATTCACTCATGCGGCAGGCGCTCTCGTCATTGCCGCATGTATGGACGGGCTCGATGGCCGGATCGCCCGCTTACTAAAGGGAACATCGCGCTTCGGAGCTGAGTTTGACAGCTTGTCAGACTTTGTATGCTTTGGCGTAGTGCCTCCCTTTGTCCTGATGCTATGGGCTCTCCCTGCAACAGACCGCCTCTCATTTATCCCTATCAGTTTATTTACGGTATGCATGGCCTTGAGGCTCGCACGCTTTAATTCTGCTTTGGATGATGAGAACGCTCCTGAATATGCAGCAAATTTTTTCTCTGGCGTTCCCGCACCGGCAGGGGCCGGGCTGGCTCTCTTCCCTGTTTTCCTTGGGCTAGAAGCGCAACGGAACCATATGCCAGAGATAGAGCAATTTGCTCATTCACCATGGCTTTCAGCAGGTTGTTTGATTGTCACCGCACTTCTGCTGGTGTCGACCTTGCCTATCTGGTCTTTTAAAAACTTTAAGGTCCCAGCCCGCTATATCCTGCCCCTCTTATTAGGAACAGGTACATATGCAGCAATTCTTATTGCAGAGCCTTGGGGTGCATTAGCCATTGCAGGAGTGATCTACCTTATTATGATCCCACTCTCCCGCCGCTCTTACTGGCGCCTACGCCGTGAAGCAGAAGAAGCATGGGAACCTGTAGAAGACTCCTCAACTAAGTCACCCAACGCTTGAAGAATAGCCGAAGGTGACGGCGGGCAGCCGGGTATTGTTTTATATACCCGGCTCAATGCATGGATCCCGCCCAACGTAGCGTAATTTGCTCCCCATCGCCCACCATTATACGCACAATCCCCTACAGCAATCAGGCTGCGCCCCGCTGGCATCGCATCCCATGCCGCTGCTAAAGCACTTGCGCTGCTACGGGTCACACTTCCTGTAACCAAAAGCCAATCGGCATCTTCAGGATGGTGTACAAATTGGAAACCACTGCCCTCCAAAGGAAATGCACTCCCTTTAAGGGCCATCATCTCCATAGCGCAGCCCTCACAACTTCCCGTCTCAAGCGTAAAGAGCCTAATACGGGCAGAGTGTTTACCTCGTATACGCCGCTGCGGACGAGGTCGTGACTTCTGTACATCCAAAAAAGCCCGTAAAATCGTCACCGGCGCTGAGGACATAAATTTTCTACCCCTTGCTTAAAGGTGCCACCCTAACTTCATCGGCCTCAGAAAACACCTATTAGAAAATCTTAGACCGCTTATCATTTCATCTTTATGGCATATAGCGTTCTACCATAAGAGCTTCTATGGCTAACAAAGTACGAATATGGACTATAATATGCCTCAACATGCTCTAGTGATCATTAATCCTACTGCGGGGCATTATTCACCCAATAAGCTACGCCTCTTTGAGAACTCCCTCCGTCAAGCAGGCATAATAACCTCCCGCGCCTTCACCAGCCATGCCGGCAATGCTGAAGAAATCGCCCAAAAGGCACGGCATGAACACGCAGCAGATATTATCATTGCTGCTGGTGGGGATGGGACCATTGCAGAGGTTGCACAAGCTCTTGTTGGTAGCTCCATTATTCTAGGTGTGCTTCCCATTGGCACGGCGAATGTTCTCGCAAGCGAGCTTAACATCCCTTTTGAAACAAAACGCAACGCAGCTTTATTAGCAAGCGGACAAACACGCACAATATGGCCCGGAGTCCTGGAGGCGCCTCCTACCACTCTCTCCCGTGAACAAAGGCAAATTATTATCCAAATGACTGGGATCGGACCTGATGGGTGGATTGTGCATAACGTATCGCACACTCTCAAAAAACTCATCGGGCGTTGGGCATATGTCATATCTGCAGGGACGCTATTATTTCGCTATAATTTTCGCCCCACCAGCGTACAAATCGACCATATAAACTATTCTTCTTATCTCACCATTATTTCTAAAGGAGCTTTTTATGGAGGACGCTATAAGCTGTTCCCTCGCCATTATTATGAGCAAAAAAGCTTTTCTATTCTCATGCTACACACACTGAACGTAAAGTCTTTTCTGAGACAACTCATATGTAGCCTTGCCCACCGCCCATACACTACCCCCGCCCTCTCCATGATCACAGGGCAGCATATTTTATTTTCCGAAGCGGGACATCCTATTCAAAGCGATGGTGATAAACGAGGAGCCACCCCTTGCCATATCGGCATATCTTCGCAACCGCTCCTCATTGCAGCACCATCAGAACCACCTGAATAGACACTATCTCTTACAATGCCATGCCTGCAGGAGAGATACCAAGAGACGCTAATATAACTCTCAACTGGTCAGGATAGTGACCTTCCATCACCTGCCCCAGCACCGCTAATAATGGCACAGCAGGGTCTCGCATCTGGATGCTTTCTATTTTACCCGCCTGTAACTTTACCCAATACCAAACGTCCCCCCGGGCTCCCTCGGCAACACCTAGTCCCTCCCCTGTTTTGGGGAGTATATGCTCCTCGCCTGGTTGGCCAAAACCTTCCATAATTTGCTCTAATAGCCTTAAGGACTCTTCAAGCTCAGCAAAACGCTGCCTATTGCGTGCCCAAGCATCGCCTTCATGACGGCCAGCTCCACCCATGGCATGTAAGCGTGCCCCCTCGCTCATATAGCGCATGTCTAAATAACGGCCACTCGCCCGCCCTGTTACCCCCCCTAAAGCGTAGTCCCACGCTTGCTCTGTTGGAATAACACCAAGAGATTTAAGGCGGTTTTCAAACAAACGACTCAACGGCTTCATCAACGGTAATCGATGCCTTACCGATGTAGAGACCTCATCAATAAACGCCCCCATCACCGCTTCATCATAAGAGCTAGGCTCTGTTACAAAATGAATGGTATCTGTTAAACGACGACCTAGGCCATAACGCTCGCATATCTGCGCTATAGCTTCACGTGTGTGATCACAAAGGCTTGCCAGTAATCCTATCTGAGCTGCCTCGGCTGTTTGAGCTAAATCGAACAGATGTAAACTTAAACGTTCAATCTCTAATAAAATCAAACGCCTATCTCGCTCTTTGGCATCAACCACCTGCCCCTGTGCTTGCTCCACAGCACGCACAAAGGCCAATGGATGCGTCACAAACCCCGCCGCAGAAATGCGTGCGATAAGAGGTAAGGCTTCCTCAACCTTTATTCCCTTTAACTGAGATAATACGCCACGATGCCCTGCGGCAATCTGTAATTCCACCTGCTCCATTCGCCCATCAGCGAGTTCATATTGCACCCCCAAAAGCCCCGGCACAGGAGAACGTGTTGGTGTGATACGACACCTCGGCAGAGGCTGGCCGCCTCCTTCTGCCACAGGGAACGGATGAGCGGACATAGGTGCGGTAATAGACCAGCTTCCATCATCCAGTGCAGGGCTATCATCAAGAGCTGACCACGCCTCAACCCCCCAAAGATCCCGCGCAATCCGCTCCCCCCACTGTGCTGTCGGGTAATATTCCGATGCAGCAAGATAATGCCCTCTCTTTACCGCAGTACTAACAAGTAAAGGACGTTCTCCCTCCACCAAAAATAAAGCCGTAGCGTCATCTTCATCTGCCCAGAAAGCAAGCAGGCTCATCATCCGTTCATTCCGGCGTATGAGATGCTGCCAACTTTCAGCACTCACACGGTAATGGAATAGCCCTATTCGTTCACCTTCAAAAGTGGCGGGCATGTCCCTCATGACACACTCCCTCCCTGCGGCAAGACGTCTATATAGACGTGCATTTTCACCAGCCAACATAAGGCAAACACCGACAACACACCAAAAAACCCAATAATAAGGCGCATCATCCAGCCACCTCGCCGCCATAATAAAAGCAAATCATCTGGCAGCGCAGCCATATCAAGCCGACGTAACCCTAACATCATGTAGAGTAATACGACGCTAAGCTCTACCCAATTCATCTCCCGGCCTAAGGACAGCAGCACAACAATCACAACAGGTAGAACAAGTTGAACAGATAACGTCACACCATCCCCTCGACTAGAGGATGGATAACCAAACCGCACAGATATCGCCAAAACAGATACCGCATATAATAATAGCAATGCGACCATCTGCCCTGTTGCAGCAGCCAAAAGGCCAAGGCTTGTTAAACAAGGCAATAAGGGGAGACGCCCCCGCCACCCAAGCATGGTAACAAACAAACTGAGCAACCCAGCGCACATCATCAACAAACGAGCAAACGGGGTAACAGCCATTGTGAGCAACATCATCAACGGCACAAAGCGCAGACCAATATCTAACAAATCAAGCTCAGCCACACTCGACAAAGTACTTCCCAAGCCTGCGGTCATACATAACCCAGCAATGGCTAATACCTGCCCAATAGTCTGAGCACCTTCTAAACTAGGGAAAAGTGCTCCACCATGAGATACCGCTACACCAAGGCTTGCCAGCACAACCCCACTTAAACGCAGGCGTACCATCTCCCAAGCAGGCATAGCACGACGTGTTGCACGGCTGTCCCACCAGGCCAGCATAACCGTTCCAGCTCCATCAAAGAACAACACAGCCAATCGTGCATGGAGCAAGGAGCCCATCAATACACAGCCAACCACAAGGAACGGCAAGTATGTGCCCATACCGCCCCACACCCGGCCTTCATGCTCAGGATGAGCCCCTTGAAGGGTAAATAACAAAACAGGCACGCAAGATTCTAATGCGAGGCTAAATATCTCCCTCCAATTAAGTCCCCCAGAACAGCCTAGAAGCGCAACAGCACTAAGGGCTAGCCCCACGATACTCATTATACGGGCCTGCCCTTTTCGAGCTGACGCCCACAGTACCCAGACCACCAAAAAAGGCCAGCTAAACAGACCAAAAACAATCGGTGAAGCAAACAAGCCGGCCTCATATGTTGCCGATATGGAGGCAACTAGATTTCCAGCAGGCATTAGCGTTCCTCCACCCTACGCCACGCCAAACGCGGCAATAAAGCTAGAGCCAACAGGTTCATCACGGCCCAAAGAGCCACAGATGTCACCAGCAACCCCCAAGAAGGCAGAACACACGCCATAACAAATAGACCATCAACAGCAATGACCAGCCCACAAAACTGTGAAAGTGCCCCACCGCATACAGCTGCACATAAACCTGCAAGCACAAGACCGATACCAAAGGTCGGTACCAGCCCTAAACCCGCTCCAAAAAATGCCAGGACAAATTGTAAAAGGAGGGTCATAATCACCGGCATAATACCACGCCCGCCAGCAACCTGCCCTTCCTCTGCGACAGAAAAGCGGCGCACGATACCCCATGTGACAATGTTAAACACAGGGAGCATAACCATGCCCAATACAGACAAAATCCCCATACCGGAGGCCTGTACAATCGCCGCACACAACACTCCATAAAGCGGCAACCAGCGACCATCCCTCCCTAAAGTTAGCAGCACTAATACCAAAGCACAGACGAAACCGGCCATCATGCGGCAAATCTCCCTGCTAAAGCCATAAGAGCCGCCAACCCCATCAATAACGCCATAGACCGTCCATAACGATGCCGCCCCATAAATTGCCCACCTAAAGCAAGGGCAACCCCCGCACCAAAACGAATAACCAGCCCCAGCACACCGGCTATGCCATTTAACCCTACTAAGACGGGTAAAAAGAGATCCCCTAACAACAGCAACCACCCTACGTGTAGCAAGCTCACAATCACCTGCCTTTGGTCGCGTCGCATACGAAATAAAACAACATGCTGATCTACCAAATAATCAGCCACCATATATTTATCTGGCATCGGGTTCGTTATAGCCAAAGCTAACGCACAGCAAATACTTGTTCCCGCTAAGCTAGACCCCGGTGCTGCCAGTAACAGGTGATGCACCCCTAATAGCCCGTTCACTCCCGGCTCAGCTAAAACCAAAAGAATTTCCGTCAAACATAAAATGAAAAAAGCACTGCCATACCGCGCCAGTCGCCCTACAGGGAAAACCCATGCGCTACATGACAGCAGTAAACACCCAACAAAAAGTGGATCTGCCAACATCGCCGTAAATGAAGCCTCACTCCCTACTCCCAATAGAGTAAAACCTGAGAGAGTAAGGAGTCCTAATACAACAAGCGCAAGCACGACCCCATCCCCTCTCGGCAAGGGCATCCGTATCACCGACCACCAAAAAGCAACGAAGCGTTGATAACTGCCCCATAACGGAGCGGATATCCGCCCAACAAATAAAGATGGAGCATCTTCCTTCAACCACAGCACCATCGGCACCATGAGCAGCAACACACCTAGCTGGCAAATATTATCCAACAAACCATATACAAAATTGGGAATGAGAAGATTCACTGCATCACCCCAAGAACGACAAGAACCCCGCCTAAAAAGACCAACCAAAAAGCAGCACCAGGTTCACGCAATGGCAGGGTACCCATAAAGGCTTCAAAAGCGCCATACACGCCGTGCAACATTTGCTGCACTTGAGTGACAATATGCTCTACCGGCCAGTATCGCTCCGTCCGCGCATAAATGAGAGCTTTCAACTGTTCGCCGGCACGCCCTTCCTGAGATTGACTCATAAATAACGTGTTTACTTCGGTTCCCTCTTCATCATCCTGCTGCCGCCAGCCGAAAGAAAAAAGGCACCATAAAATACATAAACCACACCAAAAAACTGGAAGTTCCAAAACGGCGCCATCACCGCCTGGGAGGCGATAAAGCCAAGCCCACCATGGCAGTAGATCTCCCTTTCCCATGAACAGTGCCATCAATACACCACATACCGGTGGCATGCTCACAGCCAATGCGCATAATGCCCCATTACGCAGCCAACCTTTTTCTAAAGGCACTAGACGTTCATAAATCAGTAACAGCCCTTCCCCCAGAGATAGTGCCAATATCACAACGGCTAGAACGCACCCTGCTATCGTCCAGCCCCCCGTGCTACTGGTCATCCCCAATGCGGCATGCATCCCTACCCATGCAACGACAAACCCAGGTAAAGGAGGCAACACAGCACCCAGCACAGTACCGCCTGCCCATATTGCACGCACCATTTGAGAGGAGATATCTAACAAAACAGCAAACAAAGCTGCATCTGCTCCAGCATCCAAACCTTCTTGCCGAGATGCCGCAACAATGCCCAGCAGCAAGATAGGGCGTACCATAGTGCAATAATGCAGAAGAGAGCCGCCATCCCTCCAGCGCCCCGCCAGTAAACATAAGGCCGTCACACCTACAGCCTCGGCCATCCCCCTCATAGCGTGCTGCATTAAGAAATTATGACTTAGCCCTAGTAAGACAAGCAATACGGCTAAACGTGATGACGAAGAAAGCCCTCTATGACCTGCCCCCCATAATAAGATGGCAAACAAAGCCAAGCTTCCTACCCCGAATGGAAAGAGGCCATACAAAACAACCGCGGGCACACCCCATATGGGGTTAAAAACTCTTCCTCCACCAAGGAAGACAAGACACAAACTACTTAGGCAAGCTGCGGCCGTACTTTCTCCGTGTTCTATAATGAGAGCGAGCCCTCCCACTACGAACCCTAACAAATGGCACCATCCACGCCGATAAAGCTCTACAGGAACAGGCCGCCATAAACTGCGTATTAATGTGCGGATATCTGCATCACCGCATAGAAGCAAACACAACAACACCAGCAAAAAGAAAGCGAAAGGCTCATGAAATAACACGCAGAGATTATCCCGCCTTTTTCCAGCCCGTAGGCTCTTGCTTCCAATATGCCATGCGATACCCTTCTTGCTTCATCGCCTTCCAGCGGCCACGCGCTTGGGCCACGCTATCTTCGTCATGCCCATCAAAAAGGTCGAACACACGCCGGAAAGATGTTACCTCGCCATCCCACGCACCATTAATACGAAACAGAAATTCCCCTGTATTTGGCTGCTCATCGCAATCGGTCAACCAAATAGGTTGCCGCTCAGCATGCCCCATCGTTTTGCTCCCATGCGGCAACCAAAGCGGCTGTGAGCAGGCCCATAAAGCACGGTCCAACCGTTTAACCATAGCCTTATCTTTACACCGCACAATAGCCCGTTCTCCGGCATCTAACGTACGCCCTAGCAAAGCCGGTAATGCCTCTTCCAAAGAAGAGCGTGTCAGGTGATAAAATCCTACCTGAATCTCAGCAGGCGCTAGAATATTCTTGTCTATCTCCTGCATGATTCGCATCTCCCTTCCCTGGAAGCTTTTCTTGTAACACAACTGCCCCCGGACCAGCAGAGGTCTTTATAATGCTGCTCTTCGGTCTGTGAATCTCAATATAAAATAGGAATGAACAGCGTTCTCCCTAAGAAGAAAAAATGACTTACCCTGTTATCACGGAAATTTCAAAAACAAGCAGCTTCTTAACGATTGATTAAAAAGATATTTTTATGTTTACTTAAAAAATGCTCACGGGGAATAGATCTTTTTGCAAGAAATATGGCTTGAATTATAAAACATCACAAAAAATTTAAGTAAAAATAGCAAGCTTCACGCACAAATAAAGAACCATATAATTTAGTTGTCGTTTCATTTAAAAGAGACGCACAATTAATTACTTAAAAGATTGCATATATTATTTTGAAAAAAGCTTCACAGCTATCAACGGCGTTCGTTCACACTTTTGGAGAGAAGAAAGGAATTAAAAATGGCTGATAATACATACCCAGCCGATGGTTCCTTACCGCAATATTTAAGCATTGACCTCGTAAACCAGCCTTCTTCCCAATCTAGTGTATCTAACGCCCCATGGTTAATCGAAACAGCAACCTCAGGCGGGAAAGGGAATGTCTTAGCATCCGGTCCTTCTGACTCCAGCACCTCTGGACATGGGGGCTATGGCTACGACCCTTTCTCCGGCTTTCATTGGGCTAATAACGTCATTGAATCCCCGAGCTGGGATCCTTCATACCAAGGACAATATTTCTATTATGGTGTTCAAATCGGTGGATACACCTTAATAGAACCTGCCATGATTGGCGGGCATTGGGCCTCTAAATTAGGGCAACTCACACCGAGCCATTTGGATGTTGTCCTATCCGCCGACAAAAGCTTTTATAGCGTAACCTCTACCTATAGCATTACCACCGCCAAAGGCGTGAATATCGGCAATAACACCTATTCTTATGGGCCTGATGGCTTCAAATGGCTGACTGTCAGCGATAAGTTACAACAATTCTTTAACGCGCATGGATACGACACCGTTACGAACGCGATTGCATCACAAATCGCCTCGAACAATCTTGTTCCCACGCAAGTTACGCCTGTATCTCAGTATCAGACACCAGATGGTACAAATTATACGGTTGTCTCTGGCACAAACCCAGGAAAAGCATCAGCCAGCGCCACCGGAGCACCAGTTATCAATCTAACGCCTGCGCAACAAGGCGCGACCTATATCGTCACCTCAAAACCGATTGATTACACCACCACTTTCGACCCTTTCCAATTTTATTATGCGGTCATGAATAGTCCTCTCTTCTCGGACGACTCTAAGGCCTATTTCTCTAAGATGGTCTCAATGACAACTGGCGATTCCGGTAGTGGGAAATATCCAGCTCTCGTTGCCTCTTTTCTTTCATATGGCTTACAGGCTACTTTCTCTAGAGAAACTATCTCCCCCAACAGAACTGATGGCTTTGCCTATACTGCCGGGCTAAGAGCCCTCACCCCGGATGAAATTTCTGGGATGACACAACTCATCCAAAGTGGGGCGGCCGGGGGTATCCCTTCTGGCTTATATTCTTGTTTCCTAGCGGGCAGCATAATCCGCATCGAACATGGCGAGAAAGCTGTTGAAGACCTCCGAGTGGGCGATAAAGTCTGCGTTTTAGGCAAAGATGGCCAAACTCATCTGCAATCTATCGTCCGCCTTGAGAAAAAACACTGTACAGCACATCCTAATTGGCCAGACTCATCAGCAGGGTGGCCTGTACTCATCACAAAAGGCGCATTTGGCGCCAATGTACCCTCTCACGATTTGCGCGTAACATCTGAACATTGTTTTTATTTTGAAGATCGCTTTGTACCCATTCGCATGCTCGTCAATGGACAAAGCATACGGTACGATTACTCCTTAAAAGAATACACCTATTACCACTTCGTCACAGAATCACACAGCGTCATCTGGGCTAATGACACTTTGACAGAGAGCTGGCTGGATACTGAAACCCTTTTCCACGAAGACGAAGACGGTTCATGGCACCCATATCAAACGCCACTTCACACCTCATCAGCCCGTTTCTCACGGCAATCCAACCTTAAGCGGCTACAATGGGGAAAAGATTCTGCGCGACCTCTTTGCGTAGACCGCTCCTTTGTAGAACCTCTCTACCAAAAAATTGCCCAGCGGTGCTCTCCCACGCCTTACTTGGCCCACACAAGGCAAGCTGCACGGCACACCCCAATACAGGGCGATAAACCTTATCTACAACTTACCAATGGGGCCATAATTCACCCTTTACGGCGTAATGGTCGCTTCTTAATCTTCAGCTTGCCCTCAAATATCGACACAGCTTTATGGTTTTGCTCATCGACCTCATGCCCCAATGAAGCCATCGGGCCATTTGTTGATGATAGACGTTCTCTAGGGCGCCTCATTGGGCATATTTCACTATGGCAAGGTAGTAAAGAAATTCCCCTCACCTCTCACTTTACATCTACAAATCTACCGGGATGGGCAGTCTGCGAGAATGGGCCACACCGCTGGACAACAGGGCATGCTGCACTCATTCTACCTAAAGTACCAATGCCCGTAACATCTCCATACCTCCTCTCTATTGAAATTTTAGCAGGAGAAGCCGAGGAGCATTATTTACCAATCGCCGGCTAGAAAGGTGCAACGAAAGCGCAATGAAACAGATTGATATCCCTAAAGAGTTGTTCGTTATGGGAGAATTCTATCCATTTTCTAGCGAAACTAAACAGGCAATCCCCTTTTGGTATAATGGCGCTTTTTTCGGCGTTGTGTTTGAACGAGTGGAAAACTGCATCACACAACCTCTATTAGACCGCATGAAAGCGCACTCCCATGTCGGGGAGCAAGAGTGCTGCTATTACATCAACATGACAAAAATTGATCAGGCCTCTGGCTTTTCCCAAGCAACACCCCGACAGCAATTTCCTTCAACAATCAATATTGAGAAAGCAAAAGAGCAAGCAGGACTTCTAGCCCCCTCTCTTTTTATATTCGCTTTAGAAGAGGTCTTAGAAAAACATACAAACCATTACGGTGCCACACGTTACTTCTTTAATATATTTTCGCCTGAGATCATGAAAATGTACGACTTCATTCTCAGAAAAGGCATGACCTACCCTTTCAGAAAATATGACATGATCTACCACCCCAACGGTGAAATGAAAGACGCCTCAGCCTCATATTTTGAGGCTGTTCCCTACATAGGGGCCAACAACTCTTTCTAAAATCAAAATAAATAAAGCGAAGAGCGTTCATCCAACACTCTTCGCTTTACTTGTATCCCGTAAACTTTATAGCCGGCAGTTACCTGCCACAAAGCTACGCTATGTCCCTATTTAGGCTTTTGCTGCAGCCTCTTTATAAAGAGTTACAAAGCGGTCCAGCAGCCGCACCCCAAAGCCACTTGCGCCTTTTGGCGTCATCGCCGTAGCTTTCTCTGCCCACGCTGTTCCTGCGATATCAAGATGCGCCCATGGAGTATCCCCCACGAAACGTTGCAAGAATTCCGCTGCTAGAATGGAGCTACCCGGACGACCACCGATATTCTTCATATCAGCAATCTCAGAATCAATCTGCCGGTTATAAGCAGGTCCCATTGGCATACGCCATAGACCTTCACCAACTTCCTCACCCGCAGCACGCAAGCAAGCGGCTAACGCATCATCATTACTGAAAAGTCCTGCATATTCACTGCCTAACGCCACAACAATAGCACCTGTTAAAGTTGCTAAATTTACCATGAAAGCAGGCTTATATGTCTCACGCGTATAAGAAAGAAGGTCCGCAAGAACCAACCGCCCTTCTGCATCAGTGTTCAGTACTTCAATAGTCTGGCCGCTATGGCTGGTAACAATATCTCCCGGGCGCTGTGCTGCCCCAGAGACCATATTCTCCACAAGCCCAACAACACCAATAGCGTTAACGTCTGCTTTGCGACGTGCCAGCGCGCTCATCACGCCTACAACGGCAGCAGCACCCCCCATATCCATCTTCATCTCATCCATGCCGGCGGCTGGCTTGATGGAGATCCCGCCGGAATCAAACGTAACTCCTTTTCCGATAAAAGCGAGCGGTGCTTCATCCGCAGATGCGGCACCTTTATGTCGCATGATCACGGTATAAGGTGGCTGCTCACTACCCTGGGCAACCCCAAGAAGAGCCCCAAAGCCTAAAGAAGCCATGCGTTCACGATCTAGCACCTCAACCTCTAAACCAAGAGATTTTAGCTCCTCAATCCGCCCACGGAAGCTTTCTGGAAACAGAATATTTGCAGGCTCATTCACGAGATCCCGTGTAAGGAACACACTCTCGCTTAATCCCTCAAACTCTACCCAGCGCGCTTGCACATCCGCTAAAGCCTGACCAGCTGGCAGAGTTATATGCAGCTGCCGTAAAGGCTGGTCTTTCTTAGTAACGGTCTGATAGCGGTCAAACTTATAGCTTCCTAGCCGAGCCCCCAATGCCACTTCAGCTGCAAACGCCGCTTGCGGCTCAGCTACAGCCAACACAGCACTGGTTGCTTTAATCCCACTTTTTTTAAGAAGCTGAACAGCCTCACCACCGGCCATCTGTAAGGTCTGAGCCTCACCTGCCGTATCACCTTTTTTAGGGGCAGCCCCAACAAGATGAAGCTGTGCAAAGCCTTTCCCCGGAGCTAACAAACTCACAGCTTGGCCCGCCTCACCACAAAACGCCTTTAACGCTGCGGCTCGGCTTAGCGCACCACCAAGTGCCTCATCACACTGCTTAAACGCCTCACCCTCTGCAAATGCACTCCCATAACATAGGAGGACCACAGAAATATCATCCCCGCCCTGCGGCAAAGCACCTGATGCAAAAGAAATATCAATCATACAAACCTGCAACACTGTATAAGCACCACCACTAAACCCAACGCTTAGTGAGGCAAGCTACCCATATTAAAGAGGCCATTCTACCTCATAACAGCTCGGCTACTTCTCCTTACAGAAGATCACCTAAACGTCACAAAGCCACAGCTCCCCCTTTTAGGGGGGATATACTATCAGAGAAAAGGAGAAGTGACGAATACATCACAATGCGGTAAGATCCCCCTATGAGTGCTCTTCCTGATACCCTCTCTCACGATCAAAAACTCCTCGCACTCGCTCTCGATGTTGCGGCGGGAGCGGCCGAAGTTATACGCCGTATCCGTAGCCGTGGCTTTGAGACAATGATCAAGCCAGACGCCTCTCCGGTTACAGAAGCCGACAAAGCATCTGAGACATATATCCTCCAACGTCTTCGAGACGCATATCCTTCTATCCCTGCCATAGCAGAGGAAGAACATGCAGCAGGGGTCCATGTCACAACTGAATCAACCTACTGGCTGATCGATCCTCTTGATGGGACACGCGGCTTTGCTGAAGGTGGAGACGATTTTACAGTTAATATTGGCCTGATCAGGCACCATCAACCTGTTCTAGGAGCTGTCGCCGTCCCCGCTCATCATGACTTATATGGTGGTGGTATCGGTCTTGGGGCTTTTAAACAAACAGAGCATTCTCAAACACCTATTCACACACAGCTTCCTTCAGACGAAGGTTTGCGTGTTTTAGCATCATCCCACCACACATCTGAAACATTGCTACAAAAATGGCTCGCAGGGAAGAATGTCCATTCGGTAACCCGTATGGGCTCTGCTGTGAAAATTATTCACATTGCAGAAGGTAAAGCAGATTTCTACCCACGCTTTGGCCCAACAATGGAATGGGACACCGCAGCCCCACACGCTATTTTAGCCGCCGCTGGAGGGCACTTGCTAGATGAACACGGCAAACCGCTGCAATATGGCAAAAAAGGGTGGAAAAACCCCCCATTCTTCTGCACAGGCTACCCCTACCCTTCATAAGGCTTTTCCCTCTTAGAGTAGCTTTCCACAGCCTATCCTCTTTTCATCATTCTCTTTTTGAAAGCTCACAGAACAAGCAGGTCATATGAGCATGAGCCGCCCCCAAAACATCTCATCACCAACAGAACGTTTGGATGTCGATTATGACGGCATTCACCGTGCTGCTGAGCTTCTCAAACAAGGTGGGATCGTCGCATTTGGGACAGAGACAGTTTATGGGCTTGGCGGTATTTCAACCTCACAAAGTACTGTAGAGCGTATTTTTACCGCCAAAGGCCGCCCGAGCTTCAACCCGCTCATCAGCCATTTTCCTTCTGCTGAAGCAGCCTTTGCCCAAGCAAATATGGATATCCCTCTCAAAGAGATCACTTTCAAATTAGCACAAACATTCTGGCCAGGTCCGCTGACACTCATCCTCCCACGTCATCCCCAAAGCCGGATTTGCTCTGCCGTATCTGCTGGCCTCTCTTCTCTTGCGGTGCGCGTTCCCAAAGGACGAGCAGTGCAAGAAGTGCTCCGTCTTGTTGGCGCCCCAGTAGCCGCACCTTCGGCCAATCGTTCTGGGAAAGTAAGTCCATCTTCCGCGGCCCATGTGCTTGATGAACTCGACGGACGCATTGATGCTGTTTTGAATACTGGCCCCTGCCAAGTAGGTGTAGAAAGCACAGTGCTTGACCTCACCGGCGCACAACCAATCCTCCTCCGCCCTGGAGGAATTACGCTCGAAGAACTTGAGCAGATTTGCGGACCTGTCTTACTACCTTCCGCATCTCAAACAGTAGAAAAGCTAGCTCCCTCCTCACCCGGTCAGTTGCTTTCTCATTATGCCCCGTCTCTACCTGTTAGGCTCAATGCAATAGACCTTCTACCTGGAGAAGCGCTTCTTGCCTTTGGAGATGACCTCCCTAAAGGAGCAGAGCGCACTCTCTGCTGGAATCTTAGCCCTAGTGGCAATGTAGAAGAAGCCGCCCAACGGCTTTTTACAGGGCTGCGCTATTTAGACCGTGAAGCAACACGTCAACAACTTACCGCCATTGCTGTACCTCCCCTACCAACAGAAGGTTTAGGACGCGCATTGCAAGACCGCCTCAAACGCGCTGCCGCCCCTCGTCCTTTGCAAAATACGCCCCCTCACAGCACCGCTGCGCACCCCAATACACCGTCTCATAATTCATAAATGCGACACGTGCGGATGCCCTTTCCTCTCCATACATGGCGCTCCCCCCTTCTCCTATTAGATCGCTATATCATCCGCCATATCTTAATCGCTCTCCTTGCTCTCACAGGAGGAGCCACAGCGCTGATCTGGCTTACACAATCCCTTCGTTTTATTTCTATGATTGTGCAGCATGGTCTCTCTTTACTGGCCTTCTTCCACCTTACCTCCTTAATGCTGCCCTCTTTTATTAATATCATCCTGCCCATTACGACATTTCTGGTTGTTCTATGGCTCTATCAACGTCTCGCAAACGACCGAGAATTAACCATTCTACAAACAGCCGGCCTTTCCTCTCTTAGGCTCGCCTACCCAGGCCTGCTCTGCGCTTTATTTGCAACATTCATAAGCTACAGCCTCAGCCTCTGGGGGGCTCCTCTCGCTTATCGACACTTTCACAATTACGAACTTGAAATCCGCAACAAAACGGCAGCCTTCCTGCTCGAAGAAGGCGTATTCACACCTATTTCCAACTCCCTAACGGTCTATATCCACCAAAGACGCAGCGACAATAGTTTTCGTGGAATTCTCATTGAAGATACCCGTACTCCTGGCAGCCCCGTGACCATTCTGGCTGAAGATGGCACAACCATTCCACATGGGGATACACTTGAGCTTATTCTGCATAATGGCTCTCGGCAGGTTATCAACCAGCATACTGGCCAGCTCACCATGTTAACTTTCGCTCTTGATCGGTTGGAGTTCGGCACAACACACAGCCATGTATCTTCCCCAGATGTCGCCGAAATGCCCTTGCAAGAACTCTTTCATCCGCAAGGGCCGCTATCACCGCATTATCGCAAAAAACTCACTATCGAAGGCTGGACACGCCTCACCAACCCTCTTGCATGTCTTGCCTATAGTATGGTTGGGCTTATTTGTGTCCTGCGTAGCCGCTTCTCCCGCCACGGCAATATCACCCGCCCCACTATTGCCGTCCTACTCGTTGTCGGGATGATAATCCTTTCGCTCATTCTTAAAAATCTTGCTGAACGGAATCTCGGCCTCGTCCCATTATTATGGGGGGAAATGCTACTGCCTACCCTCATAGGCAGCACTCTTCTCGGCATAGACCATTACCGCAAATACACGCTATCTTTCTCCCACCATTAAAAGATACATACCCCTATACCACTAGCTGGCACAATCTTGTGTTTTAGGGAAAGGCTCTTCATCCTCGCCATGGCACATTCCCGTTTTTCCTTCACTCTCTCCCGTTATATCGGCAAAAAATTTACCCTCATAACCTGTGCGACTATCCTGGCATTAACAGGGCTCATCAGCCTTTTTGATTTTATCGATCTCCTTCGCCGTGCAGCAGCACATCCAGAAACAAGCCTTGCAATTGTCCTCAAAATCGCCGCACTGCATATACCTTACTACGTTATTTATATCCTTCCCTTTGGCATCCTACTGGGAGGCATTATTTGCTTCTCTCGCCTTGCACGCTCATCCGAGCTTGTTGTAACCCGAGCCGCTGGCATATCTGCCTGGCAAGCCTTAGCAAGCCCAGCCCTTTGTGCAGGAGTTATGGGACTTATCGTAAGCTTAGGATTCTCCTCTTTATCATCGTACTCCTACGCTAAAGCGATTGCGCTGGATGAAACATGGCTACGTGGGCATCATTCCCTCGAAGAAATCAACATTCAGAATGTATGGTTGCGTGAGAATGATGATGCCCTTACCCCCCATGGGGAGGCTATTTTTCATATTGATTTACTTGATCAAAGAGGGGGAGTGCTACAAGCCTCGTCAATCACACTCTTCCGGCTTGATCATAACATGGCACTGCTTGCCCGTATCGAAGCCCCGAAAGGCGAGCTCTCTCACAATGTATGGCAGCTCCATCAAGCTGTTTTACATAGCGTATCTCACCCTCCCCTTCTTATTGGGGAACTCCATCTTCCTTCCCAAATTACCGCACAAAACCTACACTTTCATTCGATCCCGGCAGATACGCTCTCATTTTGGGCGCTGCCGAATATGATTAAACTATTGCGTCATTCAGGTTTTTCAACGATACCTTACCGTCTCCACTTCCAAGGACTTTTGGCTCTCCCCGTGCTAGCTGTCACCATGGCGCTTGTTTCGGCTGGTTTTTCCATGCGTCCTGCCGGACGTGGGGGGATTGCACGCATGCTCAGTGTTGGTATTAGTATGGGCTTCTCTCTGTTTGCAGTTTCTAAAATTGCCGAGCAGCTAGGAAAGTCTGGTGCTTTACCTCCGCTGCTTGCCTCATGGGCCCCTGCGGGAGCGGGTCTATGTCTCGCTGCGGCACTGTTGTTGCATTTGGAGGACGGTTGATGCCCCTGTCTGACGACTTTCCATTTCTTTTAGGAAAGCCACGGTCACTGCTATATTATGCGCTGGCAAGCTCCGCTCTTGGGGCTTTGCTTCAGGCTGCGCCTGCTATGGCGCACCCTATCGCACATAAAACGGCTTCACAGACACATCCTTCCCACACAGCCCCCCATAAAATAAAAAAGGTAACTTCCCGCCACGCAAAAGCTCAACCGCACCTTCTGCGTAAAAACAAAAGCAAGGCCACTTTCCACAAAGTGTCACGCCCTGCTCATACATCTCATGCCATTGCTGTTCCCAAAACAGCACATCAAACTACGCGAGTTGTGCGTTCTTTCCCCCACCCATCTAAGGGGAAAACACCCGCACAGCATGCGATACTTTACCCCTATCCCGCCCGCAGACAAAAAAACACAGCCACAGCCACAGCCACAGCCACAGCCACAGCCACAGCCACAGCCACAGCCACAAAAAATAAAGCGCCCGCAAATGCACGCAACCTCCCTGTAGGAACATCCCCAACAATCGACCCAGGGCAGGCCTCTAGCCAAACACCGGTCACTTATCTGGCTAATCATGAAAGCTATGACAAAACAGGGCTATTTATCCTCCAAGGCAATGTACGCCTCTGGCAGGATGGGCAAACCGTAAGGGCTGATAAAGTCATATATGATCGTGCTGCCGGAACGATACATGCCAGCGGACATGTCGCTATCCAGCAAGCTGACGGCACTACCGTTTATACCAATACGCTTGACTTCGCACATGGGCTGAGGGACAGCGTTAGTACGGCTCTATTTATGAGAGTTCCTGAAAATTCTCGCCTAAATCTAACCGCAGAAGCCAAACTCGCAGGGAACGGTATGCGACGCACCAACAATCTGGTGACGGACATTTCCCGTGCGATATACACAGCGTGCCCCGTATGCTCTACTCATCCCAATACCCCTCCTTTCTGGGAGATACGGGCTTATGGCGCAACACAAGATAAGCCAAATCAAAATCTTGAATTCAACCACGCTTGGCTACGCATCCTAGGGGTGCCTGTCTTCTATTTTCCCTATATGGCTGTGACCGATCCTACGACCAAACGCCATAGCGGATTCATGAGCTTCAACGTCAATCCTAACGACTTCTATCTCGGTACATATGTTACCCTGCCTTATTACTGGGCGATTGATAAACACCAAGATGTTCTGCTTACCCCTCTCATTGCAAGCAAAACAGGGCCACAACTTTCCGCATTCTATCGCAATAGGTTAAATTTCGGACGACTCAACCTCAATGGCGCCATTGCATATGACACACGTCGCACAGGCCAATTCTACAATGCATTTGGGGAGCTTAGTGATGGTGGGAAAGAGCATGGGGTACAAGCCTATATCTTTGGCAATGGTGAGATAAACCTCTCCCCCCATTGGCGCATGGGCTTTAATGTTAATCGCGCATCATCTGCGAACTATATGCGTGATTATCACCTCCCTGGCTATGGGAGTGACACCCTCAATACCAATGCCTATTTAGAAGGCTTTGGTATTGGGTCCTATGTCCGTTTGGACACACAAATTTATCAGGGTTTGAACCAAGGGATTGTCAATAGTAAGGACCTTCCCTATTCCCTCCCTCGCTTTACGTATGAATTCCAAGGCCAACCCGACGCATGGGGCGGGCGCTTGAGTATTCATACGACAGATTTTTACGTGTACCGTCGTAATGGTGAAAACGACCAACGCGGCGAGCTTGCCTTCCAATGGGATAGGCCCTTCGTTAATAATTGGGGCCAACAATGGCTCTTTACCGCACGCCTAGATTCTATGCTGTATCGTGGGCAAAACTTAGAACAACAACCCCTCTTCCAAAGAGATGGGACACATGTCCGCGGGCAAGTTCTGCCAACAGCAGCCGTAAAGCTCAACTGGCCTTTCTTGCGCACTTTTGCAAAAGGCCATGGTTCGCAGGTCTTCGAACCTATTGTCCAGCTTATTGCGGCACCTAATACAGGAGGGGCAAATAATCGCCTTCTTCCTAATGAAGACAGCTTCACTTATGAGTTTAACGATACAACCCTCTTCTCTCTAAACCGCTATATGGGCACAGACAGGCTCGATGGTGGGTTGAGAGCAAATGTGGGGATTCATCAAAATTGGAACTGGAATGGCCACTCCATTGATATGCTCATTGGGGAAAGTTTCCAGCAGCACGTCACCCATAATCGCCCTGCTTATTCTGGGTTAGATCATACATTCTCAGACCCAGTAGGACGGATCACCTTCACCCCATCCCGTTTTCTAGACCTCACAGCACGCGGCCGCTACAACCCGTATCAGCGCAAATTCGACTATGGGGAAGTCCTAGCAAGTGCCGGTATTCCAAATTTCCGGATTACAGGCGGATACGTGTACGAGCCCATTACCTCTTACTATTACTACTACACCCCGCAGTATAACCTACAAAGTAACCCAACTTTACAAAATCCTTACCTCAATAAGGTAAGTGAAATTTCTGGGGGCTTTACAGCACGCTGGCGGCAATATCACCTCTCTGCTTACACGCGGCGCAGCCTTACGCGTAAGCAATTTGTCGCAACAGGTGGCGATATTGGATATTCTAATGACTGTTTTGGCCTCGACCTGATCTATCTTCGCCAGTACACCTATGTTGGTGGGCAGCGTCGTTACTCCAGCATTCTGTTCAATTTCACATTTAAAACTCTCGGCACTTACGGAATTAACGGCTAATTATGTCTCTTTCTTTACGCTTTGCCCTCCTACCTCTCACAGCTTGCGCTGCCCTCCTATGGGGAGTTTCACCTGCTCTAGCCCAAGTGTCTCCTTCCCCTACTGGCGAAGCTCCTGCTGAAGAAGCCGCACCTCCAGCTCCTGCCGAGCCAACCGTTTCCCGGGCTTCGTCTTTACCCGCTGAAGACCAAATTATTGCCATCGTGAACGGGCAAATCCTCACAAAAAGAGATGTTGAAGACAGAGCACAGCTCTTCGTTCTCTCCACGGGGCTTCCTATTAGTGCCGATGTTATGAGCCGCATGCGAGGGCAGCTTATTCATCAATTAATTGATGAACGTCTCAAAATGCAGGAGATGCTCAGTCGACACATTAATATTGAACCTGAGCAAATTGCCGATGCGATTGCGAATATTGAAGCACGCAATGGCATGCCGAAAGATGCGCTCCGCAATCGCTTAAAAAAAGATGGGGTGTCACTCAACACATTGGTTGACCAGCTGCGTGTTCAAATCGGCTGGATGCAGGTCCTACGTGAAGAACTCGGCACACGCAGTCGTGTAACCCCACTACAAATCACTCAGCGTGAACAGGCCCTACAAGCAGAAGCCGGACAGCCACAATATTTTATTAGCGAGATCTTTATTCCTGTCGCCGATGCACGACATGATGAAGCTGAGCTCTCCTTCACAAAAACCATCATCAGCCAGCTTCGCAACGGCGCTCCCTTCCCCATTGTCGCCGCACAATTTTCACAAGACCAATCAGCCCTCCAAGGTGGCTCCCGCGGATGGATGCAAGAAGATAATATTGAACCAGAAGTTCTCTCTATAGTGCGCCAAATGCCTGTGAATGCAATCTCCAACCCTATCAAAGTTCCAGGGGGATATGAGATTGTTACTGTCCATGCACGCCGTTTAATTGGCAAACAAATGGGAACACTCATCAGCCTAAGGCAAGCTTTCTTCCCCTTTACAAGCCCCCTCAACCCCTCAGCTCCAACCGAGCAACAGAAGCACACCCTACAAAAGGCCGTCCATGCATCTCAAACGCTTAAAAACTGCGATGCTATGGAAGCTCTAAATAAATCCCTTGGGGACCCTCGCCCTTCTAATCCGGGTTTGCAAGTCCTAGAGCAACTCGCACCACAGATGCGCGCGGTGCTTGATAAATTGACGATCAACCGCTCATCACATCCACTCGTTGCACCAGATGGCATTGCCTTATTGATGATCTGCTCCCGCGAGCAACGTAATCTTGCACAACAAACCCCTGGCCAAATTGCAGACCAATTGATGAATGAGCGTGTTGAACAAGCCTCCCAACAACTTCAACGTTCACTCCGGCGCCGTGCCATTATCAAGATCCGCCCTGCGGCTAAAGCAGTACTAACGCATTAATGTCGAGCTTATCGTCTAAAATGGACCTTCCTTCCCTCCGCGAGAGTATTCGCACACATGGGTTAGATGCCCTAAAATCTCTTGGGCAACATTTCTTGCTCGATCCCACACTCTGTATGCGTATCGCCGCTTTAGGAGGGGATCTCTCTAACTATCACGTTATTGAAGTTGGACCTGGCCCAGGAGGGCTTACACGTGCCCTTCTCCAGTCCGGCGCAAAAAGTGTACAGGCTGTAGAAATTGACCAACGTGCCTGGCCACTGTTGGAAGAACTCCAAAGCTACTATCCCAACCAACTTGAGATTATCCGGCAAGACGCTCTTAAGCTAGATGCCAGCACGCTAGCACCAGCACCACGCCAGATTATTGCCAATCTTCCTTACAACGTGGCGACCCCGCTTCTCATCGGCTGGTTGAGGCAAGCGGGCGCATGGGCACGTATGGCGCTCATGTTCCAAAAAGAAGTTGCAGAGCGTGTCTGCGCTGCCCCTGGCAACTCAGCTTATGGGCGGCTTGCTGTACTCTCACAATGGTGTGCAGATTGCTCGATCGCCCTTACCTTACCTCCAGGGGCATTTTCGCCTCCCCCTAAAGTACATTCCGCCGTTGCGTTAATCATCCCACATCAAGAGCAGCCTTCTGCTGATCTTTTCAAAGCAATGGAGCAGGTTACCGCTGCTGCATTTGGACAGCGCCGCAAAATGCTCCGTACCGCCTTGAAAGCCATAAATGGGAAGGCCCTCCTAGAACAAACAGGCATTGACCCGACACGTCGAGCAGAGACGCTCTCTATTGCCGAGTTTGACCAACTCGCCCGCCACCATCTCCAGTCAAAAGCAGAGGTCTAATCCCCTGCTTTCTTCTGGGCTTCTGCTTCATACATATAATCCCGCGTTAAGGGTACGGCACTAATATCCCGTGTAATTTGCAGTTGGAAGTTCATGTGCCCTTGCACACGAAAAGCAAGTTCACTCGCGACAAGATATAGTTCGAACATCCGCACAAAACGTTCATCGTATAATGCACGAACTTTGTCTTTATTTGCCTCAAAACGACGCCTCCAATGGGCGATCGTCTTAGCATAATGCAGTCGCCATATCTCACAATCTGTTAG
The DNA here is from genome assembly GCA_946476985.1 of uncultured Acetobacteraceae bacterium. Taxonomy (GTDB): domain Bacteria; phylum Pseudomonadota; class Alphaproteobacteria; order Acetobacterales; family Acetobacteraceae; genus Bombella. Next base: position 71,369 of record CAMKWS010000005.1, read on the forward strand.
CCACAGACCTGTCTGCTCTAATGCCGCAAGCGTCTCACTCAAAGCGGGAGAGTATCCTCCGGGGAAGATATATTTCGCAATCCACGGATTTGTCGTGCCAGGGCCATCCATTCTACCGATAGAATGTATCACAGCGACGCCAGAAGGGCGCAGTAACCTCTTTATATGCTCAAAAAAGGGCTCATATTGGCGCACTCCAACATGCTCAAACATACCCACTGAGACAATACGATCAAACTGCTTATCTAACGTGCGGTAATCAAGTAGCTCAAAGCTTACAAGATGGTCTAACCCTGCATCCTTCACTCTCTGGCGCGCAACCTGAAGCTGCTCAACTGACAAAGTAATGCCCGTTACTCGAGCCCCGTAATCACGAGCTAAGGTCAAAGCCATGCCACCCCAACCGCACCCAATATCCAACACTTCAAGCTCAGGCCTATCAAGCATCAACTTTGCCGCAATATGACGCTTCTTCGCAATTTGCGCGTCATCCAGTGACACCCCATCATGCTCAAAGTAAGCACAAGAATATTGCTTATCTTGATCTAGAAAAAGCTCATAAAGACTTCCATTAAGATCATAATGGTGAGCAACATTCGTCCGTGATCGCTTAAGAGAATTTAGCGGTCTCAACGCCCGCCCGATATACCTGAATGAGCTATTAATGTCCTCGCTCAATAAGCCGCCACGCTCGATGTTAGGTAACAATACCCACAAAACATCCTCCAGAGAGCATCCCTCCGGCACAAGCGTACCATTCATATACTCTTCCCCAAAAGCCAAAGCAGGCTTAATGAGTAAGGCACGTTCTGCCGCAGGAGTCAGAATGTGAATAGCGGCTTCACGACCCGGCTCTTTGCCACGATATTGTTTGCACGAGCCATCGCTATATCGCACCGTCAAAGCGCCATAATGCACAAAATGTTGGAGTAAACGGTCTAGGACAGGTTTCATTCTTACATCGCCTCCATCTCATCAAAGACAGATTTGCTCTGAAAAAAGCTCTACTCAGACAACTCCTTCTATCAGTGCGGCACAGTTAATGAATATGCAACCCCTTTCCCCCAAAGCTGCTGTGCAACAGCTTCATAGCGAAATAGCAATTTCCACTTTTGCCTAACCATTTCCCCAATAGGCATAAAAAAAGCCCGGTAGGATATATCCCACCGGGCTTCTTCTAACAGGGAAAGACTAAGATTAGCCTTCCTGCTCTGTTTCTTCTGCCTCTGCGGCAGCAGCCTCAGCTGCGGCTTCTTCGGCGGCCTGTTCGGCATGAAGTTCACCGAGGATATTATCCTCTTCTTCTTCCTGACCGATCACTTCGCCACGAGCCTGACGCTCAGCTTCTTCTTCAGAACGCGCCACATTGACGGTCACCTGAATGGAAACTTCTGGGTGAAGCACAACACGTGCCTCTACCAGGCCAAGAGACTTAATAGGCTCTTCAAGCACAACCTGCTGACGAGCAACTGTCAAACCAGCTTCTGTTGCTGCAGCTGCAATGTCACGAGGTGTAACGGAACCATAAAGGCTCCCGCTATCACCAGCCTGACGGATCAGCACAACGCTCAGACCATGCATACGCTCGGAGAGACGTTCAGCCTCCTCACGTTTACGGATGTTCAGAGCCTCAAGCTGTGCACGCTCATTATCAAAACGTGCGCGGTTTGCAGCTGTTGCGCGAAGGGCTTTGCCCTTAGGCAGCAGGAAGTTACGTGCATAACCAGGCTTCACACGGACGATATCGCCCATCTGGCCAAGGTTTTCCACGCGCTGAAGCAGAATCAGTTCTGTCTGGGACATGACGCGCTCCTCAGTTTACAACGTAAGGGAGCAGGGCGAGGAAGCGGGCGCGCTTAATCGCCTGCGCCAGTTCACGCTGCTTTTTAGCCGATACTGCCGTAATGCGGCTAGGAACAATCTTACCGCGTTCGGACAAGAAACGGCTCAGAAGACGCACATCTTTATAATCGATCTTCGGAGCATTCGGCCCAGAGAATGGGCAGGATTTCCGACGACGATAGAAAGGACGACGTGCACCAACTGCCAGGCGGCGAGTTGCGGGATTCACTTCTGGTGTGGTCGTATCAGACATGATCTCTTACTCCGCTGCAGCTGCGTTATCACGCGTTTCCGAGGAATCGTTATTGCGGCGGCCGCCACGGCCACTTTCATAACGCCCACCACTGCGGGAACCACCACGGGAACCACGGTCACCACGATCATCGCCCTTACGGGACAGGATCGGAGACGGTGTTTCGTCGATCTCGTCAACACGGAGTGTCAGAAGACGCAGAACATCGTCGTTCAGGCCCATCTGGCGATCCAGCTCACGCATAGCTTCAACCGGTGCCTCAATGCCCAGAAGGACATAGTGACCTTTACGGTTCTTCTTGATGCGGTAAGCAAGTGTACGAAGCCCCCAGAACTCACGCTTGCGGATAGAACCGCCATGCTCGCCCAGAAGCGTTGTGATGTTCTCGACAAGGCTTTCAACCTGTGCCTGAGAGACATCGTTACGTGCAATAAGCACGGTCTCATAAAGTGGCATGAAAACTCCCTTCGGATAAGGTCAACCCGGCCCAGCCCACTGCCAGACGCAAACACTTCCTCTCAAAAGAAGAAACGCGGGTATAGCCGTTGCACCGCCATAGTACACGGCAGGGAAAGCGGCCTTAGAGCATAAAAACGGCCCTAAGGCAATATGAACGCAGTCTTTTGAGCATAAAACATGCTCTCCAACAGCCCCTTCTCCCCTCACAATGAGAGGAGAAAGCAGCATATGATCTATCAATCATCCAAGAAGGAACGCAGCTTACGGCTACGGCTTGGGTGCTTCAACTTACGCAGAGCCTTTGCCTCAATCTGACGAATACGCTCACGCGTCACGTTAAATTGCTGACCGACTTCTTCCAGCGTGTGATCGGTATTCATACCAATACCAAAGCGCATACGCAGCACACGTTCCTCACGTGGGGTCAGAGACGCAAGCACGCGTGTTGTTGCCTCACGCAGGTTTGTCTGAATAGCAGCATCCAAAGGAATAACAGCTGTTTTATCCTCAATGAAATCACCAAGATGGCTATCTTCCTCATCACCAATTGGCGTCTCAAGAGAAATAGGCTCTTTTGCAATTTTAAGAACCTTACGCACCTTCTCCAGCGGCATGCCTAGCTTCTCAGCCAGTTCCTCCGGAGCAGGCTCCCGCCCAATCTCGTGCAACATCTGACGAGATGTCCGTACCAGCTTGTTGATCGTTTCGATCATATGAACAGGGATACGGATCGTCTTAGCCTGATCCGCAATGGAGCGCGTAATCGCCTGACGGATCCACCATGTCGCATAAGTAGAGAACTTGTAGCCACGGCGATATTCAAACTTATCTACCGCCTTCATCAGGCCAATATTGCCTTCCTGGATCAGGTCGAGGAATTGGAGGCCGCGGTTCGTATATTTCTTGGCAATAGAGATCACCAGCCGCAGGTTGGCCTCGATCATTTCCTTTTTCGCACGTGTCGAATCACGCTCGCCACGAGATATTGTCTGATAGACCAGACGGAACTCATCTACCGGAAGGCCTGTCTCTTTGGCGAGCTTAGCCACCTCATTACGCATTCTCTCAAGCGTAGATAAGTGCTTACTCGTAAGTGTCTTCCATCCCTTCCCTGAAAGCTTCTTAATGTCTTCCAACCAATCAGGAGCAAGCTCCTGATGACGATAATGAGACATGAATTCTTCACGAGAGATCTTGCAACTTTCTGCAAGACGAAGCATCCGCCCCTCTACGGTATTTAGCTTCTGCACATGCGCCTTAAGCGACTCTACTAGCTCTTCAATCCGGTTATTGTGCAGGTGCATCCGCTCAACAAGAGCAACAAGATCTGTACGAAGCTTATTGTACTTTTTCTCATCACGGTCGGTTGCTTCACGACCATTCATCAACGCTTCAAGGCGCTGGCTCTGCATAGATTCAAGCTTTTGATACAATGGCTCAAAAGCTTCAAACAGAAGCATAATCTCTGGACGAAGCTTTTCTTCCAGAGCAGAAAGCGACAAACCACTGCCTTCACCAGAAGAACCATCACTCTCCTGGCCTTCATCATCAGTATCATCGCTATCGTCGTTCTCTTCCTCCGCAGAGGCCATCTCCTCCATATCATCTGGAGATTCTGGATCACTCTGACTGGCCTCAAGATCGATCACTTCGCGCAGTTGAAGTGTCTCGCTTTTTAGCTCTTCATACCACGCAAGAATAGAACGGAAGGTCAACGGACTGCGGCAAAGGCCGCCAATCATCTCACCACGCCCGGCTTCAATACGTTTTGCAATAGCAATCTCGCCCTCGCGAGAGAGCAGCTCAACGGCGCCCATCTCACGTAGATACATCCTTACAGGATCATCCGTTCGGCTAGCGGCTACGGCATCTACATTACCCCCGGCGTTTTCATCCTCAGAGGATTCATCATTGCTCGCCTGAGCTTCATTGCCGGAATCATCATCTTTCTCGGCACTCTCAACAACCTGAATGCCCATTTCAGACAATGCCGCCATGACATCCTCAATTTGCTCAGAGGACATCTTATCTTGCGGGAGAACCGCATTCAGCTCATCAAAAGTAATATGGCCAGCAGAACGCCCTTTGGCTATCAGCTTCTTTACGGCCGAGGATTGCACATCAAGTGGAGAACTATCCTGCTCTTGTGCATTCCGGTCTGCTCCAGAGGCTGATTTATTGGCCATGCGTCTCTCCGTAAACTCTACTCGAAAGCCAGTGATGGGGCAGGATGCAATTGGGTAATCCTATGCGACAAGTCAAGGACTAACACAAAAGAAACTGAGAATAATCATAATGTTACAAATTTCTCAGAGGACAATTATCTAGCAAATTACCCGTCTCTACCCTCAATCTCTGGTTGTTCCCCCCGTCTAAGGGCCTCTAACACACGCATACGTGCTTTAACTGAATCCGGAAAGCTTTGAGCTCCCCCACCCGATTCGGAAGGCACCTCATAAGCGCGCAAGATAGCATCTTGCACCGCCTGTTGCACCTCCCTCTCAAAAGCAGGGAAATTCACCAACCCATAAAAATGCCACCAGCTTTCCAATACGTTCACACCCAGCAGGCCATCATCATCCTCCGCACGCAGCTCACGAGGCATAGGCCCTTTTATGAGACCCTCACATTGGTCTTTGAGGCCATTTTCCTCCATCCACGCACGACAGCTCTCGGCTTTTAAAGGTCCATCACACTGGTCAGCCCACTCCAAAAGAGCCACACGTAAATTCGCTAAGGAGGGCGTCAGAGCAAGTTGACTATATTCCTGCTCCACCTGAGATAAAATTTCAGGGTGTCTCAGCAAAATGGCCGTGAGAATATTTAACCTTTCCTCAGCACCACCCACAGCGGGACGGTTAATCCTCTCTGCCGCAAAATCTCGACTAGAAGCCCCTCTCTCCAAAAAGGGCCGATAATCCGACCGACCTCCTCGCCCTTTTTTACGGTACCGCTCAAAGAACATATCCATGAGCGTGCTGCGATATTCACTTGCGAGCGTCTTATCAGGAACCAGTCGCGCTAAACTGGAGAGCTTCTCTCTCAAAACAGCACGCCGCTCTGGTGTAGGCTCTACATCACTTGCGGTCATGAGCATAAACAGCTCTTCAACCATAGGACGCGATGCCGCTAGCAGAGCAGACATTGCCTCAACGCCCTCACGCCCGATGAAGCTATCGGGATCATCCCCTCCATCTAAGCGGCAAAAACGTAAGCTTTTCTCAGCGGATAATAACGGCAAAGCAACTTCACATGATCGCAAAGCCGCACGTTGTCCGGCACTATCACCATCCAAACAAATGATTGGAGATGAATCCATTCGCCAAAGCAGTTCCATCTGCTCGGCACCAAGAGCTGTTCCCAATGGGGCAACAGCACCACCGAACCCCGCCTGAGCCATGGCAATGACATCCATATAGCCCTCAACCACCACAAGCGGGGCGCCTTTTTCCTTACGCAGGGTGTAATGCGCTTGGTCAATATTAAATAATGTACGCCTTTTAGAAAAAATCTCTGTCTCTGGGCCATTCAGATATTTAGGCTGACCATCTCCTAACACACGCCCCCCAAAGGAAATAATCCTCCCCTTACGGTCGCGAATAGGGAACATGACACGGTTAAAAAACAGCTCACCCCGCGGGTTCCCAGCCTCATCTACCCGCATGAGCCCAACTTTAACGAGCATCTCAGCTGTTATATTCTTACTTTCCAACACCTTCAGAAGAGAGCGCCCATCACCAGACCAACCCAATCCAAAACGCTCTAATGTTTGACTGCTCAACCCTCTTTTAGTCAGGTATTCAAGCCCACCGCGCCCTTCCGATTGATAGAGCTTCTGACGATAAACCGCCTGAACTTCCTCCATCACTTCGTAAAGTGTTTGCCTTACACGAGAACGCTCAGCCTGCTGTGGATCCTCTACAGGAACATCTAATCCTGCCTCTGCGGCAAGCCGTTCTACAGCCTCACGAAAACCACTCCCTTCACTTTGCATAATGAAGCTAATGGCATCCCCATGCGCACCACACCCGAAGCAATGATAATGGTCGTCATAAATGTACAGTGAAGGGGTTTTTTCGCCATGAAAGGGACAGCATGTCTTCCAATGCCGGCCAGAACGCACCAGCTTATTTCGCCTCCCCATGAGGGACATGAGAGACGTCCGCTGACGGAGTTCATCTAGAAACGCTGTATCAATGGCCATGATCGTAATGTGACATCCACCCTACCAAAAAGAAAGATAGAAGCGCATATAAACAAAATAACTGTGAAAAATGCCACAGCTCTTGACGTAACACGCCCCCACACTCAACACATAAAGAACACTGCACAACAAAGCGGGCGCTTCATGTCACGTTCAATATTTACCGGCATCGGCTTCGGTGCCATTGCGGGCGCCCTATGGGGGCTGGCCCTTCTAACACCAGAATTAATTGGCTCTTTTAAACCTCTGCAACTCGCATCGGTACGTTTTGTCACCTATGGCGTCATTGCCCTATTCCTACTCCTTCCCCGCTTAAGGAGCCTTTTCAAACGCCTCGGCATGGCAGAATGGCGTGGGTTGTTTGTCCTCAGCCTTCTAGGCAACCTCATTTATTACAGCCTTTTAGGAACGGCAGTGCAGCTCAGTGGCGTAGCGATGCCAACACTGATTGTCGGCTTTATTCCAGTGACTGTGACTGTTGTTGGTGCATTACAGCATGATTCTAGCGTGCGCTTAGGCAAGCTTTTGCCTTCAATACTCCTCAGCACTGGTGGTATTGCGTGCATCGCATGGCAAAATTTTCAATATCCTTCCGCACTTCATCACACCACCCCCCTTATGCAAGGCCTAGGCCTCTTCCTTGCCCTATGCGCCCTCCTTTCATGGACAGGCTTTGTCATTAAAAATGCGAATTGGCTCAAACGGCTTGACCATATCTCAAATAATGACTGGAACTTACTCACAGGCCTTATGACGGGGGCACTAGCTTTACTGCTCTTACCTGTCGCATTTCTTCTGCCCGATAGCTTGCCAACCGCTGGGTGGGGTCATTTCCTCATACTCGCATGCGGCATGGGACTACTCGCTTCCGTTATCGCTAATGCGTTCTGGAACAGCATGACACGTCTACTCCCTCTCACCATGGTAGGACAGATGATCCTGTTTGAGACCCTCTTCTCCCTTCTTTACGGCTTTATCTGGGAACAACGCCTTCCCACCATTTTAGAGGGATGCGCCATCATCCTTGCTATCAGCGGTGTCTTTTCCTGCGTACATGCCCACCGAGGCACACAACATTAAGGGCAATATTTTACCCCTAATAAAAAACCTCTCACCCGTAATATGGGGTGAGAGGTTGTACAAAGGCCTTCAACAGAGACCGGCAGCGCTTAGCTTAAACGTGCTTTTACCAGCCCACTCGCCTTACCTGCATCTAAAGCGGCACCAAAGCGCCCTTTAAGCACGCCCATCACACGGCCCATATCTTTCATTCCAGCTGCACCGGTTTGCTGTACTGCCTCTTCAATCGCTGCTTTTACAGCATCTTCAGAAAGTTCAGCAGGCAAGTAAGAACGGATAGTCTCAATCTCCGCTTCTTCCTTCGCAGCCAGCTCAGGGCGGTTTCCCTTATGGTACATTTCAGCCGATTCCGTGCGGGATTTGATCATTGAGCGCAGAGCTAGAAGAATATCATCCTCACTCACCTCACCCTTACCAGCACGAGCAGCGACTTCGAGATCTTTAATCTTAGCTGAGATTGCACGAATCTGCGCCACACGGTCAGACTGCCCTGCCTTCATGGCGGCTTTGAGGTCATCCATAATACGTGTACGAAGTGACATAACCCTCTCCCATAACTCAATTTTACAACATTCTCGTGGCGCCTAGAGGTAACAGCACCTCTCTCTCCTGTCGATAAAATTGGCACGCCACACCCCTGAAACACTCCACAGGTCAACGCTGGGAAAAAACTTCCCATTCCCCGCTTGAATTTATTGTCACACCCCTCATATCGGAAAAAACTTCCCATTGCGCCGATTTTCTCTTATCAGGGCGGCAGTCCCGACTAGGGTATGAGGTGGAGCAGCCAGATATGAACATCGATTCACTTATCAAAAAAGCCGGCGGTGCCGCTGAAATTGCACAGCTAACCGGCGTTACAACTGAAGCCGTGCGTAAATGGCGGCAGGCTGGTATGGTGCCAACAAAGCACTGGCCCGCCTTGCTTCATGTACCAGGAATCACCCTAGCCGACCTGAACGAGACGTCAGAGGAGACAGCAGCTATGACCCATTCTTCCGGCGATACCCCTCCTAAGGGAGCAACAGCCGTCCTTGTCCTTGCTGATGGCTCCCATTTCTGGGGCTGTGGCTTTGGTGCCTTTAATGACGGCGCCATTGGTGAGCTATGCTTCTCCACCGGCATGACAGGCTACCAAGAAACCCTCACAGACCCCTCCTTCGCAGGGCAGATCGTGACATTCACTTTCCCGCATATCGGCAATGTCGGCACAAATGCGGATGATAACGAAGCTCCCACCATGGCAGCTATGGGCCTCGTTGTGAAAGAAGATGTCACAGCTCCAGCAAGCTGGCGTGCTCTGGAATCACTTCAAACATGGCTAAAAGCCCACAACCGGGCAGGTATCAGCAATGTTGATACACGCGCCATTACACGCCTGCTGCGTGATAAGGGGCCGCAAACAGCTCTCCTCTTCTACCCTAAAGATGGTAAATTTGACCTTACTGAGCTGCGTCGGAAAGCTGCTGAATGGCCCGGCCTTGAGGGAATGGACCTTGCCCGCGAAGTTGCTCAGCCTGCACGCAGCTGGAACCAAACGACATGGCAAAACACACGCCCAGAGCGTGCTGTAAAACGCCGTGTTGTCGCCCTTGATTATGGTGCAAAAGATAACATTCTCCGCAGCCTAGTTGCCGCTGGATGTGATGTGCATGTCCTCCCCGGCACAGCAACGGGTGAAGAAATTCTTGCCCTTAAGCCAGAAGGTGTCTTCCTCTCCAACGGCCCGGCAGACCCTGCCGCCACAGCAACTTATGCCGTACCAGCTATTCAAGCTGTGATGGATGCTGACATCCCTGTTTTTGGCATCTGCCTTGGGCACCAGCTACTCGCCCGCGCATTAGGTGGGACCACTTATAAACTTGAACGCGGGCATCGCGGCGCCAACCAGCCAGTGAAAGATCTCGCGACAGGCCGCGTAGAAATCACAAGCCAAAATCATGGCTTCGCTGTGGACGAAAAGTCCCTCCCGGCTGATGTTAAAGTAACTCATGTCAGCCTCTTTGATGGCTCGAATGAAGGGATCGCCTCCACCGTGAAGGATGCTTTCTCTGTTCAATACCACCCAGAAGCCAGCCCTGGGCCGACCGATAGTTTCTACCTCTTTGAGCGCTTTGTCGCTGTTATGGACCGCCGCGCAGAAGCCGCCGGTAAAGCAGGAGCCTAACCCATGCCAAAACGCACAGATATTCGCTCCATTCTCATCATTGGTGCTGGGCCGATTGTTATTGGCCAAGCATGTGAGTTCGATTACTCCGGCGCACAGGCCTGTAAAGCTCTGAAGGAAGAAGGCTACCGCGTCATCCTTCTCAACTCCAACCCCGCAACGATTATGACCGACCCGGGCTTGGCAGATGCGACCTATATTGAGCCGATCACACCGGAATTTGTTGAGCGGATTATCCTCAAAGAAAAGCCTGATGCCGTTCTGCCTACTATGGGCGGGCAAACAGCCCTTAATGCGGCAATGGCACTGGATAAATCTGGCTTCCTGAAAAAACACAATGTTGAGCTTATTGGCGCCCGCGCTGATGTGATCGACCGTGCAGAAGACCGCCTTAAATTCCGTGAAACGATGGACGCCATCGGCGTAGAAAGCCCACGCAGTGCGATCGCCCATACATTGGATGAAGCACGTGAGGCCCTTGAGCATATCGGCCTGCCTGCCATCATTCGTCCTTCCTTCACGATGGGCGGCTCTGGCGGTGGTATTGCCTATAACCGTGAAGAATTCACACAGATCGTCACCAGCGGGCTTGATGCCTCCCCCACTACGGAAGTGCTGATTGAAGAATCAGTCATCGGGTGGAAAGAATACGAGATGGAAGTGGTCCGCGATGTTGCAGATAACTGCATCATTGTTTGCTCCATCGAAAATATCGACCCAATGGGTGTGCATACTGGGGATTCCATCACCGTTGCCCCTGCCATGACGCTGACAGATAAAGAATATCAGCGCATGCGTGATGTCTCCATTGCGTGCTTGCGCGCCATTGGGGTGGAGACTGGCGGCTCTAACGTGCAGTTCGGCGTGAACCCGAAAGATGGCCGTATGGTCGTCATTGAGATGAACCCGCGTGTCTCTCGTTCCTCCGCTCTGGCCTCTAAAGCAACAGGCTTCCCGATTGCAAAAATCGCCGCCAAACTAGCTGTTGGCTATACACTGGATGAGCTGACAAACGACATTACCGGCACAACGCCTGCCAGCTTTGAGCCAACAATCGACTATGTCGTAACAAAAATTCCTCGCTTCACCTTTGAGAAATTCCCGAGCACACCGGCACTTCTCTCCACCTCTATGAAGTCCGTTGGTGAGGCGATGGCTGTTGGCCGTAGCTTTGCAGAATCTCTCCAAAAAGGCCTCCGCTCTATGGAGACAGGCCTAACAGGTCTCGACCCTGTAGAGGCCCCAGGTGATGGCTCTGCGGATGCGTACCGTGCAGCACTTTCTGAACCACGGCCAGAGCGTATCCTTATGGCAGCTCAAGCCTTGCGTGCTGGATTGAGTGTTGAAGAGATTCAAGATGCCTGCCATTTCGAGCCTTGGTTCCTGCGCCAGCTTGAAGCGATTGTGACAACTGAACGTGACATCGCTGCAAATGGCCTGCCGAATGATGCGATCAGCCTCCGGCAAATCAAAGCACAGGGCTTCTCTGACCAGCAGCTTGCTCGCCTAACAGATAAGAGCGTTAAAGAGGTCATTACCCTGCGCAAGAGCCTCAAAGTTCTACCTGTGTATCGGCGTATTGATACCTGTGCGGCGGAATTCTCCTCCGATACACCTTACCTGTACTCCACCTATGAAGGTGGGTTCGGTACACCAGAATGCGAAAGCCGCCCAACAGACCGTAAAAAGGTTGTCATCCTCGGTGGTGGGCCAAACCGCATTGGCCAAGGGATTGAGTTCGACTATTGCTGCGTCCATGCCGCCTACGCCCTGCGCGAAGCAGGCTTTGAGACCATCATGGTCAACTGTAACCCTGAGACCGTCTCGACCGACTACGACACTTCCGACCGTCTCTATTTCGAGCCGCTCACCGCAGAAGATGTCATTAGTCTTGTCCATACAGAAATGAGCAACGGCACAGTACTAGGCTGTATTGTGCAATATGGTGGGCAAACCCCACTGAAACTCTCCCGCGCTTTAGAGGAAGCTGGCATCACATTGCTGGGTACCCCCGCTGATGCCATTGACCGCGCTGAAGACCGGGAGCGCTTCCAGGAGATGCTGCGTAAACTGGGCCTCCACCAGCCACGTAACGGCATCGCCCGTACGCCAGACCAGGCTCTCGCTGTCGCAGAAGAAGTCGGTTACCCCGTTGTAGCTCGCCCTTCCTATGTGCTGGGTGGTCGCGCAATGGAAATCGTCTATGACCGTGCAGGCCTTTCCAACTACCTCAATACGGTTCTCCGTGCCGCAGGTGAGGAAGTCGCTACAGGGCCTGTCCTGCTTGACCACTATCTCAATGACGCCATCGAAGCTGACGTAGACTGTATTGCTGATGGGCAAGATGTCTATGTTGCTGGTGTGATGGAGCATATTGAAGAAGCCGGTATCCACTCTGGCGACTCTGCATGCTCACTGCCGCCTTATACCCTCTCCCCTGCTCTGGTCACTGAGCTGCGCTCTCAGACAGAAGCCATGGCACGTGAGCTTGGTATTCGCGGCCTGATGAACGTGCAATTCGCAATCAAGAATGATGAAGTCTTCGTTCTTGAAGTAAACCCACGCGCCTCCCGTACGGTGCCATTTGTTGCTAAGGCGACCGGTGTCCCTGTTGCTAAAATTGGTGCCCGCATTATGGCTGGTGCCAAACTGGCAGACTTCCCACTTGAGGGCCGCTCCGTAGCACCACATGTTGCCGTAAAAGAAGCCGTCTTCCCCTTTGGGCGTTTCTCTGGAGTTGATACCATCCTCGGCCCAGAAATGCGCTCTACGGGTGAAGTTATGGGGCTGGATACAAACTTTGAGATGGCCTTTGCAAAATCTCAGCTCGCAGCGGGTGTAAACCTACCTCAAAAAGGGAGCGTTTTCCTCTCTGTGCGTGAAAGCGATAAGGCACATGTGCAGCCACTGGCACGCAAACTTGTTGAGATGGGCTTCACCATCCTCGCAACACGCGGCACAGCAGAGCGCCTAAAAGAAGCAGATATCCCTGTCACACGGGTTAATAAAGTCCTTGAAGGCCGCCCACATTGTGTGGATGCCATCCGCTCTGGCGAAGTGCAGATGGTCATTAACACCGCACAAGGTGGCCAGGCCGCACGGGATAGCTTTGATATCCGCCGCTCTGCACTCACAATGAATGTTCCACACTATACGACAATTGCCGGGGCACGTGCTGCGACCTACGCTATTTCTGTCCTTAAACAGAAAGAACCAGATGTCGCCCCATTGCAGTCATATTTTCACGGTTCGTTCTAATTGTAAGAGAAAGCTTGCAGCAGAGTTGCTGTGCTGTTTATCCTGAACAACACTACACATACTCCCTCGCTTTGCCTCATAAGAGGCAGCGAGGGAGTATGTTTTTCGTATTTTTACCTGAGTAAGGATTGCCTCCGTGCAGAAAAGCCCCATGACCGCCCAAGGGTTAAAACGCCTTGAGGATGAGCTAAGACAGCTCAAAACAGAGGAACGCCCTGCCGTAATCCGCGCTATTGCTGAAGCACGCTCCCACGGCGACCTTTCTGAAAATGCTGAGTACCACGCAGCACGTGAACGGCAGTCTTTCATTGAAGGCCGCGTCATGGAGCTGGAAGGTCTCATCTCCACAGCTGAAGTGATTGATCCTTCCACGCTTTCAGGCAACCGGATTCAATTTGGTGCCACCGTTGAGATCGTGGATGAAGAAACCGACAAAGAAAATACATATCAAATTGTCGGTGCGCACGAGGCGGACATCAAACAACGGCGTATTTCTATCTCCTCCCCCCTTGCCAAAGCGCTCATCGGTAAGGAAGTTGGAGATAGCGTGTCCGTTCCCGCTCCTGGGGGCGACCGCACTTATGAAGTTTTGAAAGTGACCTATAAATAATGACAGATTCTGCTTCTCATACCGGTCTTACCCTGAACGACGTTAAAGACGCTCAGAAACGTATTGCAGCAACCATTGCGCGGACACCTACCATTCGCAGTGTTGCTCTTTCCCGGATGACTGAAGCAGAAATTATTATTAAACTTGAGAACCTTCAGGCGATTGGCTCCTTTAAAGAGCGTGGCGCTGCAAACCGGATGGCTCTTCTAACGGAAGAAGAGCGCAACCGGGGTGTTATCACCGTCTCTGCTGGCAACCATGCCCAAGGCGTTGGACGGCAAGCTAGCCTTCTCGGTATGGACGCTACAATCGTCATGCCACGCTTTACGCCTGCGGCTAAGGTAGCAGCTACACGTAGCTGGGGCGCACGTGTTGTTCTCGCTGGCGATAATTTTGATGAAGCTGTGCAAACAGCCGAGAAAATCCGCCAAGAGGAAGGTCGCACCCTCATCCATCCGTTTAACGACCCCGCTGTCATTGCCGGACAAGGCACTTGCGCTCTGGAAATGCTTGAGGATGCACCAGAGCTTGATGCTATCGTTATCCCCATCGGCGGTGGGGGGCTTATGGCTGGCTTTGTCACAGTTCTCAAAGAACTCAGCCCCCAAACAAAGCTTTATGGTGTACAGGTCGAGGCTTACTCTCCTCTTGGAGACTATCCTCAACCTCCACGCCAAGTCCCTGGTGGCTCCACCATTGCTGAGGGGATTGCCGTTATCCAACCCGGCAACCATTGTTTAGATGTAATTGGCCAACAATTAGACGGCGTGTTCGTTGTTAATGAACTCCAAGTCGAAAGCGCTATTACCACATTAGCTGAAAAAGCACGCCAAGTTGGTGAAGGTGCTGGCGCCGCCCCACTTGCCGCTATCTTAGCCCATCATGACTTTTTTAAAGGTAAGAAAGTAGGCTTCCCAATCTCTGGCGGCAATATTAACGCTCGTATCCTTGCCCACGTCATTCTTCGCTCTCTCCTCAGAGATGGGCGTATCCTACGCTTAGTTTTCCAGATTCCTGATCGCCCAGGCTTGCTTGCAGATATTTCTGAGAAAATCGGTAGCTATGGCGGCAATATTATTGAAGTATCGCATCACCGTCTTTTCGCTGCACCGTCTGTACAGACAGCCGAGCTCGTCATCATGATTGAAGCGCGTGATACCGAACATGCGCTGGATATCGAAAGAGAACTCTCTCAGCATTATACAGTCCAGCGGGATTGATACATCCTCTCCCTTTGCAGGCTGGTTCTTACGACGCCTGCAAAGGCCTTACGGCCTCTCCTTTTAGGATGCTCTTATTGAAACGGTCTGCCTGCCTTCTATTGTTGCTCTTGCATAATGTTGCGTCTCTAGTGCGCAGGCCTTTTCCTTCACCTACACGGAAAGCGGCACTCACATGCGCATGTGCCCTTGCCCTCTCTCTGAATTCTACCGCTTGGGCGGCCCATCGCGCTCACACCACAGAGCAAGATCCCTCCTCACAAGGCACATTATGGGGGACAAACACCCCCCTACCCACCACCGAGGCAGGCATTCGCCAAGCACGTACAACACGACTTGCCTTACAAAAGCTCCTCGCCCGTAAGGCACAAATTCTACAAGAGAAAGAAGAACAAGCACGCCAAGCCGAAGCCCAAGCGCATCTTTCAGCTCAACAGCTTGCTCGCCTCCAGCGTAAACGTGCCACTCTCGCTGCAGCACGTTTAAAAACAGAACAACGCCTCGCAAAAGTATCTACACAACTTGCCCAACTATCCTATGGCGATACGCATTTACAAAGGCAGGAAGAGCATTCTCTTTTTAAAGAAGCAGCCCTCTTACCTGCTCTTAAACAAATCCATGACCTACCAGAGCTTGCCCTGCTTCTCAGCCCATCTCATGGGGCAACACAAGATAGCTCTGCTGCCACACACACCACCTCGCAGGATAGCCACAACCCTGTTCTGACACGAGCCCTCCTCCTTTTACGCCATAAGCAAAATCTCACGGCATTATTGCACCTTGCCCAACTTCGCGCGCGTCTACATCACAAACAAAGTACCCTTACAGAACAAAGCTTATCTATTGAGGCCACTAAAGAGCGTCTGCAAACAAAAGAAAACCTAACAGAAACACACACAGAACAAGCCAAGAAAGATACTGAAAAAGCCCAACAAGACCTCCTTCGCCAACAAACCCTGCTCACTCAAGCGCGCCAAAGTACAGAGTCCCTTACAGCCATTATCACCTCTCTTGCTGAAAAAGAGGCGGCAACACGCCGCCATTTATTGAATGAGCGTGCGCGGTTACGCAAAGCCCATCAAAAACATAAAGCACGTGCCCTTGCGCTTGTTTCCCAAGAGTTATCTCGCAACCCTGGGAAAGGCCTTCTTCGTGGCCATGCGTACCCTCCCGTAGACGGCCATATCGTCACCCATTGGGCTCAAAAAACAGAGGCAGGTCCAGCAACAGGCCTGACCTACAAAACAGCTCCAGCAGCAACTGTCATTGCGCCATGCACAGGGCAAATATTATTTACAGGAGACTTCCGCTCCTTCGGCCCTATGGTCATTTTAGATTGCGGACAAAAACAGCGCCTCGTTCTCGCTGGGCTCGGGCCTATCAGCCTCCAAGCGGGGCAGATAGTGCAACAAGGGGACCATTTAGGACAAATGCCTAACACCAACCCTCTGCTCTTTGTTCAATTACGACATGGCACACAACTCGTTGACCCGACAAAATTCTTTTAAGGTCATCTTCACCTTCTGAAAGAAGTTTCACCGCGCTGCAAAAAACTGTAAACTACTCCCCGTCATGCCGTTCGAGCGGTTTGCAGCTTATATGAAAAACCTGCCAAAGTAAGCCTGTCCATACAGAGGGAGACACCATAACCATGAATTTTCGAGCTGGCCTTCTACTTGGTCTTGCCTGTTCTACGATAGGCCTCACCTCTGCATCATCTCTTGCCGGCTACCATGGTTTTCTCTCTGCAGCTTTTGCCGCAGATACCCCCGCACCTGCTACGACAGACGCAAAATCCACTACAGACAGTAATAATGCTGAAACTGTCCGTATGCTGACCCTTCTGGGAACAGTGATGGATATCGCTCACTCAGAATATGTAGATCCACTGCCCAACAAAAAACTCATCCGCAATGCGCTGGATGGGATGATCAGCAATCTTGACCCTCACTCCTCTTACATGGATGCTCAACAGCTCAAAGATATGCAGGATGAAATGGCTGGCCAATTTGGTGGGCTAGGCCTCCAGGTTCAAGGTGATGGAGGGCATGTAAGAGTTGTTTCCCCTATTGATGGAACACCAGCTGCACGCGCAGGGATTGAGACTGGTGATGTCATCACTATGGTGGACCACAAAAGCATTGCTGATCTCACGCTAGACCAGGCTGTACGCAAAATGCGCGGCAAACCGGGAACAGCCATTACACTGACAATTCTGCGCCCTAAAACAGGGAAACTGCAAACTCTGACTTTAACGCGTGAAATCATTCATGTGCAGATTGTCCGTTCTGCTCTTTATGGGCGTACAGGGTACATCCGCCTGACAGAATTTGATGATACAATCGAACGCGAAATGCACAAAGCTTATGACAAGCTCGTGCAATCCGTTGCTAAAACACCAGGAAAAACTCTAAACGGCTTGGTGATTGACCTTCGCTCTGACCCCGGTGGTAAGCTTGACCAAGCTATTGCTGTCTCACGTGACTTTATTGAAAAAGGTGAGATTGTATCCATCCGCGGACGCCACCCTGAGGGAAACCAGCATTGGGATGGAGTGGGTAAAGATATCACCCATGGCCTACCTATCATTGTTTTGACCAATGCAGGGTCTGCCTCTGCAAGTGAAATTGTCGCTGGCGCATTAAAAGACCATCGCCGTGCGATCATCATGGGGGGACGCACCTTTGGCAAAGGTTCTGTCCAAACCATTATCCCTATTGCAGACCAAGGGGCGCTACGCCTCACAACAGCGCGTTATTACACACCTTCAGGCCGGTCTATCCAAGGCCTTGGCATCACGCCTGATATCGCAGTGCAGGAAAGTCGAGATGATGATAATGCCTTTGTGTATCATGAGGCAGACCTAGCCCACATCATCACCAACACCAACACGAACCTTCCCAAAGAAGCCCCCCGTACAGACTTACCCGCCGCCGCGAAGACGATTGAGCGTCTGCCACCTGTAAAATGGCCTAATTTTGACCCCAGCAAGCCAGAAACAGACTATCAATTACAGCAAGCATTACATCTCATGGTTGCGATGACCTCGCCGGGAACACCCCGGACAACATCAGCAACTATGGCAAGAAATGCACCTCCCTCCAGCCCAGCTCAACAACCACCCCAACACCTACACCTTCTAAAACAGGGAAATAACCCATGAGCTTGCGTGAAACTTTGGCTTATCGCCCTAATGTCGGCATCGCACTCTTCAACCAAAAGGGAGAGCTCTTCATGGCCCGCCGTAAGGACCTGCCAGGAGAGATTTGGCAGTTCCCCCAAGGTGGAATTGATGAAGGTGAAACACCTGAAGAAGCCGTATGGCGGGAAATGCAAGAGGAGATCGGCACACAAAAAGCCGATATCATCGCCGCACGCGAAGAGTGGTTTTTATATGACCTCCCAGACCACCTCATTGGCAAAGCTCTCGGAGGGGAGTTCCGTGGTCAAAAGCAAAAATGGTTTCTCTTTCGTTTTACTGGCATGGATGCTGATATTAAGCTCGACAGCTTTGAGGCTGTTGAGTTCGATGCGTGGCAATGGGTATCCCCTCAAGATATTCTCAGCGGCACTTATAATCTTGGGTTTAAAAAAGATGTTTATGCCCGTCTTTTACCAAGCCTGATGGATCTCTTTCACGCAGCATCAAGAGACTGAGCACGTACAAGACGGGCATAAAGCCCGTCTTCTGACAGTAAAGCTGTATGTGTGCCCGCCTCAACAATCTTTCCATGATCAAGCACAACGATGCAATCAGCAGTTTGCACCGTTGCAAGGCGATGGGCTACAATCAAGGTTGTACGCCCTTGCCGTAATTGGGCAAAAGCCTGCTGTACACGCGCTTCATTCTCTGAATCTAAAGCACTTGTTGCTTCATCTAACAATAACAAACGTGGATTACGTAACAAAGCGCGTGCAATCATTACACGTTGCCTCTGCCCACCAGAAAGACGCTGCCCTCCCGGCCCAATCACAGTATCTAGGCCCTGCGGTAGCTCATCCACAAAATCAAGAGAGGCAACGTAGCAGAGCTCTTCTATCTCACGCCGTGTTGCCGAAGGACGGCCAATGCGAATGTTTTCCAACACCGTCATATCAAATAGAGATGTTTCTTGGCTGACATAAGCAATCTCATCACGCAGGCTTGCAAGAGTGAGATTCCGCACATCAACGCCATCTAAAGTAATCGTCCCTCCAGTTACGTCAAATAAACGAGGTAGCAATGCCAGTAGGGTAGACTTCCCTGCCCCACTCGGCCCTACAAAAGCTACATTCATCCCCGGCTGAATATCCAGCGTGATATTTTCCAACCCACATTGCCCATCTTCATATCTATAAGACACATTTTGTAACTGAAGATGGCCCTGCCCCTCCGGCAAAGGCTGCGCATTAGGCGCCTCAAACACTGTAATCGCTTCATCCACGACAGAGAAAATACGCCCTAACCCAGCTAGACCTTCCTGCAAGGCAGTATTGAGTGACCCCAACGCACGTAATGGCCGTGATGCCGCAAACAAAGCAGCAATAAAGGCTGTAAAATCGCCCAATGTTGCCCCGCCCATAGCGGCTCGCCATCCGGCAAAACCCAGCACAAAGGCGATCGCTACACCACCAATAACTTCCAACAGCGGGTCTAAGCGCGCACGATTACGAGCAATACGAAAAAACATATTATGAAGCTGGTCTAACGCCGCCCCAATACGACGATGCTCATGTGGCTCCATCCGATAAATGCGTATTTGCCGTGTCAAAGAGATACTCTCTGTGAGCATGGCGGCTGCCTCACCAACCTGTTCTTGCATCCCCCCAGATGCACGCCGCACATGCCGACCTAATTTTTGAACAGGGATCGTTGCCAATGGATATAAGACAACCGCAATGAGACTGAGTTCCCAATCTGTCCAAATCATCGAAGCAACCAGCCCGATGATCGTCACAACATCGCCTAGCGCATTCACAGAACGTGTGAGCGCTTCCCTCATAGATAGGGCATCACTCGTAAAACGTGCCGCCCACCTCGCAGGAGCCTCACGTTCTATCTGCATAATATCAGCACGCAATGTGTGGCAGAACATACGTTCCTGCAAACCCCGTACAACTTGTAGAACAAGAGCTTGCACAGATACATTCTGGCCATATTGAGCAAGAGCTTTCGCCCCTGTTACAACAACAACCAATAAAGGAATTTGGTACAAAATACGCGGGTCATGTGCGGTGAACATATCAATCGCACGCTTAATCACCAACGGATATAAAGCCGTTAGCAAAGCCATCGCTATTGTCAGCATCATGACGACCAAAAGCCGCATTTTATGCTGTGCGATCTCCTCCCGCCATAAACGCTGCATAAGAGGGAAGGTCGCACTATTGATATGCTTCTGGTCTTTCATAAACGCTATGTTAGCAAGCTCACTCTGAGGTGGAAAGCTGCCCCCTTAGCCACGTGCTACAAGCGTCTTTATCAGGCAAGCCCCCCTCGGCTAACCACCATTGCTGCACCAGCTTTAGCCACCGCCCCATATCAGGCCCCGGAGCGACGCCTAACTCTAAAAGATCACGCCCGGCGAGAGGGAAAATAGGCTGAACCGTATCCTCCAAACGCTCCCGCAACATATTCCATCCCTCATCTGGACGCCCCAAAAGCTGCCCCTGCATTATCCAGCTCCGCAGTAAAAGCACAGATAACGATTGCTCAAACCGCACACGCCTCAGCGCTGCATCATCCATATCTACCGCAAGTTTCGGCATGTCTCTTCCCAAAAGTCGCAGTATCTTGCGGCTTTCATTAGAGAGTTTTAACCGTGCCCCTATATCTACGCTTGGGCATAACACTGCCAAGCGGTGTAACGGCTCTGCGGGCCCCTCACAGGCCAGCAATTGAGCCAATGCCCCCAACGGGGCATAATCTGGAAGAATAACAGAAAGGATATCCGTCTCCTCCATAAGCTGCATCACCTTCAATACCTGCGGGCCGGACAGAATTTTGAGCAATTCCATTGCCACACGCTCTATCGATAAACGCGACATAAGCCCACTCAAACGGCGAATTGCCTTACATGCTTCATAATCGGCTTCACCCTGCCCGTACCGAGCAAAGAACCGGAAAAAGCGCAAAGAACGCAAAGCATCCTCTTCGATACGGCGAGCTGCATCCCCTACAAAACGTACCTGGCCTACATGTAGGTCTTCTACGCCTCCAAAATAATCATAGAGCATACCGTTACGGTCCAACGACATTGCATTAATTGTAAAATCACGCCGCTGGGCATCTTCTTCCCAATCATCTGTCCATGCCACAACAGCATGACGACCATCTGTCGTAACATCTCGCCGAAGAGTCGTAATTTCATACGGGACATGGTTTATCACCGCCGTCACTGTCCCATGCTCCAACCCTGTTGGAATAACCTTAGCCCCAGCCTCCTCTAAGCACCGCTGTGCTTCCTCCGGCGTGAAAGGGCTTGCAAGGTCAAGATCATGTACTTTTTTACGGCATAGCAAATCACGCACACAGCCCCCCACCAAACGAGCAGAAGGCAAAACCTCCCATACACGCTTAAGGCCTGCGTAACCTTCTATCCTCTCTAAATGCTGCAAAACATACTCTGGGGCTTGCACTGCCTTCGTCTCTTGCGTCACGTCCCTCTCCTGCCCCATACATTCTCTACACACACGCAATGTAACATTCAGCCTTGGTCATCATCTGAAAGATATTTTGACACGACCCTTTTACATGATAGCTTATCTTACATTCCAAAGTTAGGGAGTTCTTCTCCCCCCTTAGGAAACCTCTTTGCGTTGATTTAAAGCCGGTAATGATTCACAAACCTCATATGAACGACAGCACATCTCCCCTCTCTCCCGGCCAAGAGGCTGTCAAAGAGTTTGATACCCTTGCCCCCAAACTCAGCCAGCTACACCATGAGATTGGTCGAATCGTCTTAGGGCAAGATGAGGTTATTGAGCATGTCATTACGACATTGCTCAGTGGGGGGCATACACTTCTCCTAGGCGCCCCCGGTTTAGGCAAAACACTACTGGTCAATAGCTGCGCAAGCGTAATGGGGCTTACACCTAGCCGTATCCAATTTACACCAGACCTTATGCCTTCTGATATCACAGGGGCTGAAATTCTAGAGCAAGATGAACAAGGACGCAGGTCATTCCGCTTCCTTCATGGCCCGCTCTTTGGCCAACTCGTTCTGGCAGATGAGATCAATCGTGCAAGTCCTCGCACACAATCTGCCTTACTCCAGGCTATGGCAGAAGGTTTTGTGACACAAGGTGGCAAGACATGGCCACTGCCCAAACCTTTCCATGTGCTTGCAACACAAAACCCCATTGAGCAAGAAGGCACATATCCATTGCCAGAGGCGCAGCTCGACCGCTTTATGCTGCGTATTACGCTCTCCTTTCCGCCCAAGGAAGCAGAACGGCAAATGCTGCTCCAAACAACTGGCGCTGCACAAAAAACACCTAAACGCCTCTTTTCTGCTAATGAACTCTTACAGGCTCAAAATCTTGTTCGCTCTCTTCCTGTAGGGGAAAAAACGGTAGAGGCTATTCTCAATCTTGTTCGTAGCCTACGCCCAGAGGATCCTTCTTCCTCGAAAGAAATACGCTCTGCCTTGGAATATGGCCCCGGTCCTCGTGCTGCACAGGCGTTGATGATAACGACCCGTGCGCGCGCTATGCTGAATGGGCGCCTCGCCCCTTCACTTGATGATATTCGTGCACTGGCTATTCCTGTCCTAGCACACCGTATGGGCATTAATTTTGCTGCTCAAACAAGCGGTATCACTGCAGAACAACTGATTACGAGCCGTCTAAAAACACTCGGTTGATTTCATCAAGGCGCAAACGTGGCCAAGACTCCTCACTTTTTTCAACGGTTCTTTAAACCTAAACCTGCGCAAAAACGTGCTGGCTTTCAGGAGAGTCTCGCTGAGCTTACATTAGCTGCCGGGGCGCTTGCTGCACAGCTTCGCCATGGGCAACATAACAATCACCGTGCTGGAGATGGATTAGACTTCTGGCAGTTTCGTCCGCATCAACCTTTAGAACCAGCCGCCACGATCGATTGGAAACAATCAGCCCGCTCCCCACAAGATGACCAGCTTTGGGTCAGAGAAAGAGAACAAAAAGTTCCCCGTTCTCTATATCTGTGGGTGGACTCATCCCCTTCAATGCATTGGCGCTCTCAGGAAAGCCTCCCAACAAAATATGAAGCTGCCCTCACATCTGCCCTTGCTTTAGGCCAAGCAGCACTTTTAGGTGGAGAACAAGTGGGCGTAATAGGCAGCAAACACCGCTATACGGGGCGACATTCTCTTCCTCGTTTGGCCTATGCCCTCACGCAAACAACCTCCACCTTGCCAGATTTCACAGCCATACCTCCACGGGCAGCTCTTCTGTTAGTAAGTGACTTCTTGTGGGATGACACTGCCATGAGTACGTGTTTGGCACAGCTTGCGCTCCACCCCGGCCGCATTGCCTTGCTCGCCACGCTCGACCCACAAGAGCATGATCTACCTTTTACAGGGCATACACGCTTTACAAGCTGTGAGGCTGAACCTGACCTTACGCTCCCCGCAACAGAGAGCCTACATACCGCCTACCGTACCCACCTCACCGAACATTTTGCAAAACTTACACATAGCGCACACCATACAGCCCCTTTCTTTAAGCTGTATGCAACTCATCATGATACACGCCCTATGTTGACTGCTTGCCACCATTATCTAGAGGGGCGTGTATGAGCTTCCTATCCCCTTGGCTTCTCCTAGCCCTCTTCATCCTTCCCGGCCTGTGGTGGCTTGTTCGCGCAACACCGCCCAAACCGCGTGTACAGAATTTTCCATCACTTCTTTTGCTCAAAAAGCTCTCCCCTTCACGGCAGGATTCTGCACATACACCGCTTTGGCTGCTGATCCTCCGGCTGATTGTTTTAACACTCCTCATCGTTGCATTTAGCCGCCCTATTTACATTCCATCTTCTCAAACCCATGCGCCACACGACCTCACTTTGGTCATTGATAATGGCTGGGCAGGGGCCTCTCATTGGCAGGAGAAACAAAAAACGGCTCTGGCTTTAGGAGAAGCGACATTCCGTGCAGGAGGGCACGTTACGCTTTTACTGAGCGCACAAGAGACAGATGGCCATTGGCCACAACCCCTTCACCCTGGGAATCAAGCCGCCTTACAACATCTTTTAAATAATCTCTCACCCCAATTATGGCCCTCCAATAGGCATCTTTTCGCCCAACAATTGCAGCAGCCGACGTGGCGCCAGAGTATTAAAGATTCCAGCTTTGTTCTGCTTTCAGACGGAGTAGCGCAAGAAGGCGATGAAGAACTCTATAATGTCCTTCATCCGGGGCATTCTGTTGAGGATATCCGGTGGCCACGCTGCGACCTCATTCTCTTTCGTATCACGCAACCTTCGCCCTTGCAGATTAAAGCGGAGACACTGCCAAACTGCCCAGCGCATAAGCTCCCCCTGCTCGAGATGCGCCTTGAAAAAGGCTCGCATTTTACAGCTCTTGCCCAAACAACACTCAACACTAATAGCCTTCAAGATGTAAGAACACTGCTACCTGCTCCAGGCATTGCTGACGCTCTCAATCTACCTGCCATCTCTGGTCCAGCCGGTATGCTCTTACTACGCAATACAAACCAACAGCACCGGCTCGGTATTCTCCATATTGCAGGGGATGACACCCCCCTTACAGGGAATAATTTCTATCTCAAGCAAGCTTTGCAAAACTTGTCGACCTACCAAGAAGGAACTGTCGATACAATTTTACAACAAAGCCCTTCTATCATCATCGCAGCAGATGGAACTTTGCCGACATCTTCTGCGCCTGCTCTCCTGCAATGGGTTCGCCAAGGGGGTATGCTCATACGTTTCGCAGGCCCAGCCCTTGCACACCAGACACAACAACCCCTTACAGAAGATGATGCCGCTCTTCTTCCCGTGCCACTTCTTTCAGGAATGCGTCAATTAGGGGGGCCGATGTCTTGGGGCAAGCCACAAAAACTAGCACCATTCCCCCTCTCCACACCGTTTGGTGGGCTCGTCATACCCCAAGATATCACCATCACACGACAGCTCCTTGCACAGCCAACGGATGACCTCCCACGGCACATATGGGCTACCTTGGCAGATGGGACACCTCTCGTCACAGCCCGGCATGAGGGCCATGGGCTAGTAGTACTCTTCCACACAACCCCAACAGCAGATTGGTCCACCCTACCTATATCTGGTCTATTCCCTCAGATGTTAGAGCGCCTTATCACACGAGCCCCTGCTCTCAGCGCAAGTGCATCAAACAAAGCATCCGATGCAGATACTCTTGCGCCATGGATGCTCCTAAACGCGCAGAAAAAGCTTATCCCTCCAACATCAACAATACATGCACTTGATAGCCATCTTCCCACCAAAGTAGATGCTCTGCATCCTGTTGGTTTTTACGGATCTACCCAACCACGTTACCCGCTCAATTTGGGAGATAACCTTCCCACCTTAGCGGATGAACCTGCAATGGGGCATATTCAATTTGCTGGGGCTCCCGCTCTAGAACACCCCCTATGGCCTGCTTTATTGCTGATTTCCCTTGGTTTGATTTTCCTCGATATGTGCCTCTCTCTCTCCCGGCATAGCTTGGTGCCTTTATTAAATAAAATAAAACTACCATTTTTAATGGCTATAATAGGAACATACTCCAGTATATATTCTTTTCATCCAGTCTATGCTGAGGCTTTACCGCAATCTTCTGAAAACAATTCAGAAATACCATCCGTACCGTTCTCGGCTCTCAATATTCGCCTTGCCTATATTGAGACAAATGACAACCAAACAAATAATGCAGTCCAACAGGGACTAGAAGGGCTGACGCATTTCTTAAACCAGCGCAGCACAACCCACCTAGCGCCCCCTACACATGTTGTTCCTGGTAGAGATGACCTCGCTTTTTACCCGCTTCTTTACTGGCCAATTACAGCCTCCACCCATCTCTCTCCCGCTGGGAAGACAGCTCTCAATAACTATTTGCAACATAATGGTATGCTCTTAATTGACGAGATGGGCGCAGGAAGCGCCATGGATGGCACGAGTGGAGCCGCTGTGCGTCATGCCCTCACGTCAGCAACGGAAGGGCTTGCCATCCCCCCACTTACACCACTCACTGAGCAACATACTCTTACCCACAGTTTTTATCTTCTGCATGACTTCCCCGGTCGCATTGCAGGGCAAACAGTCTATGTTGCTACCCAGAGTAATGATGAAAGTGAGGATGTTAGCCCGATTATCCTCGGTAATGCTGACTGGGCACATGCGTGGGCCACGACACCAGATGGGCAACATCCTTATGCTGTCATTCCTGATGGCGACACACAACGCACTCTTGCATATCGTTTTGGCTTTAATGCCATTATTTATGCTCTCACCGGCAATTATAAAAACGACCAGCGTCATTACCCTGAAATGCTCCGCCGCTTAAAGAACTCAAGCAACAGCGATGACACATCATCCGATGAGAGCGAGGCCCCGTGATGTCCCTTCTTCCATCTCTTATCTGGGCGCCATTAATACCTAGCTGGCTTCTTATCGCACTTTCTATCCTTGCTATGGCTATAGGTCTTTATGGCGCTATTCGCCGTGTTAGAGGGCTTATATTTCGAGCTGCGGCCGCTCTGCTCGCCTTATTATGGCTAGCAAACCCTCAAAAGATCCATTCCCAGCTTAAAACGCAACCACAAGATGTCCTCTTAGTCACAGATATCTCTCCCTCAATGGCCATCGGCACACGCCAAAAGCTTGTGCAGAACGCCGTTACACAACTTACTGCACAAGCACACCATCTCCCTGGGGTAACCATACATACTCTGGATGTAGCCGGAGGTGAGGGCCAAGGCACACGCCTGTTTGAAGCCATCGACCGAGCAAGCCTTTCACTCAGCAACCTTGCTTCAGTCTTTCTTCTAACCGATGGGATGGACCACGATGCTCCGCCTCAACTTCCTTCCTCACTTAAGACATCTTCTGGGCAGCTCTTACCATTGCACCTCTTACTAGCCGCAAAAGGCGAAGAGACAGACCGCCGTTTACGTGTCCTAAGCGCACCTCCTTACGTCATTATCGGCCAAGCGGCTCATATCCGTGTCCAAGTAGATGACCTCGGCACAACACCCGGCCAGCCTGTCGATATTATGGAGCACCATAATAATGGCCAAGCTCTCCTTCTCGCCCATACTGTAAGTGGCAAACCGGTTGATCTCACCATCCCTGTGACCCACGCGGGGCAAACGCTAAAAGAAATTTTCGCCACTCCACTCGCTGGAGAAATCTCCTTACGCAACAACAGCACAATTATTCACCTACAAGGTGTGCGTGACCGCCTGCGTGTTTTGCTAGTCTCTGGCATACCCAACCAAGGGGCCCGTGTATGGCGTACTCTTCTTAAGGCAGATCCATCAGTTGATCTTGTCCATTTCACCATTCTTCGCTCTCCCGATACAGAGGATGACACCCCCCTATCGGACCTTGCCCTTATCCCCTTCCCTACACACGAGCTTTTTGCGCAAAAAATTGATAGTTTTGACCTCATCATTCTGGATGGGTTCCGTAACCAAAACATCCTTCCTGAGGCCTATTTAGAAAATATTGCTCACTATGTGCGTAAAGGCGGCGGGCTGCTCGTTGTCGGCGGACCAGAGATGACGCAAGAAGGTAGCCTACAAAACACCGCTGTTCGTAACATTCTACCTGCACGTGTGCCTTATCATAGCACCATCATCACACGAGCTTTCTCTCCACAACGCACTATCCTAGGTTTGTCTCACCCTGTTACATCCGCATTACCGCAAACAGGACCATGGGGACAGGTTTGGGGCCCATGGTACCGGGCTTTGCCGGCAGACCAAATACAAGGGGAAACACTCCTCTCAACACCAAGCGGGTCTCCCCTCTTGATCTTAAGTCATCGCGGGCAAGGTCGTGTTGCGATGCTGCTCTCGGATCAAATATGGCTATGGTCACGTGGAGAAAAAGGAGGAGGCCCACAAGCAGAACTCCTCCGTCGTCTCTCTCATTGGTTAATGAAAGAACCTGAACTAGAAGAAAACCGTCTCGACACGCATATTGAAAATAATCAACTTGTTGTCGAAAGGTACAGCCTCGAGACATTGCAAAACGCACAGGCTACTATCACAAGCCCTACCGGGCAGCGTTCTCATCTCACCCTTGCTCCTAGTTCACAAAAAGGGTTGCTGATCGGACGCATGACACTGCCCGCGCTAGAAGAACATGCGGGCCGTATCTGGAGTATCCACCAAAATGGTTTGAATAGTTTTGCCGCCGCACAAGAACATGACCCTCTAGAGAACCAAGACCTCCGCAGCACAGCCACACGTCTTGCTTCCCTTATTCGCCAATCCGGTGGTGGCATATTTTGGTTAGGCAGCGGCTCCGTACCACAAATACGGCAAGTTCCAGCCGGGCTTTCTCTCCATGGTGAGGGATGGGCTGGCTTACCATTGCAGCAAACACGTGTCGTCTTACATAATCAAACAGCCCCCTTCCTTTCAGGTTGGCTACTTCTAACCCTTATTCTTGCAGGTCTAGCCCTTGGCTGGTGGCGCGAAGGACGGTAGTAAGAATGGGAAACCCTATTTTCAAACCCTATGGCGGGTACAAGAGAAGGCGATATTCCTGATCATGCGACCATTGAGCTCTATTCTGCTCCGCTTTGTGCTGGCAACTAGCCTTCTTACTGCCTCACTTGCGGTTCTCCCTTGGCACGCTGCATACGCCCAATCCGCTGATGAGGCTGAAGCAGAACAAGAGGCTATGGATGCCCAAAAACAGGCTGAAGCACGAAAAGAAGCTCGTAAATCTGCTCCACCATCAGCTCTCCCAGGAGCAGAAAGTGATGAGGCAGATACCAGCCACGCACGTGTCGATATCAACCCCACTGCCGCCTTATTTGATGCTATTAATCGTGGTTCAATCATTGGTGTGAAAGAAGCTGTCAACCGCGGGGCTGATACTAACGCTCACAACGTACTCGACCAAACACCGCTCGATTTGGCTATCGACCTTGGCCGTAATGACATCATGTTCCAGCTACTATCGCTACGCACGTATAATCCAGATGGGCAGCTATTTACCGACAGCACTCATGATGACATCACCACCCAAGATGGTATTGGTCATCTCTCCATACATGGCCAAACAGGTATAACCGCCCTCGCCCCTAAAGCCCCACTGGCTGAAGACCGTGGACAACCTAACCCGGCTATTGGCTTCCTCGGCTTTGAGGGCCCAGCAACAGTTGCCTCAAAACCCTCCCCCACGGCTCATCACCTAGGAGGCCCCAAAAGGGCGGCGCAATACCATATCGCCCCATCGCATCATGGTACAACTAAGCAACAAACATTACACCACCAACATATGGCTACAACCACTCCACGAGAGCACTAACCTTTTGACCTCACTCAAAGGAGAGAGGCCCTAACTCGTAACAAATAAAAAAGCCCTCATTCACATTAAATGAGGGCTTTTTAACTCAATGTTACTCTAAATCCCTTTTTAAGGAGACATCAAAATAGACAGGGCACTGTAATAAATAACCGAGATACCCACAAAACTTACCAAAAATATAAAAACATCCCAGCCAATATACGCAATATTTGATCGGCATTTCCCACGCAAAATAATAAAATGAAATAAAACGGCTAAAATGATGCCAACAATAGCAATATATAATTCTGTATAATCAGCAAAGATATTCATCTCTTTATCCTCATGAAAAAGGTCTAGAAACTCTCATTTCTAGACCTATCAATATATATATCGAGCATGCCCGCTGTATAGCATACCCCTTACGGACTCTTATGCACTCCGACGCAGCTCGTAGCTTTCCTGTCGTAATGTATCAATTGGGATAAGCTTTCCGTTCCGCTCAAAATACCAGAATGTCCACCCATTACAGGAAGCTGCGTTCGTCAATAACGCACCTAACTTATGAATAGAGCCTCTATGCTGCCCAGAAACCAATGTTCCATCAGGCGAGACACGCGCCTTTAAGCGGCGTTGCCGATCATATACGACCGTTCCCGCAGGAAGACTGCCATTCTCCACAAAGGACCCAAACGGAATACGAGGCATTTCACGTTTTGCAGGCGTAACCTCTAGCTGATCCGATGGTAGAACCTCTATTCGCTCTAAACGTGCTTCTGCAGCCTTGATATAATCTGGGTGCCTCTCAATCGCGAGATAACGCCGCCCCAACTTCTTAGCCACAGCTGGGGTTGTTCCCGTGCCACAAAATGGGTCCAACACAACATCATTCGATGCCGTAGACGCAAGCAAGCTACGATGCAGCAAGCTTTCTGGCTTTTGTGTAGGATGCAGCTTAATGCCATGCTCATTCTTTAAACGCTCATTGCCCGTGCAAAGAGGCAAATACCAATCAGAGCGCATTTGAAGATCATCATTTAATGCCTTCATCGCCTGATAATTAAAACGATATTTGCTCTCGGGACTACGAGCAGCCCAGATCAACGTCTCATGCGCATTGGTAAAACGGCGACCACGAAAATTTGGCATCGGGTTAGATTTACGCCAAATAATATCGTTCAAGATCCAAAAACCCAGATCTTGCATAATCGCTCCAAGGCGAAAAATATTATGGTACGAGCCAATAACCCAGATCGTGCCGTCTTTGTCCAATAGACGACGCGCCTCGGTGAGCCAGTCACGCGTAAATTTATCGTAGGCTTCATACCCCGTAAATTTATCCCAATCATCATCCACGCCATCCACCACGCTTTCATCCGGACGGCGCAACTCACCACGCAGTTGAAGATTATAAGGTGGGTCAGCAAAAATGCAGTTCACACTGGCGTCAGGTAAACCTTTCATCACCTCGACACATTCACCGTGTAGTATCCGGTTAAGAGGCATATCGGCTGTCATGCTGCGTGGACCTTTGCTGCGATCATATGACGTATTGGGGCAAATGTGCGCCGGTGGTGAAGAGTGATCCCCACTTCTTTTAAACCGGCCAAATGAATAGCCGTGCCGTAACCTGCATTACGCTCCCACCCATAAGCACTATGGCGTACGGCAAGGCGCGCCATGAGTTTATCTCGCGTAACTTTGGCTAAAATAGACGCCGCAGCGATAGAAAGACTTATGCTATCGCCTTTGATGACTGTCTTTGTCGGACACGGAAGTTCTGGTGCGCGATTACCATCAATCAACGCCATAACAGGCCACTGCCCCACCTTCACTGCTAAACGTGCCATGGCACGCTGCATTGCTAGGTGGCAAGCTTGCCCGATATTTAATACGTCGATTTCGGAAACAGATGCAGCACTTACGGCCGCATATACGCTTTTGTCCGCCTGGAGAGCCGCATAAGCTTTCTCTCGCCGGCGCGCTGTCAATTTCTTGGAATCATCCAAAAGAGACGACAAAACTTCAGAAGGACGTTCTTTAAAAAGAACTGCCGCAGCAACCACTGGCCCTGCTAACGGGCCGCGGCCTACTTCATCCACACCGGCAACAAGCCCCGTATAGGTTTCTTCAAGGCTGTAATCTGGCATGGGGACCCTTCTTCCACTCGGCGCTTACGACACCATCATTCAACGATGCCGATTCTGAATCACTCCGAGTCGAAAGAAAAGCCCTTTTTGCAAAAATAAATGAGTCAAGGAGAAAATAAGTGTATTTTTCTTAATTAAATGAGAAAATTCTCATTTTCTTCCTTCAAAACAACTCATCTCTCCTCTCACTAGAGGGAATGCAACTTATAGCTGCACCTGCTTATCATCCCCTGCCGCATTGGTCGAAGTTTTGGGCGCAACACCCCCAGCCTCACTCGATGGTGCTGACGTCTCTTTAGAAGCAGAGGATACAACGCTACCAGAAGGCGACTGCGACAAACTCGGAAAGCCCGGCGGAGGATCGGCAAAGAAAACAATAGCCCGCAAAACAATGACAAGAATGCTACCAATAAAAAGCGCCATACCTTTGCGCAAATTCGCACGGCGACACCAAAAATACCCTGGCAAGAAAAGCCACCACCAAAAAGAGGGAGGCTTTACCCCGCCCATAAGCAATGCACGGCGATCCTTCGTAATCGTCAAGAACATGATGCCATAGAGACATAATAATGTTGCCAAACTAGGCGAGACAGCTCCTTTGGTAAGATGGCCCGCAATCTGCAACCCAGCATCAATAAGGCTTGGTACAAGCAAAAGCAGCCATGCCCAAAGGGACGTCACCTGCCCTCCAGCTTTTCCCACGACATCTTTAGGCTCCATCCCCGGCGCAAAGATAATCTTCATTCCACCCGATGGCAGCACCAGCCCCGCCTTACGAGCTGGCAGCCATTGATCTCCGAGGCTGGGGTGCCAAACCAAGGTTTGCGGCTGAATATGACGATGAACAACTAACCGAACCATTTCTGCCTGAGACACGGGCCCTACTTGTTGACCATCTCGCTCATAATACCACTGCATAGATCTTAATCAGCCCTCAGCTCGTTTCTCTATTACCCGCATTTTTTAGAAAATAAGCGCCCAATCACAAACCCAACAAAGGCCACAATCGCAAGTGCGGTAAATGGACGCTCCTGCACAAACGCAGTTGCCGCCTCAAGGGAAGTCTCATTAGCTTCATATAGATCAGAAAAACCTTGCTTGGCATTATGCCCCAGCTCTTTTGCATCATCTAAAAGAGCCTCAGCTTTTGCGGTTACTGTCTCATCCATGATCTTTTCCTTCCCTTCCAGTAAGCTATGCCGCTTCCCTGGCATATAGACGACACTGCATGCGCCTGCAGCGTACCTTAGGAGATATGAAGACGGCTTTTCTATTCTTCAAGAGGGCATTTTATCACAAAATACCACTTATTTCTAAAAAACGACCCACCAATATACATAATGTTAAGGTGCATTTACCTTTGGGGCGTTTTACAATTTCCATCATACCCTTTCTTGACCCCATTTACACTGGGCCCATAAACTAAGCGGCTTTTATTTGCCTCTAAGGAGAGACCCCCATTATGAGCGCCGCCCCGCAACAGCCAAATAACCGTAAGAAAAAGTGGTTTTTTGGTGGCACTATCCTCCTTATTGGGGCCATTGTTTTTACGCTTATCCCCCATAAACCACATCCCCAACAGTCCCCATTCCTGCATAAAGATGGGCCGCAAGCCGTGGCTGTTGCCGCAGTTAAAGCAACGGATTTCCCTGTTATTTTACAGCTTCTTGGCACAGTAGTTCCTATTGCCAATGTTACAATCACCCCTCGTGTGAGTGGCCATATTCTTACTGTCTATTACCAAGAGGGGCAGCATGTTCATAAAGGCGATATTCTTGAGCTTATCGACCCTCGCCCCTATGAAGCTACCCTCCACCAATATCAGGGCACATTAGCTGCAGACCGCGCCCAATTAGCTAAAGCACGAGTTGATAACGCACGCTACCAGCGCCTTATCAAGCAACACTCCACCTCTGCAATGCTGGCGCGTGACCAAGAATTCACCGTGCAACAGCTTGAAGGGCAAGTCGCCTTTGATGAAGCGAATGTGCGCAATGCAGAACTCAACGTAATGTATTGCCGTATCATCGCTCCAGTAGATGGTCGGGTTGGTATTCGTGCTTTAGATGTCGGAAATTATGTGACAGTTGGACAGTCTGGCGGTCTTACGACTTTAACGCAAATGCAGCCTATCTCTGTCATTTTCACCTTACCGCAAAACAACCTGCCTGATGTGCAAGACCAGCTACGTCTCCAGAAAAGTCTCACCGTAGAAGCATGGAGTAGCGATAATAGCCACAAATTAGCGAGCGGGACGGTCAATGCACTGGATAGCCAGATAGATACCTCCACAGGGACAGTACGTTTGCGTGGGATATTTACCAATGAAGATGAACATCTCTTTCCCAATGAATTTGTGAATGCACATCTTCTTGTCCGTACCCTAAAGGAGGCTCTCATAATTCCTGGGAGTGCGATCCAGACAGGACCGGATGGTGAGTTTGTCTATCTTGTCCAAAAAGATATGAGTGTCACAGTCCGACTCATTAAAAGTGGTCCAAGTGACGACCAAAACAGTGTTGTCCTCTCTGGCCTACAAAAAGATGACCTCGTCGTCACGGACGGGATTAACCATCTTCGCCCGGGCAGCAAGGTGTTTATCGCTGGTCAGCAAAATCATACGACCACACTCCCCAGCACCCCAGCGTAACCTTCTCCTTCATCACGTTGTAACGAGCCTCTTGTGAATCCTTCCCGCCTTTTCATCGAACGCCCCGTTGCAACAAGTTTATTGATGATCGCCATCATGCTCGCTGGGCTTTTAGGCTATCACTTCCTCCCTATCTCAGCACTACCGCAAGTAGAATATCCTACCATCACGGTATCTACCTTTTACCCTGGTGCCAGCCCTGATGTGATGAGTACATCCGTCACTGCTCCGCTGGAGAGCCAATTAGGCCAAATGGCAGGGCTCGACCAAATGACATCTCAATCCTCTGGTGGGGCATCGGTCATTACCCTCCGTTTTGGATTAGACATTAAAATGGATATCGCCGAGCAAGAGGTCCAAGCGGCGATCAATAATGTCGGCTCCCTTTTGCCGAGCGACCTCCCTGCCCCGCCGATCTATGCCAAGGTAAACCCTGCCGATACTCCGGTAATGACCCTCGGCATTACCTCCCGCACACTCCCCTTGCCGGAGGTAGAAGACTATGTGAACACACGGCTAGAACAGAAAATCAGCCAAATATCTGGGGTAGGGCTTGTCACACTTTCTGGTGGCAACCGGAAAGCTTACCGTGTGCAAATCAATGTACCAAAGCTTACCTCTTACGGGATTGCACTCGATACCATCCGCACCATTATTGGCACTGTTAATGTCAACTCTCCCACCGGCACATTCGATGGCCCCAAACATGCAACATCACTGCGAATTAATGGACAGATACAATCTGTCGAGCAATTGATGGACCAAGTCATCGCCTACCAAAATAATGGCCCTATTCGCCTCCGTGATGTTGGCCGTGCCGTAGAGGGAGCAGAAAATAGCCAGCTAGCCGCATGGGCGAATAAAACACCTGCATTAATCCTCAATATTCAACGCCAGCCCGGCGCAAATGTGATTGCCGTAGCTGATAATGTCCGTGCCATTCTCCCCCGTCTCCAACAAGACCTCCCTCCGGGGATCGACATCATCCCTCTGACAGATCGCACAACCACCATCCGTGCCTCCGTTGATGATGTCGGTTTTGAACTTATCCTTGCCATGGTGCTGGTTGTCGGGGTGATTTTTATCTTTCTCTGTAATATACCCGCCACCCTTATCCCGGGTCTCTCTGTCCCGCTATCGCTCATTGGCACACTTGCCGCGATGTATATGCTGGACTTCTCGCTAGATAACCTCTCCCTCATGGCGCTCACCATTGCCTCTGGCTTTGTAGTAGATGATGCCATTGTAGTGATTGAAAATATCACTCGCTTTGTCGAGGCAGGAGACAACCGCTACAATGCCGCCCTAAAAGGAGCAAAGGAGATTGGCTTTACCATTATCTCCCTTACGATCTCCCTTATCGCTGTGCTGATCCCACTTCTCTTTATGAGCGATGTTGTTGGGCGCTTATTTCATGAATTCGCCATGACATTGGCCATAACCATTTCGCTCTCAGCAATCATCTCTATCACGCTCGTCCCCATGATGTGCGCGCGTATGCTCAGCGAAAAAACACAGAAAGCAACCTCTACTAAAGCAAGGGGCTTCTCAGCTCTTTTCGCACAAACAGTGCATCGCATCACGGAACAGCTCATTACATCCTACGATCGTGCCCTAACGATCGTCCTGCGCCATCAGCCCCTCACACTTACAGTCGCAATTGCCAGCATTTTCATAACGGCATTACTGGCATGGACAATCCCTAAAGGCTTCTTCCCGCCCCAAGATACAGGTGTTGTGCAGGGCATTTCTGTTATGCCAACCAATATCTCTTATGAAGGGATGAAAACGCGTCAAGCCGAACTCGGTGCCCTGCTTTTACAAGACCCAGACGTATTGAGCCTCTCCTCCTTTATTGGGATAGACGGCCAGAATATGACGCTGAATTCCGGGCGTTTTCTCATTAATCTCAAGCCAAAAGAAGCACGCTCGGCCACTATCAATACTATTCTTGCACGCCTGAGCAATGCCGCAAACACTCTCCCCGGTACGCGGCTTTATACCCAACCCGTGCAAGATCTCTCTTTGGAATCTTCCGTTTCAGCCATGCAATATCAATTCATGTTGGAAACGCCAGATAGTGCTGATTTTACAACTTGGGTCCCACGTTTCTTAGATGCCTTACAGCGTGAACCATCTATTCATGATATCACATCCGACCTACAAGCAGATGGTCTTACCGCCATGCTTACGCTCGATCGTACAAACGGCGCACGCTACTCCATTACCCCACAAACTGTTGATAACCTGCTTTATGATAGTTTTGGCCAGAGACAAGTCTCCACTATCTACACACAGGCTAACCAATATCGTGTTATTCTAGAGGCAGACCCTCAATTCCAGAAAAGCCAGAGTAGCCTCTCACAGCTTTACCTCCCAGGTATTTCCTCACAAGCTGGCGCCAGCAGCTCAGGTCCTACACGCCAGCCTACATCTGGGCTTGTGCCGTTGCTGCAAGTTACACAGCTCAGCCGCATAACCTCTCCTCTGCTCATCACCCATTATGGACAATTCCCCGCCACGACAATCTCCTTCAACACAACACCGGGCTATGCTCTAGGAGATGCGACAAACGCCATTGAACATATCCGCCAGAAGATCGGCCTCCCCAATAGTTTTCAAACCGCCTTCCAAGGTACAGCGGCAGCATTTAAGAATTCTTTGGGCAATGAGCTAAATCTCATCATCGCAGCCATCGTTGCGGTTTATATCGTCCTTGGCATTTTATACGAGAGCTTTATTCACCCCCTTACCATTCTCTCCACCTTGCCATCTGCCGCTATTGGGGCATTACTCGGGTTATATGCTTTTGGGATGCCCTTAGACATCATGGGGATTATTGGCATTGTACTGCTTATTGGCATTGTCAAGAAAAACGCCATTATGATGATCGACTTCGCTTTGCAGGCAGAGCGGTCACACAATCTTCCCCCTCTTGAGGCTATACGCCAAGCTGCTCGTTTGCGCTTTCGACCTATCCTCATGACAACACTTGCGGCTCTTTTTGGGGCATTACCCCTCTTGTTCAGCCATGGGACAGGAGCAGAATTACGGCGGCCTTTAGGGGTATCTATCGTATTTGGTTTGCTGCTTTCACAGCTTCTAACACTTTTTACAACACCAGTTATCTATCTCTTCATGGACCGCTTCAATACGGCCATTCGCCAGATATTCCGCCACCGCCATTCTGGCGTCAGCTCATCATCTGATACGCCATGAAGCTCATTCGCCTCTTTGTCCACCGCCCAGTTGGCACAACCTTACTCAGCCTTGCTATGCTCATAGCTGGCTGCTTAGGTTACATGCGCCTACCTGTGTCTGACCTCCCTAATGTAGACTTTCCGGTAGTGATGGTCACTGCCAACCAGCCCGGGGGCTCTCCCTCCGAAATTGCTAGCACCGTAGCCGAACCGCTAGAACGCCATCTTGGGGCAATCGCCGGTATCCGGGAAATCACTTCACAATCAACCGTCAATCAAACCCGCATCCT
Source organism: uncultured Acetobacteraceae bacterium (assembly GCA_946476985.1). Lineage (GTDB taxonomy): Bacteria > Pseudomonadota > Alphaproteobacteria > Acetobacterales > Acetobacteraceae > Bombella. The sequence continues at coordinate 109,213 of CAMKWS010000005.1, forward strand.
GCTTCAATTTGACCTCTCCCGCAACATTAATAGTGCCGCAAGAGATGTTCAGGCCGCCCTCAGAGCCGCACGACAAGACCTCCCCACCAGCCTAAGAAGCGACCCCACCTACATGACGGCAAATGCGAATGGGCCGCCTATCATGGTTTTTTCGCTCACCTCATCCACGCGCACACCTCAACAACTCTATGATTTTGCTAATAACATCCTCCTCCCCGGTTTTAGCCAGGTTGAAGGAGTAGGAAATGTAGATATCCACGGCAGCGCCCTGCCTGCTGTACGTGTTGAAATTAACCCACTAAGCCTCTTTCGCTACGGTATCGGGTTTGAGGATATTCGAGCAGCTCTTACATCGGCTAATGCACATACCCCTAAAGGGTTTATTGAACTCCAAGGCCAGCGCCTCATCCTTGCGACCAATGACCAAGCCACAAAAGCCAGTGCTTATCGCCCACTGATCATCGCCTATCGTGATGGTCAACCAGTGCGGCTATCCGATGTCGCAGAGGTAGTTGATAGCGCAGAGGATCTCCGACAGGCGGGTTTCGTAAATGGCCAGCCAGATATTATTTGCACCATCTATCCGCAGAGCGGGGCAAATGTCATCAAAACAACCAATGCCCTTAAAGCACGCTTACCCCTCCTCCGCACCGCTCTGCCTGGCAATACACAGCTTGATCTCCAGCTCGACCGCTCCATTACCATTCGAGCCTCCCTTGCAGACACGCAAAAGACGCTCATCCTCGCTGTAGTGCTTGTCGTTTTTGTTGTGCTGGTCTTCCTGCAAGATGCTGTGGCGGTACTCATTCCAGCAATTGTGGTTCCAATTTCCATTATTACCACTTTCGCTTTTATGAGTGTGTTGGGCTATCAGCTCGATATTATGTCGCTTATGGCCCTCACCATCGTGACGGGGTTTGTCGTAGATGACGCCATTGTAGTACTTGAGAATATCACCCGTTACCGCGAAATAGGTTACTCTCCTCAAGAAGCGGCCATACATGGCGCGGGCGAAGTAACCTTCACTGTTATCTCTATCACCGCATCGCTCATTGTCGTCTTTCTTCCCATCTTACTTATGGACGGCATTGCAGGGCTTTTTTTCCACGAATTCGCCGTCACGATTGTGCTGGCCTTGGCGATATCCATGTTTCTTTCACTGAGCCTCACCCCCATGCTCAGCGCCCTATTTTTAGCAAGAGCATCTCACTCCCCCAACACAGTTCGCAGCCCCTTACGCTCGCTTCTCAAAAACAGTGCTACGTACCTAGAGCAAGGTTTTGAAAAACTAACCCACGGTTATATGCGTTCACTTCATGTCGCTATGGCCCATCCCAAATTGGTACTTCTTTCACTCCCTCTCAGTCTCTTTCTGGCAGGGTGGCTCTTTACCATTCTGCCAAAAGAACTTTTCCCTCAACAAGATGAAAGCATGATTATGGGGCGGCTCGTAGCCGACCAAGATATTTCCTTCCATGCCATACAAGACATGACCATCAAGGTTGAAAAACGTCTCGCTCAAGATCCAGATGTTATTAGCGTTATCGGTGGGCCAGGGAAACGCTCCGCAAATGCTGTCAATCTCTTCATCACTCTACGCCCTTTAAAAGAGCGCAAGGACGATATCTCCGTTACCATTAACAGGCTTAACCATATTTTCAGCCACCAAGCCGGTATTTCTGTTCGCTTACATCTTCCCAGTATGATCGGTGGAGGAGCACGCTCAACCGATGGCGTATATCAATACAGCCTGCAAGGCGGCTCTGCAGAGGAGCTCTATGAGTGGACACCCCGTGTCGTAGAGGCCCTCTCACACCTCCCCATGCTTACAGATGTCACCTCAGATGTAGAACAAAGTGGACGTGGCGTAACACTCTTTATCACTCGCGATCTCGAGGCCCGCTACGGCATTACCCCTCAACTTGCCAGTAACGCACTCTACGACGCTTTTGGCCAACGTGCTGCCTCCATCATCTACGGCCCGCTCAACCAATATCGTGTCATTATGGAAGCAGCCCCTACCTTTTGGGAAAATCCAAGTTTTCTCCAGCAAATGCGTATTAGCGTTACAGGTGGTACAGCCAATGGAGGCTTTGCGTCTAATAATATCCGTGTTCGAGACGGAAGCACACTCTCCTCAGCCGCTCCCTCGCAAAGTCAGCTCTCCTACCAGAACTCTGTTGCTAATGCTCTCGCTGGGGGGAAATCTGCCTCTAGCGGATCTGCGGTCACGACACACAGTGCCACCATGGTCCCTTTACCTCTTATTGGGCAGCTCAAAACAGTCAACACGCCTCTTTCGGTGAATCATCAAGGACAATTTGTCGCAACGACCATCTCCTTCAACCTAGCGCCCGGTCAAGCGCTCGGCCCTGCTATTCAGGCTGTGCAAGGAACTCTTGTACAACTCCATCTCCCACAAGATATTCAAGGCGGCTTTGCGGGTAACGCTGCGACATTACAAAAATCTGTTAGCAAAGAACCACTCCTCATCTTAGCTGCGTTATTTACGGTCTATGTCGTGCTCGGTATTTTATATGAGAGCCTCATCCACCCACTCACCATCCTCTCAACTCTTCCTTCTGCCGGTGTCGGCGCTCTCTTGGCCACGGCACTCTTTCATCGTCCCTTCTCGCTTTTAACACTCATTGGTGTACTGCTACTCATCGGCATTGTTAAAAAAAACGCCATTATGTTGGTCGATTTTGCCATCCACGCGCGCCAAAAAGGCATCCCAGCCCATGAGGCTATCCTCAGCGCAAGTCACCTCCGCTTTCGCCCAATTTTAATGACAAGCTTCGCCGCAGCCTTTGGAGCAGTTCCGCTCCTCATCGGTGGGGATTATGGCAGCGAAATGCGCCAACCACTCGGTCTCTCTATCCTTGGTGGCCTATGTCTGAGCCAGCTTCTTACTCTTTACACCACCCCCGTTGTTTATCTCTCTCTCGACCGCTTCAGCCAAGCCTTCAAAAAGATGATCTTTAGAGAAAAGCCACGCTAATATTTTTACATCTCTTTAAAATCATTTAACACTACACCGACACACCCGATTGAGCCTGAATAGATATGCCCCACCCTTTCCACCATACCCGTTCTGCTACCCTTATAACCAGCCTTATATTGTCCCTCAGCGGCTGTATGGTGGGCCCCAATTATCATCGTCCCAAAGCGATTATCTCCTCCCATTTTAAAGAAGCTCCACCGCCTGCAGGTTGGATAAAAGCAAACCCTACCCTCAGCAGCCTTCCCAAAGGTGAATGGTGGCGTATCTTCCAAGACCCCACACTCGATAAATTAGAAACCGAAGTCAGCCGCTCTAACCAAAGCCTCAAGCAATATGAGGCCCAATATCGTAAAGCACGGGCAATGATTGATTCCGTCCGTGCTAATCTGTTCCCAACACTCAACGGAAAATTCGGCTTTAACCGCAACTCCACAGGCGGCACAACAACCAGCGGCCTCGCAGGCAGCGCTCATAGCTTTGTCTCAACCAGCAACTCATGGACAATGGGCCCAAGCGCAAGCTGGACAATTGATGTCTGGGGGATGATCCGCCGGCAGGTCCAACAGCAAGTCACAGCCTCGCAATCCAGCGCAGCGCTTCTGGCGAATATGCGCCTCTCTTACCAGCTCGACCTTGCCGTGGATTATATGAATCTACGCTACCAGGATAGCTTGATTGACCTCTTCCAACGCAACGTAAAGCTATATCGACATAACCTCACTATCCTCACTAACCAGCTTAACGCTGGCGTGGCAGATCCTACGAGCGTGCTTCAGGCCCGTTACCTCCTACAATCAACAGAAGCCAGCCTCGCTAACGCACATATTGCCCGTGCCCAATATGAACACGCCATAGCTGTTCTTACAGGCCACCCTCCGGCTGATCTTGCCCTTCCCCACAGCCCATTACCTAAAACCGTACCAACCATTCCTACCTTCCTCCCCTCCGATCTCCTACAAAGGCGACCAGATATCGCTCAGGCTGAACGTGAGATGGAAAGCTATAATGCGGAGATCGGCTATGAAATTGGCGCCTTCTTCCCGCAAATCACCATCAGCGCCAGTTATGGCTATACAGGCAACCCCATCCAACATCTTATCCAACTTGCTACGCGTAGTTGGTCTCTAGGGGCTGCGGCGAGCGAAACTCTCTTTAACGGTGGGGCTCGTTCGGCAGCCGTGCGCGAAGCAGAAGCCGATTACGATAACGCTGTGGCCAATTACAGGCAGGTTGTACTCAGCGCCCTCCAAGATACAGAAGACCAGCTCTCTAACCTGCATTATCTCAGCGACCAAATGAGCTATCAAACTCAGGCCCTTAAGAGCGCACAAAACGCTGTCACCGTATCAATGAATGAATATCTAGCCGGAACACAAATCTACACCACCATAATTTCCGCCCAGCAAACAGCGCTTCAATATGAGCAAAACTGCCTGCAAATACAGCAGCAACGCCTCAGCAGCACCATACATCTTATTGCAGACCTTGGTGGAGGCTGGGATACAACACAACTCCCTAGCAAGGGTTCTCTCCAAAGAAACAACCCTTTCCTCCCCGGCTTTATCCAAAAAAATAAAAACTAATAACCAACACACAATTTATGGGGGCCTTCTCCACTTCAGCCGAGAAGGCCCTCACAGCTCACAGCCAATCTCTAAAATTCCCATATCTAGCAAGCTGTTTTCTTGGCTCTACAACTATTTGTATGCCCTAAGATTCCTCCCAAGAGCAGAGCCAGAGTGAGCCAGCCCCATGGATGATCTGTCACGAGCTCCTCAAGTACCTCTCTTAAAAAATGAACGACTGAGCATATAGTTCCCTTTACACGAGACTGCATAACGTCATCCCCCTTCAGAAAAAGGCCCTCAAAACAAAAAAGGGCCGATGCCTCAGCACCGACCCTTTCTTTATTCCCCTATTGGAGAAAAAGCTCAAGCAGCTTCCTGACCATCAACCTGGACAGCTCCGCTATCTTTGCCTTTAGCTTCTACATCGCGCTCTACAAGCTCGATCACAGCCATGTCTGCATTATCACCATAACGCACACCAGCCTTCAGCACACGGCTATAACCACCTGCACGGTTCTCATAGCGTTTGCTCAACACAGAGAACAATTTAGCAACGATGGCATCATCACGTAGCTGAGCGAATGCCTGACGGCGTGCATGCAGCGTACCGCGCTTACCAAGTGTGATCAGTTTCTCAACAACTGGACGAAGCTCTTTAGCTTTCGGCAGTGTTGTAGAAATCTGCTCATGCTTGATCAGCGCAACAGCCATGTTACGGAACATGGCAGCGCGATGAGTGGAAGTGACGCCAAGTTTACGTCCGCTCAAATTATGACGCATTTTATTTCCCTAATCCTTTACCCGGGACTTCACAGCCGGGGCTTCTTAGAATGTCTCGTCCAGGCGCCTTGCCAGATCTTCAATGCTCTCTGGCGGCCATGCAGGAACATTCATTCCCAACGACAGCCCCATACCTGTGAGCACTTCCTTGATCTCATTTAGCGACTTACGACCAAAGTTCGGAGTCCGCAACATTTCCTGCTCGCTCTTCTGCACCAGATCGCCAATATAAACAATATTGTCGTTCTTCAAGCAGTTTGCACTACGCACGGAAAGCTCCAGCTCATCCACCTTACGTAGGAGATGACGACTGAATGGAAGATCATCCTGCGGCTCTTCATTCTGAACCGGACGTGGCTCATCAAAGTTAATAAAGAGCTGAAGCTGATCCTGCATAATCCGCGCAGCAAGAGCTAACGCATCCTCAGGAGTTACAACCCCATTTGTTTCAACACTCAGCAGCAGCTTATCATAGTCAGTAACCTGACCAACACGGGTCGGCTCAACTTTATAAGAAACACGCTGAACTGGTGAATAGATCGCATCCACAGGAATTAAGCCAATTGGAGCATCATCCGGACGGTTAGCTGATGCAGGAACATAGCCCTTACCAACGTTAACCGTAAATTCCATGCCCAACTTGACGTCATCATCAAGCGTACAAATCACCAGATCCGGGTTCATGATTTCAATATCATGACCTGTCTGAATCTGACCAGCTGTCACTTCCCCCGGCCCTGTCGCCGTGAGAATCATACGCTTCGGCCCTTCCCCGTGCATACGCAAAGCTAACTGCTTTACGTTCAGCACGATGTCAGTAACATCCTCACGCACTCCCGCCACAGACGAGAACTCATGCAGGACTCCATCAATCTGGATGGCCGTTACAGCAGCACCCTGAAGAGAAGAGAGAAGAATACGACGTAGGGCATTGCCCATTGTCAGACCGAAACCACGCTCAAGTGGCTCAGCGACAATAGTAGCCATACGAGAAGGAACCGGGCCAGGCTCGACTTCAAGCTTCTCCGGTTTGATGAGAGACTGCCAGTTTTTCTGGAGAACCAAGATCATGGCCTTTCAAACAACGAAGCCCGCCAACGGTGGCGGTGCCAGGCCCGCACAATATCGTGCGGTACGAACTCACCAAAGTCAGTCTGGCTGCACCATCCTATCGTGACAACCAGACCAACCAGATTAAATGCCCGAATTAAACGCGACGACGCTTACGCGGACGGCAACCATTGTGCGGTACCGGTGTCATATCACGGATCGATGTGATCGTGAAGCCAACAGCCTGCAACGCACGCAGAGCGCTTTCACGCCCTGAACCAGGACCAGAAACTTCAATTTCTAGTGTTTCCATACCGTGTTCACGAGCTTTACGCCCTGCATCCTCTGCTGCAACCTGTGCTGCATACGGAGTAGACTTACGAGAGCCCTTAAAGCCCTGTGCCCCGGAGGAAGACCATGCAATCGCATTACCTTGAGCGTCAGCAATTGTGATCATCGTGTTGTTAAATGTCGAAAGAACATGAGCAACACCAGAGATGATGTTTTTACGCTCCTTCTTACGAATACGCGGTGCGGCAGCCTTGGCCATAATATGCTTGTCCTACTAATTCTGCTAAAGCGCGAAAGAAGCAGCGCCTATTAGCGCGTTGCTTTCTTCTTACCGGCAATGGCAACAGCCTTACCCTTACGGGTACGAGCATTTGTATGCGTGCGCTGGCCACGAACAGGCAGACCACGACGATGACGCAGACCGCGATAGCAGCCTAAGTCCATCAGACGTTTAATGTTCATCGCCGTCTCACGACGGAGATCACCTTCCACACGATACTCGCTGTCGATCAGTTCGCGAATCTTTGCGACCTCATCGTCAGACAATTCGTTAACGCGCTTGGCATCATCAATGCCGAGCTTTGCACAGATAGCCTGTGCGCTCGACGGACCAATGCCATAAACATAGCGCAGACTGATGACCACACGCTTGTTGGTCGGAATGTTTACGCCGGCAATACGTGCCACGCCAATTCTCCCATCAACGCGGCTTCATTACCGCGCTCACAATAATCTCTGTCTGACTGGGACCATGGCCGCTCACCGGCATCGGTCCCCTAGAACGATTCCACCCTGCGAACAGGACGACACGTTCATCTCATGCTGGGCGAATATACTGCCCTGCCAGACAAGTCAAACAATAACGATCACTTTTTCGTGATCAACTCACTTCATCAGGCCTGTTTTGCATCAAGAAGTGCATCAATAGCACTCCCCACACATCCCACATCCTGCATACCATCAATACGCTTCAAACGCCCATTCTTCTCATAATAAGGCAGAATAGGCGCAGTCTGCGCACGATAAACTTCTAAACGAGAACGAACAACTTCTGGGTCATCGTCCGCTCTCCTAGAGCCATCATCTCCACGACGCTCAGCTAAACGCTGCACAAGTGCATCCTCAGCGACATCAAGTAGAATAACGGCATCAATATTCAGGCCCTGCTCCTTCAGCATAGAATCCAAAGCAACAGCCTGACTCTCTGTCCGCGGGAAGCCATCAAGAATAAAGCCGCGTGCGCAATCTGGTTGGGCGATACGATTCTCAATCATTTGAACCATAATCGGGTCAGGAACAAATTGTCCCTTCGCCATTAGGTCCTTCGCTTGCAAACCAATTTTCGTTTCGGCTTTCACCTCAGCACGAAGCATATCCCCTGTTGAAATCTGCTTCATCCCACGAGAAGACTCAAGACGCTTAGCTTGTGTCCCCTTACCAGCCCCTGGAGGACCAAGAAGAATAATATTCACAACTTACTTCCTTCTTGCCTTCGCACGCGCACCTGTCCGTCCACGCTGCTTACGAATTAAGCCTTGATACTGATGCGCCACCAGATGCGACTGAACCTGCGTTACCGTGTCGATCGTAACAGATACGATAATGATCAAGCTTGTCCCCCCGAAATAGAAAGGAACATTGTATTTATTGATCAAAAACTGTGGTAACAGGCAGACCAACACCATATAGCCTGCGCCCAATGTCGTCAGGCGAGACAAAATCCGGTCAAAATACCGAGCGGTATTCACACCAGGGCGAATGCCTGGAACAAAACCACCTTGTTTTCTTAAATTCTCAGCTGTCTCTTCCGGGTTAAAGGTCACAGCTGCATAAAAATAAGAAAAGAAGATAATCATCAAAGCGTAAAAGGCCATATAAAGCGGCTGCCCTTGCGAAAGCCATTGACCAATCCGCCCCAAAACCCCTGTACTATTATGCATAAAGCCAGACAATGTTGCCGGCACAAGCAAAACAGAAGAAGCAAAAATAGGTGGAATCACACCTGCAGTATTCACCTTCAACGGCATATGCGTCGAGTCACCGCCATAAATGCGATTTCCAACCTGACGTTTAGGATACTGAATAACTACACGTCTCTGCGCCTGCTCCATGAAGACAATAAAGGCAATAACCAATAGAGCCAGCACTAAAAACACAGCTACGAATGCAGGTGACAATGCTCCGGTACGTCCCAACTCAAAAAGACTACCCAGTGCATGAGGAAGGTTTGCAACAATCCCTGAGAAGATAATCAGAGAAATGCCATTACCAATTCCACGTGAGGTAATTTGCTCGCCCAGCCACATTAAAAATAATGTGCCTGTAACCAGCATAACAATATAAGAAACAAGAAAGGTTGGGCCCGGAGAAATGACCGCACTTAGTCCTGCATGTGTCCGCAAACTACTAAGCCCCATGGCAAAACCATAGGCCTGCACAACTGCGATCAGAACAGTCAGGTACCGAGTGTATTGGTTTAGCTTTTTACGACCACTCTCACCTTCTTTCTTCAATGCCTCCATAGAAGGCAGAGCCGTGGAAAGAAGCTGAATAATAATAGAGGCACTAATATAGGGCATAATATTTAAAGCGAAAATTGTCATTCGCCCCAGAGCACCACCCGTGAACATGTCAAACATGCCCAAAATACCGCCCTGGTTCTCACCTACAATCTGCCCGAGTACAGACGCATCAATCCCTGGAACCGGGATAAATGTTCCAAGGCGATAAATAATTAATGCACCTAGCGTAAACCAGATCCGTTTTTTTAACTCGGTTGCCTTCGCAAAGGCCCCCATATTCAGATTACCGGCCAACTGTTCAGCTGCAGAAGCCATCTCCCCGTCCTTTCATGAAAACAGCGTCACCGCACACAGTACGGGACGCTGTTCACTAGTTCACTGTCATCCCAGAAAACTGGGCAGGAACATCTCAAGCCTCAGCCTGAGCTTCCTTCTTTACAGCCAGAACTTTAACAGAGCCACCGGCTTTCTCCACTGCAGCAACAGCCGCAGCAGAAGCACCAGCAACCTCAAAGCTCAGACCCTGAGAAAGCTCACCCTTTGCAAGCAGGCGGACACCAGCAACCTTACGGCTACCGATAAGACCAGCTTCACGCAAAGTAGCTTCTGTAACAGGAGCAGAAGCAGAAAGCTTACCAGCTTCCAAAGCCTTGCTCACTGCACCAAGATTAACCGCTGCATATTCCTTACGGAAAATGTTCACAAAGCCACGCTTTGGCATACGACGGTAAATCGGAAGCTGACCACCCTCAAAGCCATTGATAGACACACCAGAGCGTGCCTTCTGACCTTTGTGACCCTTCCCGGAGGTTTTACCCTTACCAGAACCGATACCACGTCCTAGACGTTTCTTTGTGTAACGCGCACCGGCGTTATCACGCAATTCATTCAGGTTCATATCAACCCTCCACCTTGACCAGGTGGGATACCTTGCGGATCATACCACGGACTGAAGGTGTATCCTCCAGCTCACGGGAAGAGCCAATGCCACGTAGGCCCAGACCCTTAACCGTATCCGCCTGACCCGGCTTGGAACCGATTACAGAAGCAATCTGCGTCACCCGGATGGTCTTAGTAGTTGCCTTAGACATTCGCAGCCTCCGCTTCTGACTGCTCACGACGCCCAAAAAGCTCGAAAGTCTTCTTACCGCGGCGTGCGGCAACCTGACGTGGGCTGCTTGCACGTGTTAGTGCATCAAAAGCAGCTTTAATCATGTTGTGCGGGTTACGTGTCCCTAGGCTCTTAGCAACAACGTCGCTAACTCCCAGGCTTTCGAAGACAGCACGGATCGGACCACCAGCGATGATCCCCGTACCAGCTTCAGCAGCACGAACAACAACTTTACCTGCACCGAAATGACCAACTGCATCGTGATGCAGTGTACGGCCTTCTTTCATCGGCACACGGATCATGTTGCGGCGAGCACGCTCTGTTGCCTTACGGATAGCCTCAGGCACCTCACGAGCTTTACCAGCACCGTAGCCCACACGCCCCTTCTGGTCACCAACGACAACCAGAGCAGCGAATGCGAAACGACGCCCACCCTTAACAACTTTAGCGACACGGTTGATGGTGACCAGCTTATCGACTAGTTCATCACCCTGCTCACGCTCACGACCACCACGGCCGCCTTCTCTTGGCTCACGTGCCATGTGTGATCCTCCTTAGAAAGACAGCCCGCCCTCACGGGCAGCCTCTGCCAGGGCTTTCACCCGGCCATGATAGAGATAGGAGCCACGGTCGAACACGACTTCCTTGACCCCAGCCTTGACAGCGCGCTCAGCAACGAGCTTACCGATAACGGTAGCTGCTGCGATATTCGCACCCGTTTTACCGGCTTCACGAACACTCTTCTCAAGCGTAGAGGCGCTGGCCAGCGTAATTCCACGGGCATCGTCGATGACCTGGACGTGGATATTCTTGCTGGAACGGAAGACCGACAAACGCGGCCGGCCGCCGCTCTTGCGACGAAGCTGGAAACGCAGCCGCTTGCGGCGGCGTTCCTGCAATCCTTGCAGCGATGCCATTACTTCTTCTTACCTTCTTTCTGACGCAGAACTTCAGTCTCGTAACGAACACCCTTACCTTTGTAAGGCTCAGGCTTACGGAAGTTGCGGATATCCAGAGCAACCTGACCAACGCGCTGCTTGTCATTACCTTCAACCAGGATGGCTGTCGGACGTGGGGTCGTGATTTTTACATCGGCAGGGATTGGGTAAACCACATCGTGTGAGAAACCAAGATTCATCACAAGGTTAGACCCCTGCACAGCAGCACGGAAACCCGTACCTTGAATCTCTAACCCTTTCTGGAAGCCCTCAGAGACACCTTTGACCATGTTAGCGAACACCGCACGGGATGTCCCCCACATTGTCCAGCTCTGACGAGAGCGTTCACCAGCCGGCGAAACGACAATTTTACCGTCTTCGATCTTTACTTCAACGTAAGATGAGACTGGCACACTAAGCTCACCGCGCTTGCCTTTAACGCGAAACGTACCATCCTGAATGGTCGCCTCAACGCCAGCGGGTAGCTCAATAGGATATTTACCTACGCGAGACATATTCCCTCCTTAGAAGACGCGGCAGAGGATCTCACCGCCAACATTGGCAGCACGAGCCTCAACGTCTGAAAGGACGCCACGCGGCGTTGATAGAATGGAGACACCCAGACCAGCATAAACGCGCGGCAGTTCCTTAATTTTGGAATACACACGACGACCAGGACGTGACACGCGATGAATCTCACGAATCACAGGCTGACCATCGCTATATTTCAGCTCAATACGGAACTGGGAAATGCCCTTACGCACTTCCTCGGTCGTATAACCGCGGATGTATCCCTCACGCTTCAGCGCTTCAAGAACACTGGCACGCAGTTTGGAAGCCGGAGCAACACATGCAGCATGACGGGCACGCTGAGCGTTACGGACCCGGGTGAGCATATCACCCAAAGGATCAGACATAGACATTCAGACTACCCTTTACCAGCTGGACTTGACCATGCCCGGGATCTGTCCCGTTGAAGCAAGGTCACGCAAAGCAATACGGCACAGTTCAAACTTACGGTAATTGCCACGAGGGCGACCGGTCAGTTTGCAACGCAGACGCACACGAGTCTGAGACCCATTGCGCGGCAGCTTAGCCAGTTTCAGTGTCGCTTCGAAACGCTCTTCCATAGAAAGAGAGCGGTTCTTAATCGTATTTTTGAGAGCGGTCCGTTTTTCACTATCACGCTGCGCCATGGCAGCACGACGATTATTACGGTTAACCGCAGAGATTTTCGCCATCTCGAATTTTCTCCCGGAACCTGTCAGGCCTATCCCGACGGTTTTCCAATCAGCGGACTTGATAACGGACCTCCCCCCTCTTGTGAAGGGGGAATATCCATTTTTCCGTGATTGATACGAAAAATTGTCGCTTAGGACGCAAACGGCAGATCAAAAGCCTTCAGAAGAGCCTTGGCTTCTTCATCGGTTTTAGCCGTTGTAACAAAGATGATGTCCATCCCACGGACGGCATCAACCTTATCGTAATCAATTTCCGGGAACACGATCTGCTCTTTCAGACCCATGGCAAAGTTACCACGGCCATCAAAGCCCTTGTTCGCCGGAAGACCGCGGAAGTCACGAATGCGCGGCATAGCGATCGTCACAAGACGATCCAAGAACTCGTACATACGAGTCTTACGCAATGTAACCTTACACCCGATTGGCAGACCTTCGCGGATACGGAAGCCAGCAACAGCCTTACGTGCAAGAGTTTTAACAGGCTTCTGACCGGAGATCAGAGCCATCTCTTCCACTGCAGCATCCAGCTTCTTCTGGTCAGCAGCTGCTTCACCAACACCCATGTTCAAGACAATTTTCTCGAGCTTGGGAATCTGGAAGTCGTTCTGATAACCGAACTGCTCACGCAGCTTAGCGCGGAGCGTATCCTGATACTGCTGCTTCAAACGGGGCAGAACGGCATTTTTATTATCGCTCATCGTTCGCTCCTCAGCCCTCGATCACTTCGCCGGTTACCTTAGCAACACGGACTTTGCGACCATCTTCCAGAATACGGAAACCAACACGTGTTGGCTTACCACTTTTCGGGTCGATAAGCTTCAGATTGGAGAGGTGAACTGGCATTTCGCGTTCGATAATACCACCACCTTCACCCATGCGATTTGGCTTTGTGTGACGCTTTGCAACCGCCACACCACGCACGACAGCTTTTTCCACCTTTGGCAGGACAGAAAGAACTTCGCCACGCACACCACGGGAACGACCCGTCAGGACCAGAACTTGGTCACCTTTTTTGATACGTGCAGCCATTATAGCACCTCCGGAGCCAGGGAGATGATCTTCATGAACTTACGTGCACGAAGCTCACGAACAACCGGGCCAAAGATACGCGTACCAATCGGTTCCTGCTGCTTATTCAACAGGACTGCGGCGTTGCGATCAAAACGAATAGCAGAGCCATCCGGACGGCGTACCGGATAAGATGTACGAACGATAACGGCCTGATGGACGTCACCTTTCTTCACCTTACCACGGGGAATCGCTTCCTTAACGGATACGACAATGATGTCGCCGACCGAGGCGGTCTTCCTCTTGGAGCCACCCAGCACTTTGATGCACTGCACCCGACGTGCACCGGAGTTGTCAGCTACGTCAAGGTTGGTCTCGGGATGAATCATGTGTCTACCCCCTTATGCGCCGGCAGAAGACGAAGCAGCCGCAGCTACATCGACTCCATTGCGGGAAACGACCGTCCATGTCTTACGCTTGGAAAGCGGAGCGCATTCAACAATGCGCACCACATCACCAATCTTGCACTCATTCGCATCATCATGCGCTGCGTACTTTTTAGAACGGCGGATAAACTTTTTGTAGAGCGGATGCATCACGCGACGATCAACAAGAACGGTAACCGTCTTGTCCATCTTATCACTTGTCACCCGACCTGTCAGGACGCGCCTGGGCATCGTCCGTCTCCTCTCAGGACTTAGCGGCGGACGTTTTTGCGCCCGCACTGTTCTTCGACTGGTTCAGCAATGTCTTGATACGAGCGACAGCACGACGCACGATCTTAACACGACTGGTGTTCTCGGACTGGCCTGTAGCCGCAGAGAAACGCTGGTTGATCTGCTCGCGCTTAAGATCAACGAGAAGAGCATTCAGCTCGTCCTCGCTCTTAGCGCGCAAATCAGCAACCTTGTAGGTCTCAGCCATTCTCAAGCCTCCCCGATACGCTGAATGAACTTGGTCTTAATTGGCAGCTTTGCAGCAGCCAGGCTAAGAGCCAAGCGGGCAACCTCGGGTGGAACCCCTTCGATCTCGAAGAGGATACGACCCGGTTTTACGCGGGCTGCCCAATACTCGGGGTTACCTTTACCGGACCCCATACGCACTTCTGCCGGCTTTGTCGAGACCGGAGTGTCAGGAAAAATACGAATCCAGACACGTCCGGCACGCTTCATGGCACGCGTGATGGCACGACGGGATGCCTCGATCTGACGAGCCGTGATACGCTCAGGTTCCAGAGCCTTCAGACCATACGCACCGAAATTCAGCTGCGTACCGCCCTTGGCCATCCCATGAATGCGGCCCTTGTGGGCCTTACGAAACTTTGTCCGCTTTGGAGAAAGCATGATTTTCTATCCTCACATCAAGCAACTCAGATAAAAGACGGGGAATACTCCCCGCCCCTTAACGCTGAGGAGCTTGCTCCGCAGCACGACGATCTTGAGCCATTGGGTCGTGAGCCAGGATCTCACCTTTAAAGATCCAAACTTTCACGCCGCAAGAGCCGTATGTCGTACGCGCTGTGGAAGTCCCATAATCGATGTCGGCACGCAGTGTATGCAACGGTACACGACCTTCGCGGTACTGCTCATCACGAGCAATCTCAGCACCACCAAGACGGCCGCTACATGTAACACGAATACCCTGAGCCCCCAGACGCATTGCAGACTGGATGGAACGTTTCATCGCACGACGGAAAGCAACACGACGCTCTAGCTGCTGAGCAATATTGTCAGCGACCAGGGTTGCATCGATCTCCGGCTTACGGATCTCAACGATATTCAGCGCAACATCGGTCTTTGCCATACGGCTAAGGGTTTTACGCAGTGCATCAATGTCCTGCCCCTTCTTACCGATAATGACACCAGGACGTGCTGCATAAATCGTCACGCGTGGCTTCTTAGCCGGACGTTCGATTACAACACGAGACACACCAGCACCTGAAAGCTTTTTACGCAGGAATGCGCGCAGCTTCAGATCCTCGTGGAGCAGACGGGCATAGTCCCCGCCTGCATACCAACGGCTGTCCCATGTACGATTGACACCGAGCCGCAGCCCGATCGGATTAACCTTATGTCCCATAGATCAAGCTGCCTTCTGCTCTTTGGAGTTCTTGCCAGCCTTCTTCGGGGCTTCCTCAGAAACCTCGGCACGCTCAGCAACAACGATCTTCAGGTGGCTGAAAAACTTCTCAATGCGAGCAGAACGACCACGGCCGCGCGCATGGAAGCGTTTCATCACGATCGATTTACCGACCTCAGCAGTTTTAACAACCAGTTTGTCAACATCAAGCTGATGGTTATTCTCTGCGTTGGCAACAGCGCTCTCAAGAGCCTTCTTGACCTGCTGGGCAATGCGGCGACGTGAGAATGTCAGCGCAGCAATTGCTTTATCCGCTGGCTGATTACGGATTGTAGCCGCAACCAGATTCAGCTTACGCGGGCTGACACGAATGTTGCGAGCAACTGCCTGCGCTTCGGTATCAGCAAGAGTACGGATATGCTTAGGCTTACTCATGATCAGCCTCGCTTCGACTTCTTATCGGACCCATGACCGGTATAAGTACGTGTTGGTGAGAACTCACCAAACTTATGACCAACCATATGCTCCGTAACCTGCACAGGCAGGAATTTTTGACCATTATAGACGCCGAACGTCAGCCCGACGAACTGTGGCAGGATGGTGGAACGACGTGACCAGATCTTGATCACCTCATTCCGACC
The DNA here is from genome assembly GCA_946476985.1 of uncultured Acetobacteraceae bacterium. Lineage (GTDB taxonomy): Bacteria > Pseudomonadota > Alphaproteobacteria > Acetobacterales > Acetobacteraceae > Bombella. Next base: position 125,446 of record CAMKWS010000005.1, read on the forward strand.
CGATGCACGGGCCTTCTCAGCCTTGCCAAACAGATACCCGTCGACGAACGGGCCTTTCCAGACGGAACGTGCCATCTTCTATGCCCCTCTCTTACTTGCCGGTTTTACGACGACGGATAATCAGGCTGTCCGTCTTCTTGTTGGTACGGGTTTTGTAGCCCTTCGTCGGCACACCCCATGGTGTCACTGGATGACGACCACCGGAAGTACGCCCTTCACCACCACCATGTGGATGGTCAACAGGGTTCATAACCACACCACGGTTGTGAGGACGACGCCCCAACCAACGTGAACGACCGGCCTTACCCATAGACTGGTTCATGTTATCCGGATTGGACACGGCACCAACTGTTGCCATGCACTCACCACGTACGAGACGCAGCTCACCAGACTGCAGCTTAATCTGGGCGTAGCCTGCATCCTTACCAACGAGCTGAGCATAGTTACCAGCGGAGCGTGCAAGCTTCCCACCAGCACCTGGCTTCAGTTCGATGTTATGGATGATCGTACCAACCGGCATAGAGGCCAGCGGCATAGCATTACCTGGACGAACATCAACATGATGGCCAGCGACAACACGATCACCAGCTTTAACGCGCTGAGGAGCCAGAATATAAGCCAGCTCACCATCTTCATAGCGAATTAACGCAATGAAGGCTGTACGGTTAGGGTCATATTCCAGACGCTCAACTGTACCAGCAACGTCAAACTTGCGACGTTTGAAATCAACATAACGATAAGACTGCTTATGCCCGCCACCACGGAAACGCACTGTTGTACGACCGTAGTTATTGCGACCACCAGACTTATTCTTACCTTCCGTAAGCTGCTTAACCGGCTTGCCCTTCCAGAGCTCGCTACGGTCAATCAGCACGGTACCACGAGTGCTTGGTGTCGTGGGATTAAAGTGCTTCAATGCCATGGTATCTTACCCCGCGCCTCAACCAAGCTTCGCTGTGAGGTCAATGGACTGACCTTCAGCAAGCTGGACATACGCCTTCTTGATGTCAGAACGGCGACCTGGACGACCTTTGACGCGCTTCGTTTTACCTTTCTGGATCAGAGTGCTGACACCAGCAACCTTCACGTTGAAAAGCTTCTCAACTGCGACTTTGATCTGCGGCTTTGTTGCGTTCAAAGCGACTTTGAAAACAACCTGATTCTTCTCAGAAAGCAGAGTTGCTTTTTCAGTGATCAGAGGCGCGCGCAACACATCAAACAGAGCTTCCTGAGACAGGCTCTCTGCCGTCTTACGTGCATTCAGAACGGTTTTCGTTGTCATGCCAGACGCTCCTTGAGACCCTCAAGAGCTGCGCGAGTAATAACCAGCACATCATGCTTGAGAATATCGTAAACATTTGCCCCGATTGTCGGCAGGAGATCAATCTTCGGCAGATTGGAGATAGCACGTGCAAATGGCTGGTCAGCCACTTGATCAACGATCAGAGCAGAAGAGCAACCCAGAGCCTTCAGACGAACTGCGGCGTCACGAGTTTTCTCAACACCAGACAGACCTTCCAGAATGATCAGCTTGCCGTCAGAAGCCTTCTGCGCAAGAGCAGAACGCAAACCGAGACGACGAACTTTCTTAGGAAGATCGAAGCCATGATCACGCACGACAGGACCATGCACAACGCCACCAGTACGGAACTGAGGAGCTCTCAAGGAACCCTGACGGGCGGAGCCTGTTCCCTTCTGGCGATAGGGCTTCTTGGTTGTACCAGAAACAGCACCCATGCCGCGCGTTGAATGTGTACCCGCACGACGCTTGGCAAGCTGCCAATTTACGACGCGGGCCATGATGTCCTTACGTGGGACAATCCCGAAAATCTCTTCCGGCAGTGCGATTTTACCGGCACTTCCGTTATCGAGGGTTTTGATATCGTATTCCATATCCCTCACCCGGCGGCCTCAACGGTCGCTGCCGGATATGGCGCGTCCGCATTACGGGCCTTCTTGATTGCATCGCGAACCAGAACAACGCTGTTCTTGGCACCTGGGATAGCACCGCGAACCATAATCAGGTTGCGCTCCTCATCCACAGCAGCAATTTCAAGGTTTTGTGTCGTCACACGCTTATCACCGAGGTGACCAGCCATTTTCTTGCCTTTAAAGACCTTACCTGGGTCTTGGCGTTGACCTGTCGAGCCGTGTGAGCGGTGACTAATAGACACACCGTGTGTCGCTTCCAAACCGGCAAAGTTGTGGCGCTTCATAACACCAGCAAAACCTTTACCCTTACTGCGACCTGTCACATCAACCTTCTGCCCCACAACAAAATGGGCTGCAGAAAGCTTTGTGCCCGGCTCCAGCACGGCATCTTCTGCCACGCGGAATTCAGCAAGCTTTTTCTTTGGCTCGACTTTTACACGGGCAAAGTGCCCACGGTTCGCTTTCGTGACATGCTTTGTTTTCGCAGCACCCAAGCCGAGCTGGACAGCTGTATAGCCATCACGCTCCTGCGTGCGTGCGTCCACAACCTCGACATTATCAAGGTGCAGCACCGTCACCGGCACATGTGTGCCGTCTTCTTTAAAGAGCCGG
>CAMKWS010000006.1 GCA_946476985.1 uncultured Acetobacteraceae bacterium
CCGCCGGTGAATGGGCTTATACGGCCTTCCCATCTCACGCACAACCCCCTTTTTTAAGTTTCTTAAAAAAAACATCTTTTTCTTTTCTAAATAGGGGAGTTGCGTTGAAACCAATGGGCGAAATGAGCAATTCCCTCCTCTAAAACAACCTTAGGTTGCCACGAACAGTACTCTCGCAGAGCCGTATTATCTGCCCATGTCTGCAGAACATCTTCCTTCGGTTTAGCTGAAAGCTGTAACTGCGCTGACTTACCGAGCGATTCTTCTAATAAAGCGACCAACTCAGCAACCTTCCTAGACTCTCCATACCCTACATTAAAGATATGCCCCGTCCCTTCCTCTGGGGGGAGTGGTATCAGATTCAGAATCGCTGTGACGACATCATCTATATATGTGAAGTCCCGTGATAGACCATCATTTGACCATAGTGAGACAGGCTGACCATCTCTAATATCTCGAGCAAAATGATAGTACGCCATATCGGGACGACCATACGGGCCGTACACCGTAAAGAATCTTAACCCGGTGAGCGGAAAGCCATATAAATGTGCATATGTTTGGGCTGTAAGCTCATTCATGTGCTTTGTTGCTGCGTAAAATGATTCTGGGCGACCTATCGACTGCTTTTCTGTAAATGGCAAAGATATAGAAGAACCATACACAGCAGATGATGATGCATATATAATATGGCGCACCTTCTGTAAGGCACGACAAGCTTCTAACAAACTTACATGCCCTGCTATATTTGCATCTATATATGGATATGGATTCAGCTTTGATTGCCGCACCCCGGCCCGCGCAGCAAAATGTAATATAATCTCTATACTAGGGGACGCTTTGAAAAGCTCCTCTAAAGCTGCCTGGTTTGTGATATCTAACGTTACATACTGAAACGCTTTATGAGCTTCCAACCGAGCCAAACGGCTCCTTATTAAGGCGGGGTGCCCTACCTCGGCATCAACCCCAAGGACACGATACCCTCTCTGTAACAATGCATAAGCTACATGCGAGCCAATAAACCCTGCGACCCCCGTAACAAATATAGTCCCAGACAATGTTATGAAGGCCCCAGTGGTAAAGCTGGTGATGCCACATGGTCTCCCACCACAACGCCCAAACGCTCTGCTGTACCTGCGGGCAACTCTAATACCGCACGAACTGCCCCATAACTGCTAATAATACCTTCACTTAAAGGGATAGTACGCTCCTCAATGGCATGAATGCTATTTGTCTCATCAATAAAAACAACATCTAGAGACACCAGAGTATTACGCATCCACATTGCGCTCTCTTGCAACTGGGGGAACACAAACAACATGCCACTATCTTCTGGGATATGTGTGCGGAACATCTCCCCTATTTCTTGCTCCCGATGTGTACGAGCGAGCTCGACTGTAAACTTGTGGGGCTTTTTGTCCTGCCCTGTAATGATTAAAGGGACTGTCTGAAGTTTTGGCTGTGCCCGTGTAATGGGCACCTCGACAGCGTCAGCACGAGGGCTAGCCAGAAACACTCCCGCAAAAACGAACAACACACCACAGAACCTGAGTACTCGAAAAATCTGCTGTGTGTTCATCTCTTTCAATCCCTTGTACAATTCTACAGTTCGGCAGGCGTCTGAAACTCTGGATTATTCTGCCGCTCTTCTCCGATTGTTGTCGGCAAGCCATGCCCCGGTAAGACAATCATCTCATCTGGCAAAGTGAAGAGCTTTGTTCTTATGCCATTTAACAACTGCTGGCGATTACCACGAGCCAAATCTGTTCGGCCTATTGTATGACGAAATAACGTATCTCCTGCGATAACCAACTTCGCCATTTGGTCAATAAACACGACATGCCCGGGTGTATGCCCCGGTATATGAGCCACTTCTATATCTCTTTCTAAGAGCCGCAGGCGCTCACCATCCACAAGATATCTATCTGGCGTTACGTTGTGCAAACCAACAACCCCAAAATAGCCTGCTTGCTCCTCCACCTTGTGCAACAAATAACTATCTTCTTCAGTAGGGCCCCAGATAGGTACAACGTCTCCCTGACGAGCAGTAAGGATCGCCTTCAGAGCTTCAGCTCCACCAACATGATCAAAGTGACCGTGCGTTAAGAGAATCGCCTCAACATGCAACCCTTCTAATTCACTTGCGAGACGTTCACTCTCACCTCCAGGGTCCACAACAACAGCTCGGCCGGATTCGTTAGTCAGAATCGTACAATTCTGCCGAATCGGCGTGACGATCACCCTACGAACACTCAAATCCATGCATTCCTCTAATTACAAATTAATTAACGAATACCCTATGAGGATGCTCACACTTATTAGAAAGATACTATTAGTAACAATGACGATATTTTTATAAAAATTAATCTAAAAGATATTCATACAGGGAATTATGTATAATGTTAGTACGCATAAAAACCTATAAAGCCTGCATATCTCTGTCCTTAGAAATAAAATATAAAAACATTACTATCTAAAAATACTTCTACACCATAAAATACTTAAGAAAATTTGCCAAAAATAATTATCACAAAATTAAAACATAATTAAATTTATACCCCTTTCCCCCTCTATCACAGCTGTAAAAGTCATTTTTATAAATCCCTACGCCTTTTCAAGAATCATCTCCTTGTATTTTATATCAAAGTTCTGATAGGGAATCTTATATTACGTTATTACTTAGACCTGTTCTATCTACCGAGGGCTGGACGAGCATTATGTCTCATACCGGAAAGCGACTGTCTTTTTTGTGCTTAGCACTTTCCGCAGCGGTTCTTTGCGCAGCTAAAGCTGAAGCACATCATCGTGTCCAGCATGTTAGCCGCCTGGCGCACGCCACTAAGGCAAAACATCGCCATGTTATTCAATGTGTCGGTTATGTTCACCTGAGCACAGACTTCAAAATTCACGGTAATGCGAAAGACTGGTGGCCACGTGCTGCAGGACTTTATGCGCGTGGGAATAAACCTGAAGTTGGCTCTATCCTAAGCTTTCGCCCTACACACCGTATGCCTCTTGGCCATGTTGCTGTTGTGCGCCGGCAGGTGGATAGCCGTACCATTTATATTGACCAGTCACACTGGGCAGCGGATGGCATCAGCTACAATGTACGCGTTGTAGATGTATCCCCGGCGAATAACTGGACGGCTGTTCGTGTTGCTCTCAATGGAGATCGGACTCGCCTAGGTAGCATCTACCCAACAAACGGTTTCATCTATCACCGTCCAGAAGGGTCTTTGCCTCCACTAACAACAGGCCCTCGCAACATTTTGGCTGCTGGCTCATCTAGCGATATGGAAACAGCTTCCATCTCCATGGATGATGATATTTTTGGGGATGAAGCCCCAAGCCGGGCCCTACAATAAAATAGAGCTATGGGCGCCCTGCCTTATGATAAGGGTGCCCGCTCTGGATTGCTTGAGCACGAAATAGTTGCTCCGCAAGTAAGACCCGTACCAGCATATGCGGCCACGTTAGTTTCCCTAATGAAAACAATGCATCTGCTCTACGGATGACAGTGGCATCAAACCCCTCTGCCCCACCTATCATAAAGCAGACAGGCCTACCGCTCTCTTGCCAACCACGCAATTGAGACGAAAAAGTCAAGCTATCCACCAGCTTACCGCCTTCATCTAAAGCAACCAAAAATGCATTATCCGGACATGCAGCAAGAAGCGCCTCTGCTTCACGCCGTTTTTGCTCAGCAGGGGCACCACGCCCCTGCGCAACTTCAACAACCTCTAATTTAGGCCGAAGGCGAGCTTGATAGCGCTCTAACAAATCTCGCTCTGGACCGGCCTTGAGCCGGCCAACAGCAATCAATTTCATCAGAACAACTTCTAGGCTCTAAAGTTATTGCTCTGTCTCATCCACAGAGACTTCTTCAGCTACATCAAAATCACCGCCCCACATACGCTCTAACGCATAAAGTTCGCGGCTTTCTGGCATGAAGAGATGCACGACAACATCACCTGCATCCATTAAGACCCAGTCACTCCCTTGGTCACCTTCTACCTTTGGGCGAGCAAGAGACTCTTCTTTCAACCGGCGCTCAAGATGCTGAGCCATAGCAGAAATTTGTCTTTCTGAAATGCCTGTCGCAATGACCATCCGGTCAGCGAATCCCGCACGGCCTGTCAGGTCCAGCACAACGACATTCTCAGCTTTATCCTCATCCAAGCTCTCTGTAATGACAGAAAGAAGACGAGCAAGCACCTCTTGACGAGGGGCTGTAGCAAAAGGGGTTTCGGTCGCGTTGATGATGGTTTTCACTCCTGATCGACAATCGGGCTAAACTGCCCATTCTTTCGTAATGCCGTAGAGGATATAGCGTTCTGCGACGCAGAAAGAAACGTCCAACACGGTGTCTGATTCTTTTTTAGCAAAAGAGCTGCTTCCCTGCCACGGTGACGATACCGTCGCAATACGGAGGCCGCACGCCCCTTAAGAGCCGGCACAACACTCCCCGGACGAGGAAGAACAGCTATTGGCACCAGTGTAGCAAGCCTCTGCCATGCCTTCCACCGAGCAAATTGAGCTAGACCATCAGCTCCCATCAACCATACGAAACGACAATACGGGAAGCGCTGTTTTAATAGAGATACCGTTTTAACAGTATATCGTTGTCCAAGCTTTTGCTCGATATCCATAACGATAATACGTCGCCCATCGGCAATCTGCTCAGCAGATTCAACACGCTGTATAAAAGGAGCCATCCCTTTGGGGGGTTTAAGCGGATTTCCGGGCGAAACAAGAAGCCACACTTGGTCGAGCTGCAAACTCATAAGAGCTTTTCTTGCAACTTGCAGATGACCTTCATGCGCCGGGTTGAAGGACCCTCCTAACAACCCGATACGCATCCTGCGGTTATCCCCAAATCGCGATGCAGCTGCCCCCAACGGCGTCATTTTTACGCACCCGGCCATAGATGCCTAGGCCGCGTACTTAGACGTTAAAGCGGAAAAGCAATACATCGCCATCCTGTACAACGTATCCCTTCCCTTCAATACGCAGCTTACCAGCTTCACGTGCGCCAGCATCACCCTTGAAGGTTACATAATCATCATACGCAATAGTTTCACATGCGATGAAGCCACGTTCAAAATCATTATGAATCACAGCCGCTGCCTGTGGGGCTTTTGTGCCTGCTGTGATTGTCCATGCACGTGTCTCTTTTGGACCGACGGTAAAGTAGGTCTGCAAACCTAACAAACGATAGCCAGCTGCAATTACACGGTCTAGCCCACTATCTTTTAAGCCCAGACCATCTAAAAACTCAGCCCGCTCTTCGGCTTCTAGCTGACTAACTTCAGCCTCAATAGCTGCGGAGACGATCACGACCCCAGCCCCTTCGGCCTCTGCACGTTTTTTCACCAACTCGGAATATTCATTCCCTGTTGATGCAGCTCCCTCCTCTACGTTGCACACATAGAGAACAGGTTTTGTTGTCATCAATTGTAGGCGGGCTGTTTCAGCCTCTTTTCCTTCGATAACAGCAGTACGAGCTGGTTTACCATCACGCAGAGCAGCCAAAAGAGGCTCCATAAGCTCTAGCTGCTCTTTGGCTTCACGGTCATTGCCACGAGCACGCTTTTCAAGACCTGTTTGGCGACGCTCAAGACTTTCAAGATCAGCCAGCATGAGTTCAGTTTCGATGATGTCTGCATCACGAACAGGATCTACACCACCTTCAACATGGGTAATGTCATCATCATCAAAGCAACGCAGCACATGGATGATCGCATCCACCTCACGGATATTAGCAAGGAACTGGTTCCCCAGCCCTTCCCCCTTAGAGGCGCCACGCACGAGGCCAGCAATATCCACAAACTCTAGGCTTGTCGGCACAACACGCTCAGAATTGCCAACTTTTGCCAACACCTCAAGGCGCTCATCCGGCACAGCTACACGGCCTGTGTTAGGCTCGATTGTACAGAATGGGTAATTAGCCGACTGTGCAGACGCTGTCTGCGTTAGGGCATTGAACAGGGTTGATTTGCCGACATTGGGGAGGCCGACGATCCCACAATTGAACCCCATTCGCTCTCTCCCTTTTTCTCTCACCCCTACCGTATATCTTCTTTAGTTTGTAACGGCTCTTGGGGCTGTTATATCTCAATCTATGCAAGGCATTATCATGCCGTGTGTGTTAGCTCCGCCGCAAAGCGGTTTTGGTCATAAACGCTTCATGCTCACCTTGAGCAAGCAGCGGTGTGGCATCTGCCATATCATCAAGCCAAAATTCAAGCTCTGGCCGCTCTGTACTTGAGAAATCTCCCAATACATGACCATGCACTTTCTCACGGCTACCTGGATGGCCAATCCCCATCCGCACGCGCCAATAATCAGGCCCTGGGAGGGATTTATCCATAGAGCGTAGGCCATTATGCCCAGCGGCTCCTCCCCCGCGTTTAATACGCATCTTCCCGAAAGCTAGGTCCAGCTCATCGTGGAAAACGGTAATATCCTCTTGGGGAATTTTATAAAAACGTGCTGCCTGCTGCACACTGTCACCAGACAAATTCATGTAGGTCATCGGCTTAAGGAGTAAGATCTTCTCCCGCCCGATGATCCCTTCAGACGTCTCCCCTCGGAAACGCTTGCGCCACGGGGAAAACCCGTGGCGCGAGGCAATCGCATCGACTGCCATAAAACCGATATTATGCCGGTTGCGCCGCATCCCAGGCTCAGGGTTACCGAGTCCAATCCAGAGCTTCACAACCGTAATACCTTTTCTTAGCTTGCTGCGTCTTCAGCAGCTTCTTCAGCGCTTTCAGCTTCTGCATCAACAGTTGGAGCAGCAACAGATGCAATCACGAAGTTCGGGATATGCAGTGTTGGTGTGCAATGCTCTGTACCCTGCAGGTCTTCCCAACGAACATTGTCGTTGATGTCGAGCTTGCTGAGGTCAACTGTGAAGTGCTCAGGAATGTTCTCAACAGCAACCTGAACATCAACAACGTGACGTGCAATATTCAGCACACCACCGCGCTTAATGCCTGGGGCCTCATCTTCACCCGTGAAGACAATACCAACCTGAACATGAATGCTCTGGCCAGGAACCAGACGCAGGAAGTCGATATGAATCGGTGCATCGGACACTGGGTGGAACTGAATGTCGCGGATCAGAGCATGGATCTGCTCCCCCTCGACTGTGAACTGATACAAGCGGGACTGCCAGCCACCGCGATGCAGCTCTTTCATGATGATGCGCGGATCGATAGAAACCAGGTTTGGCTCCTTCTTACCACCATAAACCACGCCCGGTACCAGGCCTGCACGTCTCGTTGCGCGCGCTGCCCCCTTACCTGCTTTGGCGCGCTGGGAGATCTCCAGTGTCGTTACTTTCGCCACGTCTTTACGCTCCTGCGTTAAAAAAATACCAAACCGCATGGCCTCCAGGGGTGCCTCTGCGGCTATTCTGCCCTAGCCGAGTTTGACGATAAAAACAATTTTTTTATGTAATTTCTTACATACTAGGTCGAATTACTGAAATCTGCCGCCCTGTTCGACTATCCCCAGCAAGGGTAGCGCGCCTATGGCTAAAAAAACGAGGAATCGCCAATGTATCTAGCTTTAATGCTTCAACATGCGCAACAGACACCGCCTCTAGCCGTGCAACACAGAAGGCCGGGAGGTCAAACATATAATGTCCCTCCCGTCCACTAGAAGGGCGAAAGAACACGTCAGCATCTGAGTGATTCTCTAAAACGGCCCGGCGCATATCAACACCAACCTCATACGACTCAGGCCCAATGCATGGCCCAACAACCGCACGAATACCCTCTGCCCCTATGAGGCGCATCTGCTTTACTGTGTTTTCCAGCACGCCACCAACAGCACCACGCCACCCTGCATGTGCCGCCCCAACAATGCGCCCATCATCTGATGAAAATAAAACAGGCGCACAGTCTGCCGTGGCGATACCCAGTGCAACTTTAGGGCAGTCCGTCACCAAAGCATCTCCCTCAGGCGACGCTAAAAGAGAAGGAACATCCTCTACAGAGCGCACCATATGCACCTCTGCACCATGAACCTGCGTAAGGGCTGCAAAATGCTCCACAGGCACATTTACAGCGGCAGCGAGCCTACGCCTATTTTCCTGAACGGCAGCCCTTTCATCTTCCGTACCTAACCCACCGTTAAGTGAATCATACGGTGCGGCGGACACCCCACCATCCCGGCAGAAAAAACCATGCTGCACTGGTAAAAGAGGCGACTGAAAGGAAGGAAGCTCCGTCATGATTCAATCCAATCCTCCAGCCGAGGAGGGCGACGCATCGCATATGCCATTAAGGCTATGCCAGCACAGGCCATCGGCACACATAGAAGCTGCCCCATTGTTGTCCCTCCAGAAAGGAAACCAATATTCGCATCTGGCTGGCGGAAGAACTCACAAAACGCCCGGGCGCATGCGTACCCAAACAAAAACAAACCTGAAAGAAATCCCGGGCGAGACCGTACACATGGTTTACTCACCGCAACGAGCATCACTAAAAGCAACAGCACACCTTCTGTTAAGGCTTCATAAAGCTCAGAGGGATGGCGTGGCTCTGGCCCAACATTAGGGAAAATCATCGCCCAAGGGAGATCCATTCCCACCGGGCGCCCCCATAACTCGCCATTAATGAAATTGGCACAACGCCCCAGCGCCAAACCAATTGGCACAACAACGACAATCCTGTCAGAGAATGAGAGGAAATTCAGCTTCCTACGCCATGTAAAAAGCGCAAGAGCCATGATAACGCCCAGCGCCCCACCATGAAACGACATGCCGCCTTTCCATGTTTCAAAAATTTCTAGCGGATGAGACAAAAAGAATAAGGGGCGATAGAACAGCACATACCCCAGCCGCCCCCCAAGCAAGACACCCAAGACTGCATAGAACAAGAAATCATCTACAGCCTCTCTTGTCGCCACTTTTGGCCCTAACCCAACAAGACGACGCGCAAGCGGCATAGCCAATATAAACGCAACAATGTAAGCCAACGCATACCACCGCACGACCAGTGGTCCGATATGCAACGCAACTGGGTCAAACCCTGGGAAAATTAATGCGTTTGTCACAAAAACGGGCTCTCCGTTGCCAAATAATCATTAATATACTGAGCAATACCATCCTCTAATGAGGTAAATGGTTTATCATACCCCGCATCTCGCAAGCTGCTCATATCTGCCTGCGTGAAGGACTGATACTGCCCCTTTAAGCTTTCGGGCATATCAATATATTGTATATCTACCGGCCTGTTAGCCGCATTACACACGGCACGTGCCAAACTCTCGTAAGAGCGTGCTTCGCCTGTCCCGCAGTTAAAAAGCCCACTAACAGACGGATGCTCCAACAGCCATAGCATGACATTTACTACGTCACCGACCCAAATGAAGTCTCTCTTCTGCTGGCCATCCGCTATGTCGGCTTTATCCGAACGGAACAAACGCACGGCCTCCCCACGCATGAGCTCGTCATACTTCACCTTCACAACCGAGATCATCTTGCCTTTATGATACTCGTTTGGACCATATACATTAAAAAACTTCAGCCCTGCCCATTGCGGTGGTGTTTGCTCGCCGGCCTCAACAGTCCGTTTTACCCATAAGTCAAAAGCCTGCTTGGACCAGCCATACAAGTTAAGAGGCCGTAAAGCATCGATACTCTCCAAACCATCTCGAAACAGCTCTGCTTTATCTGCCGCCCCATATGTCGCAGCAGACGAAGCATAGATAAATGGGACTTGATGCTCTGCGCACCACCGCCATAAATATTGAGACAATGTGACATTGGTTTGCCACACAAGATCGCCGTCTCGTGCCGTCGTTTCACTAATGGCACCAAGATGGAAAATGGCTGAGACCTTCTGCGCGCCTCTCACAGGACCAAAGTAAGAGAATGGTGTTTCCCGTGAAACGCCTACATCCTCCGACTGCCCCTCTAAAAAAGCGGGCAACTCATCTGGCGTGACCAACATGTAAGGGGGATGAGCGGCAATATTCTGCCATTTTCCCTGGTCTTGTAGGACATCTACAATGACAGTTCGCCGCCCTTGCTTATAAAGAGCTTTATGTAGGCACGATCCAATAAATCCGGCCCCGCCGGTGACGATAATCATTCTTCTTGTATAGCCTTCCGCAAGAAAGGTTCCAACAGAGAGTGTGCTGTTTTACAGACAGACGCTTGACAAGCCCCTCAATGCTCCTGAAACAGGCAAGTAACAGGCCCGTTTTTTTCAGCTTGTGAGCTCAGGAGTATATCATCATGGTCGCACGCCCTCGTTTTCTTGATGATCTAACCGGCTTGGCCGGCACGGCATTTTCAGCAGCGTCTGGTATCCGCGAGGAGATCCAAAACCTGGTCCATAGCCAGATCAATGAGATTCTTTTCTCTCTCAATCTTGTGCGCCGTGATGAATTTGATGCCGTTCAAGAAATGGCTAGCCGCGCACGCCAAGAACAAGAACAAACAGAACAACGCCTCACCATGCTTGAGGCTCGCCTTAACGAGCTTGAGCAGTTCTTAGCTGAAAACTCCTCCCAGCGTTGATGCCTTCTGTAACACCTCCCGATATAGAGAGTTTTATTTTATGACAGTTCCTACCCTTCTTCTCATTGGCTGCGGCAAAATGGGCGGTGCACTTGTTCGGGGTTGGGTCAGCAGCCCAACGCCACCGCGCTTATTTATTCTTGACCGCAAATTAAAAGAAGCCCCCAAAGGCGCGAAAATCTTCCGCACCCCGCAGGAGATCACCGCCGATGTTGCCCCAGATATTATTGTTCTTGCTGTAAAGCCCGCAGGAGCAGAAGCGATGCTGGCAGAGCTGCAAAAAGTTCTCGGCCCACGCCTACACAAAGCAGCCCTTTTATCCGTTATGGCAGGGAAAGATTGCGCTCAACTCGCAGCCTTTTGTGGACGTGACGATATGGCTGTTATCCGCACCATGCCGAATACTCCTTCAAGCGTTGGGGCTGGCACAACCGGACTATACGCCTCTGCCCATGTAAGTGCTGAGCAGAAAGAACTTGCCATCAAGCTGATGGAACAAGTTGGCACAGTCGTCGAAGTCCCAGAGGAAGATGACCTCCGCAGTGTTATCGCTGTAGCTGGCTCTGCCCCTGCTTACATCTTCTTCTTTGCAGAAATGCTAGAGAAAACAGGGCGTAATCTCGGGTTAAGCCCTCAGGCTGCACGCACACTCGTCCGCAGCATGATCTATGGTTCTGGTAAAATGCTGCATGATCTCCCAGAAGACGCCAGCACGCTACGCGAGAATGTCACTAGCCCCAATGGAACAACAGCCGCTGCACTTAATATCTTTATGGCAGAAGACGGCCTATCTAAGCTCACCCCTCTAGCAGCAGAAGCTGCTATTAAACGCTCTAGAGAGCTAGATAACTAAAGAGAAAGAACGGGCGATGCGCTTTCATAAAGGCGCATCACCTCTTCTTTAGAAAAAGATCGCTCCTTCACGAATGAACGGAGCTAAAGGATGCGCCATGACCTCCTCCCAGCACGACCAGATTTTTGATCAAACCCTTATTGAGGCCGCCTTAAATCTCGCTGAAACACATGGCTGGCAGCATGTTACCCTTGTAAACGCTGCACGTGATGCAGGCCTCCCCCTACAAGACGTCCGCTTACGGTTCCCTTTTAAAGCAATGATCCTACTTAGGCTCAGCCGCCAATTAGACGCTGCAGCCTTAACCGATGAGCCATATGGCAACTCTCCCCAAGAGCGTCTCTTTGACCTGTTTATGAAACGCTTTGACGCCATGCAGGAATATCGCGCTGGGATATGCACTATCTTACAGAGCCTCCCCAAAGACCCCGCCTTAGCCGCTTTTTTAGCTGCGACCACAATGGAAAGCCTTCGCTGGATGGCGGATTCCGCATCTTTAGACCGCAATGGCCTCGGCGGCCTCATCAGGCTTAACGCTCTCTTAGCTGTTTGGTCAAAAACCTTGCTCTCTTGGCAAAAAGATACAAGCCCAGACCTCAGTGAGACCATGCAAACACTTGATCACGCCCTTAACCGCGCCAACCGTATGGGGTTTTTGAAGGAGAGTGCCACCGCCCCTCATATGGATATCCCGGCCTCTCAGACGGGTGGATTACCTGACCATATCGCCGATGATACGCACTAAGAAAATAATTAGATAATCTAGCAGAAAAAACGAGCATCCTCTCTTTACCAAGATACTAGTTTGGGGTAAAAGGAGCCACATCGTTGGGGCGTAGCCAAGCGGTAAGGCAGCGGATTTTGATTCCGCCATGCGGAGGTTCGAATCCTCCCGCCCCAGCCATCCTCCTAGAAAATATGTATACTTATAAAAAAAGCCGCTCCCCCCGAAGGGAGAACGGCTTTTGTTGCGTTGTATATCTTAATGATGAGCCTAAAGGCCTATCAAAACAATTTGCATATCAAATTAGAAACGCTGGAAATCCTCTGGCTTCAAGTCTTTGACGCCCATAAAGGTAATCTGACCTTGGTCTCCAGGCAGTTGAACCATCGTACCACCAGCAACACTTGTTTGATTCTCCAGCATCGACTTGATCTCAGCACGAGACGCATCCAGACCAATCTTATTGCCCGCCGCAGCGCCAAAATCAGTAATCGTGAAGTGACCGCCCTGATTATTTAAGAACTGGAACAGATTCGCAGCACCGCTACCACCGCTTAATGTTGCCCCAGCGGAGCTATCATGCACATTCACAGTGATTGTATCGGCGGCTGTTCCACCCTTAATGGTATCATTATCCCCTGCAAAAACCTGCAGTGATTTCTGGAAAGACGACGCATCAAAAAGAGCATGGTCCCCAAGTTGCAGCATATAGGGCGCCCCTGACTGACCATTCGCAGAGCTGCCATTGTTCAGCGTCCCATAAAGGGTATTATTCCCCGTAAGAACCTGCCCTGGTGAACCTACCCCACCAAGGAATGTAAGTGTCCCGTTAACGGAGATAGAACCAGAAGCATTCCCCGCTGCAGAAATTGTAGAAGGGCCACCTGCAGTTCCCGTTGTGCTGGCCTGCGTTGACGTTGAGGAATTATTAGAATCGCTGGCAGAATTATCCTGGGATAGGTTACCATTAAGGCTGGCCATCGCTGCAGCGAACTGATCATTCAATTTTTGAACTTGGTCGCTCGAAAATTGCACCGGAAACGAGTTATTGAACGCACCAGAAAGGGTTACGTACGCCATACACCCCCTCCTCTACATCCAAATGAACAAGTTGCCTTTGACACAACAGTCAGCCCTAAAATCCCAGCGTCCCCGAAGGGATGCACTTAATTACTAATGTTTTGACCATTATCAAAGCATTCCCCCAAGGGACCGCATTAATAATGCCCAACCCGTTTAAGGTCGCTGTTGTTTCCTCTGCCTTTTTGTCTTTTTTACGACAAAACTAAGATGAAGTAAGGCACCTCACTCCACAAGGCAAACTCACATAGCGTCACCTTACAAGCAGCCTGAAGAATCGGCTACGAACAATTAACGATATACAGTACATCTTCTGCCTAAAACATAGGTCCAGAAGCGATCTCACCAACATGTTATCTAATTTAGCCGCTTCTCACATCCTTGTTATTGAAATTCATTCAATATTCACGAGAAGTGGAACTTTGTTATTTCTTACGCCTCTGTTTAGTTATTTAAATATTCAACAAAACAACAGAAATATAGGTAGTATTATTATCTAATATATAGCCAACCTATCAAGAGCAGCCAGCCATATTGTAGCTGTTCCATCTGAAGGAGATCTCCAATCTCCTCGTGGCGATAAACTTCCTCCCGCAACAACTTTTGGCCCATTCGGCATGGCGGAACGTTTAAACTGGCTTGTTGCAAAAAAACGCCTCAGAAAAACACGCATCCATTTGATGATTTCTTGCAGGTCATAAGAAATACGATCAGCTTCTGGATAAGCAAACGGCCACACCCCTTTTTGGGCATCCCCCCAGGCATGGTACTGCATAAAAGCAATCTTCTCTGGCCTAAAGCCGTATCTCAACACATAAAATAGCGTAAAATCTTGTAAAGCATATGGACCAATAACTTGCTGCGTACTCTGCACACCTTGGCCTTGATCTGGCACTAACTCCGGCGTTATCTCAGCCGAGACAATCGCCTCCAGAACATCTCGGCACGCCTCAGAGAAGCCTTCTTCATGCCGTACAGCCCAACGAATCACATGTTGGATCAATGTCTTAGGAAGGCCCGCATTAACGTTGTAATGGGCCATTTGGTCTCCAACACCATAAGTACACCAGCCCAGCGCCAGCTCAGATAAATCTCCTGTACCAATCACTAGACCATGATGGTGGTTGGCAAGACGAAATAAGAAATCCGTCCGCAATCCAGCCTGCACATTCTCAAATGTTACATCATGAACAGCCTCACCCCGCGCATAAGGGTGACCAATTGTTTTAAGCATCGCCTCAGCGGTGGGACGAATATCCAACTCCCCAGCGGAAACACCCAAACTTTCCATCAAGTTATGCGCATATGTGCGTGATTCATCACCTGTGGCAAAACCAGGCATGGACCGTGCTAAAATACGCTCCCTCGGCCAGCCTAAACAATCAGCCGCTTTTACGGCCACCAGCAACGCTAAAGCACTGTCTAACCCACCAGAGACACCAATCACCATACTTTGTGCATGCGCTGCCTTTAGCCGGCGGCATAACGCTTGTACCTGAATATTCCAGGCTTCTTGGCAATCTTCTGCACAACGCTCGACAGCATCAGGCACGAATGGAAAACGTGGAATATCCCGTAATAGCCCCCAATCTTTCACGTCCGGCTGCACCGAAAACTCCACACGGCGAATCGTCTGTTCTTCCGATGTAAAATACCCCGTCTGCATACGCTCCTGACGCAGCTTATCGAGATCGATATCAGCTAGGATCATATCCTCATGCCGCGGAAAACGCTCAGACTGTGCAAGACACTCGCCTGCTTCGTAAATAAGAAGCTGCCCATCCCATGAGAGATCCGTCGTGGATTCCCCCTCACTTGCCGCAGCATAAAGATACGCACTGGCCGTTCTCATAGATTGCGCGGCACATAACAACGCACGCTTCTCCGCCCGCCCTACTGTTACAGGGGAAGCCGATAAATTTGCCAATACTGTCGCCCCGGCAATAGCCAAAGCCCCACTTGGCGGCTGCGGCGCCCAAAGATCTTCACAAATCTCAACCCCCAGACGCAGCCCATCAATATCTTGCGCTTCAAAGAGAAGATCCGTCCCAAAAGGAATCTCTTGACCACCAAGCGTTATGCTTCCAGAACACCCAGCCCCACTAGAAAAGTGCCGTGTCTCATAAAATTCCCGGTATCGGGGCAAAACCGTCTTAGGAACAACACCCAAAATACGCCCACGCTGGAAAATGACAGCACAATTGTAAAGCGTATCCCCACGCCGCAACGGAACACCAACAACACCAACGGTCATCAGCTTACGAGTTGCTTTTACAAGGCTTAGCAACGCCTCAACGGAGGCTTCCAACATCCCTTGTTGAAAAAACAGATCCTCCAACGTGTAGCCTGTTAGCCCTAATTCAGGGAAAACCGCTATGGCCACTCCCTGCTGGGCACAACGTACCAACATGCCCTCCACAGCCTGAGCATTCTGTTGGGGCTCACCTAAAGAAACGGGTAATGTGCAAGCTGCAACACGTGCAAAGCCCTGCCGATATAAACACTGAAACTCAGACGGCGACACAAACCCACCCCTTAATTATGGCAACATGATGTTACGCAACATTATATAGCTTATTGTTCTTCGTTCCGCACAAACCGAAACAGCCACACTACAGCCACACTACCTAAAACGAATACAGAGAATGAATATAGAGCCGAAAGACTCGTCATAGAAAGCGGCAAACCAAATGGATAATCAGGCAAATCACATGGTTTGGCAGGACGTGCAGGCAAATGCCCCATCCAGTCATCAAAACTATGCCCCGTCACAAGGCTCACATGACACTCAGCAGCAGGGCTCGGCCACAATCCATGCTCTACACCTACATGTAAAATGGACAGTCCAACACTTATCAATACACAGCTAAGCCCTGCGAGAGCTATCCAGCGGGCATAGCTAGGCGAAATCACGACCGTTAACACACCAATACCCAATAAGACCCGCCACGGCGCACGCTCCCACAAACATAATTGGCATGGCACCATATGCAGGAAAGTCTGCGCACCTAATGCAACAAGAAGTGCAAATGCTGCTGATAGAATGAACAAACCACCCACCATGCCAACAGCAATCACCTGTTTTTTTTCTTCTAAAAACATTAGCTTTCCCTAAATACGGATGCCCATATATCAAGGGCAAAACAGATGAAAACCTTACAGCCCTGCTTACGGCGTCTTGCGCTGAGCAGGCGGCTCTATCTTCTGAGTAGGCGTCGGTGGCAAAAGAGACACAGGCGCAGCATTTACACCTTTTTTGCCTCCAGCGTTTGCGCGCCCTGCATCACCATCACCATGAGTTACCACACCCGGTGCCACATTAGGCGTTTGAGCTTGCGGCAACGGCCCCGCCATAGGCTCTACATCATCCCCCTGACAAGACACGGCCTGCACATCATAAAGAGCACCTGCATATGCCCCCAAAGCAGGGTCATTACTGAACATCCACCCATCATAAACGGGACTTTCCGTCTCTTGCTTATCCTCAATATGCAATTGCACGGCTGTATCCGCCGGCAATGTCTCAGGCCGTTTTAAGCAACGAGACACCTTAATGAGCAGTGTGCCATAAGTTGTCTCTTCTCCTACCTTAAGCGGGACAAGATCAACATGTGCATCTAACCGATGCATGATTCGCAACACAGCCTCAGACTTTCCTTGCCATGTTGTTTCAGGATATCTCACCGGCAAAGGAACATTTACAACGCCCTCTGCATAAGCATGCAGCATCCCCATCCCAAAGAAACAAAACAAGACCGGCACAACACACACAGCCCGCTTCAAAGAAATAAACTTCTTACAGCTCATACTGCCTCCCCAGACACAGCATCTGCGATCACATCAGCCAACAATATATTCAACCGTTGCTTTAAATGTTCCTGCCCCACACCCATCAGAATGGCATCGGCACATGCATCATAGAGAACTTGCTTAAGTTCTGCCTCATTTTCACGCAAAACACGTAACTTACTCGTGCAGGTGATAGGTTGATTCTCATGATCTAACCAATCCTGCGGGATCATGGATGAACCGTCCCACCCGAGCCTGCCGAGGCTGCATTTGTTTTCTTCTGCAATGAGTCTGTTACAGAAAAAATAAACTTGCTCAGAAGCTGCTCTAAACTGATCGCCCCTTGCGTCTCACTCATCGCATCACCAGCAGCTAGCACGGCGCTATCTCCACCAGGTGTTAAAGCAATATACTTCCCTCCTAAAAGGGAATCCGACGTAATAACAGCCCCACTATCAACAGGCAGATGAATGTTGGGAGCAACAGTAAAGGTCACTTCCGCTTGAAATGTTTGAGGGTCCACTCGTGTCGCTGTAACATGCCCCACTGTCACCCCTGCCAGCCGCACATCAGATCCCACAGCAAGGCCATCAATATGGCTAAAAGCTGCTTTAAGAGGGTACCCTTGGCCTGCTGGAGTGTGACGCCCGACCAAAGCCACCACAATCAATACAGCTAACAGCCCTGCCACAACGAGCCCTACGAGCAACTCAAAATGCTCTTTCCACATCTGTCGTTTGGCATTTTCCGAAGCCATGTAATTTCTTCCTCTCCTGCGAGATACCAGGCCTTAAATTTATTAAGCTGCCTACCGCTCTAGCGGACTCCATCGCTTACGTCCAACTTCTGCAATATCGGCTTCTTTAACACTTATCCCCTATATCCTCATTTTCCCCCTTTTTAATCCACCATTTACCCTTCGTTCCCCCGTTCCATCTCACTCTATTCAAGCCTAGACTCTCCTATATGAAAGCGCATCTTCACTGGACAGGCGTTCGTATGAGAACGCTGCACATCACTATCGACCCAGACAGCAATGCTCTGCGTTCTGTCACCCTTCCTTCTGCATGGAGCGATGATGCTGCCCAAGCACTGGCGCAAATCACGCCTTCTGAAGGTGGTCCTGTCCGCCTTGCAAGTGAAGCTGCCCGTTGGGTGGAGTTGATTGATTCAACTCCCCTTCTCCCTAACACTCCCAAAAACGCTCCTCCTATCGGGCGTAGCCTGTCATGCTTGCTTCTCATGCAGCAAATGGCCCCTAATCTAGCTCTTTGGCGGCATGATCCAGATGGCCAGCCGGGCTTTATCATTAAACTATCCAGTTTTGTGCAGGATGGCCTGTTCTCTACTGAGCATTTCGCAGCATGTGTAAAACTCGCCTGCGATAGCCTTCGCCGGTTAGAAGCAGCTCAACGTCCTTATCGTAGCGGCGAACTTCCTTTATTTGACGAGCCTGCTCTTTCATTCTCCCCGAATGACCCTGTCGGAGCTATTTTGCTCAGTGACCTAGATGCCTGCCTGGCTGCTATCGGTTTGGACTATGACAGCGAAGCTGGCCGAGCCATGGCACAAGGCATTACGCAACTTACCCAGCTTATTGCACGTGCAGGCACACCGATTGCTGTTCCTGCATTCTCTTGCCCTCAAGCTCCTGACATTGAACAAGCCGCAGTATCAATCTCTGCTAAAATGCAATCTGTTACCGAGCTTGCTCCTGTTGAGATTGGCTTTTCATCTTCGGGCGTTGTCGATGCCCTTCTTGAGGTCGAATCTTGCGGTTTAGGACCAATTTTTTCCCTCGTGGACACTCAAGGCAACCTCCGCACATCAACACTCCACCGCCTCGCTCATAAAGGCCTCTCTCCTGAGGCAGCCCTAGCATTAGCACTTGATGGTGAAGCTCCTCTACACGCAGCAGGCCCTAAAGCTCACGCTCTTATGCAGGAAGCTCTTCAACCTTTCTGCGAACATATGCCCATCCTCCCAGAACCTGAGACAGATGCCCTTAAAGAGAAACTCGGACGTGGTGTGCGCCGCCCTCTTCCTATGCGGCAAGGCGGCTTCACTCAACGTGCCTCAATTGGGGGGCATCGCCTCTTCATGCGGACCAATGAATTTGAAGATGGCTCTTTAGGCGCACTCTCCCTCTCCCCACCACAAGAGAGTCCTATGGCACGAGGATTGATGGAATGCTTTAGTCAGGCTGTTAGTATCGGGCTGCAATTTGGGGTCCCTTTAGAGGTCTTTATAGAAAAATTTGCATATTCCCGTTTTGGTGCCTGCGGTACAATTGAGGGGGATGATATTGCAGCATATGCGACCTCCATGCTCGACTATGCCTTCCGCGCTCTTTCGGATGCTTATTTAGGACAGCGCATGCCAGATGCCCCTGTAGAACCTACTGAAAAAACACAAGATGCGCCCATGCTTCCTTTCGGGTTGGAGCAAGAAACGTCTCCTCCCCGTTCGCCAAAACGGCGCAATCTCCGGCTTGTCAGCTAACTAACCTCTTTTATACCTTTATGTGGTAATTCTTCCCCCGTCATGGGGGGAAGAAGGCTTAAACAGCCATTGACAGCCCATTCACCCCCTGTCTAGCTATGGAGCTCAAGGGCGGGTCTAGCTGACAATCTAGCCAGCTACGCATTGTCGCCCGGTTCGAGGTTTAAAGGGTATTTAAACGTGAACAATCGCAATACAGCCACTGGCGACCCATTTGATGTGCGCCTTGCACAGGCTGAGCAGCGACTTTCTTTACCTAAAAAAAACCGTAAAAAACCGGTATTGACCGGCGATTCCTCTCTCAATATAGCTCTTCGTATTGCCAGTGATTTAATTGCTGGTATTGCCGTTGGGCTTGCCATTGGGTATGAGCTTGACCGATGGACAGGGCACAAGCCTCTGTTTATAATTGTGTTTACCATTCTTGGAATGGGTGCCGGCATGCGTAATGTCTGGCGAGTTGTGAATGTCATGAATGTTCCTGCCGATGTTGCAGGAACGCAGAAAAACGGGAGAGACCAGCGTGGCCAGCGGATCGACGATTGACGCGCTCGGACAGTTCGAGCTGCATCCGATTTTTGGTTCTTTCGGTGAGGCACTGAGTCTATCCCAGTCCCCGCTGTTTATGGTGATTGCTTCAGTCATTGTGCTGGCTTTCCTTTATCTCGGCATGCGCCCAGCATCTGTCGTCCCAGGACGGCTGCAAGCTGCTGCTGAGATGAGCTATGATTTTATTCATAACCTCGCCGTTGATACGATTGGTGAAAAAGGAACTGCCTTTTTCCCATTCATCTTTGCGCTGTTCTTCTTCATCCTGACAGGAAACTACCTCGGCCTGCTCCCCTTCTCCTTCACTTTTACAAGCCATATTGCGGTTACACTCGCACTGGCTGTAACTGTGTTCATTATCTCAATTCTAACAGCGCTACGCTTTCAGGGTATCAGTTTCTTCAAGCACTTCATGCCAGAGGGAGCTCCTGTTATGCTGGCTCCACTGCTGATCCCTATTGAGATTTTGTCCTTTATTTCTCGCCCCATCAGCCTGTCTATCCGTCTTTTTGCTAATATGGTGGCTGGGCACGTGCTGTTGGAAGTCTTTGCAAGTTTCACAATCATGCTTGCCGTCAGTCTCGGTGCGTTTGGCCATGTTCTGGCTATTGCACCAATTGCGATTAACATCGCACTGACAGCACTTGAGCTGCTGGTAGGGCTACTCCAAGCCTATGTGTTTGCGATCCTTACCTGCATCTACCTTCGTGAGGCTGTTGCACACTAAGTCTCTTAGTTCGTAACTGTCTTGTCATTTTGTTTTTTTGACCTGCCTTATAAGGAACCTGACCCATGGATCTTCAAGCCGCTCGTGAGATTGGTGCTGGTCTCGCCGTAATCGCTCTTGCTGGTGTTGGTGCTGGTATCGGTAACATCTTTGCCGCTCTGGTTAACTCCATCGCTCGTAACCCGGCTTCCCGCCCACACGTTTTCGGCCTGGGCATGCTCGGCTTTGCTCTGACAGAGGCTATTGCCCTCTTCGCTCTGCTGATCGCCTTCCTCATCCTCTTCGTCTAAGGGCTAGACCGATGCGCCTTACGCCTCGCTTCCTCCTGTCTGCCGCCGCCCCACTTGCGGCCTTACCGGGCCGGGCCGTGGCGGAAGGCATGCCCCAGCTCCACTTTAAAGACCCTCTCCTACAAGGGCAGGTGGTCTGGGGTGCCATCATCTTTGTGATCTTCTACCTGCTTTTGAGCCGCTCTGCCCTGCCTCGGGTTGCTCGCGTTCTCAAATCACGTGAAGAACGTATCCAGAATGATCTGGACCTTGCACGCCGTGCAAAGAAAGATGCTGACAAAGCACAGCAAGAACTTTGCGCCGCACGCGAACAAGCCTCTGAAAACGCCCGTATGGACGTTCAGAATATCCGTGAAGCCACTAAAAAAGCTGCACAGGCTCAGGCAGATGAAACATCTGCTCGCTTGGAAGAAAATATCCGCAAGGCCGAGGCTAAAATTGCACTCTCCCGCAATGAAGCTCTCTCCCACCTTAACGATATTGCATCTCAAACTGCAGTTACCTTAACAGAACGCTTCATTGGTGTTGCTGACCCACAGGCTATTTCTGTTGCTGTAGAACGCGCCCAGACTACAGGAGGTGAGCATGTTTGATATCAGCATGTTTCATGAACCACGTTTTTGGACGTCGCTCGCATTTGTTCTCTTTTTTGTCATTTTCGGACGTAAAATCTGGGGAGTTATCTCCTCTAAATTAGATGAGCGTGCGGACAATGTTCGAAAGAATCTTGATGAAGCAACACGTCTTCGTCGTGAAGCAGAGCAAATGCTTGAGGATTCTAACCGCGAGCGCGAACAAGCCTTAATTGAAGCCCAGCAACTTATTGCTGCTTCTAAAGCAGAGGCTCAAGCTCTTACAGAGCAAGCTGAACGTGATGCTGCTGAAATGATCGCTCGTCATGAAAAGATTGCTCGTGAGCGTATTGAAGCCGCTGAGCAAACAGCTCTGCGCGATATTCGTGAGCAGGCCGCAGCTTTAGCTCTTACTGCTGCACGTGACGTTATTGCTGAAAACCTTGAGAAAGATAATGCTCTTGCTCAAAAACTCATCAATGACGGCCTAAAAAATCTCCCTCGCGCCCTTGGCGACAAGGCTGCGTAAAGACGATGATATGACAGCCAGTAAGACCCCTGCCCCCTTACTGGCTGTTGTCGTTACGGTCTTAAATGAGGCCGAAAATATTCTTCCTGTTTGTCAGGAAATCAAAGAAGCCCTAGCGGACCTTCCCTCTACTGAGGTTATTTTTGTTGATGATGGCAGCACAGATGCCACGCAGCAAAAACTCTTAGAAGCGCGCAAAACGCTCCTTCCAGGCCTCCGCATCCTTCAACATCCTCAATGTCTCGGTAAATCCACAGCCCTGCGCACAGCTATTCGTGCAGCCCATGCGCCGTGGATCGCAACAATGGATGGCGATGGACAAGATGACCCCAGCTTCATCCGCACAATGCTGGCCTCTGCACTCTCGTATGAAGCAGAGTACTCCTCATCGCAGCCACATCCAGGGCCTTTAGTTGTTGGTGTGCGCCGTAAGCGGCAAGACCGTTTTTCACGCCGCTTTGCAACACGCTTCGCTAATGGGTTACGTCAACGCCTTCTGCAAGATAACTGCCCGGATACCGGGGCGCCTCTCAAATTGTTCCGGCGTGAAACCTTCTTATGCTTACCTCAATTTGAAGGGCTTCATCGTTTTATCCCAGCTCTTATGAAGGTTTACGGAGCGCCTCTCATTTGTATTGAGACGCAACACCGTTCTCGCCTGCATGGTTCATCAAAATATACCAATCTTAACCGTGCGATTGTTGGCATTCGGGATCTTCTTGGCGTGTTGTGGCTTCTAAACCGCACACGTCGGCTGCCTCCTCATACCGAGCTCTAAACGTATTCTTTCCGGCCTCCTTAGAAGAGAGTTTGAGTAAATGTCCCTCACTTTGCGCCATTATGCTCTCCTCGCCGTTATTGCTTTCTGCATTGCTCTACCCGGTCGTCTCAGCCTACCGCCGCTTGACCGTGATGAACCCCGCTATATGCAGGCTACGGCACAAATGCTCTCCTCTGGCAATTTCTTGGATATCCGATTTCAAGATCAACCACGTTATCTCCAGCCCGCTGGTATCTATTGGCTCGAAGCCACGGCCGTAAAAACGGTAGAAACGCTAACCGGAGATAAAACATTACGCCATCAAAGCTGGCCTTATCGCCTCCCAAGCTTAATCGCCTCTGCTCTCTCCATTGCTCTTACATGCTGGATTGGAGCACGTCTCTTTAGTGCTGAAGCAGGAATATTAGGCGCATTACTCCTATTATGCTCAACGCTTTTTGCCGCTGAAAGCCATATGGCGACCATTGATAGCGTTCTGCTACTCAATATTCTGTCGCTCGAAGCATTACTCCTGCATCATTTCCAAAATGTAACGGCAGGTAAACCCACACCTACCCGATTTTCTATCCTTTATTGGGCAGGGCTTGGGATAGGCCTTATGCTTAAGGGGCCAATTATTCTTATACCTGCTTTAGGGACAATCGGTGCTTTATGCATAAGCTACCGCAGTCTCGCTTTGTGGCGGGCTTTACGCCCTGCGTGGGGCTGGCTTATCTCTCTTGCCATTCTTCTGCCTTGGTGCATCAGCATCGCTATTGTGAGCCATGGGGAGTTCTTTCGCCGTGCTGTTGGACATAATTTATTAGGGAAAATCACCCACGCGCAGGAAACCCATGGCTTTCCTCCTGGGTATTATCTTCTCCTCTTTATCATCGCATTCTGGCCCGGCGCTATCTTTGCACTGCGGGCACTCCCCACAATCTGGCAGCAGAGGAACCAACCAAGCACGCGCTTTTTACTATGCTGGATTATCCCTCACTGGGTCTTTTTTGAGGCTTTAGCGACAAAGTTGCCTCATTATGTCCTACCCACCTATCCAGCTATTGCCATTCTTACAGCCGCAGCTTTAACACAAGGAATACCACCTATCCGCGCACTTTGGGTGCGTCTCTTATCCAACATATATGCTATATTATGGGCTTTGATAGGCTTCGCTTTTTGCGGTGTGGGCTTGGGGATTTTGTATAAAATGGAAGGCCTTTTTGCTCCTTCCACCCTTACTCCTCTTTGCGGGAGCCTCCCTCTTATATGTGCTGCCATATGGCTCTTTTATAAAAACCATCTTCGTGAGAGTGCTTTTTGTGCCATTGGCACAGCTATGATCTCTCAAGTGGGTATTTTCCTTATTGTAATCCCGCAGCTTACATCTATCCAACTTTCGCCCCACATTGCGAAAAGCTTTGAACAAATACGCCCTTGCGCCAATAGTGCATTGATCTCCCCATCTTATAGGGAGCCGAGCTTGGTCTTTCTTACAGGAGGAGCCACCCGTTTACTTCCTCCTGGCCAAGCTGCACAAAATCTCCACGACAACGCTCAATGTGACCTGGCCTTAATTGACGCCCGAGATGAGCCACTTTTTAAGAAAAATCTTGCACAATTAGGCGAGGCCCCCCTCCTTTATGACCAATATAAAGGGCTGAATTATTCCAACGGGCATAAAATGTCCCTCACCCTCTATGGGATCAAGCCGCAGAAATAAAACGCCTCAATAGGCCTTCATATACTGTGCATCTTGTTTCTTAGAAAATACCATGGTGGAGCTAAGGGGAGTCGAACCCCTGACCTCCTCATTGCGAACGAGGCGCTCTCCCAACTGAGCTATAGCCCCATGGTGACTAATATAATGGCACTACCGGGGGAGATATTGTCAAGCAATCCACCTAAAGACAAACCCACATTTACAAAACATTTCTCGCCATAATGGGGGATCACTGTTACATGTTGAGCACCCCTTTGATCAAAGGCTTTAACGAGGCTCCTGGTGAATCCCCTTATTATCTACCTACAAATTGTGAATCTCCTCATGGTAGTTTTGGATGTCTATTCATGGATCATCCTCTCCTACTGCTTGGCCACCATGGCTGTTGGGTTTGGCGTGATTGATATTCACTCAAACCGCTTTTTCCGCAGCCTTATTGAAATTCTCACCCGGCTAGTCGAGCCTGCTCTGCGACCTATTCGAAATATTCTACCCTCTACAGGAATGATGGATTTCTCCCCTCTCATCCTGCTCTTAATCATTCAATATGGGATTCCTTTTATCCTTAAGAGCATTTTTAAAATGCTTCTGGCAAATCAAGGGATTTAATCCCTACAAAAAAACCCGCCTAAATTTTCTAGGCGGGGTTTTTTGTATTGTTTGCATCTCCCCCCACTAGGAGAGAGAAAGAGCCAAATTAGAACATCGCAAATACAGCACATTGCGGGGAGATAGAGCGAGATGTGTTATGCCCAACGACAGGCAAAATAGCGCCAATAATACCACCCACATTTGCCGTCCAGTTATATTCAATCCCTGGGCCAACATTAAATGCCCCAGCCCATCCAGAACGATTATAAACCTTCTCACCTGTGCGTGTATTATACCCACGAGCAGACATTGATGCCGACCATGTATGGTACAAATCCAACGCAAACACCCATTTCTTGGTGAAGCCTAGCTCAATAGAACCACCTTCATTCCCATAAGGGCCAACATGCCCACGCCCAACAAAACCACGCTCTGTGCCGAAGCTCGTAATATTACGCAAGCGCGCTGTTGTTACAGGCTGGCGTGCCTGTGCCCACATACGAATACGCATAGCATGCTTAAAGAATGGCAACGCAAACTGTGTATGCACACCATAGCGAATAGCCCATACACCCTGGCCAACACCTTCTGAAGCATTCGCAAGGTTAGAGTAATCACCCGTTGGGGTATTTACACCAAGATATACCGAAAAAGACGGCGTATAGTGTGGAGTAAACCGATATTGGAATTCCACCGGCAGATCATTAAATTTCAAACCTGACGGCTTTGCATGAGCTCCCCAGCTATATCCATATGTTGGTAGCAAATAGAGGGAGAGATGATCCGTTAACCCATATTTTAATAGGGAAAACTGCGTAATATTATGCTGCCCACCAGCGAATTTTTTAGTGTTCAAACGCCCGTTTGAATCATATGCACCTGCTGGTAGACCCGCTGTTATATATGGCTCCACAGCCACCATACCCGGTGCCGGCAATGCAGGAGATGGCGAATAAAGCGACCCTGTATACCATTGTTCCGGCAAAGGTTTATGAGCTGGGTGAAGATTCACTTTCACAGCCAAAGCGGCATCATCTGGCTTTGCAATAGCTTTAGCATCTGTTGCAACGACAGACTTCACCTGTTGGAGTGAATGCTGAGCAGAAGGAGCCACACGCATAGCTCCCTTATTGCTCACCACTGCGTGCGCATGTACCCGTCCCTTAACGGCCGAATGAACATCGGCAGCATAAAGCTGTGCCGTAGCACCATATGTCCCCACAGCGAGGCTAGAGAGAAGGGCTGCATAACGCACGGACTTCTTCATATCATAAACCATACATAGTTTTTGAGAAGGAAAAATATTACGACAGCAAAAAGATTATATGCAAGAGCATAATGAAAAAAAATTTATATCTCTAATATATTTCATTTATTCTATTTATTGCGAAAACATCTCTTTTCCCCTCATCAAAACTTCGTAAGATTATCTATAACCTACTGTTTTATAATATTAATTTATGATTAATCGACTGTTCCTCCCACGGTCAGTCCGTTTGCTTTGATCATAGGTTGTCCTACCCCTACAGGGACACCCTGACCGGCTTTACCGCATGTGCCAATCCCGGGATCTAACTCCATATTTGGGCCAACCATCTCGATATTCGTCATCACATCAGAACCGCTCCCAATCAATGTCGCCCCCCTTACAGGAGCGGTGATTTTCCCATCTTCAATCAAATAGGCTTCAGATGCCGCAAAAACGAATTTACCCGAGGTAATATCAACCTGCCCCCCACCAAAATTTTTGGCAAAAAGACCTTTCTTAGTGGAGCGGATCATCTCCTCCTCTGAGGCTTTACCCCCGGCCATAATGGTGTTGGTCATTCGAGGCATAGGCGCATAGGCGTAAGATTGCCGCCGCCCATTGCCTGTTGGGGCAACCTTCATAAGACGTGCATTAAGCCTATCTTGCATATAGCCTTGAAGAATACCGTCTTCGATAAGCAATGTTTGCTGTGTTAATGTGCCTTCATCATCCATTGTGAGCGACCCACGACGCTCTGCTAACGTACCATCATCAATAACCGTTACGCCCGGCGATGCCACACGTTGCCCCACTTGGCCGGAGAAAACCGATGTTCCTTTCCGGTTAAAATCTCCCTCCAGCCCGTGGCCAACCGCCTCATGCAAGAGAATTCCTGGCCAACCCGCTCCGAGCACAATAGGCATCTCCCCTGCAGGAGCAGCAATAGCATCTACATTAACAAGAGCTTGGCGCAGAGCCTCATCTGCCATACTTTGCCAACATTCATCCTGCATTAAACGAGCCAGACTATACCGCCCGCCTTGCCCTGCACGACCGCTCTCGCGTCTGCCATCTTTCTCAACAACAAGAGAAATATCCAACCGCACAAGTGGACGAATATCTACCAGCGGATGATGAACGCCTTCTTGAAAAAAATCCGGGCGTAAAATCCGTACGACCTGCCATTGGGTATGCAATGTTGCGTTCACTTGCACTACCCGACTATCCAGCGCACGAGCGTAGGCATCAATCTTACTTAAAAGAGCAGCACGCTCGGCAAAATCACTCCCAGTTAAAGGATGCTCAGCCTTATAAAGAGGAGAACGCATCTCTGCATGGGAAGACGCACCATTACGCTGATGCGAGGGAAACGAGGCTGTAGGAGCTTGTGCGAGAGTGTCCACACATGCCAACCCTTCAGATGCACGATTTAGAGCCTCCATACTGAATGTATCAGCATGTGAAAACAGCGTTTGCTCACCTACCACACCACGCAGCCCAAAACCGGAGGAGCGATTAAAGCCCGCATTACGCAACACACCATTTTCAAGACCGAGAGTTTCATCCTCTCGATATTCTAAAAACAGCTCACCATCATCCATACCTTTTAAGGTCGTTGCGAGTCTGCGATTTACCTCATCATAACTCCACGCAAAATCATCATGGAAAAATAAAGAATCTGAGACTTTTAGCGCGTGAGACACAAACACACCCATTTATATAGGCCTCCACAACGATATGCGGAGATTTATGGAGAAAAAGGGAAAATAGTGTCTCACATAATGAAGTTGCTGGGAACCACTCGACAGATGAACAAAACTGCCTTAATCGTTTTGATATCAGTCCAAAAATTGCGAGGCACGCAGCAATGGCAAAAAAACCTTCTTCTTCCTCCTCAAAACGCCCTTCCCCTCAAAAAGCCGCTATCGAGCATGTTTTTGAGTTGATTGAAGAGCACGGTATTGAGTTTGTTGACCTCCGCTTTACCGACACAAAAGGCAAGTGGCAGCACACAACACAAACCGTCCGCACCATTGATGCTGACACCTTCACAGAAGGCTTTATGTTTGATGGCTCCTCCATCCAAGGATGGAAGCCAATTAATGAATCCGACATGGTTCTGCTTCCCGACCCGGAAACAGCCGTCATTGATCCATTCTCTGCCCGCCCGCAATTGATCCTGATTTGCGATATTGTTGAGCCCGCTACTGGCGAATATTACAACCGCGACCCACGTGCGACAGCAAAACTAGCTGAAGCTTACCTAAAAACAAGCGGTCTTGGTGATACAGCCTTCTTTGGTCCAGAAGCAGAATTTTTCATCTTTGATAGCGTTCGCTTCGGCACAGGCGAAAATTACGGCACATACCATCTTGATAGCATCGAGGGGCCAGAAGCCTCTATGAAGGATTATCCAGAAGGCAATATGGGCCACCGCCCTGCACGCAAAGGTGGATATTTCCCCGTTGCACCAGTTGATAGCGAAGGTGACCTCCGTGCAGAAATGCTCGCTACAATGGGAGAGATGGGCCTACCGATTGAAAAACACCATCATGAAGTGGCACGCAGCCAGCATGAACTTGGGACAGCTTTTGCCACACTCGTAAAATCTGCCGACTATATGCAGATCTACAAATATTGTGTGCATAATGTTGCTCACTCTTATGGCAAAACAGCTACCTTCATGCCTAAGCCTATCTTTGGCGATAACGGTACAGGCATGCATGTGCATCAGTCTGTCTGGCGTGATGGTAAACCTCTTTTTGCCGGCAATCGCTATGCAGACCTCTCTGATGAAGCGCTTTACTACATTGGCGGCATCATCAAACATGCTAAAGCCCTGAATGCCTTCACCAACCCTTCCACAAACTCTTATAAGCGTTTGATCCCAGGGTTTGAGGCACCTGTGCTACTGGCTTACTCCTCTGCTAACCGTTCTGCTTCTTGCCGTATCCCACACGCTACAAGCCCAAAAGCTAAACGTGTTGAGGTTCGCTTCCCAGACCCAACAGCAAACCCTTACCTCGCTTTCAGTGCAATGCTGATGGCTGGTCTGGATGGTATCCGTAACAAGATTCACCCTGGTGAGGCTATGGATAAGGACCTTTACGAGCTACCTGCTGATGAGCTGAGCAAGATCCCAACAGTGTGCGGCTCTCTCCGTGAAGCTCTAGAATCCCTCAAAGAGGATCATGCCTTCTTGCTAGAAGGTAACGTCTTCACGAAGGACCAGATTGATAGCTACATCAACACCAAAATGCAGGATGTGTACCGCTTTGAGCATACACCTCACCCTGTTGAATTCGAGATGTACTACTCTGTCTAATATATTCTCTCTTATCTGAGCAGCGATGTGTATTCACTGCTCAGATAAGACGATGTTTAAAAACGAAAAGCCGCCATGTTCCCTCTCCGGAACTGGCGGCTTTTTTCATAAAAAAGAACCTACCAAAACGGTAGGTTCTTTTAGAAAATCTCCCCCTATTAGTTATGAAATAGGGGGGAGAGACCTCTTTTAAAGATGCAAAAAGGTTAATCCTCCTTTTCTGCACCTGTTTCTGCAATATCCCATAGCCACGCAGCCC
The DNA here is from genome assembly GCA_946476985.1 of uncultured Acetobacteraceae bacterium. Lineage (GTDB taxonomy): Bacteria > Pseudomonadota > Alphaproteobacteria > Acetobacterales > Acetobacteraceae > Bombella. The sequence continues at coordinate 30,057 of CAMKWS010000006.1, forward strand.
CACGGACACCAGAACTATCCCCATGGAGATTCTGCACAATTGGTGTGCTGCATGGTGACGTAATAACATATCGTGGAAGCAGTTTCGGCACACGCTCATAAATGCTTGGAAGGTTAGAAACACCACCACCAAGCACAATAACGTCTGGGTCTAGGAAGTTAACAACCTGAGCACAGGCTCTCGCAAAGCGGTCCATATACAGGTTTAAAGCACGGATGGCTGCTTCGTCTCCATTACGTGCGGCTTCCTCAATTCCATTAGGAGAGCGATTACCTTCACCCTTCCACTCTGCAGCAAGAGCCGGACCACAAAGATAACGTTCTTGGCAGCCTTCATTACCACAGAAACACTTTCTCAACGGAAAATCATCTTTCTGCGCCCAGGGAAGCGGGATATGCCCCCACTCACCTGCAATATGATGCCGACCTGAAAGAATACGTGAGTTAGCAACAATGCCACCCCCCATACCCGTCCCAATAATCACACCAAGCACAGTGGAATACCCTGCCCCTGCACCATCTGCAGCTTCAGATAGAGCAAAACAGTTTGCATCATTTTCAACACGGATTGGGCGATCCAACGCAGCTTCAACATCTCTCTTGAATGGATGATTATTCAACCATGTTGCATTGGAGTTCCGTACGAGACCAGTCTCAGGAGACAAGGATCCCGGGATGCCAATCCCTAATGTAGATGTATGCTGTGTTCCCGTTACACGATGACCAGATACGCACCCAACGGTTTGTTCCGTTTTTACAATAAGGTCCCGAATGGCCTCAATCGCTTTTTCATAGACACCGGGATTTGCCACACGCTCACGCAGCACTTCTTTCCCACTACGATCTAGCGCCAGAACTTCAATCTTCGTTCCGCCGAAATCAATTCCTAAACGATAATCAGCCATTGGTGATCTTCCTTAAACCTACTTTACGATGCCGGTTGTAGAGGCTGTTGCCGAATGACCTCAAGCAATGCACCATTCTGCTGAACAAAAGAAGCCAATTCTCCAAAATGTTCTGTCTCTAAATGTGCTTCAAAACCAGCTTGTGTGGCCCAGATCTCACTGACCATAAAACGGCCTTTTTTCTCAGAATCGCGAGAAATTTCATAACGTTTGCAGGCCTCTTCTTGCAAAGAGAACTTCGTGCATACACGAATAGCCTCTTCTAATTGGGCAGCTTTATCCTCAGCAATTGTTACCAAAGCTAAAATATGAACAGCATCACTCATGAGACATCTCCTTAATCTTCTTTCTCTGAGTTTGCTTATTGAACAACACCCAGAAAAGGAAACATTAGAGAAGACACGTTCCTGTTACAAAAACGGTGCTGCGTATCCTCTCTCATTTCATTAAATGAGCCTCACTCAAAAAACGACTGACGTAAAGCCCTTATGAAGAATTCCTACATTCCTCCGTTGTTTTTTGCCTAAATTTATACAATTTTCTCAGCTAATTACATGCTGAGTTGCAGCAAAGGTCAAACCTTATTCAACAACTGTTGGGGTAATAAATGGCAAAGGCCTCACCATAACGGGAATTTTTCTTCCACCTTCTAGTGCTGCAAAGATATGTTCATCATCCTTAGCACTATTAGGAACAACATATCCCATCGCAATAGACTTTTTGAGGCTTGGGCTAAAACAAGCTGACGTTATACGACCGATTTTTTCCTCACCAGCCTCATCAGTAAACAACTCTACACCAGCAGCTAGAAGCTCATCACCCTCTGGCTGCAACCCAACACGCTGACGGTAGATACCATGCTCTAACTGTCCAGCAATCACATCAGCCCCAGGATAGCCACCGGCTCTCTCTCCACCAGGGCGACGACATGCCTGCATAGACGCCACTAAAGAGGCTTCTACTGGAGAGGTTGTTTTATCAAGATCAACCCCATAAAGGCACAATCCTGCCTCCAAACGCAGGCTATGCCGAGCTTCCATCCCTGCAAGTTCAACATCGGGATGCTCAAGCAAACGCTTTGCAAATTGCTCTGCATGATCTGCAGGAAGGCAAATATCGAAACCATCCATTCCCGTATACCCAAAACGAGACACGGTAATGGTGCTATTATCCTCCCAATGCATATCCACACTATCACGATGCCGCATGGCTTCTACTTGGGGTAAAAGCTGCGTTAAAGCAGCAACAGCTGATGGCCCTTGGAGGGAAAGCATTGCCCGATCAAATTGACGGACAAGTTTACAATCTTCACCGATAGAATTTTCGAGGTAATCTGCATTGGTTTCTTTATTTGCCCCATTAAGGACAAGTAAAAAATCTTCTAGCTGGCGAGAAATGACAAGATCATCTCTCACACCGCCTTGGTCTGTTGTGAGTAAGCCGTAAATTAAACGCCCTTCTTCTAAATCAAGAAGATTCATAGGCATTAATGTCTCAAGCGCAGACGCGACAGCTGCAAGGTTCCCCTCTTTTGGGCGAATACGCACCTGCCCTAGATGAGAAATATCAAACAACCCTGCTTTCTGGCGTGCATGAAGATGCTCTGCCTCTGCTCCAGAACCATAATGATCTGGTAAGGCATAGCCATCATAGCTGCCCATTTTGGCCGCATAAGCTGTATGCAATGCCTGCAAAGGGGTGCTTTGAAGTGTTTCATCCATGGTTACGTCTATCCTGCTAAACAGGGTGAGAAAGATAGTCTGTCAGTCCCATAAAAAACTGACAACCCAGCCCTTGTCATGAGTCTTTCACCACATGAAGCGCTATCTTGTCCATCTCTCCTCCCTCTTGCAAGAAAAGAGGCGCACCTCATAGATCACATTATCCGCAGCTTAATGCGCCTTTTGCCCGGCCTCTATATCTGCAAAAATTTCAAATTTCATACTGACACTTTGCGCTTTTGTAGGGAAAGATCCCTCACTTACTTGCTTGTTATAATGTGATAGAGCCTCCACCATTTGTGCCCCGATCTCAGCAAATCTATGAGCGTGGCGAGGTGACTTACCCTCAAAAAGACCTAATACATCATGCCATACTTGCACTTGGCCATCACATTGCGGCCCTGCGCCAATACCAATTATTGGAATATTCACCTCACGAGCGATTAACCCTGCAAGCTCTGCAGGGACAACCTCTAGCACAATGCCGAATGCCCCAGCAGCTTCAATCGCTTTAGCATCCTCAATCAATTTTCGTGCAGCTTCTATATCTTTTGCTTGCGCCCTTAAGCCAATTTGATGCTGTGACTGCGGCGTAAGCCCCAAATGCCCCATAACAGGCACACCCATCTCTGTGAGGCGTTTGACGATAGGTGCAATCTCACGCCCACCTTCTAATTTTAAGGCCTGTCCGCCTCCTTCTTGCATCACACGCCGCGCAGCGATGACGGCATCTTGTTCTGTTGCGTAAGAAAGAAAGGGAAGATCCACCACGACAAGAGCTTTACGGCTCCCACGGCTAACCATTTTGGCGTGAAAAATCATATCCTCTAGCTGCACAGGCAATGTGGTATCATGCCCATGCATCACCATACCGAGTGAATCTCCTACGAGAAGGACCGGAACGCCAGCTTGCTCAGCAATTAAAGCGGATGAGTAGTCATACACTGTGACCATCGCAATCGGATGTCCGTTATCTTTCATTTTCTGAAAGTCGGCAATTGTCATCCTACGTGTCATAAGGTCCGATCCTTCTCTATAATCGTTCTAAGAACGAGGGAGGTTCCGCGCGATATAAGGTGGCAAACTAAAAGACGCAATATGCACATCTGGCGTCCAATAATCGCAGCTTGCCATAATCCCAGCCGCTTGAGCACGTTTTTCAAGCTCTTCTGACTGTGGTTTTTTAAGAGGCTGGCCCTTTTTCGCCATGCCTAATGTCATAAACCCACCAACATATGTTGGCACCGCAGCGAGATATGCTGTCACATGCGGAAAAAACTTTGCTCGACGAGCCGTTGTATCCCGTAATTCATCTGCTTGCTGGAACGGTACACCACACTGATTAACAATCAGCCCTTCTTTGGAAAGAACACGGGCGCAATTTTCGTAAAAATCATCTGTAAAGAGTACATCCCCCACACCGATTGGGTCTGTACTATCGACAATAATCACATCAAAAGACTCATCAGCCGCTTTTTTGACGTAATCAATTCCATCACCGACAATCACCTCAGCACGAGGATCATCCCAGGCTGTTTGCCCAAACATAGGCAGATGTTTTTTTGAAAGCTCAATAACATCGCCATCAATTTCAACCATGACGGCTTTTTTCACTGTGTCGTGCTGTAAAACACGCCGCAATACACCGCCATCACCTGCGCCAATAATGAGAACACGCTCAGGCTGTGCATGTGTAAAGAGCGGCACATGGGCGAGCATTTCTTGATAGATAAACTCATCACGCTCGGTAATTTGAATAATCCCATCCAGCACAAGCACACGGCCATGGCTACTGCTCTCAAAAATACGAATATCTTGAAATGGGGATTTCACATGAGCAAGCTCACGTACCATTTTGAAGCGCTGTCCCCAATCTGGGTATAGCTCTTCATTAATCCAGGTTTCAGACGACATAGCGACCGCCTCCCTTTTTATTCATAAGCACACTGTACCTATGAGCCTTTCCATTTTGTCACAAGACATAGAAGTTCCATAGGCACAGCAACTGCCTTCACCCATTTTTGCAGTTTCTAAGCAAAAATGAATGAATGTTTCTTTGTCAGTTTGTGAGAGAAAAATCCCTCCTGACGAGCGTCAACTTCCCATTTTTACAGGGTGATTGACACGCCCTCGCCTGAAAGCATCTATCTCCACACGCCCAGCCTGAAACAATTCCTGCATTACAGGAACGGACAGATTAGGATCGCACACACCGCACATAAAAACATCTACAGCGGCAAAATGGCGTTCCGGCCATGTATGAATGGAAATATGACTCTCAGCCAAAACCAACACACCAGAAACGCCACCATTTGGCGTAAAGTGATGGAAATGACCATGGAGGATTGTCGCCCCGGCAGCTTCCGCAGCCCGACGTAATGTCACGTCTATTTTTTCGGGGTCATCTAGATTTCTAGCATTCCAGAAATCAATAAGCAGGTGATTACCAGCATAGGTAATCCCATCGCGTTGAATAAAATAGTCCTTACAGCTTTCTGCTGTTTGGATTGCTTCTGTATTCTGGATATCTCTCGGAAGATCCGATACCATCCCCAGTCGAGCAAGTGCGTCCATAACGTACTCCTGAACCAGTAGATTACCACTTACACCATATGCAAGCGGAAGATTGGTCCTAGTAGAATATGGAGCCCACAGCAATAGTTTTATGTCATTATTAAAAAAAATACATCGCCATAATAGAAATGAGGCAAGAAATCTTGCCCCATTTCTATAAAAACTAATATTTTATCGCTTTGAAAGGTCATCTTTTTACATAAGAAAAATGACCTTTCTTACTCAAAATTAGTTACGTGTTTTATCAACCAGCTTGTTCTTAGCAATCCATGGCATCATTTCACGCAATTTTGCACCAACTTGCTCAATCTGATGCTGCTCATTGCTTGCACGAGATGCTTTAAACCCAACATTGCCGGACTGGTTTTCCAGAATGAAGTTACGCACGAATGTGCCATTCTGAATATCCTTCAGCACAGCGCGCATTGCATCTTTTGCTTCAGATGTAACAACACGTGGGCCGCTGACATACTCACCATATTCCGCTGTGTTGGAGATGGAGTAGTTCACGTTGGAAATACCACCTTCATATAGCAGATCCACGATCAGCTTCATTTCGTGCAGGCACTCAAAGTAAGCCATCTCTGGGGCGTAACCAGCTTCTACCAGTGTTTCAAACCCGGCTTTAATCAACTCAATTGCACCACCACATAGAACAGCCTGCTCACCAAACAGATCTGTCTCCACTTCTTCGCGGAAGCTTGTCTCAATCACACCGGCGCGGCCACCACCAACGGCGGAAGCGTAAGAAAGGGCGATATCTTTCGCATGGCCAGAAGCATCCTGTGCCACAGCCACCAAGCAAGGCACACCGCCACCACGCTGATATTCAGAACGCACTGTATGGCCAGGGCCTTTAGGTGCGATCAAGAACACATCCATATCCGGTGTTGGCTCAATCAGACGGAAATGAATTGCCAGACCGTGAGCAAAAACCAGAGCTGTGCCTGGTTTCAGGTTAGGAGCCAGCTGCTCTTTATACAGAGCGCCCTGCCCTTCATCTGGGGTCAGGATCATCACTACATCAGCCCACGCAGCAGCTTCCGCTGGTGTAACAACACGGAAGCCAGCTGCCTCTGCCTTGGCTTTTGCAACAGACTCTGGACGCAGAGCAACAACAATGTCTTTAACACCGCTGTCACGCAAGTTGTTCGCATGGGCATGCCCTTGGCTCCCATACCCAATGATAGCAACCTTTTTGTTGCAGATCAGATTGATGTCTGCATCACGATCATAATAAACGCGCATTTTTCTTCCCTTCCTTACAAACCCACCGCACGGCCCTTTTTCAGAGCCATCGCTGTGATGGAGGCTCAGCCTCCTTCTTTTATCACTATAAGAAACTCTAACCGGTTAAGAACTTTAAGCTCAGACGAGACGTTTGCCTTCTTCTGTAAGTTCTGCCCCACCAAAAACACGATCCGGCCCAAGGAGCATCTGGTCATGAGTGGCTCCAGATGGAATCATCGGGAAGCAACATTCCTCAGGCTCAACATGGACATCCACCAACACCGGCCCAGAATGAGCCAACATGGTATCTATCGTTTCATCCAGTGCCCCGAGTGTTTCCACCCGCAGACCTCTGATCCCAAAAGATTCTGCCAATTTCACAAAATCTGGCAAAGCCTCACTATATGACTGCGAATAACGAGATTCATGCACAAGTTCCTGCCATTGGCGAACCATGCCCATATAGTGGTTATTTAAGATGAAAATCTTCACTGGTAGCTGATATTGAGCAATCGTCCCCAGCTCTTGAATATTCATCAGAGTGGAAGCTTCACCGGCAATATCAATCACCAATGCATCAGGATGAGCAATTTGTGCACCTTCTGCCGCCGGCAGACCATACCCCATTGTACCTAATCCACCTGATGTCAGCCAATGATTAGGCTCATCAAACCCAAAATGCTGAGCTGCCCACATTTGGTGCTGACCAACCTCGGTAGAGACAAATGTCTCACGCCCACTAGCCTTTACCTTTTCATATAAGCGACTAATGGCATATTGCGGCTTAATAATAGCCTCTGGCGCTGTATCTTGCTCAAAGCCAAAGCCTTTTACAGCCCGCCATGCCTCAATCTCTTTCCACCACTGTGAAAGATCCGACGCAGCCGTATCTCCCCAGCCTTCAAGCAGGGCAGAAAGTGTTGCTTTGAGATCACCCTGCAAGGTTACGTCAACAGGGATGATTTTACCGAACTCTCGCGGGTCGATATCAGCCTGAATCTTAAAAGATCCCGGAGAGAACCCATCCACGCGACCAGTCACACGGTCATCAAACCGGGCGCCAAGGGCAATCAACACATCGCAATCATGCGCTGCCATATTCGCTTCAACAGCGCCATGCATCCCTAACATTCCAAGGAAATGGTCACTTGATGAAGGATATGCCCCTAAACCCATTAAAGTGGATGTAACAGGGAAGCCTGTGCGCTCAGCCAATGTACGCAGCATTTTAGAGGCTTCAGGCCCGGCATTAATCACGCCACCGCCAATATATAAAAGAGGCTTACGGGCCGTTTTCATCGCCTCAACAGCACGCGCAACAGCATTGCTATCCAATGTAGCGGGCGCATCTGCCTCCAGCTTCGCTGGTTCAGCTTTTGGCAGTGGAGCTTCGGAAACTGTAATATTTTTAGGTAGATCCACCAACACAGGGCCAGGGCGGCCAGAGCGTGCAATAGCAAAAGCCTCTCGTATAGCCGGAGCTAAAGCCTCTGCTGTACGAACCTGCACACTTTTCTTTGTCGCTGGGCGTGTAATGCCGACCATGTCAGCCTCTTGGAAAGCATCCTTCCCAATAAGCGGCACAGGCACTTGGCCAGAGAGACAAACAACAGGGATGGAATCTAATTTAGCATCCATCAATCCGGTAACGGCATTTGTCGCCCCCGGCCCAGATGTCACCAATACAACGCCAACCTTCCCGGTTGAACGAGCATAAGCCTCTGCTGCGTGAACCGCTGCTTGTTCATGCCGAACCAAAATATGCCTAATATCTTTACACTTATACAGCGCATCATAAATCGGAAGGACAGCACCACCCGGATATCCAAAAATGACATCTACACCTTCTTCTTTAAGAATATGTAGAATAAGCTCAGCCCCAGTAGAGATCATCTGAGGTTTGTTAGGCTTGTCATTTTCATCGGCGGGCATAGCGTCGCTCCTCTCCGGCAACTTAAGCAGTCATCCAGCTCTATAACTCCATAGGGCGGCCGTCAATTCGTGATGATATAAAATTTTCAATTTCGGTCATTTTTTTTCCTAAAAAGAACTCTTTACCCTCTATCCTTTGAAATATTATTTCGCCATCGCCCTCTTGGCTCAGCTTATGGTGCCTAAACCAGGTTGCCTGACGGCGCGTATATCGCCCAATTGCTCTCACAGCTAAGAGTCGTGCCTCATCTAGTGAAAGCTCTCCTTCAATCACCTTACCAAGTTCTGGCACACCATGAGCACGCATAGCTGGTAACGATCTCGGTAAGTTTTGTGTTCGTAAGTCTTGAACTTCCTCCATTGCACCATCATCAAGCATTGCATCAAAGCGGCGTGCGATGGCTTGGCGTAAAATATCACGTGGGGGATCAAGCTGGAGAGAAATAAACCGCCATGGAGCAGGCGGTAATGTTTTTTCTGTACGCCATGCAGCGAGTCCCTTCCCTGTTCCGATATAAACCTCCCATGCTCGAGATATTCTTTGAGAATCTTGTTTATGTAGCTGAGACGCTGTTTGCGGATCATGCTCCATCAATTTTTCGTATAAGGCCTCCGAGCCAATTTCATCGAGCAATGCACGTGCTTTTTGCCGAGCTTCGTCACCAGGGTCGGGAACTTCTACAAGGCCATCAGTTAGAGCACGCAGATACATTCCCGTTCCTCCGCAGAGGATGGGTAAACGCCCAGCTTCACGGCAAGCTTGCATTTCTTTGAGGACTTCTTCACGCCACCATGCCACACTTCCGGGGGTTGAGGCGGGCAAAACACCATAAAGACGGTGAGGAATAATCGCTTCTTCAGCCTCTGAAGGACGAGCTGTAAGGACGCGTAACTCCCTATAAACCTGCATAGAATCAGCATTAATGACTGTACCACAATACAGCTTTGCTAAATGAAAAGCCAAAGCTGACTTGCCGGAACAGGTTGGGCCAGCCACAATAAGGGCGTTATCAGGAGACTTCATAAACTTATTCTGCCACATCTTCTGATCTTTTAGCGAGAGATGTCATGTCCCTTCCTTGTGTTCTGACTCTTGTTGCCAATCGCCGCCACGGGACTCTTCCCAAAGAGGCGATCGACATTGCCCGGAATCTCGTCAAAGGCGAGCCCCCTGTTGTGCTATCAGAGGGTGAAGCCGTTGATATTTTCTGCCCTACACCAGGGCCTGGTGATGCCACACCTGCAACAATCCGTGCCGCCCTTGCTCCACTCAAGGTCGATGCTATTCTCACAAAAACCCGTGGTCGCCGCAAAGCGGTACTCGTCTCCGATATGGACAGTACCATTTTTGATGGTGAGACACTTGATGAACTAGCCCATTTTACAGGCACAGGCGAGCAAATTGCTGCCATTACACAACGTGCTATGAATGGCGAGATGGAATTTGATGAATCCCTCCGCCAGCGCACAATCGTTCTTAAAGGGCAGCCAGAATCCCTTTTGAAGGATGTTCTAAAAAAACTTCCCTTTACCGATGGCGTTAAAGAGCTTGTTCAGACCATGAAAGCCAACGGAGCTCGTACAGCGCTCATCTCCGGCGGGTTCGATTGGTTCACCGGGGAAGCTGCCCCAATGCTTGGATTCGATGAGCATTACGGCAATAAGCTTGAGATTAAAAATGGGATCATTACAGGTGAGCTCATTGGCGATATTCTTGGGCCAAATGCAAAAAAAGAGCATCTAGAACGCCTCTGTGCTGAGCGTGGCGTTAAAATACACGCCAGCCTAACAACAGGTGATGGCGCAAATGATATCCCCATGCTGCAAGCAGCTGGCCTCGGGATTGCGTATCACGCAAAGCCGAATGTCCGCCAAACAATTGACCAACAAGTCAATTTCTGTGGAATGCGTGCGCATATCTTTGCACAGGGCTACACAGCTTCTGACATTGTGGGTGGCGAATAAGCCTCCCACTTCTTCTTTTAGTTAAGTTTTTATTAACTAAAAACATCCCCGCGTTTCTGAATTGCTAAAAAAAATACCTTAACAATTCAGAAACGCCGAGCCCTCTTAGGTTTAGCACGGCGGGCTGATATCTGCCCACCTAAGCGAGCTAAGGCCTCCTTTAAGGGGCCTTCCTCTACCCCTTCAACATTCACCGGTCTTATATTTTTATGGCTTTTTGGAGGACTTCCAGATTGCTCTTTATGGATCGTTTTATCTTGCACCAACTTTAATTGTATTAAGCGTGTCTCCCCCTCCAAACCACATGCTGTATTGATACTTTCCAAAATACGTGGTGCCGCATATTGAATCTCTACAGCAACAGGGCCACAACACCGCACAGTCAATACACCGGGCCTCAAACGGCAAGGTTCACTTTGCTGTGCAAGAGTCGCACCTACAAAATTTTCCCAATCCATAATCAACCGAATAAACAGCGGTGATTTTTTACGAAATGCTGCACGTGTCAGGCCAGGAAGCAGCGCTCCTATCATACGCGCTCCTGTTCGGCGATACTCTCTTTTCTCTCGTTTATACGTTGTTTGTAGGCCTGCACCCTCTTGTGTGGTCTTCACAACGGGGTTCCTTCCTCGCAAAGAGGAACGCTCACTCTTGCCCAAAAACTGTTTCTTCGTCATAGAGACCCGCGTGACACCTGATTCTTCTCTTCTTCTTTCGTGGTATGATCGCCATCGCCGCACACTCCCTTGGCGCGCAGAACCCAACCAATATGCAGACCCTTACCATGTTTGGTTAAGTGAGATCATGCTCCAACAGACAGTCGTACAAACTGTCATCCCTTATTATACACGTTTTTTGGAAGAATTCCCTACCATTGCAGACCTTGCCCATGCCCCGCAGGAAAAGGTTCTCCAATTATGGGCAGGGCTAGGATATTACGCCCGAGCACGCAACCTTCATGCTTGTGCACAAACTGTATGCCAGCAAGGTGGCTTTCCTCGCTCTATTGAAGGTCTACAAAAACTACCGGGCATTGGGCCTTATACATCCCGTGCAATTGCAGCAATTGCCTTTAATATTCCTGCTGTCCCCGTTGATGGAAATGTCGAGCGCATTACAGCTCGCCTTAATGCTGTAACAAACCCTTTGCCAGCCTCACGTCCATTTTTAGCAGAGCTTGCAAGTGAGCTTAACAAAACAGATGCCGCACAAAAGCGCCCTTCTGATTTTGCTCAAGCTCTCTTTGATCTCGGCGCAACATTATGCTCCCCACGTTCGCCTTCTTGCCTAACATGCCCTTGGCGTTCTTGCTGCAAAGCGGCAGCACAAAATATCGCGGAGACGCTGCCTGCCCGGCAAAAAAAACAAAAACGTCCCTCCCGCCATACTGTTCTTTTTTATGTAAGAGATCCACAAGGGCATATCCTCTTACGCCCTCGCCCCGCAAAAGGACTTCTTGGTGGCACGGATGAACTCCCCGGCACGCCATGGGATACACAACAGCCAGCTATCCCTCATGAAGACCTTCTAAATAACGCCTTTACGCATTACGCCCCTTTGCAGGCTGATTGGCAAAAATATGGAGAGGTAAAACATATTTTTAGCCACTTCACACTTTACGCTCATGTTTATGGCTGCGTCTTAACCACAAAACGTAATTACCCAATTGACCCTTCTTATGGACGTTTCATTCCTTTTGAAGAGGCTATTCTCGCCAGCGTGATGAAAAAATGTCTTTTGCTTAGGTAAGAGCTTTTAACATACAGAGCCTTAAACTTACCTAATCAAACCACACCTCATATGCTGTTTCACATGAAACAAAACACACCACGTTTCACGGGAAACATTTTCCCCTCTTCCCTACCCTTTAAATATTCCCAATAAAAAAGGCTCTCCGGAATATCTCCCGAAGAGCCTTCTCATAATCACTCAACTAAACTGAGAATATCTTAAATCTCTCAGCCTTTATTGAGAGCTTCACGAACGCCTTCAGCCCAAGCTGGGTCAGCTTTCTCAAAGTGAGCAAGCTGGCGATCAATAATATGCTGTGGCACACCTGCCATTGCTTCAGCGATATTATTATGGAAGCGCTGTTTTTCCTCTTTGCTGAAGAGATTATACAGAGCACGCGGCTGTACATAATCATCCCCATCGGAGCGATGTTCATAATATGTAATGTCACCGCTCACACGTAGAGGTGGCTCCATCGCGCTTTTATCTTCAACAGGCCCACCAAAAGAGTTTGGCTCATAAAAACCACCATCACCTGGTGTTGGCGCATCAAACCGCATTGCACCATCAAGATGATAGTTCTTCACCTCAATCTTCGGACGATTCACCGGAAGAGTCGCATAATGTGTCCCAACACGATAACGATGTGCATCTGCATAAGCGAAGATACGGCCCTGCAACATTCTGTCTGGTGAGAAGCCAATACCCGGCACGATGTTAGATGGAGAGAATGTGGCCTGCTCAACCTCAGCGAAATAATTCTCTGGGTTGCGGTTCAGCTCAAGCTCACCAACTTCGATCAATGGGTAATCTTTATGTGGCCAGACTTTTGTAAGATCAAACGGGTTGAACTTAACACGCTCCGCCTCTTCTTCTGGCATGACCTGAATGTAGAATGTCCATTTAGGGAAATTCCCCTTCTCGATATTCTCATACAAGTCTTCCTGCGAAGATTCACGAGAGTTAGCAATTACCTTAGCAGCTTCCTCATTCGTGTAGTTCGCAATACCTTGCTGCGTTTTGAAGTGGAATTTCACCCAGAAACGCTCGCCCTTTGCATTCCACAGAGAATATGTATGGCTGCCATAGCCATTCATCTGGCGGAAGTTTTTAGGAATACCGCGATCAGACATCAAAATAGCTACCTGATGCAAGCTCTCTGGGCTTAACGACCAGAAATCCCACATAGCTGTAGCGGAACGTAGGTTTGTCCGTGGATGACGCTTCTGCGTATGGATAAAATCAGGGAATTTAATAGGGTCACGCAGGAAGAAAACAGGCGTGTTATTCCCCACAAGGTCCCAGTTACCATCATTGGTATAAAATTTCAGTGCCCAGCCGCGCACGTCACGCTCGGCTTCAGCCGCACCACGCTCACCTGCAACGGTAGAGCAACGGATGAGCATATCCGTCTTTTTACCAACTTCAGAAAATATATCAGCGCAAGAATATCTAGTAATATCATGCGTGATTGTTAACGTACCATAAGCACCACTGCCTTTTGCATGCACTGTCCGCTCAGGAATACGTTCACGGTTCTGATGAGCTAGTTTTTCAATTAACTGATAGTTTTCCAGTAGCAGTGGGCCACGAGGACCAACTGATTTACTGTCCTGATTGCTGACCCATGGTGCGCCAGCCGTTGTACGAATAATATTATCAGACATTTAAGGACTCCTACCTTGCTATCTGAACATAGGAAATACGCTTCATAGGTTGTGAGTAAATAAGATTGATCCTGTTTCAATAATAAACAAGCTCAATCCTTCATAGGCCAACCTTATCCTATGAAGGTTAAAAGGGTTAAAAACGACTGTCTATCCCTCTATATCTAAAAACAAGTTTAGCCTTTCTTTGATAAAAAATGAATGAGGAAAAAATATTATTTTTATAAATATATTTTTTATTATTTTTTAATATAAATAAATATTTTTTTATTAGGATTAGAAAAATCCTATTTCAGTTATATTTCCCATTATTTTGATTTAAAACAAACGAGCAATTTTCATAAATATGAATGTCACAGCCATGGCCAGCATACAAAAACCACCCGCAAAGATGGTTCCCCACCCGCCAGATGCTAAAAACATACCGCCAGTATTCATACCAAAGAACCCTGTTACCAAGGTTGCCGGGAGCATAAGGGTCGTCACAATAGAGACGATATACAGGCGGCGGTTGGTTTCTTCTGCTTGGCTTGAAGCAAGCTCATCTTGAAGAGAACGTGCCCGGTCTTGCAAGGCGATCAAATCATCCAACGCTGCATGAATTTGGCGTTCTGCCCTGTCACGCAGGTCATCTTCTGCCCATTCAGGCAATTCAAGGTCTTCATCCCGCAAAACACGATCGATTGGCATTACGACACGGCGCAACTCTGTTGAGCGACGCCGTACTTTACCAACAATACCACCGAGATGACCAAGGTCAGAGCCATGCTCAATAGCTAAAAGAACATCCTCAGCACGGTCCAATTCGTCATCCAACTGCCCAAGTTGGCGACGAACAGTCCCTGTAAAATCTCTTAAAACACGGTCAATAACACCAGCAGGATTCCGAGGGATCGTCTGCGTTTGTAAGGAACGATATGCTGTTCCAAGTACAGGAATTGGTGTCCGCCTTGTCGTGATAAGAAGATTTTGCCGCATTGCAAAACGCCATGCACAAATTTCACGATCTTCTTCTGCTAAAGCGTCATCAAATGCCGGTAAAGCACCCCAAACTGTATCTTCTAATGCTTCAAGTGCGATACCGTAATCTGTCTCAGCTAGCATCGTGCCAACATCTTCAGGCATGCCCGGAAGACGCCCTACTTGAGAGCGAGCAGAGCTATGAACTGTATCAAAATGTAGCCAGCACCATGTGCTATCCTGCGCAGCTCCCTCACTGTTAGCTTCACTTAGAGCGGGATCTTGAAGGATTTTTTCAACTTCATTGGCTTCGAGGGCTTTTATGCCTTTTCCCGGGGTTGCGCGTATTGCCCATACAAGTCCTTTTATACGAACAGAAGCATTGCTGCCCTGCAGTGAAGGATCAAGTACTGTAAAGGGAAAATTGTGAACAGTATTCGCAGGCACGGCATACTCCCGTTACAGTAATCCTGTACAAACGCATCCACAGGCAAAAGAACGCCACAAAGGCTGAAACATTCAGTGTAGATTTAAATCTGTTTCGTTCTCTGACACGTTGATTCCTCAGACGCAACAGAAAACCTCTTTTTAGATGTTCTGAAAACTATCTAAAGGCTTTTCTTTGCAGCCTGTAAGCAAGGCTATATAGTTTTGCTTATGTATGGATCCCTAGCATGATCACTTTTTAGTTAGGTTGATCCGTCATCATCATAGCCACTGACAGTTAAGGAAACATATATGGCTGCGCAGGATTATAAAGTTCGCGATATTTCCCTAGCAGATTGGGGCCGTAAGGAAATCTCAATCGCTGAAGGTGAAATGCCAGGCCTAATGGCGCTTCGCCGTGAATATGGCGACAGTAAGCCCCTTAAAGGAGCACGTATTGCTGGCTGTCTGCATATGACAATTCAAACAGCTGTACTTATTGAGACACTTACAGCTCTTGGTGCATCTGTTCGTTGGTCATCATGCAATATTTTTTCCACTCAGGACCAAGCCGCTGCGGCTATTGCTGCGGCAGGTATTCCTGTTTTTGCATGGAAAGGCCTCACAGATGAAGAATTCTGGTGGTGTATTGAACAAACTGTAAAAGGTCCTGATGGTTGGACCCCAAACATGATTCTTGATGATGGTGGTGATCTCACAACCCTTATGCATGATAAATATCCTGAAATGCTTAAGGATGTTCGTGGCCTTTCTGAAGAAACCACAACGGGTGTTCACCGTTTATGGGATATGGAACGCAAAGGCACACTTAAAGTACCTGCCATTAATGTGAATGACAGCGTTACAAAATCGAAATTCGATAACCTTTATGGCTGTCGTGAAAGCCTTGTTGATGCAATTCGCCGTGGCACAGATGTCATGATGGCCGGTAAAGTTGCTGTTGTTGCTGGTTATGGTGATGTTGGCAAAGGCTCTGCTGCCTCTCTACGCAACGCGGGTTGCCGTGTTTTAGTAACAGAAGTCGACCCAATTTGCGCTCTTCAGGCCGCAATGGAAGGCTATGAAGTTGTCACAATGGAAGATGGCGCCCCACGCGGGGATATTTTTGTTACCTGCACGGGTAATGAAGATATCATCACCATTGAGCATATGCGCCAGATGAAAGATCGCGCTATCGTCTGCAATATCGGGCATTTTGATAGCGAAATTCAGGTTTCTGCTCTGCGCAACCATAAATGGACCAACATCAAACCGCAGGTTGATGAAATTGAGCTCGCACCGGGCCGCCGTATTATCCTTCTTTCCGAAGGGCGCTTGGTGAATCTTGGTAATGCAACAGGCCATCCATCCTTTGTGATGTCTGCATCCTTTACCAATCAAACACTCGCTCAGATTGAACTTTGGACAGCTAAACCCGGCACATATGAAGCCAAGGTTTATACATTGCCTAAAATTCTTGATGAAAAGGTTGCAGCCCTACATTTGGAAAAAGTCGGTGCTAAGCTCTCTAAAATGACACAAGCACAGGCTGATTATATTGGGGTTTCCCCCAATGGGCCGTTTAAACATGATCTTTACCGCTATTGATCATGCAACATCCCTCACATTGATATCTTCATTGTGAGGGAGATATGAAAAACCCCCTTTGGTAGCTTCCTTACCAAAGGGGGTTTTCTTTTTCAGTCTCACGCAATTTTAGAGACTTAGTCTTAGACCTCTAAAAGCAAGCGCCGTGGGTCTTCAATTAGCTCTTTAACTCTCACGAGGAAGCTCACAGCCTCTCGCCCATCGACCAAGCGATGATCATAAGACAGAGCAATATACATCATGGGGCGAATAACAACTTCCCCATTTTTAGCAACTGGCCTGTCTTGAATAGCGTGCATCCCTAACACACCAGACTGCTTTGAATTAAGGATAGGCGTAGAAAGCAATGAGCCAAATACCCCACCATTTGTAATGGTGAAGCTGCCACCTTCAAGCTCATTTAAAGCAAGATTTCCGCTGCGGGCACGTTTGCCATAATTTGCAATCTTATTTTCAAGCTCTGCAAACCCAAGATGCTCTGCACCTTTAATGACAGGAACAACAAGACCACGCTCTGTCCCAACAGCGATACCGAGATTTACAAAATCCCGATAAATAACGTCATTTCCATCAATGCTCGCATTTAAAGCTGGGAAATCTTCCAATGCTTTTACAACAGCACGAGCAAAGAAAGACATAAACCCAAGGCGGGTGCCGTCATATTTCTTTTCAAAAAGCTCTTTATATTGTGCGCGGAGCTCTTTTACCGCCGTCATATCAACTTCATTAAATGTCGTCAGAATGACAGCCGTATTTTGTGAATCTTTAAGATTATGCGCAATCGTCCGGCGTAAGCGGCTCATTGGCTCACGACGTTCTCTCTGCGCTGTTGGCGCTACATCGCTTTCTGCTTCAAAAGAAGATGTGAATGAAGGTTTATCATCTTCAGAAGATGAAATAGCTGGAGCAACAGGTGCAATTTCAACTTTAGGTTCTTGAACTTCCGAAATAACATTTTCAGTCTGTTCAGCCGGCTTTGTGTCTTCAGCTGATGAGCTGTTACTCGGAGCAGGAGCTTCTTTTTCTTCAACAGATGCCAAAAACTGGCCAACTTCTACGTCTGTTCCTTCTGTTAGGGAATATTCCAAAATTCCTTGAACTGGAGAGGAAACATCCAACGTAACCTTATCGGTTTCCAGTTCTAAAATGGTCTCGCCAGCTTTTACAAAATCACCGGTTTTTTTGAGCCAGCGCGCCACGGTTGCCTGACTCAGACTTTCACCAAGAACAGGAACTTTAATTTCAACCGTCATCACGACTCCTGACATTCTAAAATCCGAAGAAAGGCGTTTCTACCTTCATCACATCGGAAGACCAATTCCTCCATCCCCCTTTATAGCCTTGGATACAGGGAGTAGGTAAAGTTTTCTCTTTCACCTTTTTGTATTTGAAAGGAATTAAGAATGTCTCATTCTCCTCCAGCTTTTTTAGAATCTGACCATATATCTGCACGTACTAAGGCCGCTTTGCTGAAACGTATGCAACAAGAACAAGCAGAGCGTGCGCATCTTTCAGCCCATAATTTTGAGCTTTTGAAGATCGTTTGCGATGATATCTTACCTCAAGAACCTCTTTTAGGTGAGATCCATCTCAATATTGCCGCCATGATTGACCAAAGCTTCGCAGGGCCAGGTGATGGATGGCGTTTTGCAGAGCTTCCAGAGGATCTTAAAGCATGGGAAAACGGCTTATCATCTCTCAATTCTTACGCTCAGGCCCTTTTTAAAGCAGATTATGGGCAGCTTACAGGCGAGCAAAAAGGTGAATTGCTCGATGCAGCGTTTGAAGGTTGTTTACCTTCATCTTCAACAGCTTCTTTTTCCCCAGAGCAGATGAAGCTTTGGAGCGGGGATTTACGCAACAACATTGTAGGATGTTTTCTGGCGCATCCCGTTGCTCAAGAAAAGCTGGGTATTTCAGCTAATTTGACCGGTGGAGATAAGGAAATACAAGGGTTTTCTCATGATGGGATCTATCAAAAAGAAACCTTTGAGCCTTAAAATAAGCGCCGTTTTTTATAAAAAATAGGCTCTTTATCAGGGGCATTTTTTAAGGGTTTTTAGGGAAGAAAACTAATCTTTTCTCCATTTTAAAAGGAGGATTGTACGTTCTAAAAATCGATCTTTCAGGTTCGTTCTTCATAAGCATATTGTAGGGTTCTGTCGAAAATTGATCCGCACGAAGACCACACAACACATCAAATTAATTAATAAATTAATAGATTTGATGAAGAAGAAGATGCCTGTGGATATTGGGGTACCCGGCTTTCTAAAAATGTACCCCAGTTTATTAACACTGTGTACAACTCTAAAGATAAGGTATATCAACGGCTGTAGAATCTTATCCAGAATTTTCCACAGACCCCCTGTGTACAATCCCCCTTTTATAAGCGGGTACAGTACCATCCCCAGTACTCGGTACCCCTTTTAAGCCCCCTTGGAATTATCCCCATGTACCCCAGTACAAACACACTCTCTCCCAAAGGTATGGAATTTTTCGCATGATGCAGAATGAGAATAATATTTTTTCTGAAAAAACTGCCGATGTTGTTGTTATTGGAACAGGAGCAGGTGGGGCACCTCTCACAGCAAAATTAGCGGTTAATGGCCGTTCTGTTGTTGCATTAGAGGCAGGCCCTGCGTTTGATGCTCATCATCACACGCCAGATGAACCCACCGCTCAAGAATTATATTGGCTTCATGAGCGGCTTTCCGGTGGGGGAACACCTCAAGCTTTTGGTGGTAATAATAGTGGAACGGGTCTTGGGGGCTCACTTTTACATTATGGCGCTTTCCTCCCACGGATGGATAAGCGAGATTTCCATCTCTATTCTGAGACAGGGAAAGGCGTAGATTGGCCATTTGGTGCAGAAGAATTACAGCCGTATGTTGAAGAAGTAGAAGCCTTTATTGGGGTAAGTGGTCCGCAATCTTACCCGTGGGATGCCCAGCGGCATTATGCTTACCCTCCGCTTGCGCCGAATAAAGCCGCCTTAAAGATGCGCCAGGCATGCGATAATGTGGGGTTACGCCATGCAGATGGCCCTGTGGCTGTAATTACAAAGCAGCATCAACAGCCGCATTTTGGGCAAAGAGAAGCTTGCGTAAATTGTGGGGCGTGCCATCAGGGCTGTCGTAATGGCTCAAAATCTGGCGTTGATAATACATATCTCCCTCTTGCCCGCGCTCATGGCGCAGAGTTGAGAACAGGTTGTATGGTCACAGGCTTTGAGAGAGATAGTCAGGGCCGTATTACAGCGGTGATTTACCAGCGTAACGGTAAAGAAGAACGGCAGAAATGTAAGGCCGTTGTGCTTGCCGCAGGTGCTGTGGAAACAGCACGTTTGCTTTTACATAATGATCTTGCCAATAGTTCTGGCCAGGTTGGGCGTAATTATATGACACATATCTCCACACAAGTGTGGGGTGTGTTTGATGAAGAAATACGCCCTAATAAAGGCTATCCATCCCTCACAATTTCTGAAGATATGCTGCGCCCGAAAGATGCAGACTTCGCTGGAGGATATTTGCTGCAATCCTTAGGGATGATGCCACTTACATGGGCAGCTAATCTTGTGCGGGCTGATGGCCGGCGTGGAGAAGCGCTGAGCAAAACTCTTGCTGCGTATAATTATAGCGCAGGTATTGGGATGCATGGTGAGACGCTCCCACGGGATGAAAACCGTGTTACCCTTTCTGATGAAAAAGATGCTTTTGGCCTGCCTAAGCCACGTATTGACCATACTTATGGCCCTAATGAGGAGGCTATGCACCGCCATGCGAGCCGCTTAATGGTTAAAATGTGGGAATCTATAGGGGCAAAAGATATCCGTGTGATTAGCCGTGCCGCTCATATGATTGGAACATGTCGTATGGGCAAAGATGCTGGCTCCTCTGTGGTAAATCCATATGGGCGTAGCTTTGATATTGCTAATCTCTGGATTAGTGATCATTCCACGTTCCCAAGTGCAGGGGCTGCAAACCCAGCTTTGACCATTATGGCGTTGTCTCTCAGAACAGCAGATGCTCTTTTAAAAGAGATCTAATTGTCTCACATAATTATGATTTGATGTTTTCTGCGTATAAGAGAAGCATGGTGGGATAAGTGACAAAAGCACCGCTTGACACTGTGTTTCTCTTTACTTAGGAAAGGGACCGACCTTTTGAGGCGGCGTTCTGCTTGCTAATGGGTCGTTCCCTTCGCATCGGAAGGCAAGTTTGCCAGTTTTGAATGAGTTATTGCTTTTGCAATGGTTCGGTAAGCTGGTTTTGCGTAGCTTCCTCCCCTCATCTTGCGGGTTTTTAGGTTGCTTTAGGCCTTCTGTTTCCCCCGATCCTGTCCTATGGGCATATCAAGGCGCATATTTTCATGCATCTCGCCGAACTGAAGAAGAAATCTCCTGCTGATCTCCTCGCTTTTGCTGAAGAGCTAGAGATTGAAAATGCTTCCTCCCTGCGTAAGCAGGATATGATGTTCGCCATTCTCAAAAACCTTGCCGAGCGTGATCAGGCGATTTACGGCGAAGGTACGTTAGAAATTCTTTCAGATGGGTTTGGCTTTTTACGTAGTCCAGAAGCAAATTATTTGCCTGGTCCAGATGATATTTACATCTCACCTGCTCAGGTGCGCCGTTTTGGCTTACGCCCTGGTGATACGGTTGAAGGTGAAATTCGCGCCCCGCGTGATGGTGAGCGTTACTTTGCCTTACAAAAGGTAAACCATATCAATTTTGAAGCGCCTGAAACTGTTAAAACGCGTATCAATTTTGATAACTTAACCCCACTCTTTCCAGAGCGCCGTCTCCGTATGGAGACAGAGCAGAAAGATGAAGCCGTCGCAGCCCCACCGGCGAAGAGTAAGGGCCGCGGACGGAAAGATCAGAAAGACTATACTTCCCGTGTGATTGATCTTGTCTCACCTATTGGTATGGGACAGCGTGCGCTTATTGTTGCACCACCACGGACAGGTAAAACAGTGATGCTGCAAAGCATTGCTGCTTCTATCTCTGCAAACCATCCTGATGTGTTCTTGATCGTTCTGCTGATTGATGAGCGCCCAGAAGAAGTGACCGATATGGCACGTTCTGTGCGGGGTGAAGTGGTGGCATCTACCTTTGATGAACCAGCTCATCGCCATGTGCAGGTAACAGAGATGGTGCTTGAAAAAGCAAAACGTCTTGTTGAGCATAAACGTGATGTGGTGATCTTGCTGGATTCTATCACACGTTTGGCACGTGCTTATAATACTGTTGTGCCTTCATCTGGTAAGGTGCTGACCGGTGGTGTGGATGCAAATGCTCTCCAGCGGCCAAAACGCTTCTTTGGTGCTGCACGTAATATTGAAGAAGGTGGTTCCCTTACCATTATTGCAACAGCCTTGATTGATACTGGCTCTCGCATGGATGAAGTTATCTTTGAGGAATTCAAAGGTACGGGTAACTCCGAGCTTATGCTGGATCGTAAATTGGCTGATAAACGGACCTTCCCAGCTATTGATATTACGAAGTCTGGTACACGTAAGGAAGAATTGCTGGTTGACCGTGCATCTCTTTCCAAAATGTGGGTCCTACGCCGTATCTTGGCCCCAATGGGCACAATGGATGCGATGGACTTCTTGTTGGATAAACTGCGCTACAGTAAATCCAACCAAGATTTCTTTGATGCAATGAATAATTAAGTCAAAGAAATAAAGAGCTTGTAAAAAGGCAGAGAGGGGAAACCGTCTCTGCCTTTTTCTTTAGGGACTGTTTTTTAAGCTGCGTTACGCTTTATTTTGCTCAAGTTCGAGCAGCATGGCTTTGCTCTCTGGCCCTTCAAAACCGCTATAGTCACCATAACTTTTCCCGTGGGAGGGAAGAACACGGTGGCAAGGGATGAGAATAAGCAGAGGGTTATGGGCAACTGCTTGTCCGATAGATTGAGGGCTCCCGCCGACTTCCTGCGCAAGCTCTGCATAAGTGCGTGTTTGCCCATAAAGGATGGCACGTAGTGCAGTCCAAACACGTTTTTGGTAATCTGTACCGTAGAGATCAAGCGGGATAGAGCTAAAATCAACAGGTTCCCCATCAAAGTAATCTTGCATCATGTCACGCAATTTACTGAGCAAAGGGGTCTCGGTTTGGTCACGGCCCCAGCCTTCATCGAGAGAGACAATCTGACCATCTTCTTCGCTGAGGGTTAAGGCCCCAAAAGGGGAATGAAAAGAAAGTTGAGGCATAGAAAGAAGCTGCCTGTTTTATCTTCAGTCGTCAATTGATCTCTAATAAAGCTGTTTTTCCTTTAGGAGTGCGGTATGAAGGCCGCATATGTTAAAAACACACCCGGTATTACGATGACAGATATCAGAGCATCACAAACGATCTTTGCCCTTGCAACAGGAGCTGTGCAGGGGGCGATAGCCGTTATGCGGGTTAGTGGGCCTGAAAGTGGAGCCCTACTTAAGACATTATGTGGGACATTACCTAAAGCACGGTATGCTAGTTTAAGGGCTATTCGTTATGAGGGTGATGTGTTGGACCATGCCTTTATCTTATGGTTACCGGGACCTCGCTCCTATACAGGTGAGGATAGTTTTGAGCTGCATCTTCATGCTGGGCAGGCAATTATTGAGGCTGTTGCTCAGGCGCTTGTGAGTATGGGAGCACGACCTGCCGAACCGGGAGAGTTTACACGCCGGGCAGTGCAAGCTGGGCGTTTAGACCTTCTCCAAGCTGAGGCAATTGCAGACCTTATTGAGGCAGAAACACAAGCCCAACGTCATCAGGCATTAAAACAAGCTGATGGTGCATTAAGCCAAGTATATACAGGGTGGGCAGAACGGCTGAGGCAAGTTTTAGCTCATCAAGAAGCGCTGATTGACTTCCCAGATGAAGAGCTTCCCCCAGAGGTAGAGCTGTCTTTGATAGATGAGTGCCAATCTCTTGGGAGTGAGATGCAGGCTCATCTTTCTGATGAACGAGGAGAGATAACGCGTGAGGGGCTAAAAATTGTCCTCGCAGGGGCACCTAATGTTGGGAAATCAAGCCTTTTAAATGCATTAAGCGGACAAGATGCCGCTATTGTGACGCAGAAAGCAGGAACAACACGTGATGCAATCAGCGTTGATTGGACGATTGAGGGCATACGTGTACGTTTGGTTGATACTGCTGGGCTACGTGAAACAGATGATGAGATTGAGGCGGAGGGAATCCGTCGGACAATGCTTCATGTAAAAGAGGCTGATCTTGTTTTTCACCTTGTTGGCCCAGGAGAAGATACAGCCCTCTTAAAAGAGGGTGAGATCACGCTTCGTACAAAAACAGACTTATCACCTGCTTTGGAGGGAGAGTTAGGGATACATACACTCAATGAAGAAGGTTTGCTTCCTCTTAAGACGTGGTTAAAGACATATCTTGCAAGCATTATGGCCCGCCATGCGACCCCACCTCTGACCCGTGCGCGCCATCGTGCAGGGTTACAACAAGCGCAGGAACATCTTACAAATGCGCTTGCAGCTCCATGGCCAGAAATGAGAGGGGAAGAATTGCGCCTAGCAATGCAAGCCCTTGGGCGCTTAACAGGCCATGTGGATGTAGAAGCCCTTTTGGATACAATTTTTGGCCAGTTCTGTATTGGAAAGTAAGCATATTTTATGACGATCTCAGCCGATAATATGTATGATGTGATTGTTGTTGGAGGTGGCCATGCTGGGACAGAGGCCGCAGCTGCTGCGGCACGGTATGGTGCTAAAACACTTCTTCTCACCCATAAATTAGAAACAGTTGGGGCTATGTCCTGTAATCCTGCTATTGGTGGGATTGGTAAAGGGCATCTTGTGCGTGAGATTGATGCCTTTGATGGCCTTATGGGTAAGGCAGCAGATCGTGCAGGGATCCATTTTAAGCTGTTAAACCGTTCTAAAGGTCCTGCGGTGCATGGGCCACGGGCACAGGCTGATCGTTCTCTTTACCGTGCGGCGATACAAGACCTCTTAGCAAAGACACCGAACCTCACCATGTTAGCTGGTGCTGTGGGTGACCTCATTGTGGAGCAAGAGCGTGTTTGTGGTGTTGTGTGTGAAGATGGTCGCTTTTTTCATGCAAAGGCAGTTGTTTTAACAAGCGGTACCTTCTTGCGTGGGATGATTCATACAGGTTCGGTTAGCCAGCCGGCCGGTCGTATTGGGGAAGACCCCGCGACCCGCCTTGGCGAACGGCTTGAGGCATTAGGGCTAAAAATGGGACGCCTGAAAACAGGCACTCCCCCACGCATTGCGCGCAATAGTATTGATTGGGAAGCACTCCCCGCAGATAAAGGGGATGAAGAACCAGAGGCCTTTAGTAGCTTAACTGATGAGCTTCCTAATGAGCAGCTTGTATGCCGTATTACCCATACAACCCCGCAGACACATAAAATTATTGAAGATAATCTGCATCTTTCTGCGATGTATGGTGGTGAGATTGTTGGCCGAGGGCCACGCTATTGCCCTTCGATTGAAGATAAAATTGTCCGTTTCGCAGGGCGGGATAGTCATCAAGTCTTTCTAGAGCCAGAGGCCCTACCGGGGAATCCTGGGGGGGATTTGGTGTATCCAAATGGGATCAGTACCTCCCTCCCCGCTCATGTGCAAGAAGCGATGATCGCTTCGATGCCGGGGCTTGAGAATGCACGTATTGTTACACCCGGTTATGCCGTAGAGTATGATTATATCGACCCAAGAGAGCTGAGAACATCGCTTGAGCTTAGACGTTTGCCTGGATTGTATTTAGCTGGCCAGATTAATGGGACGACTGGTTATGAAGAAGCCGGTGCCCAAGGGCTTCTCGCCGGGTTGAATGCTGCAAGGGCAACTGAGGGCAAAGAGCCCCTCACATTAGGGCGGGATGAATCCTACCTTGGTGTGTTGATTGATGATCTGACCCTACATGGCATCAGTGAGCCGTATCGGATGTTCACCTCACGGGCGGAATATCGTCTTTTATTGCGGGCTGATAATGCAGATCTCAGACTGACACCAAAAGCGATTGAAGCCGGTTGTGTTGGTGAGGAACGCCAAAAAGCATTCACACGTCTGCAAGATGATATTGCTCAGGCGATGAAAAAAGCACGCCAAGCTGACTTCCTCCCTCAACAGCTTAAGGAGCATGGGATTGATGTCTCACAAGATGGGCGGCGGCGGAGCTTATTAGATATTCTTGCCACTCAAGCAGATGATGCCCAAATAGCAGCCCTTGCCCCTTGGTATGCAGCTTTACCTGTGCGTATTGCACGGCATGTTCAAACAGAAGCCCGTTATGGAGGGTATTTGCGTCGCCAAGAGCGTGAAATTCAGCAATTAAAGAGTGAAGCGAATTTACGCCTGCCAGATGACCTAGATTACAGCAAGATTGGTGGTCTTAGCCAAGAAATGCAGGAGCGCCTTACAGCTGCACAACCAAGTAATTTTGCTGCCGCTGGGCGTATAAGAGGGGTGACACCTGCAGCTCTTATTGCTCTACTTGCTCATGTAAGGAGCCGCTCATGAAGCATGTTTCACATGAAACAGATGAAAAATTGCAATATTTCGCAGCATTGTTAAAGCAGTGGAATGAGAAGATTAATCTAGTTAGCCCTAAGGATATTGCTCATTTATGGCCACGCCATATTGCTGATAGTATGCAGATTGTTCCGCATATTAAGGCGGGCGCTCATATAACAGATCTTGGCTCTGGTGGTGGGTTTCCTGGGCTGATTATCGCTATTGCAACGGGTAATCCTGTAACACTTATTGAGTCTGATCAGCGTAAATGTGCTTTCTTGCGTGAAGCTGGACGGCAATGCGGAGCACAGGTGAAGGTTATCGCAAAACGCATTGAGCAGGTAGATATTCCCCCTGCTGATATTATTACAGCCCGTGCCCTTGCTCCTTTAACAATTTTGCTTGAATGGGCGCGGCCCTTATTAAAGCCAGAAGGTGAATGTCTCTTTTTAAAGGGAAGAAAAACACCTGATGAGTTGACCACAGCCCACTCGGACTGGCACATGACATATGAAAGCATTCCCAGTCAGTCCGACCCTGATGGGTTCCTTCTTAAAGTCAGTGGTTTCAGACGTGTCTAAAACTGTCGCACATACTCCGCATATTATCGCTATTGCTAACCAAAAAGGTGGTGTTGGTAAAACAACAACCAGCCTTAATTTGGCAGCATCTCTTGCACGGTCTAAGCGTGTTTTGTTGATTGACCTAGACCCGCAGGGCAATGCTTCTACAGGGTTGGGGTTAGATTATGCAGACCGTGGGCGTGGAACATACGGCGCCTTGTTGGAGGATGTTCGTCCAGAGAGCCTTATTCGGCCAAGTATGCACAAGAATCTCGACCTTATGCCTGCAACAAGTGATCTTGCTGGTGCTGAGCTTGAGATGATTGACCAAGAGCGTCGGGAATATCGTCTGCGGGATAGTATCCGTGAGCTTAAAGGCAAGTATGATATTATTCTCATAGACTGCCCGCCGAGCTTAGGTTTGCTGACATTGAATGCCTTGGTCATTACGCAGAGTGTGCTTGTTCCACTACAATGTGAGTTTTTCGCTTTGGAAGGAATTAGCCAGCTTGTCAGAACAATTGAACGTGTAAGAACAGCCTTTAATGCAGACCTTCACTTAGAAGGCATTGTGCTGACGATGTTTGACACACGTAATAACCTTTCCTCCCTTGTAGCAGAAGATGCACGTGGCTTTTTTGGGAAACAGGTTTTTAAAACGGTGATTCCGCGTAATATTCGCATCTCTGAAGCGCAAAGTTATGGTCAGCCCGTACTGGATTACGCACCAAGCTCTACCGGGGCGCAGGCTTATCTGGCATTAGGTAAAGAACTCCTAAAGCGGCTTAAAAAGAAGGGCTAAGACTCATGGCAAAAAAGGCATCGTCACAGAGATTAGGCCGCGGCTTAGCCGCTCTTTTAGGTGACCAAGCGCCTCAACTCGCACGTGCGGGCGCTGCTCCACAGCAGGGTGAAAATGTAGCAAATCAGCCGGGTATGTTGGCGGTGGATTTGCTTGCACCAAGTCCGTTTCAGCCTCGTCGGGCAATGAATAAAGATAGGCTAGAAGAACTTGCTGATTCTATTCGTTCTCGTGGGGTTATTCAGCCAATACTTGTGCGTCCTAATCCGGAGAAATCTGGATATTATCAGATTATTGCTGGTGAGCGCCGCTGGCGAGCCTCTCAAATGGCTGGCTTACATGAAGTGCCTGTGTATATTCGCCAGCTGGATGATACAGATGCCATGGCCGCGGCTATGGTTGAGAATCTCCAGCGTTCAGACCTTAACCCTGTTGAAGAAGCACTCGGATTACAGCGTTTGGTGCAGGATTATAGCCTGACACAAGAGGAGCTTGCAGGCGCAGTTGGTAAATCACGTTCACATATTACAAACACAATTCGTTTGTTGAATTTACCAGCCACTGTATTGGATTGCTTGCGTGAAGGTGGTTTGAGTGCAGGACATGCTCGTGCGTTGTTAGGGCATCCAGACCCTGCTTTGGGAATGAAAGTTGTTCTCGAAAAAGGGCTGAATGTTCGCCAAACGGAGGATATGGTCGCACGCTTAAACAAAGCGGGTGATGATATTTCTAAGAAAGAAAACAGAGCCCCTGCCCCCGAAATTACACGTTTGGAAGAAGATCTCTCAACTCATTTGGGGTTGAAGACGCAAATACGTTTTAATGGCAAAAGCGGCTCACTTAAAATTAACTATTCATCGCTAGAACAGTTCGAGGAACTTATGGAGCGGTTAAAGCGATAAAGAAAATCGCGTTACAGGCAAAAAAAAAGCATAAAAGTTGTTGCTTGAGAGTAAGGAGCCTGTTAGATAAACGCTCGTTGATAACCGGCCGTGGGCACATAGCTCAGTTGGTAGAGCAGCTGACTCTTAATCAGCGGGTCCTAGGTTCGAGCCCTAGTGTGCCCACCACGGTCTGGTAAGCCCCCCTTACGGTATCTGTCATGGCTTCTTCAGGGGAGGAGGCATTTGGCCGTTTATCGTTCTTTGAGGGGAAGAAAATGTTTCCTTTTCTTTTAAAAACAGGTCTCGCAGGCTTTCTTATAGCCGCTGCATCAACATGTGCGAAGAGATATCCTGGTTTTGGTGCGCTTATAGCCTCCCTCCCTCTTGTCTCCATATTGGGTATGATTTTTCTGTGGTGGGATAAGCCTGATAAAACAAATATGGCGGCTCATAGTGAGGCAACCTTTTGGTATGTTCTGCCATCACTTCCTATGTTTTTGATAATGCCTGTTCTACTTCGCCGAGGATGCCCTTTTTGGGTAAGTCTTGTTATAGGCTGTGGTGTGACCATTATATTATATACGGGTGTCGTATGGGCTGGGCGTCGTTACGGCTTGCCGTTATAGGTAGAACAAGCTTATCTGCTTATATTAAGTGGTATAGCTTTTAATAGGAAATGGCCTAAAGATAGTGAGAGTGCCATGCGTGTGAACGAGTTCATGCCCCAGCCAATTGAGGGGCGAAAACAGCCAGTTATTGCTCTTGTTGGGTGTGATGGGAGTGGGAAATCAACAGTCGGCGCGGCATTAAAAGCTATGCTGGATGAGGATCGCCCAACGGCGTTTTGTCATCTTGGTAAGCAGGCAGGTAATTTAGAACGTACATTAGCCCCCTTCCCTATTATTGGGTCATTTGTCACCAAAAAGGCAAGTAAGGAAAATAAACGCACGCAGTCTGGCAAAAAGGCAGGTGTTCTTGCGGCTGTATCAGGTTTTGTTTTGTCTATGCGGCGTGTGGTGCGCTTTCGCGCTATGAGGAAGAAACATGGGCGAGGTATGGCGATTTTAACGGATCGTTATCCCCAAAATGTTGTTCCTGGTCCTATGGATGGCCCCACGCTTGCTAATCTAAACCGCGATGGCTTTTTTATAAGGTTTTTTAGCCGGTTAGAGAGGCGCATTTATGCCCGTATGGCAAGCTTTAAGCCAGATCTCGTTATACGGTTGAATGTTGATCTAGAGACAGCATTGCAGCGCAAGCCAGACCATGTGCCTTTTAAGTTGGCACGTAAAATAGAAGATCTTACCAAGTTGGAGTTTGCAGGGGCTCCAATTGTGGATTTAAGCGCAACAGACCCATTAGAGATGGTGATTGCTCAAGCGCAGGAGGCGGCAACAAAAGTTATGGCTTTGTACCCTCAAGAGATTGAAGATAAGTGTGCAATTCCACAAAGAGCAGGCATACTTGTATCAATTGTTGGGTGTGACGGATCTGGAAAGTCTAGCTTGAGTCAGGACCTCG
Organism: uncultured Acetobacteraceae bacterium; assembly: GCA_946476985.1. Taxonomy (GTDB): domain Bacteria; phylum Pseudomonadota; class Alphaproteobacteria; order Acetobacterales; family Acetobacteraceae; genus Bombella. The sequence goes on from CAMKWS010000006.1 coordinate 60,040, forward strand.
TAAAAAGATTTTCAGAGGTTCGTAAGACGAGTTATGGCTATTTAGGGCTTGGTTCTGGTGATCTTGGCAGACGTATTGGTACATTGCCGCTCATTGGCCCAGCGTTGGAAAGAAAGCTTACAAGCAAAGCAAAAAAAACGCGTACAAAGGGAGAGAAAATTCCTGGTGTAGTGACGGCGTTTGTTGTTTTTGTGTTTTCTCTTATTCGGTTGAAGCGTTTTAACCGTGTAAAAAAAGAAGTCGAGCGTGGTGTTCTGGTTATAACAGACCGGTATCCGCAAGCTGAGATCCCGGGCCAATGTGATGGTCCTGGGCTTTCTGCTGCGCATAGTAATAATCCATTTATTAAATTTATGGCGCATATAGAGCGGAAGATTTATAGGAAGATTGCTAATTTCAAGCCTGATCTTATTGTTCGGCTGGATGTAGATGCTGAGACAGCTCATAGCCGTAAGCCTGATCATGATTTAGAAGCAATGCGTCTAAAAGCTGACATTATGCCGAAACTGACATTTAATAATGCGCATATTGAGGTTGTAGATGCACGACAGTCTTATGCGGCTGTGCGAGAGCAGGTTCTGGAGATTCTAAAGGTGCATAACCTGCCGTAACTTCCCCCCTACTCCGGTCATTTATTCATAAAAGAGTACTGGGTGTTATGCACAGTACTCTTTTATGTAGAGCGCTTCTATACAGCTGAAGGTAATAACAGGTTACCCAATGCTGCGTGCTAGGAAAGATTTAATACGTTGAGGGATTTCACGGGGAGATTGAAAGCGATCTTTACGGTAGTTTTGTGAGCCATTGAGTTTCTTCTCAATAAGGCCATCGTGATAGTCGCCCATCATGCCGTTAATTGTCGCAAGATATTCAGAGAGCTGGTTTAGTTCTTGTGAAGGTCGGATGGTACGTAATGTGTCATTAAAAGCAACGCGTCGGCTTATAATTTTTCTCATAACGTGGAATTCATGGCCTGTTGTAGCATCTAGTGTCTCAACAAGTCGTGCTAGGCGGGCATTTTCCTTTTTTTGATAGTTGTGAATTCCTTCAGCACTATCTTCTTTCCACGCAATAATTGGGGCTGCTGTTAGCCAGTAAACAAGCGGCGAAAGTGCTGCCCAAAGGATAAGCCCATTTGTAAAGGTTGCTCGACGATGATGGTTTTTAAAAGCATCCTGCATATTCCCCATAATGATAGTGACAATATGCAACATGAGCGGATAGCGATGACGACGTGTAAAGTTAGCACAAGCAAAGCGCATATGTTTGAACTTCGCACGGGCATATTTAAAAGCGAGTTGTTCCTCTTTGGAGGCCTTACCAGAGAGAGCAATACGCATAATTAAACGGCGAAACGCAGGGCGATCAACGCCACGGTCTAGCAACTGCCAGCAGAGATTATAACCTTGGCGAATCTCATCTTTCCCACAGAGAGGTAAAACATCCTCTGGCAAGGGGGTGTTGGGATGAGGAACATCGTCAAGGAGAACATGCTCAAAGACGGTGTCCAATGCCTCTTGGGGAAAGAGGGGTTTATTACGAACTGAGGGAGAAAAAGGACAAAGAGGCATAAGATGTCTTTTAGAAGAGCAGATAAAAGCGGTTGAAGCGTGGTGGGTTAGTTTGTTTCACGCTCATGAGGGAGAATGATGCTGTGACGTCGGAAATAAGTGATGCCCGTCATAGCAAAGGTAATGAGCGTAACGAGGAAAATTCCTAGGGCATAAGCTAGGCCAGCTCCATTTAAGCCGTAATGGTGGCTCATATATATCAGAAGTGGGATATAGAAGATGACAGCAATTAATTGAGCAACCATGATGTAATGTGAGCGTCCCGCTGTGTAGAGAACCCCTTCCATTGGTAAGCCAGCCATAAAGAAGATTAAAGATGGTGACATCCACATCATCAATGTTGCTGCGCTGCCATAGCGATGCCCAAACATGCTAATAGCGGGTTTCCCACCGATATATACGACCAACATCGCAACAAGCCCCAAAGCGGCTGAGAGAAGACTGGTTCTTACAGCAAGTTTCCATGGGGCTGGGGTGCGAGGGTTCATACGGACAACTTCGGGGTAATAGCTCTTTTCCAGAAGCTTCGCTGGGCGCTGAACTGCATCCATAAATTCCATAGCAAGGGAATAAAGCCCTGCGGAAGATGTGCTGACAAGCTTACCAACAAGAAGTTTACTGACGGGTTCCCATACGGTTTCTAAGATGGTTGTGATGCTGGCTGTCCATATAAAGCCCCATAGCCCTTTGGGCATCCTACGAGATGCAGCGATCAGGCTTGGCCTGAGAGCAGAGAGCAAATCATGGCGTTTAAGCTCTAGAATGGCACCGCTCCAAATATATATTTGGCCAACGAGAGCGGCAAAATACCACGCAACAACAAAGCCTGTAAGCCCAGCGCCAGTTATCCATGCAATAAGGCAGAGAATGGCCCGAATAATCGGGCTTACCATTTGCTGTCGCGAGACAATATCTATGCGGTCAAAAAGGCGTAAAATACCATATGCGCTAGAGCTACCTATACCAGGGATAAGCGTACAATAAAGTAGAACAAGGGTTTCGTGTCGGTTGTGAATACCGATCTTCTCGCCCAGAAAGATAAGAGCGAGCATTCCTCCGACCATAGAGAGGGTACCGGCACATAAGTCTAAGCCAAGTGCGAGGCGGATACTGGTTTTAACAGTCTCTCTTTCCCCTTTTTGCCAAGGGATAGAGCCGTAATGAAGGACAATCTGCCAGCTTTGGAACTGCCCAATGGCAGCGATTGTTTCAATATATGACGTAATAAGAGTTAGAACGCCAAAATCATGAGGGTGGAGTGCACGGCCCGTGCTGACAAGCGCAATAAGCCCAATAACAGCACCAATAAGCTTTGTAGAACCGAGCTTGCCCGCATTTTTAAGAACAATGCGGAAGAGATCATCACCAAACCAACCCTTCATTATGCCTGCCCACCAAAGGCTGGAAGTTCATTCACAGCGATAACACGCCATTGTTGTGAAATATGCTCAATAATGGTGAGGGAGAGATTTTGGATTGTAAAACGCAAGGCTGTATCTTCTGAGATGTTGAGGCAATGAGCTAATGCCATACGGATAGCACCGCCATGGCTGAGAATGACCATATCATTGCCTTCTTTTTTCTGAGCGAGACTGTCTAGCGCAGCACCAACGCGTATGCGGACATCGGTCATACTTTCGCCTTTTGGAGGGCGTTCGTCTGCGGCAATGGACCAAAAAGGTGGGGTTGGTTTTTTTATAAGAGTGGGAAATATATCATGAGGTGTCCCATTCCATTCTCCCATAGATTGCTCAATAAATGAGGGCTCTGTGGTGAGAGGCGCGGTAAATGTGCCTTCGTTGCGAATAGCATGACCTGTATCCCGAGCCCGTTTGAGAGGGGATGTCAGCCAAAGAGCATTGTCAGGGATACGGTGTGCGAGGTGACGGTAGGCTGTGCGTTGACTAGCTAAATGTGTAGGGCACAGGCCGACATCTAAACTGCCGTACATGGTTTGACGTGCAGCTTTATTAACAATGCCATGACGAACCAACCAAAAGCGTGTTACGCCTTCAGGGAGTTCTGGTCCATCCAGAAAATATGCCTGTGGGTCTGGCATGGCAGGGTGTGGCACGAAGAACCTCGTTCACGGTAGATAGGTAAAAGGCAAACGGTCCTGAGATAGGACAGATGGCACTACGACCATAATCTCATGATATGGGCGCATAGCGGGGAATGACGCGTCTCTCAAGCAGAACTTTCATAAATTAGTGAATTGTCATTATTTAGAAAGTATGACAGGCCCCTTATAAGAGAGTGCATAGGAAAGGCAAAGCCGTCACAAATAGGGGATAAACGGGCCTTATTAGGCAAACCTTTATGGTAACCTTCATGGCCTTTTAGGGTATTGTGCACGGGAGAAAAATACATTGAAACTTCGTGAAAAATTATGGCCACGTAGCCACCCTGATGTGTTTGTGATTGATACGAAATGGCTGGTTGTTTTTCATATCGTGGTTATAGGACTTATTGTGGCAATTCATTGGAAATTGTCGGACATGCATGGGTTCTAAGTCGAATTTTTTGCGGCGTGTCTTTTAAGAAAACAGGCTGTTATATATAGCCCCATTCCCCCAAGGCTTATCCAAAAGGCAAGCGGGGCATCACTGTACCATGAGAGAATGAGCCCCCCCCAAGAGAGGCATAATGAGCCTATAATGGAGAGGAGTAAGCCTTTAAGGGGAGAAAGTTCTAGTTTTAAAGCGACTGCCGCAGGGCCAATCATGAGGCTGAAGGAGAGGAGCGCTCCTGCAATTTCAGCACAAGCAGAGCTCGCAAGTGCAGCAATTAATAAGAAAAGGCGGTTAATCATGCTGCTTGCTACTCCCTGCGCTTGTGCTAGGTCGGGAGATAAGCTTGCAAAGAGTAAGGGGCGCCACATAAAAGCAAGACAGAGCAGGCAGAATAAGGTTAGCCCAGCTAAAGCAAATAATGTTTGTATATCCAGGCTTAAGACATCACCAAAGAGTAGCGTTGTGGCCTGATTAGATGCACTATTAGCCTTATGGAGGCACCATGCGCCAATGCCGAGGCTTGTTGCTAAGATAAGGCCTGTTGTGGTGTCTCTTTGGGAGGGGGCATATGTGCGCCCATCTCCCATAAAAAAACCACCTAACATGCTAGAGAGAACCATCCCCAAAAGGGAAGGAATATGGAGTAAAATAGAGGCTGCGGCGCCGCTAAAGCCAATATGAGGAAGAGCATGAGCGGCAAAGGTCTGTCGCCGCAGCAGCAAGAACCATCCAATCGTGCCTGCAAGAAGAGAGACAAGAAAGCAGCCCAGAAATGCATGCTGCATAAAGGTGAACTCAAACATGAAGTGCGCCTTTCTCCAAAAGAATCTCCCGTGTTGGTATAGGGCAGGCCTCTAAGGAGAGAGCACCATGGGCTGTGATGAGTATGTTGATATGGTCGTCTTTATGCAGCTTTGCAAAAAGCTGAAGGAGACTTGTATGGGCTTTATCATCCAAAGCAGCGAAGGGCTCATCTAAGATGAGAAGAGATGGTGTGTTTGCAAGTGCTTGTGCGAGGGCAACACGTTGTCTTTCTCCACCGGAGATAACACCGAGAGGGCGTTGGGCTAGAGAATATGCTCCAACCATCTCAAGGAGAGCTTTTGCTTTATTGCGGCGTATATGAGGCAAGGCGAAGCCCCATTTTGATCCATTAATAGCAGCGGCGACATGGTCAATGACGGGAATCATAGGGGCAGCTTGGCTGAACTTTTGAGGAATATAGCCGATGCTCTGGCGCATATATGTAGGAGTATGTCCGTTTATGAGGATATGGCCAGACTGAATTGGTAATAGTCCCAGCAAGGTGCGTAGAAAACAAGATTTACCAGTACCGTTCTCACCTCTAAGAATTGTTAAGCCATTAAGAGGGAATTTTAAGGTTGCGTTGTGTAAAATCTCAACAGAACCAACTGTGAGATTTACGCATTGGCAGGAAAGAAAAGCGGAGTTCATGGATGAGATGCCGCCTGTGTAATTGCTTGTTGGACTTGCCCTAAAAGTTGATGGATCCATTCTTGCCATAAGACGCCTGAGGGAAGGCTCTCACCAATGGAAACAACAGGAATATGCGCCTGATGTGCCATTATTTCGATATTCTCAGCCTGAGGTGCTGTGACTGTTGGGTTCTTAACAAGAAATTTAATACGGTGTTGTTGAATAGTTTGCTCCAGTTGTGCCGTCTCTCGTGGGGAGAGGCCCGTTTCATTCATAATGGCACGTGCCCAGCTCATATTGGTTGGTTTTAATCCTGCGGCAAGAAGAAGGCGCTCGCCAGCAGGCTCGGTCATAGCAAAGGGGGCTTCGGGGCTTAGTTTGTGAATGGCGTTTAGCTGGATGGTTAGTGCGGTGATGTTTTTATCAAAAAGCAAGAGACGCTGGGCAATATCAGGCTGCGCTGAAGGAATGATATGGCTAAGCCATTGGGCAATATCGTGTGCAGTATTTTTGACCGTTGGAAGGTCAAAAAAGAGGTGCGCGTCATCCCCTTCATGCCAGTTTTCTGATGTCGCAGCTCGGAAAATTTGGGCATGAGGTGAGATAAGAGGCAAAGCCCAGTCATCATATGTTGCGCCATTGAGCAAGACAGCATCACTTGAGGCGAGCTTTCGAGCCATTTCTGGGGTTGGGGAGATATGATGTGGGTCCAACCCTTCTGCTGCGATGAGTGCTGTTGTTGTAAGTGCGGGCCCACCAATTTGTTGGGCAATGTTGCACCATACCTGTTCTACACAAACAAGCGTTGCGGAGTGTTGTGTAGTAAGACGAGGTGATGCTGTTAAATTAGAGCCACTAGCCCATATAGCGAGGGCCAGAAGGGCGTAGAGAATAGATTGCAGCACTCGCATAAAAATAGATACCGGGTAAGGATGGATGAAATGTTATATAGTAACAATTATAACAGATGAAAAGGATAGAGATACTTAACAATAGTTTTTTAAGAAGAGATTTGGCTTAAGCGGCACGGTGAGTTGTTAAAATATGGTTTGCCATATAGCCGCTTAAGCTGGGTAAACGATGTGTCTTCCTTAGGAGTAAGGGAGAGTTACTTGTAGCCAAATAGATGGCGGAAATCGTCTGCAAGGTGACGAAATGCATCACTACTGCTGCGTCGCCGCCGGTTACCTTCTTCTGAAATGGCTGTAACGGTAACGGTCATCCCCGCAGATAGGGTGAGGTTAGGTGGGATTGTGTCAATAGCAACGCGAACAGGAATCCGCTGGGCTAGACGTACCCATGTATAAACAGGGTCTACCATAGGGAGGCCGAGAGAGTTGGTTACAGCGTTGGCGCTGGCAATTCCACGGGTAATGCTTGTGACATGGCCGTAGAGAGGGGTGTGGTACCCCATAAGATCCATTCTAACACGGTCCCCTTCGGTGAGGTCATGCACTTTGACTTCTTCAAAATATCCGTCCACCCAGAAGGAAGCTGTATCAACAATATGGATATTTACCTTTCCTGCAGAGGCGAAGTCACCCGGACGCATAGTTAGGTTAGTGACAACGCCATCAATAGAGCTTCGGACGGATGTACGGTCTAGGTTTATTTGTGCTTGGCGGAGCTGGGCAAGTGTTGTGCCGTAAATAGCTTCAGCTTGTTTAGCGAGGGCTTCATATTGTTTTTTCTCTTCTTGAGAGACGGCTGAGCCAGGGATGTTACGGCGCCAACGTGTTTGGTTTTGGCGGAATTCTAGATCAGCTTTTGCTTTGTCGACATCTGCTTTGGCTTTATCAAGTGCAACACGGAAATCGAAAGGGTCGATCTGGTAGAGGAGGTCTCCCTTATGCACATGCTCATTATCATGCACAGGAACAGAGAGTATCTGCCCAGAAACACGTGGCGCAATATTGGCAACCTGTACGCGCACTTGCCCATTACGTGTCCATGGCGCTGCAGTGTAATAATCCCATAAAACAACACTGATAAATGCTGCCACACATAAGATAGAGGCGGTGACAGAAAAACGAACAAGACGGTGAGCACGGACAAACACGGGAATAAACCTTTGTTATTGGAAATATATGGGTGTGTCAGTCATCACAGATATATAGCGATATCGCTGGGCCTGTGGGTTAAAGAAAAACTGTAAAAAAACCTAGAAGACATATGGCAATACCAAGTTGGGCGAGGGGAGGATTCCAGAAGAATTTCCATAAGCCGAAAAATTGTAGGACAAAGCGAAGAAGGAATGTCACAAAAAGTGATAAAGCGACGTCTATGACGAAGGAAGAGACTAATAAGCCATCCAAGTTTATGACGAGGTGACGTATCATTGTGTGCGTCCTATTCCATAATGTCGGAGTGCAGCGCGGTTTTTTTGGAGAAGGAATGATGTTTCTTCCATGCTAGCCGCACATAGAGCTGCGGCAACATGCTCATCAGATCCAGGCTCTGTAGTGCCTTTTTGCAGCATCATGTCAGCCATGGAGGAAAGATGTTCCGGCAAAGAGAAACGCGGAGTGCGTGCCAAGCAGCCTTGGGCAGCTTTTGCAAGTTGGCGCAGGGCGGGAAATGTTTTGGCATATTGGAGATCGTTCTCTAACTGAGCAATGGCTGTTGTGAGATCAGCAAGGCTGATAAAGCGCTCACAGATTTTCCATGCGACATGTTTGGGGTTGTAGGGGGTAATGCTCTTTGTGGTGACATAGAGCTGGTGCAACCTGTCATATTTGCGGCTGAGAAGACTTGGTGTGATAGCTGGGGCATTCGCTTTGAATTGTTTATCCAGCTCACGAATGATGGAAAGCGCAATCCGAAAGCGGATTTTCTTTGGTGTGGGGGGAAAGAAGAAAATAAGGAATAAGGCTGTAATAATAGCGGCACAAAAGTAAAAACTATTGCGGTCTAAAAAGGCCGAAAGACTATAATTATGATGGTTGTTTAACCCTAAGAAGACGAAGAAGAAGGCCCCATAATGAACGCCCATAGAGCGTGTTTTTGGGTTAAGAATGAGCTGGCACACCACCCCCACATGCAAAAGCAAGACAATAGATAGGCCCAGAAATGTTGTAATATGTGGGAGCACAAAGAAGGCGGTAAAGCCAGCTGTGATAATTCCTAGAGGGGTCCCTACGAGGACAGCATAACCAAATGAGGCCGTATCAGGCCTGAGAATGGCAATATTCAGAAGAAGTGCACATTGAGAGAGAGCCGTAGCAATGTGAGGGATGCCACTATCCAGAAACAAAACAGCTGTTGCACTAAAGCAAAGGAGAACACGGATAGCATTAATAAAAGCGGCGGTATGGTCTGGGTGGAAGGTAAAATTTGTCAAGCCTTCTGTTTTGTTCAGAGGCGTCGCTTTAAGGAGAGTATTGAGGCCAATGCGGCTATTTTGCCGGTTGGCAAATAGATTAGCTGTGCGCTCCATACGTAAGGCATCTTGCCGAGAGAGAGCTGGCGGGGCATCTAGCGCATAAAATTGAGATAATAACCTCGCCATAACATGGCGACGGTTTGTGCTGGGAGGAAGATTCTGATCTGACGTTGTCAGTTCAAGGACTTCACGATGAATATGTCCTCTTTTCATAAGCTCCATGAGAGAACGACAGCATGAAAGAATTGTAACCATGCTGATTAAGCAAACTTGCGCCCCCTTTGTTCGTAGGCGGCTTTTATTGAGCTCCGTCCTTGCATGATAGACTTGGTTTACGAGAGAAAAAACTGTGCTGGAGAGAGTGATAGTCTCCATCGCATTGAGGGAGGGTTGTTGTTCAGTAAGAGCAAGCTCTGCATCGCGGCGGATACGGTTATTTGCTTGTTGAAGGCCCTTTGTAAGTTCACGCCAAACATGAGGAGTGCCCGCAAGTAAGGCAACAATGGCTAGCGATACGACGCTGATCATAACGCTAGAAACACGAGCAATTGTTACGTGAAAGGCCTGTTGAGGCGCATCAATGTTAGAAACAGAGATAAGAGCGACTACATAGCCTGCAAGAAGAGAGCCATAGGCACGAAACCCCTTTTGGAGAGTGCCTATATATGCACAAATGGTCATCCATAAAGCACATCCTCCTAAAAGGAGTAGGCGTTCTTGCCCGCATAAGGCGACAAGGAACAAAGCGACAACACCGCCAATAAGTGTGCCTGTTACCCGATAAAAGGCTTTATCGAGCGTTGCACCACGGAGGGGTTGGGCAAGCATCATCATGGTTGAGCCTACACTCGCAGGGGCATCAATTTGAGACCAAAATGCAATAGCTAAGGCCAGCATAAGGGAGGCCCATGTACGGAGGGTAAAGCTCCACCATCCAGAACGAAAAAGTGTTTTTAGGGACCTCAGCATGGCATCCCCGCTATGACGTTACGGGGTGAGTATATCCCTCCTTACAAAGGAGGAGAAGAATGTAAGCTATGCCTAAATAGTATTGCAGATGTAATGGAAAGATAGGATCGAAGAAAAATAGCTAAAAACCGGGACAAATATAAATCACTTCATATTTGTAAGTAGATTTCACTTTTGAGAGATTGGTCCTATTTTTTAAATGTTGGTGCATGTTCTGAAATATATTTATTTATGAAAAATAAAATCACAGTAAATATAATATTCAGAACATGCTTGTTTTTGCCTTATTTGTTAGTTTTTTAGAGAATCAAACTTTGCTTTCATGGTGGTATTGCCGCGTGTGAGTTTCTTAATAGAAACATCTTGAGCTTTATCATTGGCCAGACGGAGATTTCGGTCTGCTCCGATGAGGTTCTCTTTGATCTTCTGAAGATGAGAGATGGATTTATCAATCTCATCAATAGCAGAGCTAAACTTGCGAGAGGCAAGGTCCCAATTGCGTGCAAATCCTGTTTTGAAGGTCTCTAAGCGTTCTTCAAAGTCTGTAACATCAATATTTTGTTGCCGAACGAGTTCTAACTCAGACTTATATTTTAAAGCGTTGAGTGATGAATTGCGAAGTAATGTAATGATCGGCAAGAAGAACTGTGGCCGGATGACATACATTTTTGGGTAACGGTGTGAGACATCAACAATACCGCTATTATAAAGCTCGCTCTCTGGCTCTAAGAGAGAGACGAGGACAGCATATTCACAGTCCTTTTCACGGCGGTCTTTATCGAGCTCCTTAAAGAAGTCCTCATTTTTCTTTTTGGTTGCCGTACCATCATTTTCATTCTTCATTTCAAACATGATGGAAACAATCTCAGTACCGGCTTCTGATTTATCGCGAAATATATAGTCGCCTTTGCTGCCTGAGCGGGCATCGTTATCTTTTTCAAAATAAGCCAGAGGGAAGGCCATAGCTCGTGCGCGGTTAAACTCGACTTCGCAATGTTGCTCAAGTGTTTCTCCCACCATTTTTGTGGAGAGGCGGGCCTTCAAATCTTTGAGGCGTTCGATTGTATCGTCTCTATCTTTTAGCTGGAGTTGGTAACTGTCTTTGAGGTTTTTCTCTGAAATATCTTTTTCAAGCTTTATATGTTCTAAGGCGTTTTGAAGCTTATCTTTTTCTTGCTGTACGGCGGTAACAGCTTGTGTAATCGCAAGCTTGTTCTCAGTAGTAATAGCGTCAAGCTTTGCTTTTAATGTTTGGATCTCGCTATCTTTTTGGGCTGCGGCTTTCTGCACTTCAGCCATGAGTTTTGCTTCTGCTAGGCTGGAGGCCGTTTGTTTGGCGTTTTCTTCAAGCGATAGTTGGTGTTTGAGGCTCTGTATCTCTGCATCGCGTAAGTGAAGCGCTGCCTGCATATCTTGCGTAAGGGCAGCTTTTGCTTGCTCAACGGCAAGTTGTTGTTCTTTTGCTGCGATGATAAGGCGCTCATTTAGCTGCTTATCAAATTCTTTGTCGTGCACTTGTTTAACGATATCCGCATAGCCTGCGTTATCGAGGTTAAATTCCCTTTTGCAGTGCGGGCAGGTGATTTCGTGCATGAGCTGTCTTCCAAAAGAATTAAAGCTGATAAGTAAGTAGGTGCGATTGAGGGGGAGAGTATAATTTTACGCTAGATATAAGGATGCACAAGGAGGATATGTGTCATCTTAAGAAAGGTAAGTAAAATATTGCGTGCAGCCGATTACATCTACGGATAACCCGTATGAGTAAGATGCTATATTTTAAGAGGAAATGGTGGAGCCAATCGGGATCGAACCGACGACCTCTTGAATGCCATTCAAGCGCTCTCCCAACTGAGCTATGGCCCCACTTTTATAACGGTCAATTTACCATACCGTTTGAGGTTGTTTAGCGGTTCATCTGGTTTTGTGCAAGAGGGTTTTTCGTCTTTTTCACCTTGAAGCGTCAGGCAAAAGGGAAAGGATGACAAGCTTCAGGACGGCAGAAAGCCGCTCTTTCTGAGAGCGGTGAGTAAAGGGAGAAGAGGCAAGCCGGCAATAGCGTCTGATGAGCCGCAGACATGGTCGAAAAGTTGCAGCCCAAGTGCTTCAATGCGGTAACATCCGACACAAGAGAGAATGGCCTGCCCTTCTTGTTGGAGATAGTGTTCTAAAAAGGAATCAGAGAAGTGTCGCATCGTTAAGGTGGGGCTGCTGGTGTGATGCCAATATTCTTGGCCATCTTTCCATAATGTTAATGATGTATGTAGCGCATGTGTTTTATTGCGGAGTGAGGAGAGGTGAGTGCGAGCCTCTTGTAGGGAGGTCGGTTTGGCAAAAGCTGTGCCGTCTAGGTCTAAAATCTGATCTGCAGCAAGGATGAAAGTAGAAGTTTGAGGGGAAGGGAGGGCCTTTGAGAGTCTGGTAGAGGCCTCTTGTGCTTTCGCTCGGGCCAGAAAGAGTGCTGTCTCTTTTAAAGAAAGGCCATCATGCTGTGCTTGGTGGCGGAGATGTTCTTCATCTATATCAACAGGGTAGACAGTAACAGGCACGCCTGCGGCTTCTAATAAGTGCCGACGAATAGACGATCCACTTGCGAGAACAAGCTTATTGGGTGTGAGAACCGGAGCCGCTGTAGATACTGGCATGAGATGTCCTTCTTAGAAGATAAAGAAGGAATTACCATTCTTCTGCCAGACAAAACAGCCTAGTTCTCCGGTGTGTTCTCAATAAGATAGATCATACAACATACACGTAAAAAGGATGTTGTATTACGGATAGAGCCGTGCTGCTCCATGGCCTCATCAATAAGTTTGATAATGGTTTGGTTCAGAGTCGTGCCGTTATCTTTGGCGATCCTAGCAAGGATATCCCAAAAGATATTTTCTAACCGTAGGGTCGTCACCATGCCATGAAGGCGCAACGACCGCGTGCGGTAGAGGTAAAGGGCCTTATCGGCTTGGCTGTAAAGTCCGCACATTGGTTGTAAAACTTTCTACATTAAGAAGGAAAAGTAGAGCGAGAGTTGATAAGGGGTAAATGAGGGAAGGAAACAATATAAGGGGAAGTCATAAGGATATGTGTTACAGTTAAGGACAAATAGATAGCTTTTTAAAGAGTTATCTTATCACAGGGTTGTGATTGACCTAGATAAGCAGGGATAAATAAAGAGACCTCAAGGGAAACTCTATCATTAGCATTCGAACACTCACGCAAAGTGAAACCAAAAACAAGATTGGAGGGGCTATACCGAAATTTTGTTAGTATTTGGTAGTAGTTGGTAACGACAAAAAAGCTTTTTATACAAAATGAGGGACTATTTCTTCAAAAGAGAGGGGTATTTTAGGGCAAAAAGACGAAGATTTAAGGGAAAAAGTCCTCATGTTTATCAAGAATAATGAGGGGTAATGATAAAATAGGAGTGTTGGAGTATAAGAGTGTTAGTAGCTCATTAACATAGACCAGTTACCATTGGGTTAGTTGGCGATATTGAGGATGAATAAAAGGCGCATGACACAAGCGAGTACACCAGCAGTACATACGGGTCGATCTGACAAGCCGTTATTACGAGCATTGCGCGGTGAGGCCGTGTGGCCACCACCTGTATGGCTTATGCGTCAAGCAGGGCGTTATTTGCCTGAGTTTCGTGCGATGCGTGAGCAGGCAGATTTCCTAACACGCTGCATGACACCAGAAATTGCCGTTGAACTCACACTCCAGCCTATTCGTCGGTATGGGATGGATGGGGCTATTTTATTTTCGGACATTCTTATTCTGCCGTGGGCCATGGGGCAGGACCTTCGCTTTGAAGAAGGGCGTGGGCCTATTTTGACACCTATTCGGACAGAAGAGGATCTTAAAGTCCTTGATGAAGATAGGATGATGGATGCAGTAGAGCCTGTGCGTGAGGCTCTAAGGCGGTTGCGCCGGGAGCTTCCTGAGCAAACAGCGCTTTTAGGTTTCGCTGGCAGCCCCTTCACGGTGGCATGTTATATGGTCGAGGGTGGTGGCTCTCGTGATTTTGCCCATATTCGGGCAATGATGCAGCAGAAACCATCTGTGTTTAATAAATTGATGGATATCCTAACCCGCAATACCGCGAAAATGCTCTGTGGGCAGATTGAGGCAGGAGCTGAGGCGATCATGCTCTTTGACTCATGGGGGGGGATTCTCCCGCCAGAGGCGTTCCGTCAGTATGTGATTGAGCCAACACGTCAAATTGTAGAGTATATTCGGGCACGTCACCCCGATGTGCCGCTTGTTGGCTTCCCACGGCTTGGTGGGGTGATGGTTGCTGAATATGCGGAGAAGACAGGCATTAACGCCCTTGCGCTTGATACTGTCGCAGAGCCCGCTAAAGTGGCAGAGATGGTCCCCGATACGCTCACCCTGCAGGGGAATTTAGACCCAATGATCTTGCTAAATGGTGGTGAAGCCCTTGTGAAAGAGGCGCGACGTATTCGGGATAGTCTTAAAGGGCGGCCGCATGTGTTTAATTTGGGTCATGGGGTGATTAAAACGACACCGCCAGAGCATGTAGCTGCGTTGGTTGAGGCAATAAGGGACGTCTGACATATGAAAGAAGAGCTTCGTAACGGCATTAAGCTGGTTATCTTCGATTGTGACGGCGTATTGATAGATAGCGAAGGCCCTTCCTGCCGTGCGACAGCGCAGCTGGCACGGTCCTTAGGTGTTGCTATCTCAGATGAAGAAGGGCTCGCCCGCTTTGCCGGGAAGGCTCTTCCGCAAGTTGTCCGAGAGTTAGAGGCGGAGCTCGGGCGTCCTCTTCCACCGGGGACGCCTGCCCAGATGCGTGAGAATCTCGTAAGGCTTATGCAGCAAGGGGCGCACCCTGTGCCAGGAGCAGTGGAGCTTTTAAAAGCTTTAGCGGCAAGAGGAGTGCCTGTACGTGTTGGCTCTAATTCCTCTATGGCAGAGATGGATGCAAAATTTGGCTCTACAGGAATGGATCGCCTATTGGTGCGGCAGAATATTCATTCCGCTGCGGATATGGGGCAGCCCAAGCCTGACCCTGCTGTTTATCTCCACGGTGCTGCTGAAGAAGGCGTAAAGCCTGAGGAAGTTGTGGTGGTGGAAGATAGCGACACCGGGGCAGATGCTGCTCGTCGTGCGGGGATGTCCTGTATTCTGCTACGGCCAAAGAGCCACCCTCTCCCACCTTATTGGCCGGTGGAAGGGTTTGTGCGTGTATCTCATTTAGATGAGGTGATGTCCCTTCTGGAGCCAAAGCTCGCAGCGTCTTTATAAGAGCGTGGAATTTAACAAGGTAAGTGATAGTGACACTATTTTTTCTTGAGCATTTAAGCTGGGTTGTAGCGCTGCATATTATGGCGTTTGTTTCTTGGATGGCGGGGCTTTTCTATTTGCCACGTCTCTTTGTGTACCACACACAAATAGCTGTTGGCTCAGAAGAGAGTGCACGCTTTTGTTTGATGGAAAAACGCCTTCAGCGGCAGATTATGGCTCCAGCCATGGTCGTTACATTTTTAACAGGGGCTGTTATGGCATCGCTACCAGGGGTGGTGGATTGGCAGTCTGTTTGGTGGTGGGTGAAACTGGGTTGTGTCATGGGAATGTATGGTTTCCATGGGGCCTGTGCAGTATGGCGGCGGGGTTTCTCCCAAGGGAACAACCAGCATAGCGAGCGTTTTTATCGCTTTGCGAATGAGGTCCCTACAATCTTGATGATCTTGATCGTGATTATGATTGTGGTGCGTCCGTAAACGCACCTTCATTTCGCGTTGCGGAGTGACTTCTTTGAACTATGTAGGCGTTTTTCTTCGGCAGTAGCTTTTTCTGTTAGGCTATGTTCGTGATGGCGCAGGAAGAAGAAAGACCCTACGAGGAAGGCGAGCATTATACCGCCGATGGTCAGTCCTAGTGGGCCGGTAAAGTTATCGATCCGGCTACCAAGCGCATAGGCAACGAGAACATAGCCGCCGCCCCAAATAACGCCGCCTAAAGCGTTAAAGATGAGGAAGATATGCCACGGCATACGGGAGGCCCCAGCCAGCAATGCGATGAGAATACGCAAGAAGGCAGCAAAACGCCCAAGCAGGACACCTATGCCGCCGACATGGCGAAAAAGATAGCGGCCTAAGGTGAGCCGGTCTTCATGCAGGCCGATTTTGTTGCCATATTTTTGGAGTAGCTTGTAACCGAGCTGATGGCCGATGAGATAGCCAATGTTATCGCCCATAATGGCCCCAATCACGGCTGAGAGTATCAGGCCTTCTGGGGTTAAATGGTGGGTATGTGAAGCGTAGAGAGACGCAAAAATAAGCAGGCTCTCAGCAGGAAGAGGAATGCCTGTGCTTTCTAGAAGGATGACACTTCCCAGAGCGATATACGCATATAAAGGGGGAAGGTGCTCTAGAAATGAGAAGAGATGCTGTATCAGCTCGCTACATCCTATAACAAAGGGTAAGGCAATTAACCTAAGGTTATGATCGCTTTGGTTTTGAAAGTGTCTTACATGAGGCGGGTAAGATACTTGTGGTGGATGAAATAAGGCAAGAGCGTTTTTAGAGAGGTAGAATTGATGACACCAACCGGGATGCATTCTGAGGCCCTTTCTTATGCGGGAGAAAAGGCCACACAGGGAAAATGCCCGTGGGTTACGCCAGAATTGATGACCCGGAAAACACGTAGTTTTGATGAGCTACGAGCAGGGGATGGTTGGGTTTTCTGGTTAGAACACCGCCCAGATGAGCAAGGGCGGAGTGTCGTTGTTGGTCGTGCACCAGATGGTCAATATCATGATCTTACACCGGTAGAGGCACACGTGGGGACCCGTGTGCATGAATATGGTGGTGGTGCGTGGGTTGCTCAGGTTTATGGGCCGGATGTACTGGTGGTATTTAGCGATAGCAAGCGTGGGGGGCTCTGGCGTAGTTTTAATGGGCAAGCGGCGCAGGCCTTATGTGCGGAGATGCAGCCTGATGGTGTGCGACACCGTTATGCAGATCTCTCCATGCAGGGGGAGAGGCTTGTATGTGTAAGGGATGTTCGTAACACCGCAGGCGAAGAATGGTCTGATCTGGTAGAGATTACAGCAGATGGCACTGAGATCTGCTTGCAGAAGGGGGCAGATTTTTATATGGCTCCCCGTCTCTCCCCCGATGGGCGCTTTTTAGCATTTATTTCATGGCAAAACCCCCATATGCCATGGACAGAGACGGCGCTTTATGTGGCAGATGTAACCACGTCTAAAGATCCATTATTATTGATTGGGGGGGAGGGGACATCATGCAGTGTGATGGAGCCTGTATGGGATGGCACTCGTCTTTATGCCCTTTCAGATGATGCAGCGTCTCTTTCTCTAGGCACGCAGGATGAAGTTGTAAGAGCATGGACACCTGTTGCGTTTGAGTATGTCGCTGCGCAGGGGATAGAGGGTGAGAGCAATAGGTCTCATGCTGTTACATGGAGCCAGCATACATTACCGCAGGCCTCGGCTGAAATAGGGATGCCCGCTTGGGTGTTTGGACAACGCTGTTGTATCTCCCTTTCAGAAGGGCGGCTGCTTGTGCGTGGGGTGCGCTGTGGCCAGCCTGTGACGCTTTTATATGCACCGCAAACGGGATGGCGGGATGTGCTAGAGGGGCGCACGCCAGAGAGCGTACCTTTCCCACTAGGGCAGGATGAAGACCTCTTTGCGTGGATAAATAGCCCAGCGGGTGCTCCTCCAACATTAGAGCTAGGGACGTTAGAAGCGGATAGTAAGGTGGAGGTTCTACGCCGGGCGTGGAGCTTACCGGAGGGAGTGAGTGAAGCAGATATTGCCTTGCCACGCACTTTGTCGTTTGAGGTGAATGAGGGGCCAGGGCCACTTTATGCCCAATTTTACGCCCCTGCATCAGGAGGGCATTGTTTGGCTGTGGAGGAAAAGCCTCCTCTTGTGGTGATCGTCCACGGGGGGCCGACAGGGCAAGCTAGAACGGACCTTTCTTTTAAAGTGCAATGGTGGACATCACGCGGGTTTGCTGTGTTGGATGTAAATTATCGTGGCTCTACAGGCTTTGGTCGTGCTTACCGTGATGCTTTAGAAGGGCGTTGGGGTGTGCTGGATGTTCAAGATTGCTGCCGTGCTGTGCAGGGGGTGATTGAGCAAGGTTTGGTAGACCCAAAGCGTTGCGTGATACGTGGAAGCAGCGCAGGGGGGCTGACCGTTCTTTCAGCTCTTGCGGAGTCGGATTTGTTTGTTGCGGGGACCTCCCTTTACGGTGTGACTGATTTGCGTGGTTTGGCAGAAGAGACGCATCGCTTTGAAGCACGATATTTAGATGGGCTGATTGCCCCATGGCCAGAAGGTGAGGCGGTTTACCTCGCACGTTCGCCTCTATCATGGCCGGAGAAAATTACGGCCCCTGTTTTGTTCCTGCATGGTGGGGAAGATCGTGTTGTGCCCCTTAGCCAAGCAGAGGCATTGCAGAAGCGCCTTCCTCATTCTTCATTGCATATTTACCCACAAGAAGGGCATGGCTTCCGCGATGCAAGCGTGATAGCGGATTCGCTAGAGCGTGAGCTGGCTTTTTATCGTGAGATATTTGCGTAGTACTCGATTGAGGAAAGCGTTTAGAGTGGAGGCGCTAGGTTTGAGGTGCCATTTTCTGCTCTAAACGGCGGATTACCGTTAAAGCGGCGACCATGGCGAGAGAGCCAATGAGTGTTACGCCAAGAGCCTGTCCAATCATGACGCCTTGGGGGCCGTAATGTGCGCCAATAGCAACAAAGGGGATTGTGCCTAATGTCGCACGTCCCCAATTAAATGCGGTTGAGTACAGAGGGTGGCCGAGATTGTTAAAGGCTGTGTTAGAGACAAACAACAGCCCAATAAACATATAGCTGGCCACAGCCCATGAGCAGAAGAGCTTAACAAGGCCAATACCAGCCCCTTCAACATGAAAGACATGAAGGATAATGGGCTGGGCGAGTGCAAAAATTAACCAGTCTAGCCCAACGCATAGGGCTGTTAATTTTAGCGAAGCGAGGAATGTCTCTCTTACGCGGTGGGGGAGGCAGGCTCCTAAATTTTGAGCCATGATCGGCCCGACAGACCCTGTGAGTGCAAAAACAAACGCAAAGGCAACAGGTACCATACGGTCCACCACAGCTTGGCCAGATACAGCTTGTAAGCCAAAGCGTGACATTGTGTGGGTGACGATAAGATTGCCAATTGGTGTTGCCATATTGGTGCCAATGGCTGGTAAGGCGATTGCCCCAATTGCTTTGGCCGCGTTGGGAATAGAGGCAAGACGAGGCCATTCTAACATGTCATGCCCACGGAGGTTGAGAAAACCACTGCATGAGATGACGCAGCGTGAAATCACCGTGCTAATAGCCGCTCCCTCAAGGCCGAGATGAAGGCCAAATATGAGGATCGGGTCTATAATAATTGTACAAGCTGCCCCTGTTAATGTAACGCGCATAGCCCGTCCGGCATCACCAACTGCACGAAGGAGAGAGGAAAGCGCCATTCCAAGGCATACTAGGGGGAGTGCAGGGGAGGTGATGTGCATAAATTCGGTTGCATGGCGCAGGGCGTCTCCTTTTGCTCCGAGTAGAACCAAAAGAGGGTGAGCAAGTAGGGCTGTTGTTATGCCAAGCGCTGCTGTTATAGCCAGCATAAGGACTAAGAAAGCTGAAGCTTGTCGGCGTGCTCGGAAATGGCGACAGGCTCCAATAAGGCGTCCCGTATTTGCGCCCAAGCCGATGGACATTCCTAAAGAGACAGCAACCTGCACGTAACCTAATGAGGTTGCAAAGGCGATAGCTGCTGTAAGTGTGGAGTCGTTTAGATGTGAGATGTAGAAAAAATTTAAGAGGTCGACAAAGAAGACAGCCATAAGGCCAATCGCCCCTGTACCTGCCATCGTGACGACATGGCGCATAATATTCCCATGGACAAACCGAGCCCGCTTCATACGCTGGGTGCGTTCTGCACAAGGCGGTGTAGACACCGATGCCGCTGCATGGGACGTAGAATTTTGAGCAGAGGGTGAGGCAAAAGGAGGCTTGTATGGCATGGGCCTTTATTTTGCCCTGTTTGACGCTGTAGGGCTAGGCCTGATTCCGATAAACTATTTCTTACCTTTTCTTTCAGGTAGTTAGAGGAGTGAGAGCCTTATTTGAGGCCGATGAGCTTCCATTTTACATCGCGGTAGTGATCTTGTGGCGAATAAAGCTGAACAGGAAGGTGGAGGTCTTTTGCTGTTAGCCGTCCTATGGCGGCGGCTAGTCTGTAGGAGTCTTCAATAAGGTTGGCTTTATTTTCTATCAGGGATTTTTGTTTCTCAAATAATAGCCCTTGCTGTTGGAGGACCTCAAAGGTTGTACGAACGCCTAGGAGCTCTTGTCGTTGGATTGCATGAAGGGCTTGTACTCCTATGCTGACAGCTTTTTTGTTGCGGGTAAGCTGGTCCTTATCCGCACGGAGTTTTTGCCATGAGCTTATGGCAAATTGCCGCGCCATACGTTTTTGATCGTCTAAATTATGTTGCGCCATAGTGAGAGCCTGTTTTGCAGAGCGTATGCGGGAATATTCACCACCGCCTTGATACAGCGGCATAGAGGCTTGCAACGAAAAGGCTTTGGCATTTTGGGAGAATTTGGCTGAGCCTTGGTTGATCTGTCGTTGGTAAGACGCTTGGGCTGAAATGCGAGGGAGGAGTTCTGCTGTGGCAAGCTGCACGTCATGCCGGGCAGATTCTAGCCTGTATTGTGCCTGTATCACTTGTGGGAGGGAGGTAAGGGCAGCTTGTTCTACTTGCTGAAGGGAGGTAAGCGGGCTCTGCCATGGAGTGGGGGGTGCAAGTTGTTCTGGTGGTACAATGCCAATAACACGTTGGAATGTCGCTTCTGCAATACGGAGTTGGCCTTCTGATTGGCGCGTTATAGCTTGTGCTGCGTTATATTGAGATTCAGCTTGGAGGGCATCTGTCCGTGTTGCTTGGTTTAAGGCAAGTTGACGCGTTGTGAGATGCACTTGCCCTGCAAGGGTGCGCTCGTTCTCTTGTGTAAGGGCAAGGAGTGAGCGTGCTTGGAGTAAAGTAACATACGCAGAAATAACATCTTGGAAGAGCTGTTGTTCCACTTCGGTTAAATGGGCGCGTTCTTCTAAAATAGAGCTGCGGGCTTTTTTCATAGAGGCCCATGTTTTCCCCCCACGAAAGAGGGGCTCATCAATTGTTACACCTGCGGCGTATCCTGGGGCTTTGAAGGTTTGATTATATCGGAAGGCACCACCATAGGGATATGTAACGTAGTTGGACTCATTATAGTTAGCAGTGCTGTTGACGGTCACAGTAGGGCGCCAGCCGGAAAGGGCTTGTGGCATGGCTTCATCAATTTGCCTCAGATGAGCCTGTTCACGCAAAATTTGTGGATTAGAGCGATACGCCGCCGCTAAGGCCTCGGTGAGAGAGAGGGAGGCTGTGGGGGGGGTGGCATATGCGTAATATGGCGTGTATGAGGAAAATATTATAAGTAAAAATACAGTAATTATGCGTGTTTTTTTGTTTATTTGCTCCTCAAGAAAGAAATATTGCACTTTCATAAGTAATTAACCCTAAATAAACAAACATCATATATTCGATGATCTGTTTGTTTTTGTAATGTTCATAATCTTATAGGGATATAATTGTTAATTATTTCCTTATAGTTTTGTGGCAATTCCGAGAAGCTGTGTGATGTATGGTCGAAGGAAATTCGAGCCCGCTTTTTCGGGGGGAAGCCCTGAAGTGGAGACAGGAATCTTGGATAGGTTCTGTCCAATGGATTGAACCTCTTTCTGGGAAGATAGCCGCTATTTGCACGGTTATATTGGTTATGTGCATGGTGGCGTATGTGTTTTTGGGCTCTTACACGCGGCGTATTCATGCCAGCGGTGTCATGCTTCCGCCAGAAGGGTTAGTGGTTGCAGAGGCTGGGCAGGGGGGAGTTGTCGCTTCGCTGGCGGTGCATGAAGGTGAGCATGTTAAGGCGGGTGAGCGGCTGTTTAGCCTAGATGTTTCAAGTTGGTCTGAAGCAGGGGCAACAGGGCAGAAAATATTAGAGGGTCTGCGAACAGGAGAGGCCTTGCTACAGACCAGGCGGCAGCTGTTGCAAGAGGATGCTCCTATGGAGCTTTTATCCTTAAAGGAAGAGCTAGGAGCTTTGCAGCAGGAATATGAGATGCTGGATGAGCAAGCCGAGCGAGACAAGGCATCTCTTCCGTTGATTGAACGGGCCATGAAAGAGATGCGGACGGCGATGAATACGCATCTTGTTACGGAAAGTCAGTTTCAAAGTCAGCTTTATACATACGTGCAATTTATGAACACGCAGTCTCAGACATTGCGCACATTAGCTGAGATGGATGGTCGTATGTCAGACCTACGTTACCGGATAGATCGCCATAAATATAAGGTGGCAGAAGGCATGAATGATCTAGATGTGCGGCTTTCTGACATACAGAGGCAGATCGTACAGGCTCATGAGGCGGCCGTAGCGGTTATTAATGCACGGGTTGATGGCACGGTGGATGGCATTCGTGTCACGGTGGGGCAGCGTGTTAGCCCGGGGCAGTCTTTAGTGAGTCTTTTGCCCGACAAAGCACAGCTTTTGGCGGAGCTTTATGTCAATAGTCAGGCTGTTGGTTTTGTCAGGCCGGGGCAGAAGGTTTTGTTAAAATATGCGGCTTATCCGTACCAACGATTTGGTTTGTATGAAGGAGAGGTGGTTGAGGTTACGAAGGCGCCTTTAGTCGAAAGAGGTAGTTATATGGCTGGCGGACACGCCGCTATGGGCGGGGCGCCTGTACCTCGTGTAGGAGGAGACGTGTACCGCATACGTGTCCGTCCGCGGAGAGACTTCATAATCGCTTATGGTCAGCATGAAAAAATTACACCAGGTATGGCGGTGGAGGCAGATATCGCCATTGATAAACGGCGTCTTTACCAATGGTTGATCGACCCTGTTGTGTCGATGATTGATACGGTTAAGGTTTTCTCTGGTGGAAATGTCTCTGTGCTTCAGAGTGAAAATCGGGGGGCAGGGAAGTGAATTTACATTCAATCCAAACCGGGTTTGGCCGTAAAGTCCCCATGATTTTGCAAACAGAAGTGGCTGAATGCGGTCTCGCATGTTTGGCAATGGTACTATGTTATTATGGCAGGCGGACAGATCTGCTCGCGATTAGACGAGAGGCGGCAGTTTCCGGGACGGGGATTAACCTAAGGGGGCTTATCAAAATTGCAGGGCGATATGCGCTGCATTGCCGGCCTGTACGGTTAGAGATGGAAGACCTTCCCAAACTTGCTTTGCCCTGCATCTTGCATTGGGATTTTAATCATTTTGTTGTTTTAACAAAAGTGACGGATGCAGGCATTGTTATGAATGACCCTGCGCGGGGTGTTCGTAAACAGACATTAGAGGAAGTCTCACGTCACTTTACAGGGGTTGCGGTAGAGCTAAGGCCTGAGACGCGTTTTGAGAAAAAAGATGATCGAAGGCTTCTCAAAGTAAGCGACATGTTTCGCCATATTGTGGGGTTGAAATCCACCTTATGGGCCTTGGGAGGGTTATCTTTTGGGTTGGAAATGCTTGCTCTTTTCAACCCTATTTTAGGTCAGGTTGTTATTGATGAAGTGCTGACAACGGGTGACCATTCCCTTTTATGGACAATTGCTGCAGGAATGTTGATCCTTGTGTTGTTACAGGGGGTAATTTCTACGTTCCGAGCATGGATGGTGATGCTGTTCTCAACACGTATCTCCGTACAGTGGAACGTAAGTCTTTTTACGCATATGCTGAGCCTCCCGCAGGATTTTTTTGCCAAGCGTGGGATAGGCGATATCATTTCACGCTTTGGCAGTTTGGGGGTGATTCAACATACATTCACAACGGATCTCGTCCAAAGCGTGTTGGATGGTATTATGGCCATTGGCATGCTTGTGATGATCATCGCTTATGGGAAATGGCTCGCCGCCCTTGTGCTGATTACCGTTACGGTAGATCTTGTTGTACGATTTATCCAATATGGCCCTTACCGTGAAATGTCTGAGGAAGCCCTCGTGCATGAGGCCTCACAACAAGGGCATTTTGTTGAGACATTGCGCGGTATCCGCAGTGTAAAGCTAATGGGCTTGCAGCACCGTCGTACAGTGGTGTGGACCAACCGTATGATTGACGGCATCAATGCGGGCTTAAAAATGCAGCGGTATGATCTTGTTTTTACGCGTGCGCAGGAGTTCCTTGTCGCATTGGATAGAGTGGCCACGTTAGTGTTGGGAGCGCGAATGGTCATGTCTGGAGCGATGTCGATAGGCATGTTGATGGCTTTTGTAAGCTATCGGGACCAATTTTGTGGGCGTATAGGAAACCTTATAGGCATTGGATTTAAGATCAAAAATTTAAGGGTTCAGTGTGATCGTCTGTCTGATATCGCTCTTGCTGAATCAGAGACGAATGAAGGTGATGTGGCGTATAGCTCTGTTGCGGCGCGGATAGATGATGATGCAGTGGATATGGCTGAAATCCCCATATTAGAGTGCCGTGGCTTGGGATATAGATATGGGCAAGAAGATTGCTGGGTGTTTCGAGACATTAATATAAAGATTTATCAAGGGAAAAGTATTGCGATTATTGGGCCTTCAGGCTGTGGAAAATCTACCTTATTGGCCTTGCTCATGGGGTTGGTGCAGCCAGTAGAAGGGCAGATATTCTGGAAGGGGATGGAGCTGACATCTGCTAATCGAGAGGCTTTTCGCGCACAGATAGCAGGCGTATTGCAAGATGATATTTTGTTCTCAGGGAGTATCGCGGAGAATATAGCAGGGTTTGATGATGAGATGGATATGATGAGAGTGATTGAGTGTGCTCAGAATGCACATATTCTTGATGATATCCAAAAAATGCCAATGGGATTTGAAACATTAATTGGTGAGATGGGAAGCACTGTTTCTGGAGGGCAGCGGCAGCGGTTGATTTTGGCTCGTGCTTTGTATCAAGCTCCGAGGATATTGTTCCTAGATGAGGCAACTAGCAATTTGGACCCTGCTTCAGAACGTATTGTGGAGACTGTGTTAAATAGCCTTCCAATAACGCGTATTATCGTGACACACCGGCCTGCTACAGCAGAACGGGCAGATGATATTTTTGCAATGGGTGACATTACATAAGGGGTACAAAGAAATCCGCCGGAGTAGTTTCCGACGGGTTTCTTTTTTGAGAAGAAATTTATTTTAGTCTAACGTATCTGCCATGAAAGGCGGGTGGTTAGAGGCTAAAATAAATAGCCCTTAGTCGTTGATAAAGAGAGAAGAATATCCCTCAATAGAGAGGTTGTTACTGATCTCAGGGACGATAACCCCAATATCAGCAGCGCTAATATTGCCGATAATGACTCCCGAATTGTGACTGATAGAGCCAATAAAATTATACACCTCAGTCGACGTTGCCGTTGATACGGAGGTCGCAACGGAACACTCAACCTTGGGTTTTGATGTGCGTTTCATTGCCTCTATATCGGGTGGGAAGTATAACCTACCACCCGAAACAGCCACCTGTTCCACATAACTCAACTTACGCATGGCATTACACCTTGGTTTTTACTGGTTGCGTGGGTCGATTTGTACGCGGCGGCACGTTTTTCGGGCCTCGGCTGCTTTCATGGCTTCCACCTCGGGTGGGAAAAACAGCCTATCGGCATTCAGCTTAGCTTGTATCTCCTTAGCCTCAGGCGGGAAGAACAGTTTATCGTCATTTGCTGGTTTATCGCTGCCGCCAGAAACAGCCAAGAATTCTGCTGGATTTAGGTCGCGCATGGTAGCATCCTCCCTCACGCTTCTGGGGGGAAAAAGCCGCCCTCAATCTCAGACCTCAACGCATCAACCTCAGGCTGGAAGAAGATTTTACCGTTGTCATTCCCTTCTTTGATGTGCATTTTTGCGACTTCAGGTGGGAAAAGCAACTTATCCTCTCCGTCAGTGCCACCGGCAACGATTGAGAGTTCTGCAGAATTTAATTTACGCATGATCGTACACCTTGTACTAAGAACAAGTGGTGTGGAATAACACCACTCACCCTAGGGGACGGCCCGCCACGGCACTGTGACGGGCCCAACCGCAGGGGAAGGGGATATTAAGGGAGAACTCAATTACAACCCGCTCCCCTGTGATCCTATTAGGAAATATGACCAGTTAATTGGCCAATATTGCCACGAATGTTACCAACAATGACGCCTTGGTTTTCGCTGATAGCCTGAGCTGATACAGCTGTGCGTGCGGGGGTCTGTTTGGGAAGAACTTCCGAGAGAACTTTCCCAACAACTTTCGCAATGCCACCACCAGATACGGAGCTGAGCTCCAGCATATTAAGTTCACGCATGATTTTTCACCTCATTCTAGGGAACGACGGCAAGTACTAAGTACTGTCGCCAACAACAATATAAGATGAAAAATATTAATAAACTTATAAATAAAATAAAAAATATATTATAATAGACATGTTTCACTATAAATAAATAAAATAACAAAATCGTATAGTTCATATTTTTTCTTGTTTTCATTGTTGCTAAAATAAAAAACCCACCTGTCCATGTGTCGAACAGGCGGGTTCTTTATATCTATTAATATCAATGTGTTAGCGTGAGGAAGGATGCACCATATTAACGTCACCACTCGTTTCGCCAACATACCCGCTGATCTGGCCAATGCGCCCACCAACT
Source organism: uncultured Acetobacteraceae bacterium (assembly GCA_946476985.1). Lineage (GTDB taxonomy): Bacteria > Pseudomonadota > Alphaproteobacteria > Acetobacterales > Acetobacteraceae > Bombella. Next base: position 86,635 of record CAMKWS010000006.1, read on the forward strand.
CGACCAATGATCACACCGTAATTATTGGAAATCGTTAGAGGAGACGCTGTCTCCCGTGGGTTATGCGCTGGTAAGCGGGGGATGAATTTAAAGAGCATACCTAGGGTGTGCAAAATGTTCAAACATCCACCAGCTACGCTGTCCTGTTCGGTAACGCTGAGTTCACGCATGCTTTTATGCCTCATTTTAGGGTAAGGCGGCTGGATATCTCGCCGCCGGGGAAAGGATATATAGGAATAATGTTAATAAAATAATAAACTTTATGAATATTTGACTTGAAAATTTATAATAATTTATAGGATGATTAAATAACGTTTTGATGTGTGATTATTTAACTAAAATATTCTATTTTGTTTACACCGTATTTTATTCTGCTTTTTTATGTGGTTTTGGATGGTGTTATTTATGGAATGAGAGCAAATTTATTATGGTGTATGATTTATTTATGAATTAATCACTCAATAATATAGGTAAAATTTCACCATCGGCGTTCCGAACAATATAAATGAATGGCCGCCGATGATGTGGGGCGAAAATATCAGAAAGATATAGCGATAAGCTGGATGAGTGGTGTTTAAGGAGAGTCAAAACCAGCTTTGTGGATCAGCTTTATTGTTTCTTCGACAGAAAGGGGTGTTGTTCCAAAGGTAATGCGCGCTTGAGGGGGCTCTAGGTTTACGGATACTTCTTCAATAGAGGGGGAAGCTTGTAGCGCCTTGGTAAGGGAGCGAACGCACCCATCACATTTTAAACCGGAGATAGGTAGAGTTAAGATTGTGCTCATAAAGACCTCGCTGTGTTACATACCTTGTTTAAAAAGCATATTATGGCTTAACTTGGTTATGTAGAGGATAGGAGTATAAGGCGTTTATGCCTGTGGGACGTATCTTTCGCATAATGATGGCGTTGTTAATAGGGACATTATTGCAAATGAGCCCTGCTGCAGTAAGTGCGCCTATGCCAGGTACGATGGGGCATATGAAAGAAAATGCGCACAGGATTTCACATGTACATGCATTTGTAGGCAAGGCCGTTGCGAAGGGGCATCCTATATCTATTACCTGTTTAGAGCATGACCCACAAAGACGTATCTACCACGCTCGGCATGTAAAGGTTATGTCTTTTGTGGGGGGCAAGCCGATGGTGTTTGCACCAGAAAAAATAGTGAATGCTGATAATATAGAGGGGTCCTGCTGCCAGACGCATTATAACATGTATGGTATGTTGGGTGTGTTGGTGGAGGGTGATGATGAGCTTTTGCCAGAGGCGAAAGAGGCATTCTCTTTTAATAATGGGCTGTTGTTAGTGTCCTCGTATAAGGCAGCACCGTGGCGTCCGCCAGCAAAGCGCATTGTTTGAACTGTTCTGTAATGTCGGACTGAAGGTCTCGGCATAGACTGTTTTTAAACAGGTGCTTTGGAAATGAGTGATTATATAGTGCCTCGCCGCCATTTTCTGGCGAGCTTGGGTGCGATGTCCACTGCGGCATTGGCATATAAAACACAACGTGCAGTAGCGAAGCCCTCATCCCATAGGGCGAGGATACAAGCGGTAGAAGAGCCTCTTGAATTTGAGCTTACGTTAACCCGTGGGGAGATTAAACTCGGGGTTACGCGAGGGATTGCTTATTATGTAAATGGGCAATTACCCGCTCCTGTTCTGCGATGGCAGGAAGGGCGAGAGGTCGTGATACATGTCCATAATAAGATGGATGAACCTACGGCTCTTCATTGGCATGGGATACGCCTACCCAGCGATCAGGATGGTGTCCCTGGGTTAAGTTTTGCGGGAATTCCTGCTGGGGAAAGTTTTACGTATCGCTTCCCTGTTATGCAGAGTGGAACCTATTGGTATCACAGCCATATTGGCCACCAAGAAACGGCGGGTTTGTATGGGGCGATTATCATCGAACCTGCGGAGGCGTCTTTGCTTCCCCGTGCGAAGCATGATCATATTGTTTTGCTCTCAGATTGGACGGATGTGACTGCTGAGCAGATTATTAATAACCTCAAAATGCAGAGTGATTATTATAATTTTCGGCAGCGGAGTGTTGCGTCTCTTCCACGAGAGACTCGTCAAGCTGGCGGGATGATGGCGGCGTTTAAAAGCCGTTTGCAGTGGTCTCGTATGCGGATGAGTGCGACGGATATTTCTGATGTTAGCGGTGTTGTGTACCATTATTTGATGAATGGTCAGGCGGCTCAGCAGGGGTGGAGTGGGCTCTTCCAGCCAGGTCAGGCTGTTTTGCTACGGGTGATTAATGCCGCAGCTATGACTTTGTTTGATGTGCGTATTCCCGGCCTTGAAATGGTTGTTGTAGAGGCAGATGGAAACCCCGTAGCTCCTGTTGCGGTAGATGAATTTCGGATCGCACCAGGGGAAACATATATGGTGCGGGTCACACCGATAGTAAGCAAGCCATATACGATCTTTGCTCAAAGTGAGGATAGAACGGGTTTTGCGCGCGGCACACTCACCCCACAGTTGGGGCTTTTAGGCCCTCTTCCAAAGATGGATCCACGACCTGTTCGAGGGATGGCCGATATGGGGATGAGCTCTATGGCCGGGATGGGGAGCATGCCGCATATGGGGGGAGGCGCAAATCAAAAGCTCTTGCGGGAACCTGCTGATGAAATTGATGATCCTGGGCCGCCCCCTATAAATGTCGAAAACCAAATGGTAGCGGCACAGCCAATAGAGCGTGTTGGGAGCCCCGGTGATGGGCTGGAGAATAATGGCCGGAAAGTACTGGCTTATAGCGATCTAAAGGCTCTTATTCCAGCGCCGGACCATCGGCCCCCTACACGGGAGATTATCCTTCATCTAACGGGGAATATGGAGCGCTATATATGGGGGTTTAATGGGCGGAAATATTCAGAGTCTGGTCCCATTCACCTGCAATATAATGAGCGTGTCAGGCTTACAGTCATCAATGATACGATGATGGAACATCCTTTACATCTTCATGGGATGTGGAGTGAGCTTGAGAATGGGGAGGACATTTATCGACCTCTTAAACATACAGTAATCTCACAGCCAGGCTCTCGTATGAGTGTGCTCGTCACAGCGGATGCGCTGGGTGTATGGGCGTATCACTGTCACCTTATGTACCATATGCAAACGGGCATGTTCCGGGAGGTGATTGTCTCATGAATATGATCCGTATTTTTACTGTTCTTTTTGGGGTGTTGGTTTTTACAGTCTCGGCGCAAGCAGAGCATATAACGTCATCATCTCATACATCTGATATGGCTTCATCAGATGAGGATATGTCGGATATGGATATGTCTGGCATGGATATGCAGAGTATGAGAGTGAACATAAAGTCCGCTCCGGCAGCTTCTTTACGGAAAGGGCGGGTAGAGAAAAAAAGCTCTCGCCTTGTTCACAAGGCTGTCGATGCTCCAGCCCCCGTGGTCGATATTGGTCATCATATGCATATGATGGACCAAGGGCGCTGGTTTCATGGTATTTTGGATGAATTCGAGGGGCGGTATCAAGCGGGGGGTGGCTCCTCCCTACGCTGGGATGGTGAGGCTTGGTACGGAGGTGATTATAATCGCCTTTGGCTAAAGAGCGAAGGTACGATGACACGTGGCCGTGTCGGAGATGGAGATCAAGAGGCGTTATATAGCCGTGCAGTATCCCCTTATTTTAACTTACAGGCCGGTGTTCGGTTGGATATTGATAGCGGGCCATTTCGTGCATGGGGTGCGGTAGGGGTGCAAGGCTTGGCTTTGTACCAGTTTGAAGTCCAAGCTACGGGATATTTTAATGATCGCGGGGTCGCTGGGCGCCTAGAAGGGTCTTACGACTTGTTATTAACCAATCGACTTATTCTGCAGCCCCAAATTGAACTGAACCTTTATAGTCGAGCAGATAAAGCACGACTGGTTGGCGCAGGATTGGGGGATATCGATACAGGCCTAAGGTTGCGTTATGAGTTATGGCGTAAAATGGCCCCCTACATAGCGGTGACATATGATAGTCCGCTTATGAAGAGTCGTTCCATAGCGCGACAGAGAGGTATGGCTGCTAGTGCAGCTCGATTTACCTTTGGTATTCGGAGTTGGTTCTGACGAAGGATTAAATAGGCACCACGAAGTGTTTTTAGGTTTTCTTAAAGGCGTAAAGACACTTCGTGCGCATTAAAGTATGTGCCAGAAGGTGCTGTATATTTTCTTATGATATGAAATAACATAACAATAAATATTCTTCATTTTTGTTAAATTCTTATAAATTAAAATAAGCAATAAATAAAACAATATAAAAATAGCTTGTATTAAGTGTATATAAACAAAAAATAAGCATTTAATAAATTTATATAGTCTACATAAAATTGGCCCCACATATAAGTTGAGGACGATTTTATGGATAAGAAGTATAATATTCGTGATGGAATCGTTGATATATATGGCAGCGGTAATTTTGAATCTCTTATTAATAAGAATGTAACCACATTTCGGATTGCACGAAATCAGCAAACAGCCGTGAACGACCCTGTGGTGGTGGATTTATCACAAGTTCTATCAACGTGCCCGCCTGGTGTGAGTGTTGATGTGCAAAGTGGAACAAAGGTGATTATTGGCGGGAGGCTCCCGAGTGGGGAGAAGGAGAACCGCATTGAGATCAATGGTGGGATGGTTGAGTTAAAAGAGGGGCTAGGAAGTACAGAGAATGGAGGCTTGGAGATCGTAGTAGGGCCGCAGGGTGGTACCTTAATTGTGGATTCACAAGAAGATGCCTCTACGGCGCTTAAGGCGGTTGTTAGATTTTTAGATGAAGATCAGAATTATACGGATGAGATGCCGGATGGTTTCTTAATTGATTACCCCCAAGCTGAATTTATCCGCGCTTGGTATATCCCTTCGAAAAATATAACTGTTATGGGCAGTGACGCTCAACAAGATGATAAAACAAAGCGGACTCTGACCTTTAAAGGCGATCCATTTCAGCTGCAGCTCATTGGGAATGCAATGGGATATAAACGCATCGTTGTTGAAGGAAGCGCTGGCAATGCAGCGGGCAGCGTTACGGTGAGTAAAGAAGGTATTTCTACCACGGCTCGTGCGGGTTCTGTGTCAGTGGGGATAAAGAATCGTTCTCGAGTGGGTAGTGCTTCGAGGTGGAATAGATATGCCAATTTAAGAAAATCAGGGCAGAGTAACATGGCGGTTTCTGGGAGAAGGAGGCTATGGAATCTGCCTCTAAATATTACATCTGCGTGGCCAGTAGTACGGCAGGTGGGGAATTTAATATCCTTTGGTAATATGCCGCCATCAAGTGTCAGGGTCCGAGGGAATGTGGGGCAGAATGTGCAGGGAGGTGTCTATATTACCCCTGTTGTTAAGTACTACTCACATGACTTTAAAAAGTCAGATGGTCAGGGAGGGGTTATCACCTGTTATCTTTCTGGGAGTGAGGTGAAGGTTCCCGGCGGGCGAGTTTGTGTAGAGGCTCTCCAGAAGGGTGCGGAGGTCCTTGTGCATGATAGTCGCAATGGATTGGAGCGCCGGGCACGGGTTGTGTGGGTTGGAAAGGGGCGTGTTCATGTACGTCCACATTTGCCTGATGATGAGGCCGGGTGGCCTGTAAAGATATTGAGGCACGCTTTAGGGGAGAATATTCCGTATAAAGATATGTGCGTTACAGCAGAGCATTGCTTTTTTTTAGGTGGTGTTTTTGTACCCGTACGGATGTTGGTAAATGGGGCCTCTATATTTTACGATAAAACACAGAGCTATTACGATTACTGGCATTTTGAGACGGAATGTCATGAAATTATAGATGTTGATGGTGCCTTTACAGAGACGTTTCTAAATACGGGGCATGATCATTATTTTGGGGCCTCTGAAGCGGCTCCAGGCGAGGAATCTGCCCCTCCGAAGAGCTGGGCGACTGATGCCGCCGCCCCTCTTGAGACGCGGCGCGAGGTTATTGAGCCACTATATCGTAGGTTGAGTGATCGCTCTCAGGCTCTTGGTTTATGTATTCCGCACGATGTTAATGAGGAGATCACGTTTGATCCTGGCCTTGCGCTATGTGATGAGCAAGGTCATCCGTTTCCATTAAAGGAGCAGCAGGGACATCGTTATTTATTTAGCCTAGATGGTGATGTTGATAGCGTTGTATTGCTGTCACGAACGAGCCGCCCTTGTGATGTGATTGGCCCCTATATTGATGACCGGCGCGAGTTAGGTGTTTTAGTTGGAGAGGTGCGTTTATTGCGCGCTGATGGCAGTGCGGAAGGGGTTACTGGTTTTTTAAGTGCGCCGCAAGCAGAGGGCTGGGATGTTCAAGAGCATGGTCCGTGGCGTTGGATGAATGGTGAGGCGCGGTTGGATCTCCCTACAGGGAGTGGGGTTGGCGCATGTCTCTCAGTGGAGGTGAAGGCGGGAGGCCCTTATCTAAGAGACGACAAAAATTTGTGGGCGCGTAAAAGTCAGGGAGGGGTGCGTATTGCAAGAAGCGAGAATAATATTATGTATGGAATGTATAATAAAATTTAAAATACAATAAACGTCAATTTAATATTTGTTTAATTACTTATTCACATATTATTTTTTGTGTGTTTTTTTTATAAATTAAACATTTAATAAATAAAATTATCATAATTAAGCCTCTATTCCTAAAGGTAGTAGGGGCTTTTTAATGGTTATGAATTCTAGGCTCCGTAGAGGTGAGGCCGTTATCCATAGAAGCGGTGATGCTACGGGTATGGTTAATAATGATGTAAGATATATATATATTACACGGACGGATGCGACCCCTCCCAATGACCCTGTGGTGGTCGATTTATCAACGCTAATGGAGCGTATGGGCCACCCCATTGCCGTTAATGTCCAGAATGGGGCAACGGTCGTTGTGGGGGGGCGTTGGAGCTACATGTGGCCGAAGAGCAGCTTAAAAATTAATGGTGGGACGGCTCATTTGAGGGGAGATTTAACGGCATATACCGCAGATGATTTAGCCATCACAGTTGGGCCAAGTGGTGGGAAAATAACAGTAGATCAGCATAGTCCGTCCAGAATGTTTTTAAAGCGGACGATTCAATTCGTGGATGGACGAGGGCGTATAACATCTAAAATTCCTGAAAATTTTGTGGTGGATTTCCGCAGTGCTTCATCTGTTGTGGGGACATATTTGCAGGCACGAGATGTGACGTTGATTGGTGATGGTGCAGCCCGAAAGTTGAATTCAAATGGGCGTATTCTCACAATCAAAGGAGACCCCTTCCACTTAGCGAAGATTGGAAGCCCTATCCCGAAGGGAAGCTTTGTAGGAAGTAAAAAATATATCTACACATTCACTCAATCAGATGGTCAGGGAGGGGTTATCACCTGTTATCTTTCTGGGAGTGAGGTGAAGGTTCCCGGCGGGCGAGTTTGTGTAGAGGCTCTCCAGAAGGGTGCGGAGGTCCTTGTGCATGATAGTCGCAATGGATTGGAGCGCCGGGCACGGGTTGTGTGGGTTGGAAAGGGGCGTGTTCATGTACGTCCACATTTGCCTGATGATGAGGCCGGGTGGCCTGTAAAGATATTGAGGCACGCTTTAGGGGAGAATATTCCGTATAAAGATATGTGCGTTACAGCAGAGCATTGCTTTTTTTTAGGTGGTGTTTTTGTACCCGTACGGATGTTGGTAAATGGGGCCTCTATATTTTACGATAAAACACAGAGCTATTACGATTACTGGCATTTTGAGACGGAATGTCATGAAATTATAGATGTTGATGGTGCCTTTACAGAGACGTTTCTAAATACGGGGCATGATCATTATTTTGGGGCCTCTGAAGCGGCTCCAGGCGAGGAATCTGCCCCTCCGAAGAGCTGGGCGACTGATGCCGCCGCCCCTCTTGAGACGCGGCGCGAGGTTATTGAGCCACTATATCGTAGGTTGAGTGATCGCTCTCAGGCTCTTGGTTTATGTATTCCGCACGATGTTAATGAGGAGATCACGTTTGATCCTGGCCTTGCGCTATGTGATGAGCAAGGTCATCCGTTTCCATTAAAGGAGCAGCAGGGACATCGTTATTTATTTAGCCTAGATGGTGATGTTGATAGCGTTGTATTGCTGTCACGAACGAGCCGCCCTTGTGATGTGATTGGCCCCTATATTGATGACCGGCGCGAGTTAGGTGTTTTAGTTGGAGAGGTGCGTTTATTGCGCGCTGATGGCAGTGCGGAAGGGGTTACTGGTTTTTTAAGTGCGCCGCAAGCAGAGGGCTGGGATGTTCAAGAGCATGGTCCGTGGCGTTGGATGAATGGTGAGGCGCGGTTGGATCTCCCTACAGGGAGTGGGGTTGGCGCATGTCTCTCAGTGGAGGTGAAGGCGGGAGGCCCTTATCTAAGAGACGACAAAAATTTGTGGGAAGATGAAGCAGTGCCTGCTCTGCGTGTTTCACGGGAGGTTGCGTATAGCCATATGGCTTAAAATGTGGGGCCTATAGAGCGTTAGATAGGGGGGAGAACCACGCTTGAAATAAGTGGAGGTAGTCTCCATATCTCACCTTGTCTTGTCGCTGAATGTGCAGATAGGCGAGGAGATATTGACGGGTCTGCATTTGTAGGAGTGCTAAGCGCAATGAGTGAGCGCGAGAACACAGCGGAAATGAAACAGCATAGTTTTAGTGCAGAGGTAGGGCAGTTGCTCGATCTCGTTGTGCATTCTCTGTATTCTGACCGTGAAATATTTCTGCGGGAGTTGGTCGCTAATGCGGCTGATGCGATGGATAAGCGCCGCTTTGAGGCTCTCACAAATGCAGCATTAACCCTGCCAGAGGCGCCGTCTATCCATATCGTGGCGGATAAAGACGCAAAAACCATTACATTATCTGATGATGGTTTGGGGATGAGCCCTGATGAGCTTACTCAAAACCTCGGCACGATTGCTCGTTCTGGCACGAAAGCTTTTGGCGAGAAGTTGAGCAACACGAAACCAGAAGAGCGCCCGAGCCTTATTGGGCAGTTTGGTGTTGGTTTTTATTCTGCCTTCATGGTGGCCGACAAGGTGGATGTGGTCTCTCGTCGTGCGGGTGAAGATGTTGCTGCACGTTGGGTCTCTGAAGGAAAGGGGTCTTATAGCCTTGGGGCGGCAGAACGTGCCCAACCGGGGACAGATATTACGCTGCATATCAAAGAAGATGCAGAAGAGTTCCTCGATCCTTGGCGCCTGCGTGGGATTATTCGGAAATGGGCTGATCATATCTCTTGGCCTGTTATCCTTCATGAGAAGGATGATGAGGGCAAGGAGAAAGAAGAGACCATTAATGAGGGCACAGCCCTTTGGCTTCGTCCAAAGTCTGAGATCACATCAGAACAATATACTGAGTTTTATCGTCATGTGGCACGTGCGTTTGACGAGCCATATGCAACATTACATTGGCGTGCTGAAGGCACGGTGGAGTTTGCCTCCCTCTTGTTCTTACCGGGTGCCCGCCCGATGGACTTTATGGAGCAAAGCAGCCGTGAGAGTCGGATTCATCTACATGTAAGGCGGATGTTCATCACTGATGAAGCGAACCTCGTGCCAAACTGGTTGAGGTTTGTACAAGGTGTGGTTGATACAGAAGACCTACCATTGAATGTCTCTCGTGAGATGCTTCAGGCTACGCCTGTGCTTGCGCGGATCCGCAAAGCAGTGACCCGCCGCGTGGTGAGTGAAATTAAAAAGCGTGCTCAAGAAGGTGGTGAGAGCTTCACTAGTTTCTGGAATAACTTTGGTCTCGTTATTAAAGAGGGGCTATGGGAAGATTCTGAGCACCGGCAGGAAATTGCAGAATTTGCTCGTTTCCACTCCACCAATGGTGATGAGTTGATCACATTGGATGAATATATCAGCCGGATGAAGCCAGAGCAGGAGACGGTTTATTATCTTGTTGGGGATAATTTAAGTGCCTTGAAGGCATCAGCACAGCTGGAAGGGTTCCGCTCTCGTGGGATTGAGGTGCTGTTGCTGACAGATGCAGTGGATAGCTTCTGGCCAGATCGTTTACATTCTTACAAAGATAAAACCTTCCGTTCTGTTGTGCAGGCGCATGGGGATCTTGAGAAATTCGCTCCAGAGACAGAAGAACAAGGTGAGCCAGCTAATGTTGAGAAGCTGACACCTGTTTTGAAGGAAGCTTTGGGTGATGCAGTAAAGGATGTCCGTAGCACTGTAAGGTTAACAGGTAGTGCCGTTGTGATCACTGCTGAGGGTGGACCAGACCTTGCTATGCAGCGCTTAATGCGTCGTTCTGGGCAGGATATGCCTGCATTGCCTCCTGTGTTGGAAATTAACCCACGGCATCCATTAATTCGTGCCTTGGCTGAACGGGTTGAGAAAGGGGAGAGTGTGGATGAGCATGCTCGTATCTTGCTTGACCTAGCGCGTGTACAAGAAGGCGAAGCCCTGCCTGATCCAAGTGGTTTTGCGCGCACATTGGCTAGCCTGCTCGCAGGGGCTGCTGCATAGTAACGTACTCGGCTGTTAGCCGTGAACGATATATGAATAAGAGGGAGGATATCGGAAAGATATCCTCCCTCTTTTCGTATGCTTCTATATTTTGCGTTTATTCTACATCCAGGAGAGAGGGGAGAACCTCTTTTAAACTGCGGGATGCATTTTTGCTATTTTGACGCAGAGTAGCGAGAGTAGCGGCGTCTTCTGAGAGAGACAGTTTTTCTGCTAAGAGAATAAGCAGTGCTAGGGATGTTCGTAGGCGGGCAATATAGCCTGCAATATCCAGCATTGCGCCAAGAAGATGAGGGTGAACTTCCCCGGTAGGAAAGCAGGACACAACCGTATTGAGAATTGTTGAGACGGTATTATGTTCATGATGAGGGGGCTCACCATGTTGTTGGAGCAATTGATTAACCTGCCGTTCTTGTTGGCGGTTTTGCTCCAAGATAGTGGTGATCCAATGTTGGAGCGCCGTTGGTGCTTCAGGACGGCTTAGGAGCTCTAAAAGCCCTTCGCGTAACGTGCCGATAAGAAGCATATGGTTATGCAGGCGCTCTAAATATGTTGCGTGGACAGGGTGTGTCTCTACAGGGGGGCGTGGCACCAGCATCTCCGTGGAGGGAAGGCCCTAAAAGGGGGAAAGGGAATATAAGACCAACCCTACAGGAAATTACTCATGGCAGGAATATATATCCCCTTAGCTGTGTGCATGGCAGATGAGAAAGTGCTGTATAGCCTTATATGTCATCCTGTGAGAGTGGGCGACTGGCATAGCGCCGAGCCATAACCGTGCAGACAAAAAGTTGGAGTTGGTGGAAGACCATAAGAGGGATCACAATAATCCCTGCCCCGCCGGGAAAGATAATGCTGGCCATTGGCACGCCAGAAGCGAGGGATTTTTTGGAGCCGCAAAATTGAAGGGTAATATTATCCTCAAGCTTTTGGCCCATTAGCCTACCTAGGAGATAGCTCGTGCTTAAAGCAAGGGCGAGTAGGATTGTATCGATAACGACAATCCCAAGGAGGGTCATCGCAGGGACACGCTGCCATAGCCCTTGCAGCACAGCCGAGCTAAATGCGGCATAGACCAGCACAATAATAGAGCCACGATCAGTAAAAGAGATGAGAATTTTATGGCGCTGTACGATCGGGCCGAGCCAAGGCTGTAAGATTTGCCCTGCAATAAAGGGAAGGAGAAGTTCGCGAGCAACATCGATCACCGTTTGTAGGCCGCTGCCTCCTTCGCCATGGTGAAAGAAAAGACCACTGAGAAGAGGGGTAAGGATAATCCCCAGAATGTTTGAGATTGTTGCAGCACAAATAGAGGCAGGCACATTACCGCGTGCGATGGATGTTAGGGCAATGGAGGATTGTACTGTAGAGGGCAAACAACAGAGAAATAACACTCCGGACCAAACGGTAGAGCCTAAAAAGCCAGAAGGGGATATGAGAAGAGCCAGTCCGTAAAGCCCTATCCCCAGTAAGGGGAAGATACCAAAGCTGACAAGTAATGTACTGCCTTGGAGTTTCCAGTTGCGGATGCTTTCAAACAAAGCGCTACGGCGTAATTTAGCCCCTTGGAAGAAGAACATGAGCATCACGAGTAAGGAGGTTAAGCGTGAAAGCCATGGTTGCCACGTTGTGGGGCAAGGCGCCAGAGAGGCGATCAGAATGGCAGCAAGCAAGCTCATGAGAAAGGGGTCAGGGCGTTTCACGAAAAGAGGTATCCTGCAGGGGTTACGTTAGGACTATATGTAACGACAAAGTGATATTGTGTCAGCTTTATATGCTGCGCTTTCTAGAGGAGGAAAGAGCCTCATGATAGGCAGTTTATAAAGGATTTTTTAATCTCACACAGTAAGAGCAAGTAGCCTGTAACGCATCTTGCAAAAGAGGACTGGATATAGTCACATTCATTAATATTCTTTTGATAACTTCTAAAAAGAAGGGCGGGCTGTCATGGCGGTGAAGCGGCGCAAGGTTTTAGGGTCTTTGATAGCGGTGGGTGCTTTATTGGGGCCACGGGCACGGGCTGAGAGCACAAGCAGCGGATCGAGTGCGCCGCCACAGCCCAATAATGCCCACGCCGAGCCGGGGAATGCGGCCGCCCCTGTACCAGTAAAGGTGACGCAGACAGCGGCAGATTTACAATATCGCCCTAAGGTTCATTTCTCACCGCCTGTTGGGTTTATGAATGACCCTAACGGCTTGGTGTTTGATGGGCGATATTACCATCTTTATTATCAGCATAATCCTTTTGGGCCTTATGCAGGGCATGTGCATTGGGGCCATGCGGTAAGTACGGATCTCTATAATTGGGAAGATCTGCCTATTGCTATCCGTGAGACGGAAGCTGGTGAGGCGTATAGCGGTTGCGTTGTGCTGGATCGTGATAATATTTCAGGTTTGTTTCCACCTCGCACGCAAGAAAAGCCACAGCCTGGTTCAGTAGAGACAGCCGCGCAGAAGCTGGCACAGCGATATGATACTTCCGATATTTCACCTGCTGAGCAGTTAAATCATGCGATTGATCACCAAGCGCAAAATTTATTGAAACAAAAACCGCAAGATACAGCTTTGCTTGATGGTGTGAAGGAAGACCCCGTATCTAAGTCTGTCGCTCCTGTGCCAATGGCGCCAGCTTTACCGCCGATGGATGGCGGCTTGGTAGCTATTTACACGCGTGCATCCCCCCAACGGCAAACGCAGTATATCGCATGGAGCCCCGATGGTGGGCAGACCTATCATGATTATGAAGGGAACCCGGTGTTAGATATCGGGCATAACTCCTTTCGTGATCCGAACGTGATTTGGCATGCTCCGAGCAGTAAATGGGTGATGTCTGTCGTGCGGGCGCGTGAGCATAAGGTTTCATTTTATGGCTCATTCGACCTGAAACATTGGATGCATCTGAGCGATTTTGGGCCCGCTGGTATTATTGGTGTTGATTATGAATGCCCAGCCCTTGTTGAAGTGGATGTTGAGGGAGACGGCGCAGATGAAAAGCGTTGGGTGTTGTTTGTCTCTATCAATCCTGGTGGTCCGCAGGGCGGCAGCATAACGCAATATTTTGTTGGGCATTTTGATGGTGAACGCTTCCAGCCGGAAGATACCGCTGTGGGGCTGACGGATTGGGCAAAAGATAGTTACGCTCTGCAACCTTATAGTAATATGCCTGGTAACCAGACAGTGTACATTGCGTGGCTAGATAATTGGCAGTATTGTGAGGAACTCCCCAATAAAAGCTGGCGTGGGGTTATGACCGTGCCACGTAAAGTAACGCTGCGGCGTGATGAGGCGGGGTGGCTGCGTATTGTTCAAATGCCATACAAGCTAGAAGCATTGCGCGGGCGTGCGCTGCCAATCACGCTTTCTCGTTTGGAAACACAAAGTAGTCGTCAGTTTACTATTCCCTCAACAGAGGCCATTGAGATTGAACTTGATGTTTCTCTTGAAGAACGAGCAAGCATGTTACCAGATGGCGACCAAGGCCGTTCTGGGCGTTTTGCAATTGTTTTTTCTAACCGTCAGGGAGAGAGCCTGAGTATTGGGTTTGATGCTTTCTCAAGCCAGATGTGGCTTGATAGAAGCAATCTTCACGGTTTTAATCATCCGTTCTTTACGGGCAGTTTCTCTACGGCCTTAGTGCCAGGGAGCCGTCGTTTTAAGGTGAAAGTGATTCTAGACGCTTGTGCGCTGGAGATCTTTGCAAATGATGGCATGTCTGTTGGCACTGCATTGATTTACCCAGCAAACCCGTTGGAGACATTGAGCATTCAAGTAACCAATGCAGCAGCGGTCATTAATCATCTTGCCGTTTATCCATTACGGCAGACGGTTACACGGTTGGATAGCAATTAACAGCGTGTGTAAGATGTAAAAGAAGAAGGGGGCTCACAGCCCCCTTTTTATTGAGGGTATCGTGGGCAATGCGAGCATAGGTATATGCTCATACATACTATGCCAGAGATAGCTCTGCACACGCTGAACGCTGAGAATATATTTCAATTTTTAAGGGAGATATAAAATGGTGCCCAAGGGCGGGATCGAACCACCGACACTGCGATTTTCAGTCGCATGCTCTACCAACTGAGCTACTTGGGCACCGAAGGCTGCGTATAACCACGCGGCCATGGAGAGGGGTTTACCCTATGCGGAGTGAGGGATCAACCCTTTTCCCAAAAGAAATCTCTCTAAAACTAGATGGGGTAGGGGCTTTTACTCGTATGAGGAAGGTGTGTGTTTGTTTGTCTCGTTGGGAGAGGTCTCTGGCTCGTTATCTTGGCGGAAGGACGGCACACGATAATGGCCAGTAAACCAACGGCCGAGATCTATATCTGCACAATGTTTTGAACAGAATGGTCGGAAGGCGGGGTCTGTTTCTTTGTTGCAAATGGGGCAGCTCATGAAAGACTCCAGCAAGATGTGGGCGAGAGAGGACGGCATTGTAAGGTGAGTTTACGCCCCGTCTCGTAATGAAAATCATCTAAAGCAGATAGATCATTTTCTAAAGCATGAATGATCGCAGGTGGGGCAGAAAGCTGCGCACCAGTGAGACCCTCAGCGAGGATCTGGTGGAGAATCGCGAGTGCTTGCCCGTGGGGGGAGGTGTAATGTTCATGCAAAGCTGCACGCCGCCGGGGGCGGGTGATTTCGAGTAATCCAGAGGGGGTAATGCCCAATATGCGGGGAGCGAGAGGGTCGTCTTCTTGTGCGTTGGCTTTTTCTAGAAAAGGCACAAGAGCAGGGCGCTTATTGCTTTTTACGCCAGCAGGGTCGATCAAGATTGTACCAGAGAGATTGCGAAGGCGTATTTGTCGGAGCAACGCAGGGAAACACGCCACATTTGTAGCAAAGTCTGGTTGGCTGGCGCTATCGAGGTCAATAGCCGTAAGGGCTGGGGTTGGGGTGATATGCGCTTTAAGGGGGGAAAGTTCCGCCTCGGCGGAGAGGAGTGCTGCCCATTCAGCTTCTAATGTTTCATCAAAGCTTTGGGGAACACGTTGTATGCGGGGGCGCAGATATGCCGGGAGAGACGCTGCCAAGCGCGCACTATCCAGCAAGATAGGAGCATCTTTGTAGCGCTGAGCCATTTCTTCTAACGGCGTTGGTCCGGGGGAAAGGCGTCGCGGTGCGATGCCGAGCTCACTGCCCTGAGGGAGAGGGTGTAGCTTGAGCCGTACTCCCTTGCCATTTTGCGCCCCGCGGATGATCCGGGCACAGACAAGGCTTCCTTCGGGGGGGAGTTTTTTGCCTGTTAGAAAGCCTGTGAGGGGAGAGGGGGCTGCAAGTTCAACAAAGGCGCCACCAAGAGTAGGGGAGTGTGTTGTGATACGCGCAACATGCACATCCCCCCAGCCATCAGGTTTACCGGGTAGCCAGAGAGCAGCGTCAAGCAGTTCATCATCTTTTAAAAGAGCGATGCGAACTTCACCCGGTGCAAAGGAGAGGCGAATCTCCATCATTTATGCCAGCCAGTGCTGCCCAGCAGGGAGAGGTTGCCCACGGAGGAGTTGGGCCATTTCAAATAAGGGGAGGCCAATAACACCAGAAGGGCTCCCTCCGATTTGGCGAATAAAGGCAGCCGCATAGCCCTGGAGAGCATATCCCCCAGCTTTACCCTGCCAATCACCTTGGGAGATAAGGCTTTCTATTTGTTGTGGGCTTAGGCGGTTAAAGGTAACGTGGCTCTCTACCAAGCGTTCGCAGAAGTGACCACTCTCCCATTCTGCTGTTGGGTGGCAGACGATGGATGTAATCACCTTATGGCGACGGCCAGAAAGAAGCTTTAAGCAAGAGCGAGCAGTTGTTTCATCTTCCGCTTTAGGGAGAATCCGCCTGCCGGCAGCAACAACCGTATCCGCTCCGATAATCAGTGCGGGTTTCCCATAATTTTGGGCGATATGTGCCGCCTTTGCACGCGCCATGCGGAGAGCATAAGGACGTGGGAGCTCACCAGGATGCGGTGTCTCATCTATATTGGCGGGGAGGACGGCATCAGGCTCTAGGCCGATCTGCCGTAGTAAGTCGATACGGCGCGGCGAAGCGGAGGCCAGCACAAGGGCTGGCCGGGCTGATGCGGTCATAGCTGAAGTTGCGATGATGGTCGCTCCGCTAGTAGGAGATTACTTAAAGCGGAAGGTAATACGGCCCTTGCTGAGGTCGTATGGCGTCATTTCAACATTGACCCGATCCCCTGCAAGAACGCGAATGCGGTTTTTACGCATTTTACCGCTCGTGTGGGCAAGGATGGTATGTTCGTTATCCAGCGTAACACGGAACATGGCGTTGGGCAGAAGTTCAGTCACCGTGCCGGTGAACTCAATCAGGTCTTCTTTAGGCATGAATATCCCTGTAGGAAGTAAAAGATAAAACGTAAGCCATAGAGCGCTGTAAGTAATATGCACCCCATTTGTGGCAATAGCGGCGCATTATGTGCGTGTAGAGAGGGGAAACGTCAAGGTTTTTTGCTCGGCTGTGGTACGGGAGGTAAAAGAGCTTTTGCTTGCCAGCAATACCATGCGAGTGTGGAGCGGTGCGGGCTGAAATGTGTTGTTGCCTCTTTTAGGCAGCGAGGTGTGGGGCGATTCTCTAATATTTTCAGGCGTCTCCAGCCTTCTTGCACGCCAAGGTCTCCCGTAGGGAGGACATCTGGTCGCTGGAGATGAAAGATCAGCAACATTTCGACTGTCCATCGTCCAACCCCACGAAGGCTGCTGAGGCGTTTGATCAATATTTCATCACTTAATGATTGTGCTTCTTCTAAAGAGGGGATGAGACCATCAATCCGGCCTTGAGCAATGGCTTTTAAGCTCAATAGCTTGGCCTGTGAAAGGCCACATTGGCGTAATGTTTTTTCCTCTAAAGAGAGGAGTGTTTGGGGTGATGGGGGGAGGCTCGTCTCATTTTGGTCTGGGCCGAGGCAGCATAAGCGGCCAAAAATCCGCCGTGCGGCTGCGTTATGGAGTTGTTGGCCTGTGACGGCCTTCAGTAAAGAATAATAAGGCTCAGGTGTTTGTGGACAGCGGTTGGATTGCTCATGTAGGCGACAAGGGCCGATTTTTTGAACAAACGCATAAAGCTCTGCGTCCTGCTGGAAAGATGAAGGTATTTGCATCATAAAGCGCAATGATAAGGGGAGTGCGAGGGCGAAACAATATTACATAAATGTAGGGTGGTCGTTTCGGTTGGTGACAATCACGCCTATTTTGAGGCACAAAGGAGAGGCGATGAAAATATTGCCTTTATCTTTCCCTTTTTGGTCACAGGGTACTTGCCTGTGATGATGTTGGACGCTCCTCCGCAGCGCAGGGAACGGCTGGGCGATTATGTTATGCGGACAGCCGCTACAGGGCAGGTTCTTGCTGTGCCGCTGTCATATCGTGATGTTATAAGGGGCGGTGAAGCTGTTCTCTCTGGGGCTCGTGTGCCCATGGTGAGGGCACAAATATTGGTAGACCCTCCCCCTATAGGCCCATTGATGGCGGCAGTGGGGGTGCATCTTTTGGTGTTATGGCTTGCTGTGCATCATTCGGCACAAATTCACGGCACGCCCAATGGGACACAGCAACCACAAGTTGAGATGGTGTTTGATGCCCCGCCGGTCAAACATAGTATGCGCGGGCCTGCGACACATGAAGTTGGTGGTGGTGCTAAGGCTCCAGCACCTACGGCACCGAAAGAGACGACTCAAGTTCCATTAGAGCCGACCCCACATACCCCATCATCTCCTGCCTTAGTGAGTTCCCCAACGGGAGAATTAACGAATGCTGAGGCTTCGCAAAGACCCGTTTCACGAGCGGAGCCCAAAAGGCGAGAGCGTAATAAGGCAACTCCAACGCATCAGCAGCAAACTCGTCAGAGTGAGACGAACCCTTTTGCTCACCCGATGGATCTCTCTTTTGATGGGGAGCCAAGTGAGCACCCTCTTAAGCGTGGCCGCCGAGGTGGAACGGGCGGACCGGTGGATTTTTCTCTTGGGCCGCTTAGCCTTAATGGGCAGATTAATGCGCCATATAAAACGAGTAGTAGCGTTAAAGGGGTGAGCTCTGATTATGGTAGCGAGATCGATAGTTGGATTCGCGCACATATGTTCTACCCAGATGAAGCCGTTGCTGCCGGAGAGGAAGGGCCTGCATCTGTACATGTGGTGATAGATCGCTCAGGTCGGGTGACCAAAGTTAGATTAACGGATCAGTCAGGCTCTTATTCCTTGGATGCCGCAACAACTGGAATGTTCCAAGGGGCACAGTTGCCACCGGTTCCTCCGGATATGAAGGGGGACCATTTTGATCTGGATGTGACGATTAATTATATGCTGATTCGCCGTTAGTCGTTTGGGATAGCTGTTGTTTGCCTTGGAATAGACACGGAGAGGTGCACTACATCATAGATGTTGCGTAGGGTATATTAAGAGGGCTTTTCAGTTGGGGTGGTTTATCCGCTGAGGAGCAATTTTGGTGGATGTGAAAGAGTAGGTGTTCATGCGCGTGTGCCGTGCGCTGTTGTTTATTGGGTTATGTGCATCGCTCCTAGGGTTAGGGGGGTGCTTAAAGGTGTATCAGCCTTTTGCACATAATCCGGGGCGGCAGGCACAATATCTTGTGCATGATAATATGCCACCTAGTCGTTTGTCTGTGCCTATTCCTGTTGCAAAAGATGCGCCATGGCGAGAGGCGACGACTTTATGGGCTAAAGATGTTGTCAAAGCACTTGTAGAGCAGGCAATTCCGGCCGTTACCCGCGAGCCGAAGCCAGGGGATTGGTGGGTGCGTCTCGGGGCTGTAAGGGCTGAACATAAGGGGATTCGGCCTCGCTATGCGATTATTGGTCCAGATGGAAAGATTAAAGCACGTGGCTATGGAGCCGTAATTGATAGAGCCGGGTGGAAGGCCGCAGATCCAGAGGCACTTCATACCGTATCATTACAGATTGCCCCTGAGATCGCGCGTGATTTAACAGAAATCCAAACGCAAATGATGATGGATGACCCCAATAGTCTTATGAATCGGTCTGCGCGGATTTGTTTTGATGGTGTTTTTGGGGCGCCGGGCAGTGGTAATCGCGAGCTAGGGCAAGCTTTTTATACAATGTTGCCAGATGGCCGAAATAATGTGCAGACGACACATGATGGCGCTGATTATATTGTGCGGGCAGAGGTGTCTGTAACCGACCTCACAGAGGCACGTTCATCATCAGAGGATCATCCTGCAGGGCCGCAGCAGCAGGTGATGATTATCTGGCGTGTGCTCACCCCTCAAGGCCAAGAGGCTGGGGCGGCGACGCAGATTCATGAGATACCAGCTCATTCTTTAGATCATTCGTGGGCAGAAGTTGCCGGGACAGCAGCCCAAGAAGCTGTAGGGGCTGTGCGGACAATTATCACGAATTATTCTGGTCGTGAGCATAAGCTACACCCAAGAAAGCAAGGTTGATTTTTCTTAGGTAGAAGAGGTGAGGTTGGGCGTGGACTTTTTCACATAGTGGGGGAGTTGGCGTTCGGTATGCCGATTCTCTGCTGTAAGATGGAGGAGGGGCTACGTTGTTTGACGCTCTCATGAGGGGCAAATGTGCTTTCTGACACACAATCATTAATTTAATTAACAAGTAGTATACGTTTTTAGGGCAGCCTTGTGATGGAAGGTCATGACATTGATCGGGCGTGCTGATAGAAGGGGGCAGTCGCCCCTTATGCCAGTCTGTGAGATGTATCTGTCATGAAAATCGTCGCGTGTAATAGCAACCTGCCTTTGGCGCAAGCCGTGGCTGATGAGTTGCAGATTCCCTTGTGTAAAACTGCAATTCGCCGTTTTTCTGATGGTGAAGTCTTCGTAGAGGTGCAGGAAAATGTGCGAGGGGAGGACATGTTTGTCATCCAAAGCACATGCACCCCAACAAATGATCATCTTATGGAACTGCTTGTCGTGCTAGATGCACTACGCCGTGGGTCTGCACGCCGTATTACAGCAGTTATGCCGTATTTTGGGTATGCTCGTCAGGATCGCAAATCAGGTCCCCGCACGCCGATTAGTGCCAAACTTGTTGCAAACTTGCTAACAGAAGCTGGTGCAAACCGTATTCTGACAATGGATCTGCATGCGATGCAGATTCAGGGTTTCTTTGATATCCCAACAGATAACCTTTATGCCGCTCCGCTTTTTGTAAGAGATCTCCTTACACGCCACCCAGACCACGATAAATTGATGATCGTCTCCCCTGATGTTGGTGGTGTTGTGCGCGCGCGCCAATTAGCACGTCGCTTGAATGTGGATCTTGCAATTATTGATAAGCGTCGTGAACGTGCTGGTGTTTCCGAAGTGATGAATGTCATTGGGGATGTGACTGGCCGGTATTGCGTGCTGGTAGATGATATCATTGATAGCGGTGGATCCCTCTGCAATGCCGCAGAAGCACTGATGAAATATGGTGCAGCAGGGGTTGAGGCTTATGTAACCCATGGCGTGCTGACCAATAATGCATGTGAGCGTGTACAGAATAGTCCACTCTCTATGCTTACTTTGACAGATAGTATCCCAGCGACAGATGCGTTGCGTGCTGCGCCGAATATTCGGCAGATTTCTACAGCTAATTTGCTAGCTCGTGCGGTGCGTGCTGTGGCTGATGAAAGCTCTGTCTCGACACTTTTTGATTAAAAAGCTCACGCCTTTTTGTAAGAAGGGCAGCTTTTCTGTAGGGTGAAAGGCGGCCATGGTCGGGGTGTGGGCTTTTAAAGCCTATTCTATAGAGGACCATAGCCGCTAGGATGAAGCCTATAAGTCGGCCCTGGGATGAGGTAGAGTAGATGACACAGCTATGTGCAAAATCGTTTTGGTTTCTTCGTCATGGCGAGACTGACTGGAACGTGCAGCATCTTTCCCAAGGGCGGACAGATATCCCCCTAAATGAGACAGGGCTTGCACAGGCGAGGCGCGCTGGAGAGCATTTGGCTGATATTTTCGCCAAAGATGAGCGGCCTTTTACGCATATTGTCGCTTCTCCTATGGTGCGAGCCTTGGTTACAGCAGAATATGTGCGTGATATTATCCGTGAGCGTGCAGGGGTAGAATTGCCGCTTACAACGGATATTGACCTCCAAGAGGTGAGCTTCGGTGAGCAAGAAGGTAAACCCATGGGGAATTGGTACGATACATGGATTAATGGGTCATTCGTACCAGAGGGTGGAGAGGTATTCGCCGATCTGAAACGCCGCAGCACACAAGCTGTAAACCGAGCACATGAAGCAGGTCCAGGTGTACCCTTGATTGTCGCACATGGAGCGCTCTTTCGCGCGTTGCGTGCAGCTATGGGGCTAGAGGTTAACGTGCGATTGCCCAATGCCGTGCCTCTGAATGCTACGCATCATGATGAGCATTGGCATTTGGAGATGCTGTTTTCTGTGAAGCCTTAAAAGACTTTCTAATATGTAGAAGAAAAGGGGTAAGACAGTGTTCTTACCCCTTTTTTTGTGGAAGAGCGTTTTAGGCAAAATCTTTGGGGGAATTACCAAGGCACCAAGGTGGTGGAGAGGTGCTTAGCCTGTTTTGGGGTAACGCCAAGGTCATTACGGTTCCACCAACCGCCGCCAAGAGCCTGGAAGAGGCCAACCGTATCAGAAAGACGAGCCGTTTTATCTTGCGAGACGGAGAGTTCATCCTGCGCCACAGCGAGGCGGGATTGGATGAGGTCTAGTATGCTAATATCGCCTAATTGATGCTGGATTTCCGATATTTTGAGTGACTGTTTAGCGGCATCAAGGCCGCTTTGGTCAGCTAAGAGAGTATCTGCATCAAGTTGTGTTGCATGGAGGCTATCAGCTACATCGCCAATCGCGGTGATAACGGTGGCTTTGTAATATTCTTTTGCCTCAATAAAGTTATCCCGAGCTTCTCTTTGAGCATGTAGGAGCGAACCGCCCTGGAAGATGGGTTGAGTGACGGTTGCAGCTAGCATCCAGTTCCCCATTCCCGGTTTAAAGAAGTGCTGCATACTGTCGACAGCTTCTCCAGGGAGAGCGCTAAGCTGTACGTTTGGTAAGCGATTGGCAATAGCGATACCAAGCTGCGCTGCGGCTGCGCGGATCTGTGCCTGAGCGGCTGCAATATCCGGACGCTGCAATAAAAGTGCAGATGGAAGAGAGATGGGTAGCTTTTGTGGAAGGGTGAAGTCTTTAAGCTCAAACACAGGTAGAGGCGCATTAGGTGCAAGACCAGCTAACGTAGCGAGTTGGTCTCGGGTCTGAGCAAGCTGTGTTTGGAGAGGAGGAAGGTCCGCTCGGACTTGTGCAAGAGCATTGAGTAGGATGAGCTGGCTCTGGCGTGATTGGTCACCTAAGCCAACTTGACTTTGGTTAATGCGAGCAAGGGCTTCTTGCTCAGCGATGATTGCTTCCTTGGCGTGAATTTGTGCTCGCAGACCGGCCTCTGTGATGGCTGAATTCACGAGAGTGGAGATCATTGTCAGGGCTGTGGCTTCTAGCTGGAAGCGCTGAATATCGGCCTGAGCTTTACCATTACGTATGGCTTGGCGAGCCCCACCCCAAAGGTCTGGCACATAACCAACATTAAGCTGGGCTGTATGGAGGTTATAAAGCCATGAATTGTTGTTGGGGACAGGTGATAATGTTTTAGAGGTTTTGTTCCGGGTAGGAATAAACTGTGCGGAGATGCTTGGGTAAAGAGAAGCGCCCTCTACACGGCGTTGTTCCCAAGCGGACTTTAACCCAGCTTGCATCGCTTTGAGCGAGGGACTGTTGGCAAGGGCTTGTTCAATAAGCTGGTTAAGGTGTGGATTATGGAAAAGTTCCCACCATTTACCGGGAATATCTGCACCAGAGATGAAGCTTTGCTTCCGAAGGAGGCTATCTTTCCCCTCTTGTCCGGAGGAGGATGTAATGGGAGTGCTGGTATAATCAGCCCCTTTGGGGAGAGGAGGGGCTTTGCCTTCTGGGCCGAACATACAGCCGCTCACGCTGCCGCATAAAACTGCGGCAAGGAAAAGGCGTGCAAGGCCAGCACGTTTTGTTGTGCTGTGGTGGCGTGATGTTGTCATGTGAAGGGCCATATCACGCATCCCCTTGTGTTGTGGCGGCTGTTCTTTTTTCAATATGAGCTTCTAAACGGAAGAAGCATACAGGGAGGATAAAGAGCGTTAGCAGGGTTGCAATGCCAAGTCCCCCCACCACAACTGTGGCGAGCCCACGTTGAACATCGGTCCCAATACCTGTTGCTAAAGCGGCGGGAAGCATACCAACACTCGCAACGGTGGCTGTCATTAAAACAGGGCGGAAACGCTCTGTAGCCCCTAGGAGGGTAGCTGAGCGGACATCCATCCCTTCTCTATGGTGGCGGTTGATATTGGAGATCATGATAATCCCGTTTTGAATAGCCACACCAAAGAGAGCAATGAACCCAACGGCCGTTGCGATATTGAGTGTTTCATTCCGCACATGCAGAGCAATTAGCCCCCCAAGGGTTGCTAGTGGCACAATCCCGAGGATGAGCATAGCCTGTCGCAGCTTTTGGAACTCTGCATAAAGCAGGCCGAGCATCACAGCGAACATCACACCAAGAGCCACAATTAAGCGGGCTTGAGCACGTTGTGCTTCTTGGAAAGAGCCTGCCCATTCGAGACGGAATTTCTGGTGGTCGTAATGTATCGCTTGGCTAATGCGTTGTTCTGCATCAGCTAGATATTGTGACATAGGACGGTCACCATTATCGACCTGTAGGGTGATTTGGCGCTCGCCCATTTCATGAGCGATGCTGCTTTCGCCCATATGCAGGCGAATAGTTGCAATATCAGCAAGTGGCACGGCTGATCCATCAGAGGTAATGAGAGGGATCTGCCCTAAAAGCTGTAGGTTAGAGCGCTGCACGTTATCAATATGGAGGGTTGCGTTATAAAAACGGTCACCTTCGATCACGCTGGTAAGAGGGGCATCTCCAATCGCGCCATTGATGATGTCTGATACATCAGAAATAGCTATGCCATAGCGTGCGGCACGAAGTCGGTCTGTCGTAATTTCGATTTGTGGGATCTTGGGCTCTTGGAAAATTGCTGCCTGTACAGTGCCAGGGACTTGCCACAAGGTTGCGACAACTTGTTGACCAAGCTGACGCAATTGGTTGAGGTCATCACCATAAATACGCATCACCAGCGGGCTATGCGCCCCACCGACCAAGTCACTCATATTATCTTGGATAGGTTGGCTAATGGAGAAAGAAATGCCCGGTACTTGGCGCAGTCTTGTGCGTAATTTGCTGACAAATTGGGCTTTTGTCTCTCCGTTAGCCCATTGGCTATAGGGTGTCAGTCCTACAGGCATTTCAATATGTGATGGTGTCCAAGGGTCTGTACCATCATCAGAGCGGCCTAATTGTGTAATTGCAAAGGATGTTTCTGGGAACTCACGTACGGCACGACGTAGCTCAGAAGCTTTCTCCTGTGCTTGTTCTAAGGAGAGTGCGGTGGGTAGCTGCACTTGCACCCATAAGGCGCCTTCATCCAAGTCTGGTAAGAATTCACGTCCAGTTGTGATGCCTAATGCGATCACGGCGATAAGAGCAATAGCAGCCCCAATGAAAGGAACACGTGGGTAATTGAGGAAGTGCCCTAGGAGGGCTTCATAACGGTGATGGACCCATTCAAGTAGTTTATTATGCCAAATAGGGCGAGGACTACGCAGGGCAAGGAAGGACATTGTTGGCGTGAGCGCTAAGGCGCATAGGAGCGCACCTAAAAGGGCAAAGCTAACCGTATACGCCATGGGGCGAAAGAGTTTACCCTCACTACCTTCAAAGGCAAAAAGTGGGCTATAGGCAACGATAATAATAAGGGTTGAAGCAAAAATCGCCCGTCCAGCACGGCGTGTTACATCAAGAATATCAGGCGCATTTAGCTGGCCTGTAGGGTGTCGTTCGCGGTAGCTGAGAATGACTTCTGTGATGACAATGGCGCCATCGACAATAACGCCAAAGTCCACAGCGCCGAGGGAGAATAGGTTTGCTGCCATTCCGCAAGCGCGCATAAGAATAAACGCAAAGGCGAGAGCAAAAGGAATGGTCACAGCTGTAATGGCTGCACTGCGGGGCGAACCAAGGAAGAAGGTAAGAATGACCAATACAAGGCCAATTCCCTCTATAATGGTTTCACCTACTTTATCTGTCGTGGCATGAACGAGATTGTCTCGGTCGATATA
Source organism: uncultured Acetobacteraceae bacterium (assembly GCA_946476985.1). Taxonomy (GTDB): domain Bacteria; phylum Pseudomonadota; class Alphaproteobacteria; order Acetobacterales; family Acetobacteraceae; genus Bombella. Next base: position 112,274 of record CAMKWS010000006.1, read on the forward strand.
AGGGACAATCCGCACATGGCGTGATTTTAGTTTCTCTTGAAGAATATCAACCGCATGGTGAAGGTTCTTGAGTACCTCTGAGGGGTTGGCCCCTCGTAACATGGTGACAACGCCTTCGATGGTATCGGGGGTCCCATTCTTACCGAGCATCCCTTCACGAACTTGATGGCCAAATTCTATTTTACCTAGTTCAGAAAGAAGGATAGGCACACCATCGTGATGGCCGACAACTGTATTACGCATATCCTCCAGAGAGTGAATCTGTCCCACACCACGAATGATGTATGATTGTTCGCCTCTAGAGACACGCCCTCCGCCAGCATTAGCATTGCTGTTGCGGATGGCATTCATCACATCGCTGACACTAATGCTGTAACGAATGAGGGCATTGGGGTCGAGAATGAGCTGGTATTCCCGTGTGAAGCCGCCAAAATTATCAATATCGACCACGCCAGGCACACGTTGCAGAGCAGGAATAATTTCCCAACGCTGGATGTCAGAGATGGTCATAAGATTTTGGTCGTCAGATTCAACCGTGTAGCGGTAAATCTCACCACCAGGGCCGCTCATTGGGCCGAGGGAGGGTTGTGCGCCGTTAGTAAGCTGGAGGTCGGCTAATTGGCTCTGGACAAGCTGGCGCGCTAGGTAAACATCCATCCCTTCTTTGAAGATGAGTGTTACGAGCGAAAGGCCGAATGTACTGCTAGAGCGGCTCTCCACAACACCAGGAACAGCGGCAAGGCTACGCTCTACGGGAGTGGTAACTTGGTGTTCCATTTCCTCGGCGGCGAGGCCGTTCATTTGTGTAGTAACCTGCACACTGGTGGGGCCTAGGTCTGGATAAGCCTCAATTGGCAGCTGTTTCCACGCAAAGATACCAGTTACGAAGAGGACCAAAGATAGGAAGGCAACGGCTTTGCGGTGGCCGAAGCACCATGTGATGAATTTTTCAATATGCATTAGCCTGCCCGCCAGCTTAGTAGTCGTTTAAGAGAATGGCCCCGTGGGTGATAATGCGCTCCCCTGCGGTGAGACCGGAGAGAACGCGCACAGCGTCTCCTTCTTCATAGCTGACTGTAATAAAACGTCGGCGATAGCTGTTGGGGGCCGTTTCGACAAAGACAGAGACTTGGTCGTTATCCATCAGCAAGGCTGTTTTGGGGAGGAGAACTTGTGTGCGTTCTGCAATATTGAGGGTTGCAGTTGTAAATTGTCCGGGATGCAGCAAGCCTTGGCTATTCGTGCAGCGGAGGTAAATATTGAGGCGCCGTGTGTCTGTATGAACAATTGGATCTTGTGAGGTGACAGGCCCTTCACAGGTTTGGCCTGGGAAGGGAGCGCTGAGTGTCATAGAAGCCCCTAATGTCGGGATAAGCCCTTCAGGAACGCTGGTTTGGACCCAAACATCGTCAAGGTTGGTTACGCTCATGAGGGGGCTGGTCATATCGCTAACATTTTGCCCAACACCAATTGAAATGCTCCCGACAACGCCAGTAACAGGGGCGATGAGGGGTTGGTAGCCTTCTTCCCCATTTGTTCCGAGAGCTTGCAGGCGCAATTGTGCACGACGCTCTTCTGCGCGGGCTTGTTCGAGGTCATTGCGGGCAGATTGCATATCTTTCACAGCGTTACCACCGGCTGCTAGGACACGGACTGCACGATTATAGGCTTGGTTAGCGAATTCTAGTGTTGCTTCTGCTTTGCGGGCATCTGACCATGCCTGGGCAAGATCTCCGGAGTAAATAGTTGCCAGTATGTCGCCTTTTTGGACAAGCTGACCGGTTTGGACATGAATATTTGCAACACGCCCGATAACAGGGGAGTAAATAGTTACATTATGGCCCGGTGTTGGAATGATCTGTGCAGGAAGTGCCACTTGGTGGGGGAGGTTTGTGCTGAGAGCTGCCTCAATAACAAGACGTTTGCTGAGAGCGCTTCCTGTTTGAACACGCAGTAGGTCGTTGTCATGCGTCACTGCTGGTGGCGTTGCAACTGGGATCGCAGTATGGCGTAAAGTTGCCCAGAGGATAAGGGCAATGAGAAGGATACTGAGGGAAATCCCTACAAGAATAATGTTACGTGAGACGCGCATTATTGCTGTCATCCCCCTCGTGTCTGATTGTCCGTAAAAGTCAGGCTTTTCTTGCCATATAAGTGGTCGTTTGTCACGAATAGTACGGATTGTGAAATGACTTAAAAATGAAGAAACTGTAATGTGACTGGGTGTGTATGTGACATCTTATAGATATAAATGTGTTTTTTGTTTTGTGTAATAGGTAATACTTGGGACGTATTTCTGCGACCCAAGTCTTCTTTGTCATCACACATGAATGGGGAATGAATGATGATCAAAAGCGATATTCAATACCAGCCCCAACAACAGTCGGGTGCATGTCATCATGAGCATGGACACGCCCGCCGGTAATGTCATTACCGCGACGATTCAGATGAATAGCGGAATTGAACAGCAGAATCTGTTTAACATCGAAGTTGAAGAACCAATTCCCAACGAGTTGATAATCGAATCCAAGGTTAAAGCTTGGTCCTACGTTGGTTTTAATATGCATGGCGTCAAATACAGCACCGCCAGCAACGCTTGTGAGGTTCTTCCCAGGGTTCATATTGTGGAAGATGGCTACTGTAATTCCTAAGCCGGCATAAGGGTTAAAGCGTTTATGTGGGCGGAAATGATAGGCCATAGTGAGGGTAGGAGGGAGAACCCAAAAGCTGCCAGCATCCAATTTACCAAGGTTACCAACATGTGCGGTCGCTTCATGGCGTGTAGATGATGCAATGAGATCAAGGGAGAGGTGGTCTGTTAGGAAATATTCCAGAGTAAGCTCTGGCATGACCTGATTTGTCGCAGAAATATCATTACGGAAAACAGATCCCCCTGCGAGGGTAGCCGCTGGGGAGCTTGGATTTAACCGCACGCGAGAGCCTGTGTTGTTGGTAATCACACCAATAGCAGAGAGACGTACAAGAAAGTCTCCTTTGCCGAGGCCGATCTTTGTTGTGGCGCATGTTTCAAAAACACCACATCGATGTGCTGTCGGTGCTTGTAGATGAATTGTGGGGTTGGGGGCGTCTTCCATATGGGGGGCGGGCATTGCAGTTGCCGCAGCATATGCCGGCTTCATAGATGTCACGCCGAGAGACAGTAGTGCGATAGATACAATTTTAGAGAATCTAAGGCTCATTAGAAGGCGGTCCTCATAATTTTAGATCACTTGCTCATAGAGTGTGAAAGTTGAAAAAATTTAATGCGGATAAGGCATCCACCTATTTGATTAACATCAAATTAATGAAAAACCTATAACAGTTATAGGTTATATAGATTCTAAAAAAATGTATTGACATAGATCAAAAATTTTACGCTCATTCAAAAAAGTAAAAATTTACCTATCACAGATATAGATAGTGTTGTTTTTGCATGAGGCGCATAGCCCGCTAATGCAGTGAATGCACAAGATATGGGGATGATAGATGGAAACAGGCCGCACCCTTATGGATGTTGTTAAGGAACGATGTGAACATTGTTCTGGCCGGTCGCTCAGCATCTGTAATGCCATTGATGATGAGGATCTGCCTGCTTTGGTGGCTGAGTCGTCCCGTATTTCTGTGCCGTCAGGGCGTAGTTTTATTGAAGAGGGCGCTCCTGCTCATGACTTTTATGTGCTGACGAGTGGGCGGGCAAAATTGTTTAATCTTATGCCCGATGGTCGCCGCCAGATTGTTGGTTTTGCTGAATTGGGAGATTTCTTAGGTCTTGCTGCGTCGGAGACATATGCCTTCACAGCAGAGGCGCTAGGGGATGCAACATTGTGTCGGTTCCCACATTCTTCGATTGATCGCTTGATAGAACGTTTCCCGCGCTTGCGGTGCCGCTTGCAGGAAGAGGCCTCGAGTGAGCTTGTCAGCCTGCAGGCACGATTGATGTTGCTGGGGCGTAAAACAGCTAAGGAGCGCTTGGCGAGCTTCCTTGTGGAACAGGCACGGCCTTGCTGTCGTGTAGGTGGGGAAGCGGGAGCCGAGCGGCCTTTGACACTTTCTTTACCGATGTCCAGAACTGATATTGCCGATTATCTCGGCCTTACTATTGAGACTGTTAGCCGGACATTCGGGCATTTTAAAAAAGAAGGTCTCATTACGGTAAAAGGGGCCTCTTCTGTCACGTTATTGTCATTTAAAGAGCTGAGTAACATTGCGAATGGGGTGCGCTAGGGAGATAGCTTTTTTTTAGTAAATCTTTATGATCTAATGAACAAAGTACGTTTTGTACTCATCTCATATGGAGGTTGATTATGAAGATCCGCAATCTGTTAACAGCTACGCTTCTGGCATCCACCGTGGCTATTTTGCCCCAGGCTTATGCTACTGAGACACAAGATGCTCCGCTTTCTGTGCAGAGCCGCCTCGATAGTGTTGAGAAGACCGTTCATGGTGAAGAGAGCAAACTGAAAGCTCTTGAAGAGAAATTTGCAAAAGCAGGTGAGCAGCAGCGTGCGAAGCTTCAGCAGCGTATTGACGTTCTGAAGTCCAGCCTGAAGGCACGTCGCGAGAAGCTGGAAGCTCTGCGTAACAAGTATAAAGCACTAGCAGCAGATAAGAAGCAGCAATTACAGAACACCGTAAGCGAGCAGAAGAAGCAGCTACAGAATGTTGGCGGGGATGCTGTGCAGTCTGGTAAAGATGCTGTGAAAGCTGGTAAAGACCTGCTGAAAGGCTTCTAATCAATAGCCTCCTCTGCGAGGTGTGATGAAGTTTTTAAAGGGGCTGCTTCTTGTTAATAGGGCAGCCCCTTGCTCTTTTGGTGTGGTAGCGCCATATAAAAGAGCGAAAATAGAGAATAGACGTTCTCGGGGCAGGGTGAAATTCCCTACCGGCGGTGTTGGCTGTGTTTTGCGGCCTCAGCCCGCGAGCGCCTTATATAGTGATATGTAAGGGTCAAGCAGACTTGGTGTGATTCCAGGGCCGACGGTTATAGTCCGGATGAGAGAGAACGCTGTTTCCTCCTTGGTGTGGGAAAGATGCCCATGGCATTTTGTTTGCCCGTCACCAAGGAAGGATGGCGTGACGTCGCCGCGAACGTCCCTAACAAGTTGGGGACTGATGATGGAAGTTGTGTCTTTGCAGGCACATAGAAATGATGAAACCGAGGCCATAAGGCTCGGTTTTGTACAGGCGATAAAAGCAGCAACCCAAAAGATGGGAGCTACAGCGCCGAATCCTGCTGTTGGCTGTGCATTGTTAGATCGTGCTGGTCGTGTGCTTTCTGTTGGGGCTCATCCTGCCGTGGGGCAGCCTCATGCAGAGGTTATGGCTGTTGAACAGGCCCGCAAGGCGGGTGTGTTGGGGCAAGCTTATTCCGCTTTGGTTACATTAGAGCCATGCCATCACCATGGACGTACCCCGCCTTGTAGTGAATTGCTACAACAAAGCCCAATGCAGGATATTTGGATTGGTTTGCGGGACCCGAATCCGCATGCGGCAGGGGGCGGTGCTTTTCTTGCTGGGAAGCCTCATCCTAAACGGGTTTTTTTCTTAGAAGATCATGTTGAGTTTGCTTCTCTTGCCCAGCAATGCCGGGCACTGGCGGCTCCTTTTGTCACACGTATCACTCAAGGGCGGCCGTGGTTAACGGCAAAGCAGGCGCTGGATGGTCAGGGAAGTATGATCCCCCCACAGGGGCAGACGACATTTACCTCGCCTAAATCGCTCACATTCGCTCATCAATTACGTCGTGCGACAGATGCCGTTGTAACGGGCATTGGCACAGTATTGGCGGATGATCCTTCTTTTACGGTGCGACATGTTAAGGATCATCCTGGGCGCACTCCTCGGCCTCTTATTGTTTTAGACCGGCAAGGCCGCACGCCTCCTGCGTGGGTAAAGGCACGGGAGGCGGATGGGTTTCAGGTTGAGGTTTGCCCTCAGCTAGAAGCCGTGCCTGCTTTGCTGGGGCAGATGGGGGTGAATTGGGCCTTGATAGAGGCGGGGCCGGCTCTTTTGGCTTCGGTGAAAGAAGCAGGTTTATGGGATGATTGGTTGACTATTCATAAAGGTGCAACCGTAGGTGACGATGAGGTAGAGGATATGTGGGATATATGCCTGCGTGACACGACCTCACAAAAGATAAGCCCAGTGCAACTTCTGCGCGATTATGGGGAGTAAGGCGATGTTTTCAGGAATTATCGAACATGTTGGTGATGTGCAGTCTGTCTCATTGAGAGACCAGGCAATGGACCTCCGCATTGCAACGTATTTCACAGACCTTACTGAAGGGGAAAGCATCGCAACCAATGGTGTCTGTCTTACAGTAACGCGTTTTACCGCTGAAGGTGTGGCAGATTTTCACCTAAGTGGGGAGACATTGGCGCGAACGGCTCTAGGGCAGCTTAAAGAAGGTGCGCGTGTGAATTTAGAGCGTGCTGTGAGCCTTAATACACGTCTTTCTGGCCATATTGTGCAAGGTCATGTCGATACAGTCGGTACGTTAGCACATGTAGCAGAGGCGGGAGATTCTCACCATTTACGCTTCTTCCTACCAGCATCTTTACGTCGTTATGTAATTGAGAAAGGCTCTATTACGATTAACGGGATCAGCCTGACAGTGAATGCTGTGCGTGATGATGCGCAAGATGGCGGTGTAGCTGGGTTCGAGATCGAGTTGATGATTATCCCTCATACATGGAGCCACACAGACCTCTCGACCCTATCTATTGGGGATAAGGTGAATATAGAGGTCGATATGATGGCCAAATATGTTGAAAATCTCATTCGCTTCACTCCAGCTGAGGAGCTTCGCTATCAGGGAGGCGCGGCATGAGCGAGGCTATGTCTCCTTCCCTAAAAGCGGCGATTGCGGCTGTGCGTGCGGGGCGCATGGTTGTGATGGTGGATGATGAAGACCGAGAAAATGAGGGTGATCTCATTCTGCCTGCAGAGTTTGCAAGCCAAGAGACTATCAACTTCATGGCACGTCAGGCTTGTGGGTTGATCTGTCTGTCTCTAGAGGCTGAGCAGATTGAGCGTCTTGGCCTTACACCTATGGTTGAAGTCAATCGTGATCCACGTGGAACAGCCTTTACGGTGTCTATTGAGGCAGCAACAGGTATTACGACAGGCATATCGGCCGCAGAGCGTGCTCATACGATTCAAGTTGCTTCAGCGCCTCATGCGACATCAGCGGATATTATTTCTCCCGGTCATATGTTTCCGTTGCGCGCTAATCCCGATGGTGTAATGGCCCGTGAGGGGCATACTGAAGGGGCGATTGACCTTATGCGTCTTGCCGGTTTGCGTCCGGCGGGGGTGATCTGCGAGATCATGGCAGAAGATGGTAGTATGATGCGTCTAC
>CAMKWS010000007.1 GCA_946476985.1 uncultured Acetobacteraceae bacterium
ACTGTAAATCCGCTGGCGTACGCCTACGTTGGTTCGAATCCAACCCCCTCCACCATGGTTCTGCTTATAAATTAGAGTTATCCTCCAAAAATAGATCATCCTTCTTTTTTGAGGCCCCCACCGAGGCCCCCAAATTATTTGCTGAAAATAGGCCCGTTCATTCCCGTAATCAGTCATAAATGTTTTTGATTCTCCGGGTTCAGGATGCGCTTTTAGTTCGCATGACTTACCTGAATTACGGTCAGAATAGCTTTAGCGAGCATGGTGCTGATGCTGCTCTACATGTGAAGGGGCGTGATAGCTCTATCGGTTTTTCCACTATGGGTGTGAAGCTGGCTACCAGTGTGAATATTGATTACATTGGTCAATATGGTAACCGCCAGACAAGCAGCGGTGGTTCAGGGAGCTTCCATTACAAGTTCTAAGCCCCTTCTTGTTTGTTGGGAATAAAGAAAGGAGGAAGACCCATTATGGGCTTCCTCCTTTTTTGTAGGACTGTGAAAAGGGGATGAGCTTATGGCTAGCCCTTTAGCCGGGAACACCGTTGCCGCCAGTAATGCCCCAGACTTGCCCTGTGACGTAACTGCTCTCGCTAGAAGCCAATGTGACATAGAGTGGGGCAATTTCTACAGGTTGCCCAGGGCGTTGGTATTCTGTTTCTGCGCCAAAATGCTCTACGACAGATTGTGGCTGTGCCCCACAGACCTGTAGTGGTGTCCAGAACGGGCCGGGGGCAACAGCATTCACACGAATGCCACGTGGTAATAACTGCTTAGCAAGGCTGTGCGTCATATTCGCGATGCCAGCTTTAGTCATAGCGTAGTCGACTAAGATTTTACTGGGGTCATATGCGTTGCGAGAGGATGTATTAATGATACTGCTGCCTTTAGGCAGGTGTGGGATTGCTGCTTTTACAAGCCAGAAGAGAGCGTAGATATTGGTCTTTAATGTCCAGTCAAATTGTTCGGTTGTGAGGTCAAGAATATCTTCACAGTAATGCTGGCGGCCAGCGTTATTGACTAGAATATCTAGCCCTCCGAGTTCTCTGGCGGCTGTAGCGACTAATTTTTTACAGAAAGCCTCATGGCGGAGGTCACCTGCGATAGTGATAGCCTTGCCACCGGCTTTGCGTATGAGGGCTGCGACCTCTTGGGCATCACTTTCTTCTTGGGGAAGGTAGTTAATAGCAATGTCAGCTCCTTCACGCGCATAAGCGATGGCAATAGCGCGGCCAATGCCTGAATCACCACCGGTGATGAGCGCTTTACGGCCTTTGAGGCGCCCTGAACCTTTGTAACTGTTTTCTCCGCAATCTGGACGGGGGGTCATATGGCTTTGCAGGCCTGGCCATGATTGTGGCTGCTGTGGGAAGGGTGATGTTGGATATTGCGAGACGGGGTCTAGCAAAGATGGTGTATTCGTGCGCTGAGTAAAGGCTTTTTCTGTAGCATTAGCGGCGGAGAATAAAGAGAGCGAGCCTAAACCAGCAGCTCCGGAAAGAATGCTGCGTCGTCCTATCGTGTGTTTTTGTGCAAACGCGGTTTGATCTTGTGAAGTTGTATGGGATGTTGGTTTTTGCTGCGACATAATGGGATGTATCCTTATGGAGAGCTTTACAAGATGGTCTCCGTAGGGGCGGAGAAAATAGACGAACAAAGGAAGGCTAGCAGCCTTAGAAGTGATCGTAAAATGGCTCTGACCAGAAGTTGTTATTAGAACCAAACATCTTCATGCTGATTTTTATAGGCTTCTACCCCAATGGTGCGAATATGCTTCATATCTGCATGAGGCGGGCGGCCGAAGATGCGCTTATAATCACGGTTAAATTGTGAGGGGCTCTCATAGCCAACGAGGAACCCGGCATTGGCAGCATTCATATTTTTGCTGAGCATGAGACGGCGGGCTTCTTGTAGGCGTAGTTTCATACGATATTGTACTGGTGTCATACCGGTGAGCTCGCCAAAGCGTTTGTAGAAATTTGATTGGCTCATTCCGGCGATATTAACGAGTGTACTGATTTCAAATTGTTCTTGGAAATGATGGCGCAGATAATTAATAGCGCGAGTAATGTGGGAGACGTCACTTTGCCCACGGGATATCTCATATAGAACATGGCCTTGTTCGCCTTGTAAAAAGCGGTACAGGAGTTCCATCTTGTAAAGTTTGGCTAAAAAGCTTTGATCATTTGCGTCATCAAGGAGCTGAACGAGACGTAGAAGGTTATCTAGAAGGTCATCTGTTATATGACTTAGCCCCATTGCTGGCCGTGCGGTGCGTGGTGGTGGAGTGGTGTGGAATGAGGAGTTTTCTTTAAGGATATGCTCAATTTCTAAAGGCGAAAAAGAGATACATAGCGCAAGATAGGGTTTCTCTGTTGTCGCACGGGTAATGCGGCCCGATACGGGGAGGTCAAGCGTGGAGATGAGATATTGGCTCTCGTTATAAGTAAAAGAATAGTCGTTTAGGTAAAGAATCTTTTCGCCTTGGACGACGATATAGATGCGCGGTTCATACACAACAAGTACAGGGTCTGTGACTGTTTCTGTACGGTAAAGCACCAAAAAGTCGAAAGCTGTTTTATTGACCTTTTGGGAGCAATGGCGGGCAATCGCTTGTTGGAGGTCTGTAAGTTTAGACATGTCCATGAGAGTAGGATGGCCGCAAGGTGAGATAAGGAGTGATAGAAAGAGGCTTATGCCTCTTATGGTTGGATGATATAGCGGTTTAGATGTTGGCGATAGGCTTGTGTGATAGCCTCAATATTAGGCTGTTTCATTACATCTGTGGCGATAAAGCTTGGGAGATGGGTCATTCCTAAAAAGGCGTGGGCTTTGTAAAAGGGGAAGAGAAGCGCATCAATCCCGCCGCCTTCGAAAAACTGGTGCTTTTCAGCAAAGGCGTCAGCAGGGGCGTTCCATGTGGTGGAAGCCATAACACGTTTTTTGGTGAGTAATCCACCAGAGCCATAGAGTTTTGAGGGGGCTGTGCGTGTGCGGCCGTCATTTTCATAAAATGTGCCGTGAGCATGGGTAAAAACCTCATCCATATATTTCTTTACAATCCACGGTGAGCCCATCCACCAGCCTGGAAATTGGTAGAGGATGATATCAGCGGCCATAAAGGAATGTACTTCTTCATCAAGGTCGTAACCTTCATCAATCACTTTTTGACGAACAGAAAAACCAGCGTCTTGCAGATGTGTTGCGGCGAGATCTTGGAGGGTATGGTTTAGTTTGCCGGCAGAGTGAGCAAAAGCTTTAGCACCGTTGAGAAGATAAATATGGGTCATGACGCATCCTGTATCACCAAATGCGTAAGAGTATGCCACGTCATGATCTGGTGGGATAGTCACCCTTAAGCTGAGGGTAATTCGGAAGGGTTTAGCTCTGTATGATTGTCTATTTAGCCTTTAATGATCGTGACTCTCTAATGGCTAAACGAAGGATGTTAAGGTATAAATAAGGCTTATTTTTAACATAAATGATATATTCCACTTGTTTTTAATGATTATAAGGCTATTTTAAGAATCGTATTACATTTAGTCTTGCAAATGACTGTGACGTAGCTATCTGAAGAAAGGAAAGGCGATCATGAGGTTAATTTGTGTAGGTGATAGCCCAAAGAATATGGACGGTCGGCCTTGCTCCACCTTGTCTGAGGCGGTGTCTGAGGGGGGAATTTTCCTTCGTATTTCAGGCCGAGAGGGGGTGCTGAGTGCATTGCGGAATGACCAATCTGATGTTGCGGTAATCCAGCAGACAAGCCCAGATCCACTTTTGATTAGAACCATTCGGAATAATCGTTTTAGCCTGCCTATCCTTATTATCGCGCGTAATTTGACTGCGAATAATGTCGCGGATGTTTTGGCAGCGGGTGCGGATGATTGCGTGCCGATTACTGTTGGGCCTGTTGAGCTGCTCGCTCGCTTAAAGGCTATTGTGCGCCGTGTGATGGATCATGGCGTGACAAGTCAGATCATTACGATTGGACGGTTAGTGGTCAAGGAAGACACGCGAGAAGTATTGATTGATGATGAAATGTTGCCTCTGACGCAAGGCGAATATGACATTATGTCTTTGATGGTACGGCGTCGTGGCAGTTTGCTGAATAAATCGGCCATTTTGGCAACATTATATGCTGGCCGTGACAAGCCTGTCAGCAAGACGATTGATGTGATGGTGTGTCGTATCCGTCAAAAATTGCGGGCAAGGGGCATTATGAAGCCTTTTATCACGAGCTGGGGGATGGGCTACCGGTTGAATGAGGAAGCTTTCTTACCCTTTGGCGCTCGTGCAGAGGATGAGTTTGGTCAGCCGGCTCTGTTGCAGAAAGAGGCGAGTGTTCCTGTCGCTGTAGGCGTTGGGGTGACGACGGCTTCTTCTGTCGAGAGGCTATAGGGCGGCACTCGTACAAGAGACCCTATGTTGGCCTTGTAAAAGACCTTGATTGGATATCCTCAAAGGGACACGGAGCGTAGGAATATGAGTGAGGGGGATGCGGCTTCCAACGCGGGAGCAAGTGGGGCTGATGGGCCAGAAGATACAAAGAAAAAAAGCTCGAAAAAGATGTTGGCTATTCTGGCAGGGGCTCTTGTTCTTCTAGGAGGTGGTGCAGGGGCCGCTTGGAAGATGCATCTTTTACCCTTCTTAGGGGATAAGGCTTCATCGGAGGCCAACCATGCGAGGGGCGATAGTGATGGAAATCTTCCCCGTATTGTTTTGCCTATTCCGGCAGCTACGGCCAACCTTGATAACGGGGATGGACGGACGGTGTATGTTAAAATGACAGCAAGTGTGGAGGCAGAGGGTATTAAGAATGATACGGCATTGAAGGAAAAAATGCCGGAGATTCAAGATATCTTTCAAACCTATTTGCATGAGAGCCGTCCGCAAGATCTTCATGGGAGTGGATTTTACAGGTTGAGAGAGGCGTTGTTGAGGCGCTTGAGGGTCGCTTTGGCTCCTCTAACGGTGAGCAATCTCTACATTACAGAACTTCTTACCCAGTAAAGCGGATCCAGGTAGTCTTATGGCGGATGAAGATGAGCGGTCTGTGCCAGAGAATGGTGAGGCCACGCAGGAAGATAGGGTAGCTTCTGGGGTAGAGACCTCAGAAGAGGAAAAACAGCGTGAGGAAAGGGATGTCTCCTCCTCGGCTGATGTATCAGATGGCGCTGCGGAAGAGACTGGGCAAGGGGGGCAGCCTGATGAGGGTGCGCCGGCTCATGCATTGGATCAATCCGCTATTGATGCCATGTTGGGCAATACATTCTCTAATTCTGCAATGCGTGAAGAAAGTGGCATGGAGCGCATTATTAAAGCGGGATTTGTGGCTTATGAGCGCATGCCCATGTTGGAGAATGTATTTGATCGTTTGGTGCGGTTTTTGTCGTCCACTCTACGTGGGTTCACTAATGATAATGTTGATGTCACGATAGAGAATATGCGCTCTTTGCGTTTTGGGGACTATATGGCAGAAGTGCCGTCTTCGTCTCTTTTCTCTGTCTTTCGGGCAGAGCAGTGGCGCAATTATGGGCTGATTGTCGCTGATTCATCTCTCTCTTATTCCATTGTAGATATTCTTATGGGAGGAGAACGGGGGGGCGGCCCTAAGATAATTGAAAATAGGCCTCATACAGCATTAGAGCGCGCGTTAATCGAGAAGTTAATTGTTATCATCCTTTCTGACCTTTCAGAGGCTTTTGCGCCTGTTGGGGAGGTCAATCTTGCATTCGAACGTCTTGAGATGAGCTCAAGCCTTGCGGCGATTGCACGGCCTTCTAACGCCTCAGTTGTGGCGCGGTTCCATATTGATATGGGGGATCGCAGCGGGGATATGGACCTTGTGATTCCATATGCGACGTTAGAGCCGGTACGAGAAAAATTATCGCAGCAATTTATGGGAGAAAGTTTTGGGAATGATTCTATTTGGGAGAATCATCTCATTGCGGAAATTATGGAAACCAATGTGACGGTTTCTACCGTATTTGAAGAAGCTTTTTTCCCACTTTCTCAGGTGTTGGCTCTAAAGAAAGGAGCTGTATTGCGCTTGCCGTGTAAGGAGGATGATCCGCATCGTGTTCGTATGGAATGTGACGGCACTCCTATGTTTATGGGGCGATTAGGCAAGCTGCATAATATGCAAGCCGTACGAATTGACCAAAGATTGATCCCTCCTGAGGAGGAGCTCACTCCAGAGCTTTTTGCCTCTATGCGCCATCAGGCGGCTGACTATCAGCTGTCGTCAGAGTAACTAGACAGGCCGCCATGCTTTTACAAAATAGCCAGCTTATTATTCAGATTACCCTCATTATTGTTATCATTACGGGCATCATCAGCTCTCAGTTGATTGTGAGGCGTTTGAAAGTTATCCGAGAGACGTATGCCTCTCTCAATGAAATGGTTGGGGCATTAGATTCATCCATAGAGCAAGCGGATAAAATATTCGATACGCTCCGACGTGAAGTGAGTAAGGGTGATAAGCGTTTGTCTGCTTTGCTCGACCATGCACGGAATATGGAGGAGGATCTCGCTGACCAATATAAAATGGTGCAAGAATCCACTGCGTCTTTAGAAGAAATAATGCAGGGGGGACAAAAGTGTGAGGAGAGCTTGTCGCATGCTGTAAACGACGTGCAAGCTGCCATAGAAGAGTTGCAAAAGCATGTAGAGAAAGCAGAGCTGGCTTCTCGCTATATAGCTGAGCAGATGAAAGAGGTAGAAAAGAGTAGAGCAGAGATACGAGCAAATGCTGAAAGTGTAACAGCAGCAGAGGAAGTGATGCGTAATAGCTCGGCAGAAGAGGTGCAGGATGAGGGAGAGGCTGGTAGAGCTATAGAGGATGCTCGACATGATGAAGAAGAGCAGGACGTGTCCCCACATTTTGTAGATGAGATCGCTCGTCCTGTACCAGAGGCTTTGCGTAGCCCACGGCCTTATTTGCGTCGAAATGGCTTAAGTAAGGCTAAAGAAGAGCAGTAAGGCTATTTTTGTCTTCATAGGTTAATGTCCCCGTAAACCTTCTATGGTTTCTTCTAATTGGCCGCGGAATAGAAGGTCCGCCTGGCGATTATTAAAGGAGAAGTCATAGTGAGTCTTTCTATTAACACCAACCAATCCTCAATGGTGGCTCTGGAAACATTAAGCGCAACACAGTCTGAGCTGTCTGCTACAGAAAATGCTGTATCTACAGGTAAGAAAGTTGCAAATGCTTCTGATAACCCAGCTGCATTTGGTATTTCGTCTCAAATTGGGGGCGACATTGCGGGGCAGAATGCTGTCAATGATGGCCTAAGCTACGCTGCTCAGATCGTAAGTTCTACAAACTCTGCGGCAAACAGCATTATTGAAGTTCTGAAGAATGTTCAGAATGCTGTGACCACTGTTGGTGATAACCAAGGTAACGCGACATCCCTTGGTCAGTTGGACAAAGAGTTAACTGGTTTCATGAAGCAGATCGACACTATCGCACGTAATGCGACGATCCGCGGTGTGAACCTGCTTTCTGGTGGTACAAGCGGTGGTACACAGGATGGTTTGGGGATTACCTCCAACAGCATGTCCTATGTAAGCGGCTTGCAGGGTGATACCGAAATCCTTACCAGTTATGGCAGCCTGATTTCTCAAACAACAGGTGCTCAGGGTGCTACATTGACAGATGTACTGGGCCTGACAACAGGTAGCTCCGCTGGTGTGAACCCAACTAGCAACGTTTTCCTGACAGCAAGTGCAACTGGTGCTTCCCTAGGGAGCTCCTATGCAGATCCTAAAACTGCTACATCTCAGATGGTTATTATTGTTCAGAAAGCTATTGAAGCTATGACGAACGTGACATCTGACCTTGGGTCTAACCAGAAAACATTGGATGCGATGAGCTCCTATGGTCAGAAAGTATCTGACTCTCTCACAGCAGCATCTGGTGCTCTGACAGATGCGGACATGTCTGCTGAGAGTGCTAAGCTGACATCCCTACAGACCAAACAGTCTCTGGGCATTAAAGCTCTCTCCATTGCAAATGGTCAGTCTCAGAACATCCTGTCTCTGTTCCAATAATGGTTATAGTCCCCCAGCCTCTGCCCCAGAGGCTGGGGGAGACAGGCTTTAGGAACGCCACCATGTTTATGGTGGCGTTTTTTATTGGGTAAAGCGGGTAAGGGGAAGTACTTTACTAAGGGAAGAATAAGGAGGGAATACGGTACAAAAAAGGCTGCATCTTTGTAGATACAGCCCTTTCTGGGGAGAGATACAATGTGAGGTAGGCACAGCTTTACATATAAGAAGCTAATGTCATTGATTGGGTATTAGCGATGAGCATGAAGGATGCTTTGAGACGTAGGTTAAGATCGGCAGAGCGTGTGGCAACCTCAGCCAAGTTTGCATCCATTGCGGTAGAAAGCTGTTCTTTGATCATCACATTTAGGCTTGTAAAGGCACCTTGTTGGCGTGTGAGAGTGTTTTGGGTTGTGCCAATAGAGGTCTCCATATCAATGAGCTGATTAGCCGCATTGGAAAGGGAGGTGTGTAATTGCTGGATGAGGGCATGATAGCCGGGTTTGGTATCATCCATCTTTCTCATAGAGGAGATGACCATCATATCACGGATGAGGTCCCTTATAGGCGAGCCTGTGGAGTTTTTAGACGCAGGACCGCCTTCTGTTGCAACAGGGCCGGTTGTGGTTGATGCACCATTTGTTCCGATAAGGCTGGTACTCCGTAATTGTGTTGCTTGAACCGATGTAAGAGAGAGAGCAGAGGAAAAGACGCTCATCCCCACGGAGTTATCTGCTGCGGCTGTTGTGGTTGCAGTGAAGACATCATCAGCGTTGGTACTATTAAGACCAGACACAATTTTAGAGATATTCTTGGCCAATGGACTGCTTGTAAGTTGAGATGGTGCAAGAATAGGAGGCTCATCACTTGCTGTGCCAGAGAAGACATATCCATTGGCATCTGTTGTATTTAAGAGAGAGCCTAATAAACTTAACCCATGATCTGCGGAATCAGCCGCAGCCGTAGTGAGAGCTTGGCTCCCTGCATTTGAAGAATGCATACGGAGTGTTTGTGTATTGAGATCTTGTGCTAATGCAATAATTTGATTGAGCGCAGAAGAGCTTAGGCTTAGGCGGCTCTGCACAGTTGTCAGATTGGTTTGATAGCTTTGGATCTCTGAGAGTTTAGGGCTAAGTGCAAGAGCGGCTTGGCGGTTATCTCCTAGCCCCGCAATACTTTGAGATAGCGTTCCTTCTGAGGATTGCCATGTTACAAGCTCTTGTTCATTCTCAATATTCTTTATCCCCGTATTGAGGATCGTATTCATGGCTGTAGAGCCATACTGGCTGATAGACATGCTCATGAGCTGCTCCTTGGTACTATGTGATTAATGTATGGCGTCCACGAGAGCTGTGAACATAGACTGAACAGCGGAGACGACCTTCGCATTAGCCGTGTATGAGTTTTTTAGCGCAATCACTGCAGCCATTTGGCTATTCACATCTACACCGGAGATATTGGCCACTTTTGTGGAGAGGGATGTTTGAATAGATGTAGCCGTTGTGAGGTCATTACTTGTGTCGCTGATAATACCGGCTTGATTGGTTGTGAGCGACGTCGCAAGTTGGCTGAGGCTGAGTGTCCCAAGGTATCCGGTGGATTGTGCACCATCTGGCCCTAAACCATCTGAAGGGGCCTCCAAACCATCTTTGCCATTTGTAGGGGTGTTGATTTGGTTAATGACCTGCGTAGCCATGTTTGTAACGCCGGTATTCCCCTGCTGGTCCGTTGTGAGGAGTGAAGGTGTGTTTTGATATTTTTGCGAGAGGGAAATGCTGGAGGATAACCCTACAAGTCCATCTGGTGCTGTTTTGGTCAGATCAGCGGTAAATTTTTGGGAGGAGCCATTATCAAAGAGAGGGAGCCCTGCTGTTTGGAAGCGTTTGATAAGCGCATATGAGAAGGAGTCCAGTTGGGCCTGCATACGGGGGTAGATGTTATCACGCAAAGCAATATTAGCGCCTAACGTCCCGTCTGTTAGATGTTTTGTAATGTCTTTGCCGTTGAGCGTAATATCAGGCACACCTTTATCGCTGCCATCTGTTGCATGATACATGCTCGGAGAGAGTGTTGCTGCGGATGTACCCAAAGGCCATGTGGTGCTTGGTAGAGATAGAGTGTCATCCTGTTGGCCAATTTGATCGGGCCGGGTGGGAAGGCGTAAACCATCCTGTGTGGAGACAACCATATCTCCGTTGGGTTTTTCGGAGAAAGTCACTCCTAATTTACTCGAGAGATCGCTCATAATCTCTAGTCGTTTGTTCTCAAGATCTGCCGTATTAACATGAGATGATTTTGCGAGCATGATCTTTTGAGAAACCTGCCCGATTGTGGTGAGGTCTTTATTGATGCTTGAGACTGTGTCTGTGATGCTATTTTGCGCCCCTTGCCTCTGGGTTTGGTAAACAGAGGAGAGGGTATGAATATTGTTGAGTAATGTTGTTGCAGAGGAGATCACCTTCTCTTGTGCGGCAGAATTATAAGGTGTTCCAGTAAGTGATATGAGCGAGGTAGCAATATTTTGTAGGTTATCGCTAAGAGTGCCGATTGTATGTGAGCCATCAGATCCTGACGTTGTGCCCTGCACAGCGGACAGCGCAGATAGCGAGTTGTTTGTGGCTGTTAGCCCTGCAACTTTTGCTGTTTGATTATAAAGAGCATTTTGCAGTGGCTGGGAGAGTGTCAGGTGTGTGTTGCCAATTTGGCTCCCAATTCCTTTCCCGGCAACAACGACAGAAGAGACTGTTGATGTTTCAGATACATAGCCAGGGGTGGAGGCGTTCGTAACATTTTCGGAAACCGTAGAAAGTTCATTCTCTATGGTTTTAAGACCGCCAGTGGCAATATTGAGTGAAAGACCGAGATCCATTTGATAACTCCCAAGATGCGCTTGGCGTTTAGAATGATAATGATGAGACACAGGCTATGTATGCCTTGTTATGTGTCATGGTAATGGTCAAAAATTACATAGATATGAAAAATAGAGACATATTATATGGTTATTATTTGCTTGTGTATTTTGTGTAAGGTTAAACTGTTGCTTCTGAGGTTATTTTATCGATGGCATTTAACCGGCGTGTAAACTCTGTTTGCAAAAGTTGGAAATTGAGGTCGTATTCACGTTGGGTTTTGATCATAGCCGTGGTTTCTTCCACAGCATTTACGTTACTGGCCTCTAACATGCCTTGGCGCACTTCCGGGGCGGCAACGGGGCGTAGTTCGGTTGTGGGATTGAAGAGGCGGTTCCCTTCGGCATGTAGGGTGTTGGGGTTATCAACAGTGGCGATTCCGAGCCTTGCAATGGCGCCTTTCTCTGTTGAAATAAGGCCATTTGACTCAATTGCCAGAGGCAAAATTTGGTCCTGTGGTGTGAGGGTGATGTTCCGGCGTTGATCGTCAAGGAGTGGGTTGCCAGAGGAATCCACAATTGTACCATCTGCCGAACGCTGAAACTGTCCGCCTCGCGTGAGTCTTATTCCTTGTGGTGTACGCACCATAAAGTAGCCTTGTCCATTTATGGCGAGGTCTAATGGATTACCTGTTTGGCGGAGTTCGCCTTGTAGTGTGTCTAAATAAGTGGCTTTGTCTTGGTTGTAGGTGAGCGTTTTTTCCCCTCCCATAATGGTAGAGCCATGTTGGTGAGAGAGATAATCTGTAAAGAGGACACGTTGCTGCTTAAAGCCATCGGTGCTGGCATTAGCTAAGTTGTTGGCTGTGACATCTAACCCACGGGTCAATGCGTCAATGCGTGAGAGTGCTAAATACCCGGTCGTATCCATAATACCCGTTCCTGCACAATTTATGGCCTGCTCTCAAAAGGCTTATTTTAAAATATAGCCATGTTCAATAGCCTTTATGAAAAATGAGCCTTGAGGGTAGTATAGTGAAGTATCCTATAATTAGGATGATCTGGAAGCTGATATTTCTCACTAACATTATGAAAAATATGCATTTTATGATAATTTTTGAAGAATTTCTGCTGGGAAATCATATTTAGTTTTCTTAAGAAAAGCCTTTGTTGTGTCTTCGTGATTTTTAAAAATAGCTTGATAATAGCCTTTTTATAGGCTTATTTCCTAAGAAGGATTCTGTAATTGCATATATTGGCATGGCTTATGCTCCATAAGTGAGGTGGGGTAGGCATGGCCCTGTTGATGATAGGACTTGGAGGATATCGATTCTATGTTGAGATCACTTGATGTCGCCTCGACAGGGATGCAGGCTCAGTCTACGAATGTGGAGACAATTTCCCATAATATCGCGAATATGACGACAACGGGGTATAAAAGGCGCCGTGCAGAGTTTCAGGATCTGATCTATCAAGATCTACGCCGGGTAGGGACGATGAGCTCTGATACGGGATACCGTGTTCCTGCTGGGGCGCAGTTGGGTCTTGGTGTGCGTACAGCTGCTATTTATCGCATTAACGAACAAGGTACATTAGCGCAGACAGGAAATGCGTTAGATCTGGCGATTGAAGGGCGTGGCTATTTCCGCATTCTACTGCCTAATGGGGATTATGCTTATACGCGTGATGGGACATTCTCTTTGTCGCAAGATGGTAGCATCGTCACGGCAGATGGGTATCCGCTGACACCAAATATTGCGGTGCCAAATAATGCGGAGAATATTACCATCGATCAAACCGGGCAGGTGCAATATACCCTTTCAGGGCAGCCCAATGCCCAGGTCGCAGGGCAAATTCAGCTCACTACGTTTCAGAATGAAAATGGCCTGGCTGCGATGGGACAAAACCTTTTTACAGAAACAACCTCCTCAGGAGATCCTATTATCGGGAACCCAGAAACCACAGGTTTTGGGACGTTGCGACAAGGGTTTGTAGAAGAATCAGCAGTGAATGCTGTTACAGAAATCACCAACCTCATTACCGCGCAACGTGCGTATGAAATGAATAGTAAAACAATTACGGCGTCTGATGAGATGTTACAGACGCTCACAAACCTAAGATAAGCTAGAGTAAGGTAACGTGATGCGTCTTAGGCGGTTAAAAGAAGGGCTGGATAGCATATATGTACCCTTTGTAAGAGTGTTATGCATTGGGTGCTTTGCTATGGGGCCGCTTCAGGCTGCGACATTGCAGTCTTCAGGCACGGTCAAAGGAGGGAAAGTATATCTCTCTGATGTGTTTGAGGGGTTGCGAAGCGGGCAGGATAAATTGTTAGGCCCAGCCCCACCGCCGGGGAAAAGTATTACAATTGGCGGGGCTCAACTTATCGCTCTAGCTGACCAATATGGTGTTGATTGGGATGACCAGTCTTCTACGGCGACATTGGTGCTAACAAGTGCGGGGCGTCTTCTTGGGCGAGATTATTATACAAATCTTATTAAGAAGATGCTGGTGCCCGAGGGGAATGCCGCAGGTTATGCGGTGGAATTAACCAATTTTACCCCCGTAACTGTTGGGCCAGAAGATGAAGACCCCATGACAGTTTCTAACCTTGATTGGGACCGCAAAACGGGGAAGTTCTCAGCCATGGCGGCCCTGACACATCCAAGCGGGAATCCGAATATGGATAATATAATGCTTCGTGGTGTGATACGCCCTGTACAACCAGTCGTTGTGTACAGCCACACCATGCCAGTTGGTCATATCATAGAACAAGGCGATATGCGTGTGGATCAATCTTACAGTGGTCCGGTTCCTCCATTAACACGCGCTTTGCCGGGTATAGATAGTATGGAAGGAATGGCCCTCGCGCGGACAGTAGCAGAAGGGCAACTCGTACAGGGGTCTGACCTGCGTCGTGCAGTGTTGGTTCACCAGGGGGACCCTGTATTGATTGTTTATAAAGCACCGGGGCTGCGTCTTACAGCTACAGGGCGTGCTTTAGAGGATGGTGGCAGTGGGCAGTTTGTACATGCTTTGAATGTTGGTAACCGGATGATCTTGACGGGGAAGGTTACAGCAGGAGGTGAGGTGCGAGTGGATGCAGCTTCAAATGCTATTGCTATGGATTCTAAAGAAGCGCGTCGATTAGGGATTAGCTCCACTGTTATCAAGGCCGGGGACAAACCATGATGTTCTTGCGCAGAGAGAGGCATTTAAGCTCTTCCGCGCAGGGGGATATGGTCAGGTGTCCAGTGGCAAATGTGAAGTCTAAGAGCTGGTTGGGGCATTATACCATTTTAGAGCGGGCGAGGCTGTATGTTCTTTCATACAGCATCATGCTGGGGCTAGCGGGTTGTATGGGGGCCACAACAATGAGTGAGGTGGGGCACCCCCCACGGATGACGCGGGTATCAGATCCTACAAGGGAGCCTGGATATCGCCCTGTGACAATGCCAACGCCACCGTTACAAGCGCCCCCGACAGAGGTTGGTAGCTTATGGCGCCCCGGCAGTCGCGCCTTTTTTAAAGATCAACGTGCCTCACAAGCTGGGGATTTGCTTACGATTAAGGTTGAGGTCGCCGATACGGCGAATGTGACCAACAATACCACGGCGTCAGGCAGTGGGTCGGAAGATTTTGGGATACCAAGTTTGTTAGGGTTCAAAGGGGGCATGCTGTCTCATCTTACGAACTCTGATGCGTTGAATACGAGCAGCTCAAGTGCGAACACGGGCGCGGGGACGATCCGCCGTGTGGATACAGTAACTATCACTCTTGCGGGGGTGATAACCCAAGTTCTGCCAAATGGTAATTTTGTGGTCGTTGCACGGCAAGAAGTTCGTGTGAATGGAGAGTTACGTCAGATTATGGTGAGTGGTGTCGTGCGCCCGCAGGATATCTCAGAAGATAATGTTGTGACGCATGATAGAATCGCTGAGGCACGGATCTCATACGGTGGGCGTGGGCAGCTGACACAATATCAAGAGCCACGGTATGGTCAGAAGGCTTTAAATAGTATCTTGCCTTTCTGAAGGTTTAATTTTCACCTAGCCATGCTAATTTTTAAGTAATCTTTTTAAAATAGCCTTGACTTAGGTTTATACTTTTACATAGATAGCCTTGTTGTAAGATGTTTTAATGGTTAAGCCATAAATGAAATGGTTTCGTTTATGGCTTATGAGTGATTGGACAACATACATGCCTGAAGAAAAACACTTAGAAGGCTTTCTTCCGCAAGGGTTCGTGATCGGTTCTTTGCGTGGGAATGTAGAAAATTCCTTAACAATTGCAGGCACTGTTGAAGAAGCAGAGCTGAAGGTAACACAGTTTACCGTTGTTGAAGGTGGCGTAGTGAACCACGGTGAGATCGAGGCGGAAAGTGTGAGCATTGAGGGGAGCGTCACAGATGTGGTGTTCCGGGTTGGCCGCTTGGTGGCAGGTGCACAAGCTCATATCGCTGACTGTGTTCTGGAAATGGAAAACCCAACAGGGTGTGCCATCCATGAGGAGGCTCATTTTGAAGGGGATGTGAAAATTATCGTTGCGCGAAGCAAGGCTAAGGCAGGTAAGAGCGTTTCTCGGAATGGGGAGAGTGATGCTTCTTTAGTGGGGGATTCATCTTATTCAAAAGGACAAGCCCAGCCTGCTGAGGTGACTTATCCCGGTGAAGAGGAAGACGTTGATGAGATGAGTGCATGGCCATCTGCCGCACCAGATATTAGCGAAGCAGATGAAGATGCGCATATTCCGCTAGGTGACTAATGCGTAAGGTCGTGGGAGTCTCGCGCTATATAGCTGGCTTTGTAGGTGGTTGGATGTGCTGGGGGCTATTGTGCTTAGCGAGCCCAGTGCAAGCTGATGCGCTAGCTTCTTCGGATGATGAAGGGGGGCAAAGCCAAGCTGTAATGGCGGGTGATAGAGAGGCATCGCAAGCGGGCACTCCAGCTAGTGCTGCGTCCCATGACGTTCATGAGACGGATGAGAAGGTAACGCCAGCGCCGCAAGATAAAACAGCCCCAACGCAGGCCAGTACACTCAAAGGTGTGATGGGGCTTGTTGAGGGGGGGGGTGCAGAACAAAAACTTCAAGAACGCTTAAGGATCTTAAGCTCTGCACGACAAGCGTTGGAAGCGCGTAAGCGTGTGTTGCATGAAACAATGAGTGCGTTTTCGGAAAGCATTGATAACCGAAAAATTGTTCCTCAAGAGGCAGTAGAGCGGTTGGTGGGGATTTATGAAGCTATGAACCCCAAAGAAGCCGCCGCTGTGTTTAATGTTATGGATCCGCATGTCCTCATCGCTCTTTCTGCGGGGATGAATATACGCAAACTCTCAGCGGTGATGGCTCATATGACACCGGATAGAGTGAATCTTGTGTCGCAGTATCTCGTGGGAGTGCGTCATTTTCATAATCTTGGCGAAGGTTTTTCTGCGTTTATCGCAGCGAGTGCTACCGGCCCAGAGGGAGGGGCATCCTCGCCGGTATCGGCAGGTGCATCTAAGCCTCTTGCGGTGATCCAATATAAGCCAATGACCAAAAGTGAACCACTCCTGCCTTCACGGCAGTAGGAGGAAAAGGAGACGGTATGAAGCGGTATAGGGAGGTATCCTACAAATTGGCGATGCTGGCCTTTTTTGCGGGTTTAGCCGTTGGAGTATCTGCCTGTGCGCCAGATTATTTGGCGCGTAAAATTACCGGGAGAGACTGCCAAGCGGGGTATTTAGCTGAAGGGGAAGATTGGTGTGCCCCAGTAGAGCGTACACCACCACCACAGCCTTATTGTACGCAAAGTTGGAATGGAGTCGATTGTTGGGCTCGACCTGAGTTAACGCCTAACATGGCGCATGAGGTTTATGAGGGGCCGAGAGGCTTAACACCGCAACAGAATGCACGGCGTTTAATGGTCCCTGAAGGAAAAACTCCTCCTGTTAGCCAATATATGGCCCCATAATATTAACAAATAAGGCATATTTAATACTTAAACATAAAAATGGCCTTGCTATTTCGTCTTTTATCAAGGTTAAATAAGTAGCTCTCTAAAAGTCACATATGTGGCGGGGCGGAGCGTTGTTTGTAAGATGAAGCGTAGAGGAGAGGTTTTTCTTCCTCTGGGCGTGTAAGTAAGCAGGTAGA
This sequence comes from uncultured Acetobacteraceae bacterium, assembly GCA_946476985.1. Taxonomy (GTDB): domain Bacteria; phylum Pseudomonadota; class Alphaproteobacteria; order Acetobacterales; family Acetobacteraceae; genus Bombella. The sequence goes on from CAMKWS010000007.1 coordinate 17,032, forward strand.
TAATCTTCATATGAAGTTCGAGAAGCTCCGTTTACTCAATATTTTAGAAGGCCTTAAGGGGCTGGGGCGAGCAAGGCTTATTTCTTTAGCTCTTGTGGGGAGCCTTTTATTAGTCTCTCTCGCAGCAATAGCTTTTCATAATCGCTCAGGTGGTATGAGCCTTCTATATGGCGGGCTAGAGCTTAATGAAGCAGCAGAGATGTTAGATGATTTAAGCAAGGCCCATATTGAGGCTACGACTAGCTCAGATGGTCATAATGTATATGTGCCACAAGCTAGAGTGGCAGAGGCACGTCTTCTTTTGGCAAAGGCAGGCCTGCCGAGTGGGGGAGCTGTTGGGTATGAACTGTTTGATAAGAGCGGTACGTTAACTAGCACTCAATTTGAGCAGGGTATTGATCAAACTCGTGCCATGGAGGGGGAGTTAGAGCGCTCTATCCGTTTGATCCATGGTGTGAGGAATGTACGGGTTCATTTGGTTTTGCCTCATAGGGACTTATTTTCAACGCAAACAAGCCCTTCACAAGCAAGCGTAATTTTGGATGTTGGGCGCTCTGGAGCCGTATCGGAGGATGCGATTGCGGCGATCCAAAATTTAGTATCTGCGGCTGTGCCGGGCTTACAGCAGCATGGCATTTCGATTGTGGATACACGGGGAGATGTGCTGGCAAAACCGGGTGATCCTGATAGCTTAGCTGGCCAGGAATCTACTCTAGAAAAACAACGCCATGCAGAAGAGCAGCGTTTATCACAGTCGGTAGAGGATATTTTAACCCCGACATTGGGGTTGGGTCATGTCCGCGCACGTGCTGCTGTGACGATGAATACAGATATCATTCGGGAGACGGATGAGTCTTACGATCCTAACCAACAGGTATTGCGTTCGCAAAGTACAAGTACGGATAAAAGTGCCAATACAGAGGGAAATCAAAATACATCTGTTGGTAATAATCTACCTAATGCAAATGCAGGACAAAATAATCGCACTGGTTCTAGTAGTGAGCGTGAAGAAGAAACAAATAATTATGAAATAGGCAAGCGTACACGGGTTATAAGCCAGACAAGACCACGGGTTTCACGCATCAGTATGGCGGTGATGGTTGATGGCACTTTAGAGCCAGATAAAAACGGTAAAATGACGTGGAAACCTTTGGATGATGCAGAGATTAAACGTCTAACAGCCTTAGTGCAGACAGCTATTGGATACGATAAAGAGCGTGGTGATGAGGTGAATATCGTCTCAATGCCATTCAGGGCGGATGATGGCGCTGATATGCCGCATGAGGAAAGTCCGTTCTTTACACGTGAGATGATGATTTATCTTGCGGAATGGGTTGTGCCTATTCTGCTTATCCTAGGTGCTGCGTACATGGTTCTTGGGCCTATTTTGCGCCGTAATGCGCCGCAGAATTCAGGTGGAAAAGATACAGAAGCTACCGCTGTAGCGGGGGCTGCGGGCCGTGCCGCTGGGGGAGGAGCCGTCAATGCTGCCTTGTCTAATATTGGTGAGGGAGAAGGAGGAGAACGTATCCAAGTGGATGGGGTGAAGGGCGATATGCGTCGTGAAGCTCTTACGCGTGTTGTTCAGCATGTTGAAGAAAACCCAGAGGATACGGTGGCAATTGTAAGAAGTTGGCTTGCTGAAGCGTCTGTGACGCAGACCCCCGCTTAAGTTGAAGGAAAGCGCATCATGGCTGAAGAAGATACAATGAGCTCCGCACAGATTGCCGCAATTGCTGAGCGTGAGGCGCTATTATCAACGATAAATGGCAGTGCAAAGGCAGCGATTTTGATGTTGGTGATTGGCCAAGAGCGGGCGGCAAATATCTTTAAAGCACTGCGTGAGGATGAAGTGTTGGATATCTCTAAAGCGATGTCCACACTAGGTGTTGTGGGGGCAAAGCTGGTCGAGGCAGTGTGCCATGAATTTTCTGAAAAATGTGGCAGTTCAGAAGGGTTTATTGGGAGCTTTGAAACGACCGAAGGTTATTTAAAGCGCGCTTTGCCTGCCGATGTTGTTGAAAAAATTATGGAGGATATACGTGGGCCTTCTGGCCGCAGCGTATGGGCCAAAATGGGCAATATGCCTGAGGCTGCTTTAGCGAATTACCTTCGGAATGAGCAGCCGCAAACTGTGGCGGTGATTTTAAGCTATATGTCACCACCGCATGTGGCGCGTGTATTGTCACTCTTCCCTAATGATTTTGCGACAGATGTCATTATGCGTATTTTGCATATGACGCCGGTCAGCAAAGATGTGTTGGAAAGCTTAGAAACTACTTTGCGTAAAGAGTTGATTACAGCTTTCGGCCGCTCGGCCAAGCGGGATAGTTATGCATTTGTGGCCGAGGTTTACAATAATTTTGACCGCAAGACAGAGGCGACACTGACTGAGCAGCTCGGCCAGCGTAATCAAGAAGATATGGAGAAGGTGAATAAACTGAAGTTCACCTTTGATGACATCCAGCGTCTCTCACGCGATGATATGATGCGTGTTGTGTCTGCGATTAATAAAAATGGGGAGCTTAAGTCTCGCCTGCCATTGGCTTTGAAGGCCGCTAACCCTGCTATACGCGAAATTTTCTTCAATTGTGTGTCGAAGCGTGCGGCGGGAATTATGGCGGATGAAATTCAAGGTCTGGGGGCTGTGCGCCTGCGAGATGCTGAGGCTGCGCAGATGGAATTAATCGCCCTTATCAAAGGTCTTGCGAATGATGGGGAGATCGATATTTCGCCATCCTCCGCAGAAGAAGAGATCATTGAGTAATAGGTTAATGGCGAGGGTGTAATGGCAGTGGCATCTTTTGCAGAAAGTTTGGAGGATTTTGGCCCCGCTGTGCAGGTTGGCTCGCTCACAGCGGAGGACGGCGGAGGTGATGATGCTTTTGCGGTTTCTGAAGATGCCACGCAAGAGCCGGAACCTATTGTAAGCCTTCATCCTGATGAGTTGGAGCGGATAAAAAATGAAGCTTTTGCGCAGGGGCAGGCGCAAGGGAAAGCTCACGCACAGCATGAACTCTCGGAGCAGATGGCTGCTTCTGTGCAAAAGCTTCTTTCTTTTATGGAGGAGGAAGAAGCTTGCCGGGCTGCGTTGTTAAAGCAGATGTCGGATATGTTTGTGGAGGGGGTTTGCCAGGTTGTTGGTTTACTCGTTTCTGGCGACTTATCTCAAACGACATTGCGGCGTGATTTAGGGCGTGATGTTGCCTCTCTGGGGGAGCGTTGTGCGGGGGAACTTCACCTTTCCTGCGCTGAGGCGAATGCTCCTGCTCTAAAGAATGCCTTGAAACATATTAAGGGTGCTCAGTTGAAGGTTGAGAAAGAGCAGAAGGCCGGTCGTGTCATGATGTCCTCCTCCACCTCGAGCATCACTTTAGATCAAGCGGTTTGGGCCAAAACGGTGCGTCAAAGAGTGATCGCGGCTGTACGAGCCTTAATTCATCTTAACCAACAGACAGCACAAGTGAAGGAGAGAAATCATGGTGGATGAGACTGAGAAGCCACAAGGTGTAGATCTTTCCGATTTCACCTCAGAGACACAAGAAACGCCGAGTTCTCCTCTTTCGGGGGAGAAAGAAAAAGAACTCGAGCGTGAGGCGATTTTGGATGTTCCGGTTAAAATTACAGCCGTTGTAGGCGATGTTAAAATGCCCGTGCGTGATCTTGTGCGCCTTGGGCGTGGTGCTGTTGTGCCTTTGAACAAGAAGTTAGGTGCATCAATTGATATTTATGCCAATGATCGGCTGATTGCCCGTGGGGAAATCACTATTATTGAGGATGATAATATCGCCGTTACGATGACGGAGATCATGTCATCTTCAGCGTCTAGTGCGTCATAATGAAGGCGGGAGATGGAGCATCGGCTATGGTGCAGGCTGTGATGGGGTTTCACATGAATCCCCTTCTTGCTTTGTGCTTGGTTGTGGGGCTTATTTTCATAACACCATGGTGTTTAGCGAAGATAAAGACCCGTTTGCCTCGGATGTTGGCGCACGCTGATGAGACGGCACGTAGCCTTGTGGTAAAAGATGTCCTTCCCCTTGGTCCTAAGCGTCGTCTTTTTTCTGTTTCTGTACGTGTGGATAAAAGCCGTTATGAAACAGCTCTTATCCTTACAGGTGGCCCGTCAGACCTGTTTTTGGGCTGGGTGCCAACTGATGCTGCGCCACTTCATAAGCCTTTAGATACGCCGGTGAATAATGCTCAAGAGAGGTGTGCGTCGGCCTCAGATGGCGAATGTGATGGCGAGGGCAAGGGGCATTTGCATGTTTGAGTGTATGTCGATCGTATATAAGCGTAACCGTGTTGGTGTGTGTAGCTCTCGGTATGTGTTAGCTGCTTGTTGGGTGTGCGCTATTTTATGTAGCGTTGTAGGGGGGCTTTATCTCTTATCTGAGCCTGCAATGGCGCAGTCTGTGACGTTTGATATGGGCAAGGGAAGTGGCATTGGTGAGGCCGGGACAACTAGTCGCCTTATTCAACTCACAGCGATTGTTACAGTGCTGTCTCTTGCGCCAAGTTTGCTGGTTATGGTGACGGCATTTACGCGCATTATCATTACGTTATCATTATTACGTAGTGCTATTGGTGCACAGGGGACACCACCGAACACGGTGTTGATCTCTCTCGCTTTGATTCTCTCTCTTTTTGTGATGCAGCCAACGTTAGAGCGTTCTTGGCAGCAGGGCATTGAGCCTTTGATGGATGGGCAAGTAGAAGAGGTAGTAGGCTTGCAAGCGGCTGCGGAGCCCTTTCGGGATTTTATGATTAAAAATGCGCGTCCGACAGATATTGCCACTTTTTATCATCTTGCGGATATGAAGCCACAAACATCGACCGAACGCCCCCCATGGCGGGTGATTATTCCTGCTTTTATGGTAGGCGAATTAAGCCGTGGATTTGAGATGGGCTTTTTATTGTATCTACCATTTTTGGTGATTGACCTTGTGACTTCAAGCGTATTGATGAGCTTGGGGATGATGATGTTGCCGCCTCCTACAATTTCTCTACCATTTAAGTTGATTTTCTTTGTATTGGTGGATGGTTTTCAGATGGTCTCGGGTGGTTTGGTGCGCAGTTTTGGTGGCGGGTAGTGAGGGGGAAGAGGCGCTCGTTTAGAGGGCTGTTACGTCGCCCTCTTTAATCTGGAAGTAAGAGAAGGCGCCGGGCAAGTATTGTCGCCGTAAGCTGGGTGAACCCTGCGTTAATATTTCCAGAATAGCTACCATAAGTAAGGTCCAATCCACACGCAGCTGCTGTAATGACCCCGCCAATACGGCCTGATTGTTCAAGGCGGCTGGCAATCATTGAATGTGCACCTTGTTCTTGGAAGATGGCGGCAATATCGGTGGCTTCTTCAGGGTCCATTCCTGCGGGGATAACGAGTGAGAGACGGGCTTGTGTTCGCTCAATAATCTCTGCCATTTCTGCCATAGCTGTGCGGGAATAGACACACACACCGGGGAGGTCCACTAGGATGATACGGTTGGGACTGTTTAAGAGGTCTGGGCTTAACCCGCCATAGGCTTTGATAAGATCTACATCGCATCCTTTGAGGATAGACGCCAGCTTGGTGTAGCTGCCAGGGGTGCTATCACATGCGAGGATAAGGGGTTTCTTTAGTTTACCACCGGATTGCTGCGCTTGGCGGGCATAACGCGTGGCTAGTTTGGCCAGTGTGAGTGTCTTACCAGAGCCAGAGGCTCCACCTAGGGCAAGAGGGATCCCCGGTTCTAGTGGAAGGCGGCTAAAGGTAATAACGGACTCTAACCCTGCCGATAGTGTATTGCCCGACATGGCATTAATGAGTGCTCTGGGAATGGAATGCCATGCCAGAATATCCGGAATATTCAGCCCGTTGAGAGGCAAGGAGAGGGAGCCAGAGAGGGGGGAGGTAGGAGATGAAGATGGCGTTGTCATAAAAGTCTCTTCAATGATTGGTAGGTTGCAGAAGGACGCCTCTCTATTGAGGCGGTTTATGAGCGATATATTGCTAAGCGTCATGAAATGGTGGCGACTGTCCTAATACGGGTGCGAGGGTATATTTCGGTTTGCGCGATAACGGCGACAGAGGGATTAATGCGGTCTACAATCATGCGTACGCAGTCCCGTGTAGCTGAGGTGGTGACAATGACAGGCATCTCGCCAAGGTTTGCAGTTTGATCCAGCGCTTTACGCAATGCGGTAACGAATTGGTCCAGCATGGTAGGGGGCATTGCGAGTGTCTTCTCATCGCCTTGTCCGACTGTGTTATTGAGAATTTTCGTTTCCCATTCAGGTGACAAAGTAATCATAGAGATTGTGCCAGAGGGGCCCGTGTAGCTGGTACATATTTGGCGGGCGAGGCGTGTCCGAACATGGGCTGTAAGAGCCTTAATTCCCTTGGCTGTGAGGGCACTGCCCTCCTGTATGCTTTCCAGAATAGTGGGAAGATCTCGGATAGAAATGCGTTCTTCCAAAAGGGATTGGAGGACACGTTGGACAGTGCTGAGGGAAACCTGAGAAGGTATTAGATCATTGACGAGTTTTTGATCCTCCGCCGGAAGGTCATCCAGAAGTGTCTGAGCCGCGGCGTAGGTGAGGAGCTCCCCTAAATTCTGGCTAATCGCCTCTGTTAAATGTGTGATGATGACCGTTACAGGGTCAACTACGGTGTAGCCGCTATCTGTCGCTTGGGATTTAAGGTCTGGGTCAATCCAAATAGCTGGTAGGTTAAAGGAAGGCTCAGTTGTTTCTTCTCCAGGAAGCTTTTGCTGGCTTGTGATTCCCATAGGGCAGATGGCTAAAAGGCGATTAGGCCGTACATCGCCAGAGGCGATTTCAATCTCTTTAAGTTTAATAATATAGCGGCTTGCTGGTAATTGGATGTTGTCTTGAATACGGACAGAGGGCGTAATGAAGCCCATCTCAGCTGCCATTTTACGGCGCAATGCCTTGATTTGCTCTGTAATTTTTGAGTTGTCGCCACTGGCAAGAGGGAGCAGGTCAAACCCCAGTTCTAGTCGTAGAAGATCTATTTTTAAGAGGTCTGTAATTGGCTGTGTAGTGGGTGGGGCGGCATGTTGGGTAATATCGTCTTCATCATTTTTCATGGGGGTTTTATAGCGAACCCATGCCCCAGTACCGGCGCCAGCTGCGATCATGAGAAAAGGGAAGGCCGGTAGTCCGGGCATAAAGGCAAATGCTGCTGAGAGTGTTGCTGCTATGGCGAGTGGCTTGGCATTGCCACCGAGTTGCCGAAAGAGCGTGACATCGGCAGAGCCATCTGTTCCACCTTTTGTGACAACAATACCGGCAGCTAGAGAGACCAAAAGAGCAGGAATTTGGGATACAAGACCATCACCTATGGTGAGAGTTGTGAAAGTTTGGGCAGCTTCTGCAATAGGCATATTATGGCGTAGAACACCAATGGTTAAGCCACCAAGGATATTAATTGCTGTAATAAGAATGCCAGCAATGGCATCATTACGGACGAATTTTGCCGCACCATCCATAGCTCCGTAGAAGGAGCTTTCCTCTTCAAGTTCCTTGCGTTTCTTACGAGCGGCACGTTCATTAATGGCGCCAGAGGCAAGGTCGGCATCAATGGCCATTTGTTTGCCGGGCATAGCGTCTAAGAAGAAGCGTGCAGATACTTCAGCAATACGGCCAGAGCCTTTGGTGATCACCATAAAATTGACCACCAAAAGGATGCAAAAGACAATACCGCCAATAACGACATCATTGCCCATAAGAAAGCCACCGAATGAAGCGACAACATGGCCTGCCGCATAGGCTCCTTCATTGCCATGGCTCAGGATGAGACGTGTTGTCGCAACCTCTAATGAGAGGCGGAACATGGTGGTGAGCAGGAGTAGAGTGGGGAAGGATGTGAAGTCTAAAGGGCGCTCTAGAAAAAGAGCTACCATTAGAATGAGTACTGAGGACGTAATAGAGAGCGAAAGTCCAATATCTAAAAATAGTGTTGGAAGCGGCACGATGAGGATGGAGATTAATAAAATAACCCCCAGTGCCAGCATGATATCAGTGCCTGGCAAATGAGACCGTAGTTTTAATTTTTGTGAGCCATCCTGCCGGAAAAGGGAAAGTGGGCTTGCTAAAGCTTTGAGGGTTTCCATAAACCCGCCCCAACCATTTGAGTTCGCATGAGAAGGGGATGAGGGAGACGGGCTGGATATGGCTGTGGCTTTATTGGTCGAGTTTGTAGCGGTCGCCACGATATGCCCCCTTCATACCTGGTGGTAAATTTACAATATTTTACCATATGTAAGCCATTTGTATGTGGCCTTTCTTTAAATTAACCATGAAAATCTTGTCTATCAAGGTTTATTGGTCATATACTGTCTAAGATTTGGAATAAAATTAAGGTTTAAATTGTTTTTGGTTTATAGAAAACCGGGGGGAGATATTGTGGCAGATAAGGAGATGAAGCAGAGAATGTTGCGGCAAGAATCATATGAGGATGTATCGTCTCAGCCTTTCTCTTTATTGTCTCTAGAGAAGCTTTCTCCTCAGGGTTTTACTGCATTATGTGAGAAAATGTTGGCCCAAGGCGAGGCTGCCTCTGCGGTGAAGATAGCTGTGCAAGTGGGCCATGAAAGTAAGGATGTTCCTTTATTGATTGCGGCGGGGATGTGGCTTAGCAGCTATACGGCCCGGCATGATATTGTCATTGCTATTTTCAAAAAGGCCTTGCTTCTTATGCCTGAAGGCACAGCTTTGCTGGCGTCTTTACGGGGGGAGCTAAAGGTATTTCTTGCGGGGGCTTTGATGGCCGCTGGGCAACATGAACAAGCCGTGGCGATGTTTATGGAAGTAGCGCAGACATGCCCTGAGCATAGAGTGATTGTGGGGGAGCATCTTTCGATGATGCTTTTAGAGGTTGGCATGCCCGACCAAGCTGTAGCCGTGCTGGAGGCGTGGCTTAAAGAAGGCCCCGCATCTGTATCTCTCTACAATAATATGGGCTGCGCTTTGGAAAGGCTAAATCGCTCAGAAGAAGCATTGCGCTATTATCGAAAAGGGATTGACCTCTCTTCTATGCATGAGGCGGTTTCATTTGGGTATGCGATTAGCTTGCTAAAGGCGGGCCATTTTGAAGAAGGTTTTCAACGCTATGTGCAACGGACGCCACGTATTCCTGATTTGACGTGCTGGTTTTACAAAAAATTGCCCCGTCTGACGCAAGGGGTGAATTTAGCGGGGAAATATCTTCTTTTTTACCAAGAGCAAGGTTTGGGTGATACGATCCAATTCATTCGCTTTTTGCCTGAGATTCTTCGTCGAGCGGAGAAGGTCACTATAGCTGTAATGGCACCTTTATATCGGTTGATAAAAGAGAGCTTTCCTCAGGCTGATGTGTGTTTAATCTCAACCCTGGCACAAGAATCAGAACGTATAGCGGATTTTCATTTCTCTTGTCCGATACCAGACCTTCCTTATGTGTGTGGTATGAAGACATGGGCAGATCTGCCAGCTTTTTCCCCTTATCTGACTGTCCCGTTAGCGCGTCAAAAGGGTTTTGCGCGTTTGGTAGCTGATGTCGTGCATAAGGCAGATTGCGCTTGTGGGCGTGCTGTTGTGATGCCGGATAATCGTTCTGTTGTGGTAACGGAGTCTCCTGCTAAGAGGCGTTTAAGAGTGGGGTTAGTTTGGGCAGGAGAAGAGCGCTTCACTGCACAAGATGTTGCTGCCGACAAACGGCGTTCGACTAGTTTTGAGCAGATTATACAGGCGCTTGCTCCTGTTAAAGCGGATCTTTTCAACCTGCAATATGGGGCAAAGCGTAGTGAGCTGCATCAGGATGGGGGGCAACCTGTCTTGGATTTGATGGATGACGTGCAAGACATGGCCGACACAGCTGCCCTCATGGAGAGTTTGGACCTGATTATCTCAGTAGATACGGCCCCTTTGCATCTCGCTGCGGCTCTGGGGCGGGAGGTATGGCTTATTAGCCGGTGGGATGCGTGTTGGCGGTGGGGTGATGAGGGCGAGAGGACCCCATGGTACCCTTCAATGAGGATATTTCGTGCACAAGAATTGTCTCTTGAGCCTGTGCTGAAGCAGGCGGGGGTGTGTTTGCGGGAGTATGTCGCTCGGTGGGAAAAGGAAGAAAACTGATGCAGCCTTATAAAGTTGCTATTCTTATACGCACAAAAAATCGCCTTCCTTTTTTACGGCGCGCAGTGAAAACACTCATGGCGCAAAGTTTTCAGAGCTTTAAACTATATATTGTTAATGATGGTGGTGATGAAGCAGGTATTCGCCAATGCCTGGAAGAGCATGGCCTGTTTTATGGCGATCGAGCGCTGTGCGTGTCATTACCTATGTCTACAGGGCGAGGAAGTGCTCTTTCAATTGGATTGAGCATGGCGCGTGAGGAGTATCTGCTTATTCATGATGACGATGATACGCTAGAGCCAAGTTTTTTAGAGAAAACAGTTGGATTTTTAGAAAAAGATCGGTCTCATTTTTTTGCTGGTGTGACAACGAGCAATTATGATGTTTATGAGCATGTAGAAGGTGATGAGATTATTATTGACCGCCGCACAGACCAGTTGGGTGGGAAGTCGGGATCAATGATTGATTATAGTTTATATCTTGCTCATGCGTGTATTGTGATGCCGATTACATTGCTATTTCGTCGCTCTGCTTTTTTGTCGGCAGGGAATGCGAATACGATGATGAGCTATGTGGAGGATCATGATCTCTTTTTACGTCTTATGCGTTATGGCGAGATAGGTATCATTCCAGAGTTTTTATGTTCTTATCATCAACGCCCCTCTACGGGCTCAGCATATGATTTGAGTCGAGATGAGGTGAGCTATTCTTACGAGATGGCTTATAAAAATTCAGTTATCAGAGATGCCCTGAATGGGAAGAGTTCTCTAAAGAATATGCAGGCTTATTTTATCAATCATAATCATTTGGACCGCTATTATATGGGGCAATTGTCTCAACAGGTGGGGCAGCTTCAGGAGGCTTTTTCTGAGATGTCTCAGTTAATGAAGGCGGTTTTAACGCATCTTGCCCGCCAATAAGGAGGGGTGGGGAGATTGATATATTTAGCTCAATAAGCTTCTTCATGCGGCATCCCTGAGACAGTATGGATGGGCGTTGCACGATATGAGGCGAGGTTTCTGCCTTTTTGTGAGGTCTCCATTCTTTTGTGAGGAGGGGGAGGCATAGCCGCACGAAATAAACCTTTAAAAGGATGAAACACATGGTGGGGGTAAGGGGAGGCAGGGCGTATTATCGGCGCAGATGTCGTCTTAGGCTGGCCATGTGAAGAGGAATTGTGAGGGAAAAGGCTATGCTGGTTAGAGAAAAGAGGTTTTGCAGCATGATCCAGCTTGACGGAGGAATGTGTAATGCTCTGTTGGGGTGTGGGCAAAAGAGGGGCAGGAACGCTGTGAGGTGTTGCCCATTCTTTGAGGACACGCTGTAAATAAGGTGTACCGATATCAGGTGTTTGAGAGTGATATGCTGCTGCAGCATTCGGCCAGCTACCTGTTTTTTCACGCATTTTTTGTAAAAATAAGCCTGCATAATGTGCATTGCTATAGGGATCAAAAGCGATTTCAAGAGAGGGGAATGCTTCAGGATGATGCAGGATATTGACTTGCATACAGCCGATATCAAGGGAGGTGACGCCTTGTTTCTGTAATTGCCGCACAGCAGCTATAGCGGCATTGCGTGAAGCATAGCGGTATCCCACTCCTGCGGCATTCACACTCCATGGCCATGGTTGCAATATGCCTTGAGAGTCTGGTTGACCTGTTTCGACCCTGCTAATGGCAGAGAGAAAGCCTTCAGGCAGGCGGAGCGAACGTTCTACTTGTGCGGTAGCAAGGCTACACAGGTTAGAAACAGCCGTATTTGTGCTTAATGTTTGGCCATGTGCAGATATAGGGCAGATGATTAACCGCATATAAAAAAGACATATGATGGTGCGTGTGAAGAGAGGATAACCTTGCTTCATAAGATACGATATGCCTTTCACTTATCTTGCAATATCCATCATTATGGCGATAATTTTGATAATAAGCTATGAAATTACTTTAAACTAAGGCATAAAATGTCTTTGTGTAAGTTTATATTTGCCTTTGTATGTGATTTAAATAAGGTTAGATATGCGCATAGGAGAGTCTATTCAATGTTTTTGAAGCCCTATCAGGGAATGTCGATCCACTTGCGGAAGAAAAATATAGTGTCGTTTTGTCACATATTGTGCGTAACGATGAGCCTGCTGCTGGTGGGGGGGCTATATGTTCCTTCAGCACAGGCATCTGTCGTACGGATTAAAGATATTGTTGATTATGAAGGCATACGGGACAACCAGCTTGTAGGGTATGGGCTTGTTGTTGGGCTGAATGGCACAGGGGATAGGCTCACAAATACAATCTTCACTCGTGAGACATTGATAGGAATGTTGAATAGGCTTGGGGTAAATATTCGAGATAAAGCCATTCAGTTACAAACGCATAACACCGCAGCTGTGATGGTTACAGCAACGTTACCGCCGTTCTCTCATGGAGGGAGCCGGATTGATGTAACCGTTTCTGCTGTGGGCGATGCGCAAAGTCTTACTGGTGGAACATTGATTGTTACGCCGCTGCAAGCGGCAGATGGGGAGGTGTATGCCGTAGCACAAGGCTCTTTGGTGACGAATGCTTTTACCGCGCAGGGGCCTGGGGCGAGTGCGACACGCAATGTTCCAACGAGTGGACATATTGCTAATGGTGCTGTTGTTGAGCGCGAGGTGCCCGTTTTATTGGGCGCTAGTGGGATTATTCATCTTGCTTTGAAGAACTCTAATTACACAACGGCTGTGCGTATTGCTGAGGTGATTAACGCGCATATGGGTAGTAATACTGCACGTGTTGATGACCCGCGAACAGTGGCGGTGAATTTAGCCGGGCGCAATGTTTCTCGTGCGTTATATGAGATCGGAGATCTCACTGTCGCGCCAGATACGATGGCAAAAGTTATTGTGGATGAAGCTGCGGGGACGATTGTTATCGGGGATAATGTACGTATCTCCACAGTGGCGATTGCGCAGGGGAATTTGACAGTTCAGGTCGTGTCGAACCCAGAGGTCGTACAACCTAATGCGCTGGGTGGTGGTCAGACGGCTGTTGTCCCGCGAACGCAGATCAACGCCACAACGGATAGAGAGCATAAAATTGGCATTTTGGAAGATAGTCCATCTCTTTCGAGCTTGGTGACGGGGCTTAATGCGCTGGGGGTAGGACCACGGGACATGATTAGTATCCTACAGGCGATTAAAGCTGATGGTGCCTTACAGGCAGAGCTAGAGGTTCGCTAGGTTTCTTAGAGGTATGCGTGCCTATAAAGGAGGCATTTATTATGTCTGTTTCAGTTCATCATATTCATGCTGTGCTAGGGCAGCATTCTGCGCACACTGCGGTGTCATCTTCATCGGGTTCGTCTGAGGGCGATGATAAAATTCGCAAAACAGCGCAAGATTTTGAGGCTATGGCCTTAGGTGAGATGCTCCAGCCGATGTTTGAGACAGTGGATATGTCGAGCGGCCCTTTTGGTGGTGGCAGTGCGGAGAAGCAGTATCAGTCTCTTCAAATTTTAGAGTTGGGGAAGCAGCTTGCTAAAAGCGGTGGGGTCGGGATTGCGCATCAAGTGTATGGCAAAATGCAAGAGATGCAGCAGGCCCACAATGGGCAACGCGCTTTAGCCGTGAGAAAGGATACCCCATGAAGCGGTCTTGGTGGGATGAAACTGTACGCCGTGTGCGGGGTCGATTGTCTCTTGAGACGGAAGGCCAGCATTATAGTGAGGATATGGAAACAGCTCGGCCGTCTATTTCGCTCTTATTGCGGAGTTTTACGCAAGCGATAGAGATCATGGCACGAGAGAATAAGCTGCTAGAGCGGGGAGCCACATTGGAAGCAACAGCGTTATTGCCAGAGAAAAAAGCTATTATAGAAGGGTTAAGTCAACTTATAGCACGTACGCAGGCTATGAGGGGGCAGTTTGATCATTTGCCAGAGAGTTTAAAACAGGTGCAGGTGCGCTTTAGTGAAGTAGCAGACAAAAATCGCTTATTGCTCCAGCAGGCAATGGTTACGCAGGATGCTATCATGAAGATTCTAGTTGAGAGCGCTGTAGAAGATACGCGCCATGGCTATAGCCGCACGGGCGAAGTAGGAGCGGACATATCTCGTGCAGCACTCTCATTAAATGACCGTGTGTAATCGGGAAATATTACCAATAATTGCCGATCATATGGCGGGGTTGGTTATTGTCCGGGTCGGCTGCGGGGCTCCAAACCGTCCAATCCCATGCGGCAGTGTCTCGCCGGTTCTCTGCTATCATATTATGGGGTTGTAGCTCCTCCGGAAGGGAGGATTTATCCGTACTGTTGTGTTTGTCTTCTTGTTTATGGGAGGATGACAGGATGATTTTTAGGTTTTCGTAAGCCTTTTGATCACCCATGTAAACGCACCCACATGCCACAGGATCTGCATAAAGATAGATGGGCATTCCTTCTGCGGAAGGACGATAGGTTAATGATCCCGGGGGAAGAAGATTCATAAGAGTGTAGCGCGCTGTTGTGTTTGCTGGATGAGCAATAAAGCCCGCCTGGCTCAGTGCTATCCCTTTGTTAAGGTAAGGCTGTGCAGGGCGGATACATGCCGTAAGGCTAAGGGACAGCATACTAAATGTGCCGAGCAAGAGGGTGGTACGTCTCTTTATGTTCATAGTGTGTCTTTCTCTGCTTTATTGAGGCTTTGTTCTGATAAGTTATCAGTTACGACAAGAGGAGGAAGGCATACATATGCTTTCATATCTGCGTAATGGCGGTTCATAATATGGTCGACACTTGTTGTAATAAGTGTGCGGTTACCAAGGCCGGGGTAAGAGATAGGAAAAGACGTAAAAGGCAGGCAGCGCTGCATAAGGGCTACAGCCCCACGAGGGGAGAGAGCATAGCCGCAGATGCCAAAAGCTTGTTTTAACCTGAACGCCATGCTGGTGATGTCTTGTGTACGGAAGGTCTCAATAGCTCGACGTACATGGTCTTGGGAAAAATGAGCGATACAGTCTGTTAGGCCGGGGAGAAGGTCGTAATGCAATGGAGCATCGGAGTTTTGTCCCCACAGGATAATCTCCCAATCATCAGGGAGGGATGAAATAATGCGTTGGCTTTCGGTCTCAAAATTTCTGCACAGGAACGCATCATCTTCAAAAATATGCGCAGGTTGATCTGACCGTGCGATATGGCCCCATAGGGCGATATGGGTCATACCGGAGCCAAGTGCTCCTGCTGTAAAGTCACAATCTGTACGGATAAACCCGGCATCAATGGCGTCTTGTCGATTGAGAGATTTTCCATCAATGCCTGGGGCGTGTTGAATATTAGGAATATGACGATTTACACGTATGAAACGTTCTAGCCGATCCGGCGTACGTGAGAGACTGATGACATATTTCTTCATAATGGCCTTCTCTAGGCTTGTTTTGCACTCATGAACCATGAATAGAATCATATATAATGCTTATTGTTGGTAACTTTTCCATATATTTATAGGTTTAGATGTTAAAAATAAGGCCATTTTTATATTTTGTTAATGAAATTTCTTTATAGGGTATGACTTGTATGGGGTGCGTACAGCAAGGCGTACCGTGTGATATGGGCATGATTGGGAACTAATGGAGAGAAAAAATGGGTCTTGCTGGCATTTCTCCAGTGTCTCAATTCCTTATAGCACGTAAGGATGAGGCAAAAGCAGCGGCCGATTATGTGCAGTCTAGCCAAGAAGATAAGCGCATAGTGGCTGATTTTCGAGCTAAGGCTCCGAATATCACCACAGCTGACCAGTTGATGAAGGACTATTCATCTAACCAGGTTGTTTTGGGGGCGTATAATCTAAGGGAGCTCATGTCTCAGAGGGCATTGGAGGCAAAGCTACTCACACAGGACCCAGCGTCTTCAACCTCTTTAGCGAGAAGTTCTGCAAAAGCTAGTTGGTTGGCCTTGGCAGATGCTTTCGCCAGTATGGGGGCTGGTAAAGGTACGGCTACAGCAACGCCGTTTACCTCTTCGATGATTAATAAGACGATTACAGCTTATGAGCAGCGCCAATATGAAAATAGCTCAGCTATGCAAAAGCATGGTGTTGGGGATGCGTTATATTTTACGCGAACAATGGTTAGTGGGAAAGTCCAGAATCTTAATGATCTAATGTCTGACACAACGCTGCTTAAGGTTGTTGAAGTTGTCAACGGCTATGATCCAGATCAGTTTGGCGCGCTAGGATTTGATCAGCAAAAGCGTATTTTGGCTAATCGGGTGGATATAAAGAAGCTTTCAGACCCGAAGCAAGTGGAGCGTTATGCTGAGCAATATCTTGCGCAGCTTCAGGTGCATCCAGATTTTAATAAGAATGATAAGCCCGCCAATATGATGGATCTCTTTGGTGGGGATGATGGAGAGGATGGAATTCTAGCCCTATTTGGAGGGAGTTCTGGAGGGGATGCAGTATCTGAAATTCTTAGCCTTTTCTAAGCATTATCTTAGATGGAGGAGCTTGTTGTGAGGGAGACAGCACCAGATCGTACCATGGTGACTTCTGTTGGGCGTGAGCTGCCTCCAACAGGGTTTTCTATGCCCGATTTTGAAGCATTTTTTCAGAAAATTAGACATCAGAGGGAAACATTCTTTACGTCCTTGCAGGGGGTGGAGCCTGTCTTAAAGGGTGTTTCAAAGGTGCTACAACCCGCAGCGGCGACGGTTGCCTTGGGGCACTTGGAAGGGCGGGTTGTCGATGTTTCAGGCTTGTCCGTTACGATTGCGGGGCTATGCGAGTTTACGGCTGTGGGGGACCATGTCGCTATTCACTCTGTAGATGGTCGGCAGATTACTGCGGAGATTGTCGCGTTTAAGCGTGAACTTGCTATAGCTATGTCATATGAGCCGATAGCGGGCATTGGTGCGGGGTGCCCGGTTATTTTTTCTCTTCATGCGCCGAAGCAGAGGCAAAGGCAAGCTGGGGGTGTATTGGAGGTTAATGAGTCGTGGATTGGCCGTGTAGTGGACCCGATGGGGCAGCCGTTGGATGGGCAAGGCCCTCTTCTGCCTGGTGGTGGGATGCAGAGGCGTCATGCACAACCCCCTCTCGCAACAAAACGGGCACGGCTTGGAGGTAGGATAGACCTTGGCATAAAAGCAATGAACCTGTTTACCACATGCCGGCAGGGGCAGCGTTTGGGGTTGTTTGCTGGGTCTGGTGTCGGGAAGTCCACATTGATGGGAATGCTTGCACGTGAGACGGCGTGTGATGTTGCGGTAATCTCTCTTGTTGGAGAGCGAGGAAGAGAGGTACGTGATTTTATAGAGGATGATCTTGGGCCCGCAGGTCTGGCAAAGTCTGTACTCGTGGTCGCAACATCAGATAGCTCAGCACTTATGCGACGTGAGGCTGCGTATAGTGCTATGGCTATCGCGGAATATTATCGAGACCAAGGCAAGTCCGTTTTATTGTTGATGGATAGTGTGACGCGTTTTTGCCAGGCCTTGCGGGAGATTGGCTTATCCTCTGGTGAAGTGCCTGCAACGCGTGGGTATCCTCCTGGTGTGTTTGCCACTTTGCCTCGTTTGTTGGAGCGGGCAGGGCCGGGGAAGGTGCAAAAAGGCGGTAAAGCGGGGCAAATTACGGCTGTTTTTTCAGTGCTGGTGGAGGGGGATGACCAAAATGAGCCTGTGGCGGATGCTGTACGGGGTATTTTGGATGGTCACGTCGTTTTAGAACGTGAGATTGCTGAAGCGGGGCGTTATCCAGCTATTAGTGTATTGCAGTCTCTATCACGCTCGGTGCCTGGGTGTAATTCGGCAGAAGAAAATGAGCTAGTTATGCAGGCACGGCATCTTTTGGCGGTGTGGGAGGATGTACGTGATCTGGTGCGTCTCGGAGCTTATAAGCCGGGGGGGGATCGTGCCGCAGATCGTGCGGTACGTTTAGGGCCGCAATTGGAGAAGTTTCTTACGCAGGCAAAGAATGAAGCCGTGACGATAGAGGATTCTTTTGCGGGGCTTGCGCAGCTTTTGGAGCAAGATGACGAGCATGAAGATAATTGGGTATGAAAAAATCCCGCATGAAGGCCTTAGAATCTTTAAGGAAGCTACAGAAAATAGAGGTTGATCAGGCTCGTGCCGTTGTGGTGACCTGCCTTGCTGAGGAAGAGAAAATAGAAGGGCTTATTGCGAGAGGGGATGTGGAAATTAGGGAGAATACAGCTCTTATTTCCACAATGCAGGGTGATGATCATCATAGCCTGACATTACGGAGTGGGTATCGTCAGTGGCTTCCTACTGCACAGGAGCAGTTAAAACAGCATAGAGAGAATTTGCTTTTGGCATGTCAGCATACAGAAGATGCGCGGGCAGATATGGCAAAAGCAAAAATAGCCTTAGAAGCAACGCTAAAACTGCAAAAAGAATTGCAGAAAGACTATGAGATTGAAAAAGGCAAGAGGCAACAAAGTGAGATTGATGATTGGGCGCAAAGATTGGGGTCCAAGAATTTTCTATAATTAACAAGGTCTAATTAGCTGTAAATATTATATTTTATTCTCATATTTCGCCTTGCAATATCATGATTGGTTTTATGGCATTTAAAACAATCCTTAAAAGGTCTTGAGTATTAGCCTTGCAAGATATAAGGATAACATAAGGAATATCATGATGATGCAAGGCTTTGTCATGATGTGATTTATGTCTAGAAGGGATGTAATATGCAGATGGCACACTCGCATTCAGGTAAGATATTGCTTGCGACCCCCTGTTACGGAGGGATGGTTACGACAGATTATATGTTGTCTGTTATTGGTTATGCCTCTAGTGGGCAAAGTATTCCGATGACGATCATGCATATTGGTGATGATGCCATGGTCACACGGGCACGAAATACATTATTGTCTAATTTCTACTTCCGTTCTGATTGTTCTCATATTTTATTTGTAGATGCAGATATTGGTTTTCCTGCAAATGGACCGGCACGTTTATTTCAATCAGGCAAAGATGTTATTGCGGGGATGTATCCATTGCGTGAGCATTTTTGGGATACACAAACCAAGCATAATATCCTTGCTGGCGAACGCCAGCAGACAGCGTCTCTGCGTTATGTAGGGGAGACGGTGAGTCTGCATGAGACGTATGAGAGAGGACCTCTTTTGCAAACTTCTTATGCGGGGACAGGTTTTATGATGATTAGTCGTAAAGCTGTCGAGCGTATGATTAAGGCATATCCAGAGACGGAATATCGGCGGATTGATGCGGCTGATTCTGGCCATGATGCGAAGCATTTTGCGTTGTTTGATGGCAGCATAGACCCAGAAAGCGGCACTTATCTCAGTGAAGATTATACTTTCTGTAAACGTTGGCGAGATATTGGTGGAGAGGTTTGGCTTGATACATCAATTGAGCTGACGCACACGGGGCCTGCTTCGTTTAAAGGTATGCCGGGCGTCCGTGTGGGGATTACTCATAATGTAAAGGGCCGTGTGTAAGGCATGTTTTACGCCTGGCAAGGCGAGATGTGATGCTCCGTTACATAAGTAAACGAGGATATTGCATTTTGCGGATGGGGCAATGTTGTAAAATGGCGGCATTATAATGGCTGAGAATAAAAACACTCCCACGATCATCATTAAAAAAGAAGAGGTCGTTGAAGGCGGTCATCATGGTGGTGCGTGGAAAGTAGCCTACGCCGATTTTATGACGGCGATGATGTCTTTCTTTTTGTTGATGTGGTTGTTGAATGTCACTACTGATGAGCAAAAGAGAGGTATCGCTTTATTCTTCAACCCGATGGCTGATCGTACGGGTACGGCTTCGTCTGATCAGTCTATGTTGGAGTCCTCTCCTTTAACGAGTCCTTCCTCTGTTCAGGAGGTGCAGGATGCAAAATATGAGCCATCTCCTCAGGATCATGGTCATGATGATCATAAGGCTGATGCGGCAAAGCAGGTGGTGTCTGGGGGCAGCCAAGGGGCTCAATCTGGTGCGCAGGCTCAGGATGGGATTCTCTCTAATACGGGGACAAGCTTTCTATCACAGGGGGCTCAAACGTCTATTGGGGAGCATGATGCCGCCATAACCTCTCATGCCATGGCTGTGATTCCTCTAGGGGGGCCACAAACAGGAGCAGCAAGGGCTATTGGTCAGGTGGGGGAAGGTAATGCTGCGACTGTTGGTGGGGACGATAATTTAGAGGGAGGAAATAACGGCGGCAATGGGGAGGCAGGTGCGTATCACCGAGCTATTGCGGAAGAAAAGCAGCTTCAAAAGACAATTGCAGGGTTAAAAGAAAGCCTACAAAAAGGGGGCCAGTTTGGTGCGCTGGAAGGAAATGTGGGCTTTAAAATAGGATCAGATGAGATTCGTATTGAGATGCAGGATACAGCGCATCAGCCCATGTTTGATACGGGAACAGTTGCCCCTAATAAGGCTGGACAGGCTTTATTGACCGAAATTGGGAAATGGCTTGCGTCGTTGCCAGAGACTATTTCCATCATTGGTGAGACGGATGGGATGCCGTATCGTGTGCAACAGGCTCACCAGCATAGTCTTTCAAATTGGACCTTATCTGAGATGCGCGCGGATAGAGCGCGAGAGGTACTGGTACAAGCTGGATACCCGGATAGACGCATTGAGAGTGTTGTCGGTCGGGCTGATCGTAACCTCGCTGTGCCTGACCGGCCAGAGGCCCCAGAGAATAGGCGCGTGGTGTTAATTATTCATCGTCGCCATCCATTGCCACAATCTTTTCAATCTGCGGGAGGGCACCTTCAACCTCAAAATGGTGGTGCGCCATAGCCTGTGTAAATCACAGGCAAGGTGTGATGAGCAAAAGTCGTTTTAAAAAAGAGGTGTAAGTAACGTGTTATACATAGGTGGTCTTGTTTTTGCGTTATTATGCGTATTCGGTTCTTTTGCCGCATCTGGTGGGGCGTTAGCACCTTTACTTGAATCAATGCCGTTTGAACTGCTGACAATTCTTGGTGCTGCTGTTGGTGTGTTTTTTATGAGCAACAGTATGGCGGCAGTGAAGTCGGCAGGTGGCTATTTAAAGCTTGTGCTTAAAGGGCCTCGATATGGGCGGCAGAGTTATATGGACCTGCTCGCACTTTTATACAGAATTTTACGGCAAGCGAATATGAAGGGCATTGCCTCTTTAGAGAATGACTTTGAAAACCCTATGGAAAGTAGCATTTTTGCTAATTCTCCAGGGGTGAAGAATGATGTCAAAACCAGAGAAATGATCTGTGACTATTTACGCTTAGTCAGCATGAATATGGATGATGCACACCAGCTTGATGAGGTGATGGAGCGTGAGCTCAAAAAGAATCTGCATGAAGATTTGCACATCTCTGAATCTTTGCAGGGTATTTCAGATGCTTTGCCAGCATTAGGCATTGTTGCTGCTGTCCTTGGGGTGGTGAAGACAATGGCAGCTATCAGTAAACCTCCTGCTGTTTTGGGAGAGATGATTGCTGGAGCTTTGGTAGGGACCTTCCTAGGGGTTTTGCTGGCGTATGGCGTTGTAGGGCCTTTAGCATCTCGTATGCAGGCTGTGGTGAAGATGGATGGCCGATACCACGATACAATTCGCAGTGTTTTAGTGGCCTTTGTACAAGGTAAGCCACCACAAGTGTGTGTGGAAATTGGGCGTAAGAATATTCCAGAGGAATTTATGCCTGGCTTTGCCGAGGTTGATTCCATGATTTCAGAAATAACATAAAATAAGCCATGAAATGCTTCACAATTAGCCTTGATAGTGCCATGGTTAATTCTGAAAAATATAAAGGATTTGTCACATGATGGCGTCATATATGCCTAAGATAGGCCTTGATGAAAAGAATTCACTAGCAAATCCTATAAAATGCCTTGCTAAATCGGATGATCATACAAGGACAGGTACAGGTTTAATACAGGGGAAAAAATTTTCCACATTAGTGGCTAGCCATGATGCGGAGCGACATGGGGCGACGACTGGTGAGGAAAAATTATCTGATGATGCGTCCTGTGCTCATGGGCAGGAGGAAGCTTCTCAGTTTGATGGGGCTAGGGAAAAGGTTTCTCAAAAAAAAGCATCTTCTTCTATTCTTTCGCAGGAGCAAGGGAGGCTAGACCAGGGAAAACACGGTGTTGATGAAGATAAACGCCTCGAACAACTTGTGGCAGCTCTGCCAGAGGATTCTGAGGATGATAGGGGAGAAGATGTAGAATCTCTTTCCCATAATCTTGGTGTAACAGCCGATGAGGCACCTCAAAAAGAACAGCATGCTACGCCACAAGATTGGTCTCTTGCTGCTTTGATGCAATTGCATCAGGTGGTGGGGCAAGTGGAAGCAACACCACAGAATATATCATCAAGTGCGGCGCAAAATATAAAAGATGAAAATTCCATACGAAACAGTAGTGCCGTTGCTCACAAAGCGGAGGCGGCTGTGGGGAGTGTGGTGGCTTCGGCTGCTGGGGGTATGAGTGTACGTACGAGTACAGCCACAGCTTTTCCGACTGAGAGCATTCCATCAGTATCGTTGCAAAATATAGAAGCTATGTTGCAACAGCAAAAAGCTAAGGCGCCGCACGGGGAGGAGGGAAGCATTTCTTCTGCTCATATAGGGCAAAACAATCCGAAATTAGCTAATTCTATAGGGCTGATACAGAGGGATATAAGTCGCGAAGTAGGAACTCTTCGGTCAGGGATGGGGCCGCAGCCGAGTTGGTCCACGGCTTCTGTGCAGGTAGTGAGTGTGGTGCAGAATCATATAGCTGATATGGCTAAAAGCAGCACCAATGGTGTGAATTCTGTTCTCAAAGGAAACAGCTTAAATGTTTTAGGGAATAGAGATTCTCTTTTTGGGGTTACTCTGGCGATGTCGCCGGAAGGGACAGTCCGGCAGGGCTTTAAAGGTGACGATACAGGAAAAGGGAATACACCATCTCAAGAAGGTGAGATGTCGTTAACAGGCGATGATAGTTCCAAAGAAGTTGCCTCTGCCCCTGTGGTAGGCACGTCATCCTTTGCGCATTTAATAGCTAATGAGGTGAATGGTGTACGGGGAGACGGCGTAAATGCGGCTGTTTCGCCAAGGCAGATAGGTGTCACGCATCATAATAATGATGACATAGCTAATTCATCCCCGCCTATTTTAACAACGGGGACGTTGGGTAATGGCCGGTCTTCTACGTTGAATATGACGGTTTTGACGCAAGATGAATCACCTGTTCGTGTGCAGGTGGTGCACTCAATGGATGGGCTTTCAGCTTTATCACTCCAAGGAGCGGATGAAAGCACAACAAGCGTGTTGCAAAAGAGTCGTCGAGATCTTGCTCATCAGTTAGATATTGCCGGTGTGCGGGCCAATAATGTGAAAATTGACGTTCTACCAGCCGATATGGGCGGTATGGCGGATGGGCAGGGGAATACTTCTGCCAATAGCCATCATTTCCATAGGGAGGGAGAAGGCCAAGCAGGTGCGTCTTTTGGGGATGCTCAAACGGGGAGTGGTGGGCAGGGGGGGCAGCATGCTTACCCACAGTACCAGCAGCACGTAGAACAGGCCATGGAGCGTGGGCAAGCAGGCTCAACATTGACAGCCGCTTTGTCGGACGACGCCGCGTCGGATGTGGAGGGCGAGACAGCTCAGTTACATCTTACGGCAGGGCGCACTTTAGCAAATGGCGGGTTGAATATTTCAGTCTGAAACATTCGTTGAGATGAAGGAGAGACGAGATGGTATCGGCAGTTACATCAAATCTTTTGGCGTTAAAGCAGGCGACTGATGGTGCTGCAAAAAGCAGCGCTGCAACATTAGCGAGTGGTGGAGGGGCGGCTAGTTCTGGGGCGAGTACTCAGGAAGGGGCTTTTGCCTCTATGGCAAAAAATGAAACTAATTTTTTGACGCTTTTGACGGCACAGCTGAAGCATCAAGACCCAAGTAGCCCTATGAATACAGAGAATATGGCGTCACAATTAGCGCAGTTCTCTTCTGTTGAGCAGCAAGTCCAGACCAACACGCATCTGAAGTCGCTTATTGCGCTGAATGAGTCAGCTCAGCTCACGCAGGATAAAAGCATGGTGGGGCAGAT
This sequence comes from uncultured Acetobacteraceae bacterium, assembly GCA_946476985.1. Classification (GTDB taxonomy): domain Bacteria; phylum Pseudomonadota; class Alphaproteobacteria; order Acetobacterales; family Acetobacteraceae; genus Bombella. The sequence continues at coordinate 41,168 of CAMKWS010000007.1, forward strand.
CGCATCGGTCTCCACAACGACATTGCCGTTGCAGTCAGGGAAAGGGACGCTTTCCTTTAATGCCGGTGCTGGGGATATTATTGGTGTCTCTGTAGCAGACCGTACGGGACAGATTGTTAAGAATGATATGCTGCGTGCGCAGGGCGGTAAGAATAATTGGGTGTGGGATGGCCAGGATAATTCTGGCAACCAGCTGACAGACGGAGCTTATAGCGTTTCTGTGAAGAAGATGGATTCTCAAGGCGGCACAATAGATGTGCCTTTCTATGTCAGTGGGAAGGTAACAGGTGTACGCAAAGGAGCTTCTGGTGTGGATATTATGATGGGTGATGCGGAAGCTCCTTTATCTGGTGTGCAATCTTTGAGCTAAGAAGAGGCGTGCAGGTTTAGCAATAGAGCGGTTTGGGCATAGGCCTGTGCCGCTTTTGTCTGAATGATAATATTAGGCATGAAATTATGTATCAGCAGAATGCTTTGAGAGCTTATCGGAACACTATAAGTGGGGCATTAACCGATAGAGATGCAGATGCGGAATGTTTTCGTAAATTGATTGCTGTATTGGAGGCTGTTGAACACACATCTGATGTGATTGAACGCAATAAGGCTATCTCTAAAAATCAACGGTTATGGTCATTGATACAACGGGCCAATGCGGTCGATACTGGTATGGTAGAGACAGAAGAACGGCTCTTGTTTGCACGGATGGCTGATTCTGCACAGAAATATGGCATTCGTGCCATGTTGGATACGTCTTTGAGTTTGCAGCCGTTAATCGAAGTAGCACGGAATATTTTGGAAGGGCTACTTCACCAAAAGAATGTTTAATCTTTTAAGAGACGTTTTTGTTATTTGTTAGTGTTCACCTTTCCTCCTAAGGGCCCCTCCTGAAGGGGGAGAGGATGGTTTGTTTAGGGGGGCCTAAAAAAGGCAGGTAGGGGTTTGCGCTCAGCTATATATTGGTCGATGAGATGGCAGGCTGTGAGCGCCTCAGCGATGGTTGTATCCATATCTAAATATCTATATGTCCCCAAGCGGCCTAGGAAAGAGACACCTGAGGTTGTTTTAGCTTGCTCAATATAACGTGTGAGCAAGCTCATCTCTGTGGTGAGGCGTATGGGGTAATAGGGCGTATCGTGCGCTGTTGCCTGGCGACTATATTCCTTAAAACAGACACTATTTTTAAATTGATCAGCTTCCCAGGGAGCAAAATGCTTATGCTCTGTGATGCGTGTATAGGCAACGGAGGCATCGCAGTAATTCATAACGGCAACGCCTTGATAATCGCCTTTAGCGTCAATTCGTTCGAAATCGAGTGTACGATAGCCAAGTCGGCCATGCTGGAAATTAAAAAAGCGGTCAATGGGGCCGGTATAGATTATATGGTCCCATTGGGCTTGGGGCTGAATTTCCTCGAAGGAGGTATTAAGGTATAGGGTAATGCGAGGGTGGTTGAGAATGTTTTGGATAAGCTGAGTGTATCCTTCTACAGGAATCCCCTGATAAGGATGGCTGAAGTAGTTATCATCATAATTAAAGCGTAATGGCAGTCTTTTTAGGATAGAGGCGGGAAGCTCACGGGGAGATAGCCCCCATTGTTTCTTCGTATAATGGTAAAAAAAGGCGTGATATAATTCTGGCCCGATCATATGGAGGGCTTGTTCTTCAAAATTATTTGGTTGTGTGGGGCCGTGCGCGCTTTTAGTGCGAATGAAGTCTTGTGCTTCCTGCGGGGTGAATGTTGCGTTGAAGAACTGATTAATGGTGTGGAGATTAATTGGCAGGCTATAAACACGGCCATTTGTAGTGGCCTTTACACGATTAATATAAGGGCGAAAGTGAGCAAAACGCTGCACATAGTGCCAAATATGCTTATGTGCGGTGTGGAAGATATGCGGCCCATATTGGTGCAGCATGATACCTGTATGCTCATCTCGTGATGTATGGCAGTTGCCTCCACAATGGGAGCGCTCATCTAGGATCGTAATATTGTGACCGCGTTCAGCAAGGTGGCGTGCTGTTACTGCTCCGCTGAACCCAGCCCCGATAACGCCGAATTCCATTATAGTGATGTTCCGCTACGGTTTTTAGAGTTATTGGTGCAAAGAGCCGTTATGGCATGAGAGAGTTTTGGAGACGGTTATTGCCCAGTGCATGTGCCATCAATACAGCTGCGGCTTGGAGGCGGCGGTGGGTAAGGGGCGACGCCCTGGATATATAGTCCCCATGGCATAAAAGCTGGTGCATTCCAGCCATCACGAGGGGATGGCTGAGGGGATTGAAAAGCCCCCCATAAAGGTGCAGCCCAGGGGGCAGGGGCATCGCCACGGCGATAGCCATCATATTGCCAAGTCCCTGCCAGAGATTCTGGTGGAGGCGGTGGCGGCGCAAGTTGGGTAAATTCATTTATAGATGGCGGTGGGGGAGGTGGAGGCCTATTAAGATATTCGCTGCCTCCATAAAAGCTTTGAGCATGTGCAGCATGAGAGAGGCCGCCTATGAAGCCAAAAAGAATGATCTTGGTAAGATATTTGAGGCTCGTTGTATGGGTAAAAGCCATTAAGCTCTCCTAGGGGGTATTATTGTATAATATCGTGGCCAATCCGTAGAAATTACCCCTTTTTATAAAGGTTAATTGTTAAGTTTTAGGTAATATGGATATGAAAATTTACCTTTACATGATTAAAATAAAGGCTATTTTATGGCTAATTGATAAGGGGAAGCTGAATAAGTCGCAACAAAGATGGTGATAATTTAAAGGAATATTTACTTTTGGAGCGTATATGTTTCTGAAGAGACGATAGTGTGATGAGCCTTGGCCGGTCGTGCTCTTTAGTCATGGAAGAGGGGTGGTGGGCCATGGTTTCACGAAGTGAAGTTGGGGTTTATCTACTTTTTTGTTTTTTTAACGTTCTTCATTCGTTGATGAGATATTCGTTAAGGGTGGTTTCTAATGCCTTATATGGTTCGGTCTTGGGGCCTCATAGAGGAAGAAGAAAAGAAACGGGAGTTTCTAAATACTGTGCGAAAAGCCTTAAAGGCGTCATCATTATCGAAAATAGAGCGGGATGTTATTAAGGCTCCCCTTAAAGCGGCACGAGCCTTAAAGGACCCGCAAAGCCTTTTGAGACAGCAAGATGAGCTTTTGTATCATAAGGCCTTCGCAGCAGGGATGCGTGTTGCTGGTATGGTGTCGTGCGGAGTGGATAGTTTGCGAGAAGGAGGCTCGTAAGGGCTGACTGTCTTGCGTGTATTAGATGGAGATATTTAAGGTTTAGCTTTTATTGAACATTATAATTATAAGTGTGTAGATCTTTGGGAAGGCTCATCAGGACATACTGGTGAGCCTTAACTTTTTTTAAGATATGCCATTCAGTTTTCTTTAGATGGCCATTTTTCTGGCTATATCAAGGTTTATGGACAGGCTTTGGTGGAGGAATTCTTTATGTTGAATGAAGAATTTCTTTGATTTCTTCTTTATTTAGGATTAAAGCGGGCCTGTTAGTGAAACACTTTCTTAAATTAGGTCTTGCTAAAGAAGCGGAAACTGTTTCTTAATTAAGAAAATAGGTGAGGCTAATTATGTCAGGGAATAGGACAGGAACAGTGACGTCAGATACGGCGAGTGCATTCATCGAGCGAGGAATCGGGCGCCTTTTGTCACGATTCCAAAGAGAATTTTCTCCCACGCAGACTTTGAGTGACATTGTTGGGCAGGCGGATCATTTGCGTGAGATGACGCAAATTCTTCTGAATCTCTCTGGCCGTTATCCTGAGAGAACAGGGGCGGTGTTGAGTGTCCTCTCTGGCTTGGCCGATCTTGGTGTTATTTTCGATATGACAAGTGCTGTGCGTGAAACAGCAGCCTTGGCTGAGAAGATGGTCGCACACCCTCCTGTTGCCTATGATGCCGCCTTGGTGGGGGATGGCCCTCGTGATGGTCAGCTTTCATCTCTTTTACAAGAAGAGGCACAGAAGTTTCATATGCAGGCTTCTTCAGGAGTCACGTCTCCTGTCGGGCATGGTTTTTCGGCAGGAATGAGTCTTGGGAGCAGCTTTGTTCCGGGGATGTCGCCTGATGTGAAAGAAAAGCCGGGCCAATGGATTGCCGCTCGTGAGGAACCTTATTGCCCGCCGGAAGAGTCTGTTTTCTCTGATGAGATTGTTTGCCTGCATTGCGGTGGGGCTTTTAGTATGCTGAAGCGGCATATTGAACGCCAACATCGTCAAAGCCCAGATGGATATAGAGCATATTGGGGCTTAGCGCAGGATTATCCTATGGCGTGCGAAAGTTACTCCGCGATGAAGAAGCTTGAAGCGTCTAAGACGGGTCTTGGGCATTATGACCGTAAAAAGAAAAAAACAGGCTTAAAGGTTTGAAGAATTTCCATGTTAGGTGGTGATATAGCACACGCCTAGGGATGATCTTTTAGGTTATTAATGTAGAGAAAAAGCGTTGGAAGGTTCGTATCCCAACGCTTTTTCTTTGTGAGGAAGTATAAAGAGACGAGGCTTAACAGTGGTTATTGTTTCATCGCGATGGTTTGTTGCAGCAAGTTATCTGCCGTTGTGACAGTTTTGGTATTAGCGATATAGGCCTCTTGAGCAACGATGAGTGCGGATAGATCCCCTGTTAGGTTTGTAGTAGAGGCCTCGACATAACCTACGGCAAGTGAGCCTGTACCATTTTCCCCCACAAAGCCTGTTTGAGGTGTACCGGAATTCGCAGTAGCTTTATAGGCTTGTCCATCTACAGCTTGTAAGCCGTTGAGGTTATGGAAGCTGGTAAGGGCAATTTTGCCGATGAGTTGTGTAAAGCCATTATCAAATTGTGCCATGACGGAGCCATCGCTCTCAATTTCAGCACCAGTATAGGTGCCAGAGACGATGCTATCATTTGTGAGGGCGCTTGTATCCCCATCCATCTCGGCATTGGTAGTTAAGGAGACCTTACTTAGGTCTAAGGCGTAGTTTTGTCCATTGACCTTAAAATTAGCAGAGACAGCGCTGCCCTTATTAATAGCTTGGCCATCAAAGCTATTAATGCTGCCATCACTGTTAAAGACAACAGTATGTGCCTGATCCATCTCAATATTATTTGCGTCTTTATTATATGGATCTACGACTGAGACATTCCATGTTGGAGGGGAGGCAGAAGTTTGCGTCCATTTGGCAGATACATTGGCTTGCCCGTAAATGAACTTGCCATCCTTACCAACAATACGAGTGTTGAGGTTTAGTGGGGTGGTCATATAGCTTTGGGAACTGCCAGTAGCTGTACCCAGGACAGTATTCCCCATAGAGAGTGTATTGCCTGCGAGTGTTAGAGGTGCTGCTTGGCTTTGTGAGGCTGTATCTGTGGATGCGACCATTGTAGTGCCAGTTGTGCCGCCAATTGTACCAAGAACAAGAGACATGCTCTGTTCGTCACTATCGCCATGAATTGCCGTTATGGGGATTTGGACGGAAGATCCTGTGGTTGTTGAACCCACGGTCTTTCCTGTGCTGGTATCGACAACCGAGGCGAGGGCGCCGTTATGGTCGAATGTGACTTGATAGTTATTAGGGGCGATTGTCCCATTGCCGTCTGCATCATAGGCAGAGACGTTCCACACTAGAGGATTAGTGGAGCTTTCCTGCCATTGTGTTGCAACTTTGTGAGGTGTGGAACTGGAATCGTATGTCGTTGTTGGGGCTGTTGTATAGCTTTGTGCTGTATAATTTGTGGAATTGGCAGGCAGCTTACCAATAGCGGCATTTAGATTGAGTGTCGTGGTTGTGGTGGGTTTGAAGCCGATATTGCTAATATTTATTTGGGTAAGATTTTTGTTAAGAGACCCTGTGGCGTCTGTCATATAACCATTAAGATAGTAGCCGGATGTGTTAACGAGGTAACCCCGTTTATCTTGGTAGAAGTCACCGTTTCTTGTGTAATATTGCTGGGCTGAGAAGTTGGTTTTCGCGGAAGCTGCCGAGCTGGAACCAGAAGGGCGAGAAACAACAAACATGCCATTGCCTGAGATGTCCATCGCTAAGCTATTGGTGCTGCTTGTAGCTGCGCCAGCACTATCAACGTGTTGAACCGTCATGGCTTGAACTGTGTTTGATTCAGCCTGAGAAGCTGAGTTTCCTGAGATATTCCCAGCTACATAATCGGCAAAAGAGGTTGTAGTTGCCTTGTACCCAACCGTTTGGCTGTTTGCGATATTGTTGCTGAGATTTGTAAAGGCGTCTGACTGAGCGTTGATGCCGCTGACAGCCGTTGTAAGGGCATTAAAAACACCGGCCATAGTAACTCTTATCCTTGTATCTGAAGCGTATATTAGGATTACATCTTCAGATAACCTTATGTAAGTCTTGTTATCAAGGCAAACTTTGAAATGTTTATTGGTATAATAAAATGTTAATAATGACGGCATTTATATTGCTGTTATGTGGTTATATAATGTGTTTTTATATAACTAATTGTTTTATATGACATTTTTTCTCGTTATGGTGGAGGGAAGACTATTGCGCAAGGTTTAATATATTTCTTGCAGCGAGTCTGTAAGGCTTTGTGGAAGGTATAATTAATGCTGCCCCGTGCGTGAACCGGGGGTTTTTAAGCGGACAACGTAGGCAATAATAGCTGCAACAGGTTTCCAAAACTCTTCAGGAATCTCAGAGTCGAGTGGCAGACTATGGAGAGCTCGTGCAAGAGGTGGGTTAGAAATGACAGGGATACGTGCGCCTTTTGCGACATCACGAATGCGAAAGGCGAGTTCATCTATGCCTTTCGCGATAATTTGTGGGGCTGTTGTTGTGTCTTTGTCATAATAAACAGCAACGGAATAGTGAGTAGGGTTCACTACAACAAATGTTGCATTTTTTACGGCATTAATCATTTGTCTACGGGAGCGACCAATGCGGATTTGTCTAATCCTTGCTTTGATGTGTGGGTCACCCTCGCTTTGTTTTATTTCGTCTTTAATGTCTTGCAAGCTCATCCTGAGTTTTGAAAAGCGATGATAGCGTGACCATACTTCATCTAATCCAGTAATGGCACATTGGATGGCGAGCACCATAAAGGCAGCATAGAGAAACCATTCTTTAATTTCGTTTACGAGATAATTTGTTGTCCAGCGTTCGGTTTGAGGAGCGATATGGACGGTTTTTAGGGCAATATTGTAAAGAATAAGGCTGAAGACAGAGAATTTTGCGATCGTTTTGAGAAGTTCAATAATGTTATTAAGGCTGATGATGCGTTTCACTCCTTTGAGAGGAGAAAGGCGAGTGAGGTCTGGTTGGAGGGCCTGGGGACGAAAGAGAAATCCCGTTTGTAAAAGCCCTCCTAAGAGGACAGCACAGCCTCCCACACCAATGAGTGGCCCCATAAGAGCGAGGCCGATCGTAAGAGCCTTATAAGTTATTTGGTACAAGCGGGCGGCATCAAAAGGGATTGTGCCGAAACTACAAGAGAGATCCTTCATATCATGAAGGAACTGCCGCGCGGCATTGGGAATACTCAAAGCAAAGACAAGCAAAAAACTGCCTAAGGCAATGAGGAGTAGAAGCTCCTTTGATTGAGCTACATTTCCATCTTCACGGGCTTTTTGGAGGCGCTTTTCTGTTGGCGCTTGGGTCTTTTCTCCACCGCCATTGTTATGATCTTCTGCCATAAAATGGTTTTAGCGAGGCTGAAGCGTAGCTGTGATACCGGGAAGATCGGCCAGGGTTTCTCTCATTTTTTCGGTCCACGTGCCAGTAAGGATTTGGATTAATAAGGCCATGAGGAAAATGCCCCCTAAAATTTGGGCAGGCATGGCGAGGGAATATACTTGAATAGATGGCATAAGACGGTTGAGAACCCCCAGCATAGCTGGCCATAATGTGCCTATGAGGAGGTAAGGAGCTGCAAGCTGCATGGCGATATGAAAGCTTTCACTTGCTGCCTTCGTTACGCTGAGGGCCATATCTCCGGTTAGAAGTGCTGTGATATGTCCAGCAGGGAAAAGCACATAAGAGCCAGAAAGAGCTGTAAGAGGAAGTGCATAAAGCCCAGTTGAGAATAGAATAATGGGAACAAGAGCACTGGTCATATGGCTAATAGCTGTGCTGGAGGCGCCTAATTGTGTGTCCGTCTGAATGACGCTCGCCATCCCTGTAAAAAGGGCGATAATTTGCCCTGTTATGGCTAAGGACATGGTGAGTAGTCTTGCTAATATGCCAATAAAGAACCCGCATAAGAGTTCACTGGCGACGATATTTAGAGCCATAGCAGGCATACGTAACGCCTCACCTGAGACGGCTGTAAGTTTTGAGGACACAGCGGGGAGGAGGGCTAATGTCATCATTAGGCATAGCCCTGCACGAATACGCGCAGGTGCGCTTGTTTCTCCCAAGGCTGGTGCTACGACGACGATCGCACTGACCCGGCATAAAACAATCATAAACATGCCAACGAGGACGGGGAGTGAGCCGTTGGGGGTAGTAAGGTCAGGGGAGCCAAAAAATTCAGAGAGAGACAACATTTATAAGCCCCCAGCTTTTATAAGCTGGTCGAAAATAAGCTGGGCGTAAGCATGAATGGTAGAATGCATAAAAGACGCCGTTAAAATCAGAGCTGTCGTTGCGGCTATAAATTTAGGCACGAAGGATAATGTCGCTTCGCTGATTTGTGTCATTGCTTGTAGGAGAGACACGCACAACCCTGCGAATAATGATGCCAACAAGGATGGAGCTCCAAGTTTTACGGCAACGAGGAGCGTTTGGCGCAGAATCTCCTGCACATCAACAGCATGCCCCATGGGTATTTCCTCTTATAGGCAAGATATATTTAAGTGCGTGATGAGCTGGTGTGCGGCGAATGGTTAAACCGTCATACGCATAACTTCTTGATACGCACTCACAAATCTATCCCGTAGGGTTGTGACGGTATGAAGGGTCAATTTGGCTTCTTCTACAGCGGCGGCCACATCGGAGATATTACCTTTGCCAGCAAGAGCTTGTGCTGTTTGAGTTTCAGCCACTTTACCTGTGTTAATCGCCCCTTCAATGGCATTGTTCAGCACGGTACTAAAGCTGGCGACAGGGTCTGAAGAAAGGCTTTGTTGCTCATTATCGGGCTCATTTGTGGGGGAGAGCTGCACAAGCTGTTGTGCTTGCTGGTAGGCCCGGCCTGCCTCAAGGCCTTGTATAGAGGTAATGCTCGAAATGGACATATCCAGAATCGTCCTTTGTTATTTTACCATGCTTTCAAAGGAATATTATAATTAACCCTCAAAAAGCTATGCTAATTTTTTAAGTAAGTCATATAAAGACATTATTTTTGGATAAATAAAGACATTTTTTATAAATTGTGCCATGTTTTTTATATAAAGGCCTTTGACACATGGTGTATATGCCGTATTGATAAGGTGAACTTTCGTGTTTGCCAGTTTTTTCAAATCAAAGAGAGGAGTAGAATATGTCGGGAGCATCAGCTGCATCTCAAATCGCATCGGTTATGCGTGCGGCCGTAGCTAATAAAACACATGCTGCGCGTCAGGCTGTAAAGCCGGAGCATATTGCTGGGAATATTAAACTTTCCACGCCGGGGAGCCATGGAGCGCAATCATCAGTTCAGTTTGATGCCACAGGGCAGATTGTTCCTTCTGCAAAGGGTGTGAGGAAGAATTCCGCAACGGCTAATTTTGTCAATTTATTAGCGTAGAGGTTGTCTGTTCTGCAGGGTGGCAAAAAACATGCAAGAGCTTTGGCTATCCCTGTGAAGAGATGATGTTGAAAATATTTTGCTGGATAAATCGGGAGATGCTGCCCCCATGCTGTGCGCATTATATATGGCTGTTGTGAGAGTCTCAGCTCGTAGATGTGTACGGCGTGGTGGCGGCGCATGGGTGATACATAGTGTTGCTTTAGGGGTTTGTTTTCTTGGGGGAGCTGCTTTGGCTGCGCCAGCACAGCCAGCACAGCCAGCACAGCCAGCACAGCCAGCACATCTTTTGCCTCGGGCGAAAGCGCCTCATGCCGTATTGTCACGGAGTAAGGTGGCGAAGGCTGCAGTGCCGGTTAGGGCTGCGATGAAGCCCTCTCATAGGGGGGGAGGACGCCCGGCAAAGTTTGCGAGGGGGCCGCAGGTAGCTCCTCAAATTGCTGTAACGCCGGGAGACCCTTTGTTAAAGGGAGCGCCAGCGGGGTGGGGCTCTCATGTCTTGGGAACGGGGACAGCCCAACCAGGCGGGGATATCGCGGTTGGCCAGGGAGCAGATTTATCTGTGAAGGGGCATGGTTCGGGGCAGTCTAATATAGGGGGGGCTTCGACCGCCTATGGGGCTGGAAATGGCAAAACTGTCGGGAAAGGGAGTGGAGGGGCATTTTTACCCCCTTCTCGAAACCGTATTCTTTTACCCGTTCCTGGAAAGATGGGCGTTGCAGCTTATCGTAGTGGTGATCGCCTTGTTTTTGTGGTGGATGCTGCTGAGCCCATGGATATCTCTGCTTTGCGGGGGGATGGTATTTTCTCGCATCTCTCCGTGGCCACCTTGCCGGATGTGACCATCATTACATTGCCTTTGCCAGATACTCGTCAGCTCTTTTTGTCACAGCAGAGCGATGGTTGGGTTTTAGGAGATCAGCCGCCACCAGGGGTGGATTATACTGAGAGACGTGAGATCAATCCTAAAGCTACAATATATGGTCTGTTGTTCCCCATGCGGCGGCCGGGTCGAGTCTTTTCTATCAAAGACCCTGCTTCAGGGGCGTATTTGGTGATTGGAACGACGGCTCTTGATGATGGGGGGATGCTCTCTCTTAGGGAGGGGGATTCTTATGATGTTTGGCCATCTATGGAGGGAGTGGTTATTGCTGATCATGCGCCTCCCAAGGTGGAGATGCATCCTGTGATGCGAGGTGATTTACTCACCGTTGCCGGTAAGCAGATATCAGATCTTGATCAAGCTGTTTATGCCAGTGATGTGGATCTTAAATGGCTTGGTTTGCGGCATATTTCGGATGAAGAGGCCAATGAGCGTTACCGAAAAGCTGTATTGGCAGCGGCAGATGCAGATCCCAAGGATAAATTTGCAAAGCGATATATTGCCGCGCAAGCAGCTTTGGGCGCTGGCGCTTTTCCTGATGCGCGTGCGATTATGAATGTTGCTTTAGGAGATGACCCAGAAGAAGCTTTTCGGCCAGATGTTGGTTTCTTTTTAGGAGTTGTAGATTTCCTCACTGGGCATATGGAAGCAGCCGCAACATTGGCAAATCAGTGGCCGGAGCATGATTTGCGGGCAACCAAGTTGTGGAAGGGCCTCTATTATGCAGCAAATGGTGGGCACGATGGTGAGGCGGCACGCCTCATCGCGCGGGATATGCCACGTTTATTGAATTATCCAGAGAGTTTGCGCTCTATTCTTTTGCCGTTGGCGAGTGAGCATATTGCTCGTTATGGCAATGCGGAGGATAGGCGGGCGTTGGGGATGTTGCCAGAGGGAGCTGCGTATCGTTTAGCTCATGCCATAAATGATATTCGTAACGGACAGCGTGATGACGCCGTGAAACTTCTTGAAGCTTTGTCAGTAGATCCCGATGTGGCTGTGGCAGAAAAGGCGATGGAAGAGGGGATTGCTCTAAGTTTACGAGAGGGACGGATACCTGCGGCGAAAGCGGCGAAACAGTTTGCTTCTCTTATGCCAGATGCACGGCTTGTTGGGCGGGCTGATGATGTAAATATTGCGCAAGCTGATGCCCATATGCAGACGAGTGCATGGGACGAGGCGTTAAGAGCTTTGGATCAAATCCCTCCAACATCGTCTCCTCGGATACAGGCTGAATTGCAGCCTATGCTGCATCATATTCTTGCAGATATTGCGCAACGGTCAGTCGGGACAGAGGCTGGTGAGGTTGCAAAGCCAGTTTTGCTGCATAACACGGCCTTGCTTAAAGCACATTTGCCGCTTTTACCCTCCGGTCCGCAAAAGGGCGAGCTGTTGGTAGCATATGGCCGCATGTTGGATGATCTTGGCTTAGCGGAGGAGGGAGGGCAGATGGTGTCTCTTGCAATTCCTATGTTGAATGATCCTTCACGTAAGGCAGCGGCAGGGGATGTATTGGCAGATAATTACGTGCGTCGTGGGTTGTTCGACCAAGCGACTAAGGTGTTAGCGGATACAACTAATAGTCATTTAGCGGCTGAGGTGGCTGCACAACGCAGCCGTGTTGTGGCGCGGATGGCAATTGCTACGGGCAAGCCAGAAATTGCTCTCTATTTGTTAAATGCTGATCATGCACCAGAGGCAGCCGATATGAGGGCAAGAATTCATGAAAATAGGGATGAATGGTCGCCCGCTGTGGCGGATGTTCGTCATATGGCAGACGTGATGATTCCAGATCATGGGCAGCTCACTATGGCACAGCAGTTACTTGCGTTACGCCTTGCATCAGATGCAACCCGTGCAGGGGATGCCGCTACAATCGCGTGGATTAGAGAGAAGGTAGGCAACCGAAAATTTGCCGATGATACAGGGAACATGTTCCGCTTGCTTGTTTCGTCGTCTCAAGGGTTATGAGGAAGGTCTGTCTAAAGAAGAGGTGAATGTTAAGTAGAGAGGAGGCCAGAGTATGAGCGATGTTTCAGGCGTAATTCCCTCGCATGTAAGAGGGACTGATCTTCTAAATTTGGCAGAGAAGCGGATGTCGTGGCTGCAAAAGCGTGAGGCGGTTCTGGCGGGGAATGTCGCAAATGCGAATACGCCTGATTATACGCCCAAGGATGTGTCGCCATTTCAAGGTCTAGTGGATGCCGAGCATACGGCCACATTGAGGCGTACAAACCCGAGGCATTTAGCGCCTGCAGGGGGCAACGTACATGCTCGAAAGACGGGAGGATTAGCATCATTAGATGGCAATAAGGTCGTTCTAGAAGAAGAGATGGCCAAGATTGCCGATACGAGTGACCAGCAGCGTTTCGCAACGACTGTTTATGGCCGTTACATGGGGATGTATGGCATGGCGCTTGGTGGGGCGTCACAGTAATTAAGGGGAGCAAGAGGATGGATTATTCAGATACTATTGGCATCTCGGCGTCTGGCATGCGGGCGCAATCTGCTCGCCTCCGTATTGCCGCGGAGAATCTTGCCAATACGGAGACAACAGGTTCTTCCCCGGGGGCAGATCCATATCGCCGTAAAACGATCACTTTTAAAGAGGTTCTTGATCGTAATACGGGGGTGTCTAACGTGCAGATACGCAGTGTGGGGTTAGACCAGTCTGATTTTCAGATGAAGTATGATCCTGCTCACCCTGCGGCAAATGCGCAAGGTTACGTAAAAATGCCTAATGTGAGCTCTGTTGTAGAGATTATGGATACGCATGATGCACAACATTCTTACGAAGCCAATTTAAATACGATGCAGGTCACACGTGCGATGCTGACAAGGGCGATTAATTTGATGAAAGATTAACCACTGCCCTGAGAGGTGTTGGCTGGATGGTAAAGGCTTTTAAAAGAACGTGATTATGACTGGGCTTTCTTTAAGTAAGATAACGAATCTTTCGTCAGCTTTAATGACGGTTCTTCTTGCGTTGAATCTTCATTCGGTAGCAGCGCAGATGAGCGGGGATGCTGCTGTGCAGCCAGCAAAAGGCACGCAGGGGGATGCCAAAAGGGGGGGATCTGCGGCGGGGGCGCAGTCTCTACCAAAAGAGGATTCATCCAGCAGTCATCCGACCGCCCAGCAGCAAAAAGCGATGATCAATAAGTTGCAAGGGTGGAGCCCTGTAGAAGGCCTCATGGGTGTTGAAGGGGCAGATAAAGATGAGGGTGGCGCGTCCTCTGTAGCAGGTTCATCTCTAGCGGGAGAGGGGAAGAAGAAAGGGGAGCCTGTTGAGATAAATGAGCGGGTTACGCAAGCTGAGCAGGCACTTACCGATGCAATTGCCGCTCGGAACGAGCAACAGAAGCTACATGATTCTTTGCTGGCTGCTCAACAAGAAGCGTTGGAGAAAGAGCAAAAGGCTCTCAATGAGCAATTAAAGGAGTTAGGACAGAATAGTTCCAAGTTTTCTACCCAGCAGGAACAAAGGCGGCAGGATGCCGAAAAAGAAATAGAGCGTTTGGCACATGTTTATGAGCAAATGCCTCCACGTGATGCTGCGACGATGTTTAATGTTCTAGATATGCGTGTGATGGTGCCTGTGGCTCAGCATATGACACCGCGCAAGATCTCTGATGTGATGGGGAACATGGAGCCTGATCGGGCAAATATTCTTTCGCAGTATCTAGCTGGATTACGGAAGTTGAGTGCTGATGCGTTGAGTCGGTTGCAAGCCCCTAAAGATTATGGTGTTAAATAAATATTATAATAATAAAAAATAAAGAATTATTTTAATCAAAGTAAAATAATTAAAAAATTTTAAATAAAACATTTTAAACAAATGAAATAATTTTGATTATTTTTGTTGTTATTGGATACAAGTCTTCCATTTATTTATTTTATTGGCCAAGAATTAAACATAATTTCCCATATTCGCATTGGGTTTATGGCTTTTTTAAAAATTCTTCTTTGTGAAATCTACGTTCAGCCATCTTGCCGGGGAACAAAATGGCCTTGTGGGAATGAGATTTTCTGAAGGCGTTGGAGGGTGATTATGTTTCGATGGTTATGTCTTAACGCGGCATTTCGTACGCAAGTACGTGTAGCGATGCTATTTATTGAGTTCTGCTTAGCTGTACAAATTATTGTTGTTTCAGGGTTGGATTATATGCGTCACGGTACGTTGGGTGACGTATATACGATCAACCTTATTATGCTGATCTTTATGGCCTTCTTGGTTTGGGGTGTTTGGTCTTTCTTAACGAAAATTTTGACAGAACCTATCGAGCGTCTCACAGCGATGGGTGTGGCGATGAGCAAAGGGGAGACCCCAGACGTTTCGGTTTATAATAATCGGACAAATTGTGTTGGGCGTGTTGGGAAAGTTCTGGCGTCTTTTGCCATTAGTTTACAAGAGCAGAAAGCCGCTGAGAAAGCGCATGCTGAGGCCGCTGCACAGGCGATGCGCTCGAATGCAGAGCTCGAAAAGCGTGAAGGCAAAACACATGCCGTTGTAGAGGAGCTTAATCGTGTCATGCAGATGGTGGCGCGGGGAGACTTATCTGTTCGGCTTTCAGAAGATTTATTTGATGGTGAGTTTCGTCCCGTGCGTGAGGCTTTTAATGCTTCTCTCATCGGGTTGGGGTCTGCCTTAGCGATTGTAGCTGAGAGCTCCAATATGATTGCCAATGGTGCAAGTGAAATTTCCACTGCATCTGATGACCTTGCAAAGCGAACAGAGCGTCAGGCGGCTAGCTTGGGAGAAGTTGCGGCGTCTGTGAAGTCTATTGCATCTGGCTTTAAGGTCACAGCGACTAATTGTTCTCATGCAAGTGTGGAGACAAAAGATACACTGAAAAAAGTAAAAACGGCCTCCAATGGGATGGAACAAACCAGTGGAGCAATGAATTCTATTAAGACATCTTCTGATGATATTGTTCAGATCACGCGGTCTGTCAGTGATATTGCGTTTAAAACGAATGTACTTGCCCTTAATGCCAGTGTTGAGGCGGCTCGTGCTGGTGAAGCTGGGCGGGGCTTTGCTGTGGTGGCAAAGGAGGTGCAATCTCTTGCAGAACAGTCTGCTAAAGCAGCAGAAATGATCCGAGATGTTCTCGAAGTTGCAACAGCCCATGTGCAAGAAGGTGTTCGTCTTGTTGCAAAAACAAGTGGCTTGTTGAAGGACGTAGAAGACGGAACAGAAGCTTTGGCGGATCGTGTTGAGGTTGTCTCCAAAGCGACAGAAGAACAAGCTGCGAGCTTGAGTGAAGTGTCTGATGCTGTCAGCAATATGGACGGCATGACTCAACAAAATGCAGCTATGGTTGAGCAATCAACAGCGGCAAGCCACAATCTTACAACCCAAACAGTAAAACTGCGCCAGACATTGGGAACATTTACAATTGGGTCTGAGCAGGCGTTGAAGTTGGAGCATAAGCAAACAGCTCTTCTTCAAAATGACCGAAAAGAAGGCATGTCGCTTCTTCCAGGTGGGGGGCAGGTTATCGCCCATGATGAGATCCAGCAGGATGGGAAAACCTTGCCAACACGCTCGGAGGATGAAGCTGGATGGGATCATTTCTAATGACTATCCAGAAGACGCAAGATGCTGAAAATGTGACCAAGCTGCCGGCTAGGCTTGATACAAATGCCGCCCCAGAGCTGAAGGCGCTCCTCCTTGCGGCTGCGGGTGTGGTGGCGGGAGGGCATACCAAGTTGGATGCCTCAGAGGTCGATTATGTCGGCGGCTTATGTTTGCAGCTTTTACTATCTAGCCCGTGTGAGGTGACATGCTGCTCAGCCAAGGCCGCAGAGGCATTTACGCTCTTTGGGGTGTATCGCCAGCTGGTCGGGCAGGAAGGCTCGGGGGAGGCTTAAAATGGCAGATAACCAGATAGTGCGGGTTCTTACGGTTGATGATTCCAGAACCATGCAGGGTGTGCTTCGCAAAGCATTGGCTGGTGCAGGTTATGAGGTCATTCAAGGTGAAGACGGAGTGGAGGGATTAGAGGTATTGGAGGCAGCCTCACCACCGCCTCATGTCATTATTACCGATATTAATATGCCACGGATGGATGGCTTTCAATTTATTGAAGCCGTGCGGGCCGTGTCTGTTTTCCGCCATATTCCCATTATTTGTCTCACAACAGAGACAGATGAGGAAAAGAAAAATCGAGCACGCGCTCTTGGGGCAACGGGGTGGATAGCAAAGCCGTTTAATGCCGAGAAGCTCGTATGGGCTATCCGCCGCGTGACAGCATAAGAAGGGGAGATATCGGAGATGGGCGACGATATGGACGATATCCTCAATATCTTTTTTGAAGAGTGCGATGAACTTCTTCCAGAGTTGGAAAGAGGGTTGGGTGAACTTTCAGACAATGAAACAAACCCAGAGACAATTAATGCGATTTTTCGTGCGGTGCATTCCATCAAAGGTGGTGCGGCATCGTTCGGGTTAGAGCGTCTTGTCCGCTTTGCTCATGTTTATGAAAGCGCACTTGATTGTTTGCGGTCTGGTAAGGTGGAACCTAGTGCAGACACGGTGAGAATGTTTTTCCTCGCTATGGATGTTCTAAGTGATCTTGTTGCGGAAGCTAAACAAACAGGTGATGCAGTTGATGACCAACGGATTGATGAAAATCTAAAGAATTTAGAAGGGATCATTCAACAAGGAGATGGTGCCTCCCCTGCACAGGTGGGAGAGAGCGTTGTGCCGGAGGGTTTTACTCCTGTTGCCGTTGATTTTGGTGGCTTTGGGTTTGATGAAACTGATGAAGATGGAACCTCCTCCCAAGAGGATGATGCCGCGCCAAGTATGCAGCGTCTGCGTGTGGTCTTCTCTCCTCATAATGAACTCTATGCGCGTGGCGATGATGCACGAAATCTTCTGGTAGGTTTGAAAGAACTTTTACCAGAAGAATGCGCAGGGGAGATGGATGTCACCTGTCGACAAGATAATTTGCCAACATTGGGTGATATCTCTGCTGATGATGCGTACCTTACTTGGGAGGTCCTTTTACCGGGAGGGAAAGGAGGCGTTACACCAGATGATGTAAACATGGTCTTTGAGTGGGTGAGTGATGTGTGTGACGTCACAATTACTCATGAAGGAGACGAGACGGTTGATGAGCCTAATGCTGCCCACGCCATTATGGAGGTGGAGACGCAGCCCGTGGTGGTCAATGAGGAAGAAAAAGCGCCTTCTCCCCTCCCAGAGGAGAAAGAAACGGCTCCTCTGGTGAGCAAGCCTCCTCGCAAGCGGGAGCAGCATGCATCTATCCGCGTGGATATTGGTCGGATTGGCATGCTGATGGATATGGTTGGTGAGATGGTTATCGGCCAAGCCTCTTTGGAATCGGCTTTAGGGAAAAGTGGCGCTTTGCAGGATCAGGAGCTGTTAAAGCGTCTGGCAGTGATTAAGTCTCTCACGCGGGATATCCAAGGTGCGGTGATGGCAATCCGTGCGCAGTCGGTACGTAATGTCTTTCAGCGAATGCAACGTGTTGTGCGTGAAGGGAGCCATCTTGCTGGGAAGGATGTTGCCTTAATTTTGGAGGGGGAGGATACCGAGGTCGATAGGACCTTGATTGAAAACCTGACAGATCCGCTCACACATATGCTGCGGAATGCGATTGACCACGGGATTGAAACGCCAGAAGAACGTATCGCTGCGGGCAAGCCAGCCCAAGGGACTATCCGCTTAACAGCACGGCACCGTTCTGGGCGTATCTTAATTGAGATACGTGATGATGGCGGTGGAATTAATCAAAAGCGTGTTCTTCAAACTGCTATTAAACGTGGCATTGTGCCGCCAGATGCTCATCTAAGCGAGGGGGAGATTAATGAGTTAATCTTCGCTCCTGGTTTCTCCACAGCAGAAAAAGTGTCTGATCTCTCTGGTCGTGGTGTAGGGATGGATGTTGTTAAACAGGCGATCCATAATCTTGGTGGACGTGTGTCTATCAAAAGCACGCCGGGGAAAGGGACTCTATTTACCCTGAGTTTACCGCTAACTCTAGCGGTGCTGGATGGCATGCTGATTGAGTGCAGTGGTTCTACCATGGTGGTGCCCGTTTCCTCTGTGGTGGAGCTTGTCACTGTGAAAATCACAGAGGATGTGTATGTGATCCCCGATGGAAGTCGTGTCGTTTCGGTACGGGGGCGGTGTATTCCACTGATCTATCTTGGTGAAGAGCTCACCTTGCCAGATCTCGGGGCAGAAGATCGTGCTGCTGCAGAGACTATGGGCGCAGCAGATGATAGCGACCAATTGATTGTTCTGGTTGTAGAAAATGAAGCCGGCGCACGCGCAGCTTTGGTGGTTGATGGTGTGCGGGACCAAACGCAGGTCGTCATTAAGAGTATCGAGAAGAATTATCGCCAAATTAAGGGTGTATCTGCTGCGACTATCCTCGGTGATGGCAGTGTGTCTCTTATTTTGGATGTATCGACACTCATTGTTTCTGCAACGAAACGGGTCGATACGCGTGCGATGGAATTACATGCTGAGCGCGCAGCCTGAGATTTAAGTCATAAACTTATAAAGGGAGGGCAGAAGGGTGTCGGTAGATAAATATGGCAAAGAAGCACGTTCTGAGGTGCCGAGCGGTCGCAGAGAACAAATGATTATTTTTACAGTGGGGGATCAGGAATATTGTATTCCCATATTAAGTATTAAAGAAATACGAGAATTTGAGAAGCCAACTTATTTGCCGCATTGTCCATCTTATGTAGAGGGGGCAATAAATATTCGTGGAAATATTGTTACAGTTGTCAATTTGGCAAATTATCTTGGCACACAGGCTGAGCCAGATAATGAGCGCCAAGTGGTCATTATTATAGAAGACGCCGTTACACGTGCGACATGTGGTTTATTAGTAGATAGTGTTATTGGCATTACAGATATTGTTCTGGATGAAATACAGCCGATTTCTGTAGATGGTGGCGCAGCTGAGCTCAGTGGCCTTGTCAGTATTGGTGAGCGGGTTGTGCGCATATTACGGCTAGATACGGTTATGGCACGGCTATTGGGTGATGATGTTGTCAGCGCCCTTGCTGTAGTTTCTTGAGGGTTGGTTTGATGGACCAAGCCGTAGCACCAAGTAGTTTTAGCTATTCCGATGCTGATTTTCGCCGTGTGCAGGAGATTGCATTGGCGGAGGCCGGTATTAGTTTGCCTGTGTCTAAGCGCAATCTTGTTTTCTCGCGTGTATCTCGTCGCATACGCACAACAGGGAAGGCATCGTTTAAGGCATATTTAGACTATGTCTGCTCTCCAGAAGGCCATACAGAGCTGCAGGAGTTGATTTGTGTCCTAACAACGAATGTAACGCAGTTTTTTAGGGAAAAAGGGCATTTTGATCATTTAGAGACGAATGTTCTCCCTGTGCTTGCACAACATTTGCGGGCAGGGGGACGGTGTCGCATGTGGTCAGCAGCATGTTCTACAGGCCAAGAGCCATGGAGCATGGCGATGTCTGTTATGGCGAAGATCCCTGATGCACTGCGGTTAGATATTAAAATTCTCGCAACAGATATTAACCATGTTGTTGTCGAGAATGGACGTGTGGGGCGTTACCCAGAAGAAGAGCTGAAAAATGTCCCAGATAGCTGGCGGAAACAATACATGCAGCCAGATGTCCGAGGTGAGTTTCTCATGGAGAGAGACATTCGTCGGCTGGTGACTTTTCGCCCCTTGAATCTTAACCGTACATGGCCGTTTCAAGGCCAGTTTGACGTCATATTCTGCCGGAATGTGGTGATTTATTTTGATGATGAAACACGTAACGCTTTGTGGAAGCGTTTGGCAGAACGTTTAGTTCCTGGTGGGTTTTTATATGTTGGGCATTCAGAACGTGTGGAATGTATGAAGGAATGCCATTTGGAATCTGTAGCCCCAACAATTTACATGAAAAAGGATTGTTAAGATGGGTGAACGTGTCAAAGTCCTCGTTGTTGATGATTCAAGAACAGCGCGTGAATTGATCAGAAGATCGTTTTTAAAATATCCGGAAATTGAAGTCATTGGTCAGGCCTCTAATCCGTTAGAAGCGCGTGATCTTATTATTAAGGACCAGCCGGATGTTATTACACTAGATATTGAAATGCCGGGGATGAATGGTCTTCAGTTTTTAGAGAAGATCATGCGGTTACGACCTATTCCTGTTGTGATGGTTTCAAGCATGACCACACGCGGGGCAAATACCGCCATTACCGCACTGCAAATGGGAGCGTTTGAATGTTTTCCTAAGCTGTCTGGTGCAGGAGAGGATGGAGCTTTTGCGGGATTAGGGCAGATTGTGATTGAAGCTGCTCGTTCACAGCCCGGGCTGCGGCGGAGTGTTTCTGGTCCTCGGCCTGTACGTACGTCAACCGTTATGGCTGATAGGAATGCGACATGGCGCGGACAGTTTGGCCTTGTAGGGATTGGTTCTTCTACAGGGGGCGTTGAGGCCGTGGAGGAAGTGATTAAGGACTTCCCCGCAGAAAGTCCGCCTGTGGTGATCTGCCAGCATATGCCTGCGCTTTATACGTCTAGTTTTGCAACACGGCTGGATAGTTTGATTCCGCAGCTTTCCATTGCGGAGGCGCAAGATGGTGAGGTGCTATTACCGGGTATGGTTCGTATTGCGCCTGGAGGGAAATGCCATCTGACAGTAGAGGGTACAGCAGCACAGCCTATGACACGCTTACGTGCAGCACCTTTGGTGAGTGGCCATCGGCCCTCTGTTGATGTGTTGTTCCATTCAATCGCTAAAACCGTTGGGAAAGGGGCGCTCGGCATTATCCTGACAGGGATGGGGCAAGATGGTGCTGAAGGATTGCTAGCCATGAGAAAGAACGGCGCCCGTACGATTGCGCAAGATCGTGCCTCTTCTGTTGTGTATGGGATGCCGCGTGTTGCGGCAGAGTTTGGCGCAGCGGAGCAGATTGTGTCTCTCGCTGAGATATCAGCTACTGCGATGGACCTGCATTAGAGGCGTTTTGGCTAATGGTTGCAGTCTAGTGTGTGTCTTTTTGAAAAGATCGTTCAAGGCAGAAAGGTTTTAATATGCCGTCCGCATCTCAAATTCGTGCTCTTATTGTTGATGATCAAACATCTATTCGGCAAGTTCTTGCAAGTCATATGACAGAACTTGGGTTTAAAGGTATTGCGCAACGTAAAGATGGAAAGGAGGCTTTGGAGTATTTAGAGTCTAATCCTATTCATTTGGTTATTTCTGATTTTAATATGCCGGGTATTGATGGCCTCGCTTTGTTACAGGCTGTACGGTCTAACCCTAAAACAGCAAAAACTGCATTCATTATCTTAACGGGTGAAGCAAATGCGGAGCTTGTGCAAAAGGCAGTTGCTGCAGGTGTAAATAATTTTCTAGCGAAGCCTTATACCGTAGCTAAGTTAAAGGATACGCTAGAGAAAGTGTTCGGGCCTATCAGGTGAAGGAAGCATTTCATTTAAAAACAATCATCCAAGGGGAGATCGCAATTTCGAGTGATCCAGATGTGGTTTTAGCTACGTTGTTAGGGTCGTGTATTTCTGTTTGCATGTATGATCCACTCGCTCGTGTAGGAGGGATGAATCATTTTTTGCTACCTGGTGAAGGCTGTAATGAAGGGGCAAATAATGCGATGTTTTTATTTGGGACAACTGCCATGGATAGTTTGATAAAGGGTATTATCGAGGCAGGAGGAGACCGTAGTCGCTTATTGTGCAAGGCCTTTGGTGGGGCGGCTGTATTGTCGGTTGTGAGTGATGTGGGGCGTGAAAATATCGCCTTTCTTTTGGATTATTTCCGCAAAGAGAAAATTCATTGCGTGTCTTATAGTTTGGGAGGGCGGCGGGTCAGGCGCATTCGCTTCTGGCCAACCACAGGGAAAGTTTTACAGAATAAATGCTGATGCAGCGTTTATTCTTTTGGGAGACAATATGGGCCAGTTTTGTTTGGGATTTGTTATGAAGGGAAGAAAGGCGTGTATAATAGAGTGAAAGTAGAGTCCGTAGACCAAGATGAGGCCATTAGTTGCTCATTATTGATGCAAAGGCTTGTTGATGTTCTTGATGACGTACGCAGACGTTTAACAGATGTACAAAAAGTTGTGTGCGATTATGTCGAAACGGGAGAGTTAGCATCATCACAAATGGAGCGGTTGCAGAATTTAGATACATTAACGCAGGAAGTTGAGGCTGTAAGGTCTGTTTTAGGGCAGATTGCTCTTATTGCACCAGAGGTAGGCGACCCTCTTTATGGAATAGAAAATGCGTTATCTGAAGTAAAATTGACGCATATTCGGGACTTAATCAGTCATAAAAAAACATGTCTGGGTGACAAAAAAGCAGGCGATTTTACTTTATTTTAACAATTTCGTCATTCTTTTGGTTTATGAAAAGGTAAATGGCCTTCTAATAAACTTTAGAGGATGATTGGTTGATGTGATTGGATTAATTGCAAAAGGCACGCATGATTTTGTAAAGAAAACATCTTATTCGGATAAACGAGAAATAAATGCCTTCTTATCAGGATATCGCGAGGCTGCTGGATTAGTCAGTATGGGTGTATGTGTGCTGCCAGTTATTATATCTGGGCAGTGGCCTTTTTCTGGGGCTAAAACATTGCGGGGGGAAGCGCGTTGTTTAGTTTCACAGGGAGATGGCAGCGATAATGATGAGGTTTATGAGTCCGTTCTGAAATTTTATCCCGAAATTGAGAGCCAGTATGACGAGGTTGTTGTCGCCTTTATTCCTGAAAAGACAGTAGAGCAATGTCCTATGGTGGAGGCATGTAATATTGGGCGGCTTTCAGCATGTTTTGATATAGCAGCATGGTTTGTTGATTCTTTGCCGCATTCAACTGAGGTAAGTGATTTCAAGTTGGGGCGCCATGGTATGAAGGCGTTATCCTTAGGGGTGTTTGTAAATATTTTGGTGACGCGTCTTTATTTTATGAGCATCGTGTCACGGGCAATGTTGGTGCAAATGCGCTCAGCGATATGCGGTATTATTATGGAAAAGCTTTCGGTTGTTACGGCAAAGCAAAATACAACTTTTCCGGCGGAAGAGGATATAAGGCCGGTTATGTTTGCTCAGGCCGTCCGAGCGCATATGAGGGCTTATCCTGGATTGATGTGTCGTCTTTCAGAGATGCTGTGTAATGTTTCTGATGAGTTGTTGATGCAAGCTTCTGAAACGCCGGATCGTCTATTTAAGGATATTTTGGATATCTCTCTTTCTCGTTTTTATGGACGATGAAAATATGGGGATGAGTAGGGTGGTAATTTTTTGACAATCATAAGTATAATTTTATTAATGTATTGAATCTTATATTATTCTCTATGAGGTGTTTCCCTTTTTAGATAGGGAAATATTTTATTGTAAGTTGCATAATATTTATTTTAAGGTGCCTTTTGTGCTCCCTGTGAAATGGAAGAGCCCATTATGTTATATATTCCATATGGCCGCGCTGTATCTTCTTTGAGTATATGTCGTGGGCTTCTGTTTCTTACGTTAGTGGTGGGAGGTAGGACACCTCTCTATGCCTCGGCTATGGCAGGCCAGCCGGCTGTATTGTCGCCGGGCACTATGGCGTTACCGGGCGTGTCTTCTACGCAAAAACGTGAGGGTAGGCGTGCGGTTCAGGCGCCTCGATTGGAGCGCGCCTCTTCTACACGCGAGGTCACTCACCCTTCTATAATGAGGCGTGCGTGGCGGCATATTTTGTCTGATGTCGGTGTAGGGCTAGGCCATAAGGGAGGCGAGCATGCTTCTCCTAAAAGGACAGTATTAGATATGCAGCACACACCAGAGGCTGCGCTGCGGAAAAGCATAGAGATGATGCCTCGTGCTTATTCTAATTATCCTGATGAAGAGTTTGGCGTTCTAGGTGAAAATGGGAGTGCTCTGGAGCAGCGTGTTGAGACGCCTTTGGGGGACCAGGATCATGTTACCCATAGTGGGCCGCCTTTACCGCATCCGGAATCTCTTTTGCCACAAATGAAGTGGAACCATTGGCTGCGGCAACGTGGCGTGGCTTTTATGGTAGATACAACGAATGAATATAGCGGTGCTGTGACAAAGCCTACAAAGGGGCTTGGCTTAAGGCAGGGATCATCTAACGCAGGTCAATATAGTTTTGAGAATGATATCGACTGGAACAAGCTCGCTGGAATTCCGGGTTTTGAGACCCATATGATCGGTGTGGGGCGCTACGGTATTCCTTCTAGTCGCATGTTTGGGGATAATGTGAATCCCAGCTCTGAAATTTACGGTGGCGGTGGAAATGTGGCGTTCCATTTTGTCTTCTTTTATGGTGAGGAGACATTATGGCACGGTCGGCTTAATGTCGCGGCGGGGCGGATGTCTATGCTCTCAGACTTTGCGAACAGCCCGCTTTACTGTAATTTTATGAATAATGCGTTTTGCGGAAATCCCAAAACATCGACAGATAATTATGCTCGTGCGTCTTATCCAGGGTCAATTTTGGGGACACGGATACGTGCGCGGCCAACAAAGAATGTTTATATTCAGCTAGGACTTTATTTCCCCGAGCGGGGTATTTACGGAGTGCAGCAGAATAGAAGTGGATTTAAGTTCAATGGGGCGACGATTAGTGGTGTTCTGACACCGTTAGAAGTAGGGTGGGAGCCTCAATTTGGACGCCAACACCTGCTCGGACACTACAAGATTGGTTTTGCACCAGATACGTCTGACCATTATCTCGGTGTTTTTAGTCCGCCTAATCGTCGGAATGCTGCAATGGCGGCGATGAGTATTCCTAATTGCCCGACATGCTGGGGGGTGGGGCAAGCTGTACCTGGAACAGGGCAGCGTAGGAATTTTGGGTGGGGATTATGGTTTTTGGCAGACCAAATGCTGGTTCGTCACCCAACCAAGAATACGCCAGAGGGGGGGCTGATCGCTTTTGTCGATGCGTATTGGAATAAGTCTGATATCGCTATGCGGGGGAGGTTATTTGCGTTTGGTCTGGTTGATACGGGTTTTTGGCCTGCGAGACCTTTAGATACAATTGGTATTGCCTTTTCATATACGGGGTCGAGCAAATATACGCGGCGTGCGCAGCGTTATCAGATCGCTCATGGGATGGCTCCTGCTGCGGGGGACCCTTTCTACCAAAATAGTGGCGGGCCTCTTATGTGGGGGTCTTATGGCGTGCAGCGGTGGGGCAGTACGTTAGAGGCAACGTATCGTATTCATGTTATGCGTGGGGTGATTATTGGGCCGGATTTCCAATATTATTTTCACCCCGGTATGCAGCGTCGCCTCAAAGATGCGGCCTTATTTGGTGTGAAGTCGCATGTACAGTTTTTCTAAGTGGCGATTGTGTTCGTGCTAGGCGGTGCTGTTTGTGTCACCCGCGAGGGGGAGTGTTTGTAGATTCTGTCCCGGGTGATGAAGAAGGACGCAATGGTGTTTTGCCGCGCACAAGCCAATAAGCCGCCGATAAAGATAAAATTGCTGCGGATAGGGCGATAAGTTCCTTCACATCTACGCCGTTGAGGTCAAGTACAATAAATTTGCGGACAGCGGCCATCATGCCAATGAGCAAAACGGAGCGCATACGCGTCATTCCTTGTGATTCTGAGCCAGGGAGAACGAGAATAGAATGGCGGAACTCTAAAGCGATCAGTACGGTGAAGAAGAGACCAAAGAGTTCTTGCAGCACGGTGGGGTCTGTTGGTTGTAGACCAGCATGAAGTATTAAATGAGCCACAGCAACAATAACATGTACCAACCCCAGGCAGGCGACTAATGTAATGCAAAGAGAAAGCACGAGCATGGCGGTTGCCTCAAAAAAGTCGAAGAGGCGAGCAAGCTGCGCAAATCCTGGTAAATGCTCATTCATAAGATATTTTACTTTCTACGATATGTTTGATGATGCTTTCTACTGAAGCCTACAAGAAGGAACCTAGAATTAAGAGATAAATGATTTCTTAATAAGAGTAAGGGCATTGGAAGCGATGAAGACAACACGATCATGTGAGATCTGATCTGTGCCCGCACTGTTGAAGTAACTAGGCCATATTATAGAAAAATCTATAGAGTTAGATGCGAGAATATCAGGCAAACAATCCACACGGACAGATGCGTAGAGGTGCCGACTTTTGTGCCGGGGTCTATATCCGAATTGTCACGAGTATTGTTTGGGGGGATTTCCTAAAACGACAGAATGGCGGGAAATCATGGTGCCGGATGAGAGATTCGAACTCCCGACCTTCGGTTTACAAAACCGCTGCACTACCACTGTGCTAATCCGGCAACGGGGAGGTAAATGTCATTTTTTCTGTATGAAATCAAGAGGAAAAATGACAATACCTGCATAAAAATAGAAGAAAAATTCTTCTAACATGACGAAAAAGGCTATTTTGTGCGAAAAGATGCCGCTTTTAGTAAGTGCTCTGGTGGTGCTAAGCGCGGGCCATTTTTGACAAAACCATATCCATCAGCCGCTAAGCCGGGGTGATTTACCGTTTGGCGTGTCGTACATCCGCTCAAGCTATAAAGGGTCAAGCCGCTTAGAAGACAAGTAAGGATAACCGTGAAGGCGCGCGGCTTTGTGAAGGGGAAAAGTGAGAGATGTCGCTTCATTGCTGTGGGCCCGGGGATAAGTTGAGTTTTTTACACAAGCTTTGAGCCATAGCTTTATAAGCGTGTGAAGCTGGATGTTCTGGTTCGCTGAGGACAATAGGCGTACCAGCATCAGCACTGCTGCGTATGTCTTTAAGAAGAGGAATCTCACCAAGGAAATCTACACCGAGGTCTTGGGCTTCTTGTCGTGCGCCGCCATGGCCGAAGAGGTCTGTTCGTTCTTGGCAGTGGGGGCAGCAGAAATAGGACATATTCTCCACCAGCCCTAAAATAGGGGTTTGTGTTTTATTGAAGAGTGTCACGCCACGGCGGGCATCTAACAAAGCAATATCCTGTGGCGTGGAGACAATGACAGCCCCACCAGCATTGAGCTTATCGGACAGTTTTTGTGTGAGTGTTAGTTGGGCATCGCCTGTGCCGGGGGGCATGTCTACGATCAAGACATCCAGTGCTCCCCATGAGACATCGCTCATAAGCTGTGTGAGGGCTCCCATAACCATTGGGCCACGCCAGATCATTGCTTGTTCTTTATCGACTAAATAGCCGATAGACATAGTCTCCAGCCCCCACGCATTTAGCGGTTGTAGTTTACCATCTTTGACAGTGGGGCGCTGTGTATTGCCGAGCATATGGGGTAGAGATGGGCCATAAATATCAGCATCTAAGAGGCCCGTTTTAAGGCCTAAACGAGCAAGGCTACAGGCGAGATTTACTGCTGTAGTGGATTTACCCACACCGCCTTTACCAGATGCTACAGCAATCACAGCTTTAACATTGGGTAAGCAGGCTTCTGGGGGGGCTGAGCGACCTGTTGAACGTTTGCCAAGGGCTAGAGGGCGGTGCCCTCCTACGTGAGCTGGACGTTGCGATGTAGGGGGCACTTTGGGCTCTGCACTATTTTTGCGGTGTGCGGTAAGCGATAATGTCACCTCTTTGACAGAAGAATGCTGTTTAATTTGTTCTTTTAATAGATTGTGGGCGGCATCTAATTGTGCTGCACCTTCGGCTGTTGTGCGTAAAATGACGTGAGCATGGGCGTTATGGAGTTTCACAGCTTCTAATATGGTGTGCTGTGCTAGCTGCGCCGTTGTAAGGAGTTGGGTAATGTGCGTGGCGAGAGACTGTGTGTGATCGTCTGTCATGGGGCGAGAACTCTTTTAATAAAAAGCCCCGAATGAGGCAAAAAAGGTGAAAGATATTGGCCGAGAAGGATGACGTCTGGCCTGCTCTGGGGTAGATTTTACAGCATGAGCCGATTCATGTCTTCTTCTCTTCTGTCTTCCTTGGCCCTGATAGGGTTTTTTAGTGGTGCAGGGCAGCTATATGCCCAAGAGGTGCCGCCTACGAAAACTGCGCTTGAGCAGGTGCAGCTTACAGGAGGGAGTAGAGCCGCACATGAGGCTGCTATGATGCCCGGTTTCGCAGATTTGGTGGATCGCCTTCTACCTGCAGTGGTGAATATTTCTGTCTCTAGTGTGATTCGCACTGATGAAAATGAACAGGATGGGCCAGATGCAAGTGCTCCAGCAGGGCCGCAAATGTCACCTTTCCCGCCGGGCTCACCTTTGCAGAAATTTTTTCATAGTTATTTAAAGCACCGCCATAGTGAGGGGCGCCCAGCGCGGCAGGTGCAGGCTTTAGGGTCTGGTTTTATCATTGATCCTTCTGGGGTGGTGGTAACGAATAACCATGTGATTGATAACGCACAGCAAGTTACCGTGACATTGTCTGATGGTGCTGAATTTCCAGCCCAGATTGTGGGGCGTGACAGCAAAGAAGACCTCGCCGTATTGCAAGTGCAGGCAAATCATTCTCTACCCTCTGTCCCTTTGGGGCATAGTGACCAGGCTAGAATTGGTGATTGGGTTTTGGCAATTGGGAACCCGTTTGGTCTGAGCGGGACTGTAACAGCAGGAATTATTTCCTCACGTAAGAGGAATGTCGAGCATGGTTTGTATGATGATTTCATTCAGACTGATGCTGCGATTAATCACGGGAATTCGGGCGGGCCACTATTTAATCTTAAAGGTGAGGTGATTGGCATTAATACGCTGATCTATGGCGGTTCTGGTGGAGACTCAATTGGTATTGGGTTTGCCATTCCGTCTGATGATGCACGGGGGATTATTAATCAGCTTCAAAAGAATGGATATGTCCGTCGTGGTTGGCTGGGAGTGCGCTACCAAGATGTGCCCCGTAATATTGCTGAGGATCTTGATTTCCATAGTGAAGATGGCAGTTGGGGGAAGGGGGCTATTCTCGCAGAGATTAGTAAGGACGGCCCCGCGGAGAAGGCCGGCCTACAAGTGGGAGATATTTTAACTAGCGTAGAAGGGCAGTCCATTACAGGGCAGACATTGCCGCGGCTGGTGGCCGGGTATCAGCCCGGCGAGACGATTCATCTCCAATTATGGCGGCGTGGGGATTATAAAACGGCGACGCTGGTTTTAGCGAAGAACCCTGATGAGAAAGACCCGCTGCCTTCAGATACACACCCGCCAGAACATCCCGTACGGACTATGTTAGATATTGGGATGAAATTGGGGGTGATTACGCCTTCAGCTCGCACGCAATATAGCCTTTCTGATAGCCAGCGTGGTGTGTTGGTTATGCGGGTATATGAGGGAAGCCTGGCTGCTGTTCGTGCGATTATGGAGGGGAATGTTATCCTGCAAGTAGGGGAGCAGGAGGTAAATACTCCAGATGCTCTTCAAGCGGCTTTGGAACGGGCTCGGAGCATGAAGAAAGCAGATATCCTTTTGCTCGTGCAGGATAAAGATGGTTTACGATGGGTGCCTGTGCCGCTTGGGCGGCATTAAGGTTTTTTAAAGTCCTCGGTCGCGTTTAATACGATCCCATGCGGCGTTGATCTGGGCCATACGCTCCTGTGCTGCATGGCGTTGGGCGTCGCTCATGGGGCGTTGGGCAAGACGGTCTGGGTGGTGCTCTTGGATTAAGAGCCTCCAACGCGCCCGGACTTCTTTGTCACTTGCCGTACGAGAAATGCCGAGAATACGATAGCATTCACTGGATGAGCTGTTATTTGCAGCGCGTGCTTGTCCTGCTTGCGCACGCTCCCACGCCTGAGTGGATAGCCGGAAAGCTTTATGTGTTCGCTTTAGAAAGTCTTCTTCTAGCGGGTGAAGCGGAGCGCCTTTAGGGAGGTCTGCTCGGGCGATGCGGAATAGAACAGTTAATAATGTTTCTAAAGGTTCGGGTTTATCAGCAAAGGCACGGCCCATTTCTTTGGCGTACATTTCAAAATCGTTGGTGCGTTCGCGGGCTTTGTCAAAGAGCAAGGCAATTTCTTTTTGGTTGTCTTCAGGAAAGCGGAAGGCTGATTTAAAAGCGTTAATTTCAGCTCGGGTAACAGGGCCATCAATCTTGGCCATTTTTGCAGAGAGAAGAACAACGCCTAAACCGTAAAGTTGATCGGTCTTGCCAAAGAGAGCTGAGAGCTTTGCGGCGGTAAAGAATGCTGCGTTATGCGGGTCGGGGTGGCCCTGCGCGGGGAAATGCTCTGCCCATGTACCAGCAAGGGGAGAGAGTATCTTTTTTGTATCAGTTAGGTGGCCCAATGCAGCACCAAGTAGGCCACCAACTGGCCCTCCTGCGGCAAAGCCTGCAACGCCACCAAATATTTTGCCCCAGAAAGCCATGCTATGCCCCTCCATCCTGCGAAGGAAGTTTATCATGCTGTGTGGGGAGCGGGAATAGGGCGAGTGGATTAAGAGGTTTTCTGAGTTAGGTCTAATGGGGGGTGGATAAGAGCGAAGCGCAGGGCTGTGAGGCGGAGCATGGAGGCAAGTGCTTGTTCTGGTGGGCGGTGGGTATCAAGCTGCGCAATAAAACTTGCCAAAGGGCGGCCTTCTTTTTGAGCCATATAGGCTAGAACCTGCCAAAATTCTTCTTCCAACGCGATGGAGGTCCGGTGCCCATAGAGGCTTATGCTGCGTTTTTGGAGGCGATGAACGGGCGATAATAGAGTAGGCATGGAATGAGCTTACAATAGTTGAAGGCAGAAGGAAGGGATTTTCTTGTCAGCCTGCGTTAGGGGTTACATATATACGGCATGAAGCGTTTTTTCGGTTTTGCCCTCCTTATCGGCATGTATATATCGGTCTTTTCGCAAGGAGCTCTTGCGAGGCCATTAGTGGCATCTCTGCTAGATAATGTCAGGGGCGACCCTGTGCGGCTGGAGCTCTTTTTGCGGTCTTTCCCCAAGGGAGCGGATTTGCATAATCATCTTTCTGGGGCAGTCTATGCGGAGAGCTTCCTCAAATGGGCTGGAGAGGACGGATTGTGTGTCTCCTTAGCGGAGAAAACGATTTTAAGTAGACCATGTCCCAAGCCAGCAGAGGGGCAGGAAAACGCAGAGGCGTTATCAGCACAGCCAGAAGCATGGAATGCGATGATAAATGCGCTTTCTATGAGGAACTTTGTGCCGACTGAGACTGATCGCTCTGGTCATGATCATTTCTTCGCAACTTTCTTACGTTTTACAGCGGCTGAGAGAGAGCACCAGGGGGATATGTTGGCTGAGGCTATGAGTAAAGCGGCCTCGGATCATGTGCAGTATGTGGAGTTCCAGATCGCTCCAATACCATTTGCGTTTCTGGCAGAGATGTTGGAGCATACTCACCTTCAATCGGTGCAAAATGAACAAGATTTTCAAGTGCTGTATGAAGGGTTACAACCCTTTTTCTCTCAAATTTTAGCTCAAGCCCAAACAGCGATTGATGAGATGGAATGGCGCGCTCATAGCGTGCTGAAATGTGGAACAAAACAAGCTGCCTCGGCCTGTAATGTGGCTGTGCGGTATCAATATTCAGCTTTGAGAGTATTTCCGGCCCCATTTGTCTTTACTCAGCTTGTTGCCGCTTATGAGCTAACTCATCGTGATCCACGTGTTGTAGGGGTGAATTTGGTTGCGCCAGAGGATAATCCTACAGCCCTGCATGATTATGACCTGCATATGCAGATGTTTCATTATCTTAATCAGCGGTATCCTGGCACGAATGTAAGCTTACATGCTGGAGAGATTACACCAGCTCTTGTGCCTGCTGCGGATATGGATCATCACATACATGCAGCGATTGAGGTTGCTGGTGTAAAGCGTGTGGGTCATGGGGTGGATGTGCAGTGGGAGCATGACTCCGAGATATTATTGCAGGATATGGCGAAGCGCCACATTCTGGTGGAAATTAACCTCACGAGTAATGATGAGATTTTGGGTATCAAAGGAGCGGATCATCCTTTCTTACTTTATCGTCGTGCGGGGGTGCCTGTTGCACTCTCTACGGATGATGAAGGTGTTTCACGGAGTGATCTGACGCAAGAATATAAACGTGCTGTTGAAGCGTATCATTTAACATATGATGATCTCATAGAGTTGTCTCGTGCAGGGCTGGAATATGGGTTTATGCCGGGGGCAAGCCTTTGGGCTGATCATAAATTGGGCCAAGTGGTTACTGTTTGTTCAGGCGATGTAGCTCATATTGGGACAACTACGCCTACGGCGGCGTGTCAGCATTTTCTTAATGATAATATGAAGGCGCGCTTACAGTGGCAGTTAGAACGGGCCTTTAGCAAGTTTGAGCAAGATATGTCTCATAACGTGTTGCTGGGAGAGCGGTGATTTTATGAAATGGTTTTCTCGTAGCTTATGCACTTCCGGTATGAGGGGGGCGATGTTGGCGGCTGCCTTTATTGGGGGGAGTGCTTCTGCCCATACTGATCCTGTAGTGCAACCGGCTTCTCATGCGCCATTAGAGGTGCGTGTTGTTGTGGTGACGACCTTTGAGATTGGCAAAGATCGTGGTGATATCCCCGGTGAGTTTCAGAATTGGGTGGAGCATTTTCCACTTTCTCAGACCTTACCTGCTCCTGGCACAGAGCATGGTGTGTTGCGCTACAATGCCAAAGAGCATGTTTTAGGGGTTGTGAGTGGTGAGGGACCAACACATATGGCTGAGGCCATGACGGCCCTTGCGCTCGACCCACGGTTTGATCTTCGTCATGCTTATTTTGTGTTGGCTGGTATTGCTGGAGTGAATCCTTCTGTTGGAACAATTGGTTCGGCTTTTTGGGCTCAGCATGTGGTGAATGGCGGTGCAGCGCATCTTATTGATTCACGTGAAATACCTGCTCATTGGCCGGATGGTTTTACGCCCGTGCAGGGGAAAGAACCTAACGAGCACCCTCGCCCGCCAGTTCATTCGATTTCGGGTGATATGGTGTATGATTTACAGCCTTCTCTTGTGCATTGGGCCTATGATCTCACACGTCATATCGTTTTGGCTGATAATGAGCGTTTGGCAGAGCGTCGGAAAATGTATCGTGGGTTCCCAGCAGCGCAGAAGGCTCCGTCTGTTATGGTAGGGGATACGATATCAGGAGAAACCTATTGGCTTGGTGGGTTGATGAATAAATGGGCTGAGCGGTGGGTGCGTTATTGGACGGATGGTCAAGGCCAAATGGCAACCACAGCAGAGGAAGATATAGGCCTTTGCCAAGCTCTGGCCTTACAAGCACGGGCCGGGCGTGTGGATGATAAGCGTATTCTAGTCCTGAGAACGGCGAGTAATTTTGATATGCCGCCTCCAGGTCAAGCGCCAGCAGATATGCTCTTTGATGAAGCCCATGAGGAGGGGTTACCGGGTCTTTATGCTTCAACAGATGCGGCTTATCAGGTTGCAAGCTCGGTTGTGCATGAGATTGCAACCCATTGGGAACGGTATAGAGATGCTATTCCTTGAGTAGGGAGATAATAAAAAGGCGGGGCAAGAGCCCCGCCTTTTTATTATGAGGGGAAGTAGCGTGGCATGGGCCATTCATCTTCGCTCCAATCGCCTTTTGCCCAGTTTTGGCGTAGTTCGCGTGCAACCTCTTCTAAGGTTCCGCTGACAATAGCGGCACGGATACGGCGCATTAGACGCTGGTAATAGGCCAGATTATGCAGCGTAAGAAGCATAGGGCCGAGCATTTCATTCGAGCGGAAGAGATGATGTAGATACGCACGGCTATAACGCCCTGCAAGTGGGCTATCATCCTCTGGTGAGAGAGGGCGTGTATCTTCTGCAAAACGGGCATTTCGAAGGTTAAGATAACCACGTTCTGTATATGCACGTGCTGTTCGGCCGGCGCGTGAGGGCATGACACAGTCAAACATATCACAGCCACGCATTACGGCACCGAGAAGATCATCAGGTGTGCCAACCCCCATAAGATAGCGGGGTTGGTCCTCTGGCAGCATCGGGGTGGTGTAGTCGAGGGTAGAGAACATGAGTTCTTGCCCTTCGCCAACAGCCAGCCCACCAATAGCGTAACCTTCAAAGCCGATATTACGTAGAGCAAGAGCGGAGCGTTCACGCAGATCTTGCTCTGTTCCACCTTGGACGATTCCAAATTGTCCATAGCCTGGGCGGGCAATAAAGGCTTCACGAGAGCGAGCTGCCCAACGCATTGAACGTTGCATAGAGGCATCTAACGCCTCTTTTGTGGCGGGGAGAGCAGGACATTCATCAAAAGCCATCGTAATGGTGGCGTCTAATTTATATTGAATATCTGTCGAGCTTTCCGGTGTAAGGCGATGGGAACTGCCATCAATATGAGAGCGGAAGGTGACGCCATCCTCATCCATTTTGCGTAATGGCCCTAGAGACATTACTTGAAACCCGCCGGAATCTGTTAGGATAGGGCCAGGCCAATCCATCATGCGATGTAATCCGCCGAGACGTTGGACACGTTCTGCTGTAGGGCGCAACATAAGGTGATATGTATTGCCGAGAACAATACCTGCCCCTGTTGCACGGATGTTATCCATTGTAATGCCTTTGACCGTGCCAACAGTACCTACAGGCATAAAGGTTGGGGTGGGAACACTCCCATGGCGTGTATGGAGCCACCCGGCACGAGCCTGCCCGCATTGGGCATCTTTTTGCCAGTGCATACGCTCAGATGGAGTTAGGGTAGGGCGGGGTGTTTCAACACTCATGGGGCACGCTCCAAAAGGCAGGCATCACCGTAGGAATAAAAACGTAGCTTTTCATTAATCGCATAATGATAGGCATGGCGCATTGTGTCTGTACCAGCAAATGCACAGACAAGCATAAATAGCGTAGAGCGGGGAAGGTGGAAGTTTGTGAGCAGTACATCTACTGCACGGAATGTATAACCCGGCTTGATAAAGATGGAGGTTTCTCCCGCCCAAGGGTGGGTGATACCGTGTTCATCTGTCGCACTTTCAAGCAGGCGGAGGCTGGTTGTGCCAACGGCAACAATGCGGCCGCCTCTGGCTCGTGTGGCGTTAATGGCGTGTGCTGTGGCCTCATCAATATGGCCCCATTCAGCATGCATTTTATGTTCGCTAATAGTGGAGCGTACGGGCAGAAATGTACCTGCTCCGACATGGAGTGTGAGGGTGCGTTTTTCAATACCTTTTTCCGCAAGCTTGGCGAGAAGTTCTTCAGTAAAATGTAACCCCGCAGTAGGAGCTGCGACAGCCCCACGGAATTGGGAAAAAATAGTACGATAGTCGCTATCATCCTCTTGGGTAGGACCGTTGGGGCGTGCGATATAGGGCGGCAGTGCAAGGGCGCCTCTACGCTCTAAGAAGGCATCAAACTCATTCCCTTCGACAGAGAAGCGCAACACAACAGCTCCATCGCCTTCATTGGTAATGACGGTGGCGGTGACGGGGTCATCCTCAAAGGTGAGTTTATCATTCGGGCGGAGTTTGCGAGCATTACGGGCGAGGGCATGCCAGTCTCCTTCCGGAAGGATGCGATCAAGCGTAATGCCGATTTTTGCTTCACCACGCCGTGCGTCTAATTTAGCACGAATGACCTCTGTATTATTGGCAATGAGCAGATCGCCTTCTTTGAGGAGGTTCGGGAGTTGATGAATATAATGACGTGAGAGCCGTTCCTCTGGGTGTGCGCTAGGTGTTTTTTGAGCACGAACATGCAGTAAGTTCGCCATATCGCGGGGGCGAGCAGGCTCGGTAGCGATATGCTCCCGTGGGAGGTCGAAATCAAAAAGAGAGAGCTCGTCAGTCATGATGGTATGGGTATATCAGCTATAGATGTTGGTAGGAGGGAAGAAGCAGTATTTTCTCCGCTTAGAGAAAAAGGGGCAGATGCCCCTTTTCCTAAAACGTGCCTTTGTCGCTATGTGGCGTGCGTTATTAACGCCCAAGTTGACGTTTTAAGGCGTTGATGAGTGTCTGAACTTCCCCCCCATTGCGGGTTAGGTATGCTGTGTAGTCACTGCGTTGTGTCATGCGCATACTGGCTCCTTCACCAAAGAGATCAACTACTTTGGGAGGGGTTCCGCTAATGACAGCTGTCATATTAATGGCGGGATGATGCGGGCGGGTAATCTGCAATGTGACTTTTTGCCCAGCAGGGGAGGGAGTGCTGTTGACTAGCTTAAAGGAAATATCCTCATAAGCCCCCATTTGTGCCGTGACCGCGTTAAGTAAGACATCTTCAAACAAAGCAAGATAGATTTTTTGTTGTGTCTCAGTAGCCTGTTTCCAGTAACGGCCGAGGCAATAGCGTGCGATACCTTGGACATCTACGTTGGCGCGTAGAAGAGGCATCAGCGCATCACGTTTCTGTGTTAGTGGCGCATGGCTGTTAAGAATATTGAGTAATTGCCCACCAAATGAGGCGACAAAAGCAGTCGCATCATCGGCTGGTGTGGCCTTAGCCAATCCAGGAGCAAGGAAAATAAGGCTAGCAGCTCCCAGAATGGTGCGGCGTGTAAGGTGACGGAGCATCATATTTAGGGATCCTTCCCAAAAGGCGCTGTCCTTGTGAGGGGACAAATGTGTCAGTACCAATCAGGCGTTGTGGCGCGGTGATCTGCTTTAAGTGCGTCGATTTGGCTTTGACGCTGTTGCTGCCATGCACTGCGCAAGAAAGCATAGGGGTCTAGGCTTTGATGCTCCAGCTGGTCAAGCTGGTCTGTGCTATCGGCGAAAATGTTGAAGGTGCCGAGGATATTATAGCCCCAGTTGAAACTAATGAGACCATACCCACGGGGGACATAGTTAATAGGTGTTAGACCCTGGCCAATGGCGTATCCTATGGAATCACGGAAGTTGCTTGGCCCAATCCCAGGAAGGAAGAGGTAAGGGCCAGGTTTGATCCCCCACAATGCCATAACCATACCGGGGTCTGTTTCATGCTGTTTATACCCAACAAGGCTTGCAACATCAAAGAAACCGGCAACGCCGAGAGACATATTGATGACATAGCGCATGAAAGAATCCCCAGCAAGGCGGGGTTTGCCAGCACCAACGTCAGAAAAGAAAACAGCCGGTTGGCGCCACGTCTCGTTTAATGTGGAGATAGAGCTACGGATAGGCTGTGGGACGTTCTTTTGCCAGAACTTACCAACAGGGCGCAGAGCTTTGTGGTAGGCCCACATATTAAGCGAAAACATCTTACGATTGAGAGGCTCGTAAGGGTCGTTTGCGGCTTTATAATCGGCGAGGTCGTCAGGATCCTTAGGAGGAGGATTCCTAATAGCACTACACGCCCCTAAACAAAGGAGAGCGAGGCAGGCAACCAGTGTGCGTTGGGTATAGCCCATGCGATGGTTGGTCTGCGTTATGCTACCTGTGCGCGCCATGTTGCCGCTGCTCCTGTTGGTTGGTAAGTTTGGCTTAATTATAGAGAAACTCGCTTTAGTTAAAGGGGAGCTTTCTTGCAACCTTCGCCATGACTACCATAAAAATGACTATATCTTGCGAGTAGGCACTCGCGGGCACAACATATGGCAGTTGTGAGATCATGCCTACCCCCCCTTTGCATATCAGCTTTGTAACATAAAAATACTGTATTGCATTTTTGCACTGTCAGGCAGGTTAAAAAGTCATTTATATAAGACTTACGTTGTCTTTATCTTTGCAGGAGTCTCGCTGCTATATCCTCCCGTTCCATGGTCCATAGAAGAGGCGATATGGTGGTGTAATGGCGAGAAGGGACACCGTTTCTTATACAAGGTGGGAGAATGGATATGTCTCGTTTTTATGACCCCCGTGCTTGGTTACTTTCTGCAACAGCTTTAGCTCTTAGTGTTCCTCTTTCTAGCGGGGCGTTCGCGCATCCAAAGGCTCATGTTGAGAGCTGGGGGCATTTGGATGATGGGCGTAAGGTAAAGGCCATTACACTCCGTAATGACCATGGCATTAGTGCTACATTGTTAAGTTATGGTGCGATTATTCACGCGGTGAATGTGCCGGATCGGCGCGGGCGTATTGAGAATATTGCGTTGG
The DNA here is from genome assembly GCA_946476985.1 of uncultured Acetobacteraceae bacterium. GTDB lineage: Bacteria > Pseudomonadota > Alphaproteobacteria > Acetobacterales > Acetobacteraceae > Bombella. The sequence goes on from CAMKWS010000007.1 coordinate 79,623, forward strand.
GCTTCCCTAATTTAGCGGGATATATCAAGCATAATAACGATCCTCATTTTGGGGCTGCTTTGGGGCGTGTAGCGAATCGTATTGCGAATGCAAGCTTCACACTTGAGGGTAAAACCTATCATATCTCTGCCAATAATGCGCCGAATACTCTCCATGGGGGAGCGGAAGGCTTTGACCGGAAATTATGGAGCATTGAGCGCACCGGTGAGGATGCTGATGGTGCATATGTCGTTTTGAAATTGGTTAGCCCAGATGGTGACCAGGGTTTCCCAGGGGCATTAACCACATATGCGACATATCGTTTGGGTAATGATGATACACTCTCCCTCAATTTTAAGGCTCAGACAGACGCACCAACGGTTGTTAACCTGTCCACACATAATTATTGGAACCTAAATGGTGAGGGGTCTGGCGGGGTCGAGCCGGAAGAAGTGCAAATTTTTGCAGATCATTTCGTGCAAACGGATGAAAACTCCATCCCAACAGGTATTTTCACACCGGTTGAAGGGACTGCATTTGACTTCCGTCATCCTCATACGGTGGGTGAACGCTTACGCAGTCGTGAGCCGCAGATGGCTTTTGGTATGGGGTATGACAAGTGCTACGTGTTGAATGCTCCTTCTAAAGCCGGAGGAGAGGAGCATCTTGCTGCACGTGTGAGTGACCCTCGTTCTGGACGCGTGTTGGACATCTCTACGAACATGCCGGGTCTGCAGTTTTATACAGCAAACCATATTTACGGGACCTATTATGGCCCAGCAGGGAAGGCGTATCGTCAAGGAGATGCTCTTGCATTTGAGCCGGAATTTTATCCGAACAGCCCTAACCAAGGGAATTTCCCAAGCATCGAGCTGAAGCCAGGGCAGAGTTATGATTACAGCATGAGTTTCCATTTTACTCATGAGTAAGTCTGTCTTGTAACGAAAAAGGCCTCACCAGGTGGTGGGGCCTTTTTTATAGAAACTTATCCACATAATTCTTATTTCCCTACACAGATTCGCACCCGAAGCTATCCCCTAAACTGGGGATAACTATCAGATGAGTAGCTCAAGCAGGGGGATATTTAGATCTGATAATTCTCAAAATCTGGGTCCATTTTACCCAAACGTACAATACGAGCCGGGTTGCCAACGGCAGTAGAGCGTGGGGGGACATGCTCCAATACAACAGCACCGGCTCCAATACGGGCCTGCTCGCCAATTTCGAAATGTCCTAGGATCTTAGCGCCAGCGCCGATGAGACATCCTTGGCGAATGACAGGGTGGCGTTGGCCTGCTTTTTTGCCTGTCCCACCTAAAGTGACATCTTGGAAGAGTGAGACATCATCTTCGATAATTGTTGTTTCTCCGATGACAATGCCCGTTCCGTGGTCAATGGTAATGCGTTGGCCGATTTGTGCTGCAGGATGAATATCAATCCCGAAACGCTCATTAATGCGACTTTGTAGGTGGTAAGCGAGCGGCCTACGGTTAGCTCTCCATAAATAATGTGCAATGCGATAGGCCTGTAAGGCGTGGATGCCTTTAAAGAAAAGAAAAGGTGTTGCGAGGTCTATACAGGCGGGATCACGCTGGAAAGTCGCGACAATATCAGAGGCGGCTGCACGGGTAATATTAGGGTCACTTGCAAGAGATGAAGCAACCAGACGTGTGAGAGCAGGCTCTGCCATGGTGCGGTCTGTTAGCTTCGTGCCAAGGAGTGAGGCTAAAGCGGACGAAAAATCGGCATGGTCGCAGATATTGACGGCAAAAAGATCTTGTATGAGAGCATCATCGCAACATTGCGCCTGCTTTTGCATTTCTGCCCAGAAGAGGTCCACAAAATTTGGCTCTGATGCAGACTGAGGAAAGTTGGAAAGAAAAGCAGGCATCATAAGTGTATCTTCTACAATCCCATAGCGCGGTGAACAAAGTTCCGCCGTAGGGCGGGAAATCTCTTAAGAGTGTTGAGTCCGAAATGGCGTGCATGACGGATGATGGGAAGATTATTGCTAAAAACGCGCTCCATAATGTCACAACCAGCAAGCATGGCAAGGTTGCCGGGGCGTGTCAGCCGTTGATATGTGCGTAATATATCTTGGCTGCCGAGATCGGCTCCAGCAGCATAGGCATTGCCGAGGAGTTCTACTAGGGTCCGTACGTCACGGAAGCCGAGATTCATGCCTTGTCCTGCGACAGGATGTAGCCCATGGGCAGCATCCCCTACGAGGAGGAGGCGTTCCGCATAATAACGATGTGCGTATTGCGAAGCGAGCGGATAGGTCCAGTGTGAGCCTGTCAGCTGAAGCTGGCCGAGTTCTTCGCCGGCGAGGCGGTCTTGTACGAGGCGCAGAAAACTTTCAGCATCTAGTGATGAGATATGCTCAATCCGTTTAGCCGTATCTGTCCAGACGATCGCAGAGCGGTGGGGGTGTCCTGGCGCACCGGGGAGAGGGAGGCGAGCAAATGGGCCTTGTGGCAGGAAATGCTCTAGCGCACTATTATGATGTGGTGCTTCATGAGCGATGGCACTAACAAGGGCGACCTTATTATAGGGTATGCGAGTGAGCCCAATACCAGCTTGCTCTCGTAGAAGAGAACGTCGGCCATCTGCTGCAATGACCAGTGACGCGGTGACATTTTGGCCGTTATTGAGGGCAATTTCAGCATGTGTCGGGGTAAAAGTGAAGCGGCCGGTTGCGGGGGCACGAATATCGAGCGTGTCATGCTCAGGTAAGGCCCGAGCGATGGCAGCAAGGAGGTTATGAGCTTCTACCATCCAGCCAAAAGGGCGGCCTGCTGGGGCATCATCTTCTGTAAAGCTTAGCCCATTTAGAATGGAATTGCGTGACGTAGAGGGGAGACGTCCTTGCTGGTCTACAACATGGATGGTGTTGATTGGTTGCCCCGCCTGAGGCAGGGCTTGCCAGATTCCTGCGTCTTCTAAAAGCGGGCGGATACCTTCAGCGAGAGCATAGGCGCGGCCATCAGGGTTCTGCGTGGGCTGAGAAGAGTAGGTTCCTCGCTCTAAAAGCAGGATACGTAGGCCTTTAGTGGCGAGGAGGCAGGCAAGTGTTGCTCCGATGGGGCCGCCACCGTTAATGCAGAGGTCGTAATCTGTACCCATTCGGGGACTCCTTCTCTAGCCCGTTAGGCGCCATACACAGCCGAAACGGAAGGTGTCAGGATACTATTCGCAGCGCATTTGTGAAGCATCAGAGACCTCTTTTGTGTGTAATCGTATATTTTTTGAAAAGAAAGTCTTGCAAAAATCGTTATGAAGGTGGCACGATTTTTATTGTCAATGGCTTGGCATAACGATGGAAAGGCCAGATATAGTGAAACTTGTAACGGCAATTATTAAACCCTTTAAATTGGATGATGTGCGTGAAGCACTCGCTGAATTGGGGGTTCATGGTCTTACGGTTACCGAGGTGCGAGGCTTTGGGAGACAGAAGGGTCAAACTGAGATTTATCGCGGTGCCGAATATGCCATTAGCTTTGTCGCAAAGATAAAGCTTGAGACAGTTGTGGCTGATGAGCGTGTTCCTGAAATTATTGATGCTATCACACAAACCGCACGAACAGGGCGGATTGGTGACGGTAAGATTATGGTTACGAATGTGGAACAGATGGTACGTATCCGCACGGGTGAAACAGGTGAGGGAGCCCTCTAATGCACGCAATTGATACGGGCGATACAGCGTGGATGCTGGTTAGCACGGCTCTCGTCATACTTATGACTATCCCAGGTTTAGCACTTTTTTATGGCGGGATGGTCCGGCGTAAGAATGTCCTTTCTACGATGATCCAGTCTTTTGGGATTTGCTGCATCGTCAGCCTTGTGTGGATGGTATTAGGCTACAGCCTGACGTTTACCAATGGTACGCCGTGGATTGGTGATCTCTCTCGTTTCTTCTTGCGCGGGGTTGCTGAGCATTTCCACGATGGAGTGGATAGTGCTTTTACTCTTGGGGTTGGCACGTCGGCAGAAACACCAATGACGATCCCAGAGAGTGTGTATCTGCTGTATCAGATGAGTTTTGCGATCATCACGCCGGCCTTGCTGACGGGAGCTTTTGCAGGGCGTATTCGTTTTGCAGGGCTGTGCGTATTTAGTGTGCTGTGGTCTATTTTGGTCTATGCACCTGTAGCGCATTGGGTATGGAGCCCATTAGGTTGGGTGGCTGGTCTTGGTGCTGTGGATTTCGCAGGCGGAACAGTAGTGCATATTAATTCCGGTATAGCAGGATTGGTATGTGCGATTATGATTGGCCGTCGTTATGGGTTGAAACGTGATGATATGTCGCCCTTTAACCTTGCTTATGCTGTAATCGGCGCATCCTTACTATGGGTTGGTTGGTTCGGATTTAATGCGGGTTCTGCTCTTGGGGCAAATGGCCGTGCCGGTATGGCTATGTTGACAACACAGGTGGCTGCGGCGGCTGGTGGTGTGAGCTGGATGCTGGTGGAATGGTGGCGCATTGGTAAACCGACAGCGTTGGGGATTATCTCTGGTGCGGTTGCTGGCTTGGTTGCAGTAACGCCGGCCGCTGGATTTGTGTTGCCAGGTGGGGCATTGCTCATCGGTCTTGTCGCTGGTGCTGTATGTTTTTACAGTGCAGCCGTACTGAAAAACAAACTTGGTTATGATGATAGCCTTGATGCATTTGGTGTGCATGGTGTCGGCGGTATTGTGGGGGCGTTGCTGACAGGGCTTTTGGCGTATGGGCCGTTATCTGCAACTTCTTCCAACCCGACAGGTGTTGTAGGGAGTCTTGCGCAGCTATGGCGGCAGGCTGAAGCTGTTGGCGTGACGATTATTTGGTGCATCGTGATGACATCTGTGATCTTCTTTATTGTGGATAAGGTGATCGGGATGCGTGTTACCCCAGAGGAAGAGCAGCAAGGCCTAGATATTGCACAACATGGTGAGCGGTTAAATTAACCCAGCTCTTCTTCTACTTATAAGGGTGAAGCATAGAGCAGGCGTGATAAAGCCGGTAAATTGTGAAGATAAGGAGGCGCACCATAGTGTGTCTCCTTTTTTCTTGCTCTTGCTGCACTAAGCAACAGTCTTTAAGTCTTAAAGTTGCAAAGGAATCACCGTTTATTATCGTATATAATAAATGACGGGTGTTTTATCCTGCCATTGTGTGATGTGTATCGCATATTATGAGGGGAATGATTTTATGAAAATTGTGCGTTTAGGTATGTCCTTGTTGGCGTGTTCTTTTGTTGCTGGTGGTGCGGCTATGGCGGCTCCAGCTTCTTCAGGCAAGCTGTCCTTCCTTGCCTGCCATAAGGCGTTTGGTGATGCTAAAAAAGCGGGCACATTAAATGGCCAGACATATAGTCAGTTTAAGCAGGACCGTTGCTCTGGTACTGCACAGCCAGCCAGCGCAGGGCGTGCGGCAGCGGGTGTTGCTGCTCCGGTAGTAAGTGGGGATGCTGTTTTCCCAACGCAGATCAACCCTCAATTAGCATCCCTAGCACCAGGTAAGGCGCGCATGGAAACGTGCCTTGCTCAGTATCGTGCTAATAAAGCGGCTGGCAAAAATGGCGGTTTGAAGTGGGTGCAGAAAGGTGGCGGGTATTATTCTCAGTGTAATGCGCGTCTAAAAGGTGCTGCAACACGCTAAGATGAGCATTCTATACCACCATGTTATCTCTCAGAAGAGGAGGGAAACGTGGAGGGAAAAGGCCTGCATTGCAGGCCTTTTTTATGATGTTAAAGAACAGGGCCGGCCCATTGCCACCAGGATTTTGAGGCTGGGTGTGCGGCAAGCATTTGTGAGGCTTTTTGGGCCTCAGATGCGCTTTTAAATAGGGCAAAACATGTCGCACCAGAGCCGCTCATGCGACTAAAATGAACCCCAGGAAGGGTGTGAAGAAGGTCTATAACAGTACTAATGACAGGTTCTTGAGCAATGGCATGAGCTTGTAGATCATTTCCCGTTGTCCGCAGGAAGGTTACGAGCTCCTCTAAAGTGTTCCATCCATCTCGTGGGAGAGATAGGGGGGGACGTTTGGTGATACCGTTAGTGATGGCCAACCGTTTGAAAATGCTTGGTGTTGAGACACTTACCCCGGGGTTTACGAGGAGCATACCCATAGATGGTAGGGCGGGGCTGGGGGTTAGGATTTCTCCAATGCCTTCCATTCGTGTTGCTTGTTGTGCAAGGCAGACAGGGACGTCTGCCCCTAATGTAGGTGCAACTGTATGAGCATGCTTAAGGTCTATGTGCCAGAATTGGCATAAAAGACGGAGAGCACATGCTGCATCGGCCGAGCCACCGCCAATACCGGAGGCTACGGGGAGGTGTTTCTCTAGAATAATATCAGCTGCTGGAAGCGCGTCTAAGGAGATACCGTTTTTTTGAGCTTCAGCCTGTAAAGCGCGAGCGGCCTTTAAAACAAGATTGTCGCTATCCTCATCTTTGCTCAAAAGAGTAGAGAATGGCCCTTGAATTGTCAGATTATGCTGCGCATTTTTGTCCGCAGAGGAGAGGGTAAGTTCGTCACCGGCCCCTGCGAATACAGCAAGGCTATCGAGCAGGTGGTAGCCATCATTCCGCCGCCCTGTTACGTGAAGGAACAGGTTAATTTTTGCGTGGGCGGTGTCCCGTAGCGGCGCCATGGTGCGTTATCCTTACATTTAAAGGCATACGCCCTGCCACGGCAGAGACGGAGCGTATGAGAGTGTCTTCCCTCTGATTGGAAAGAGGGGTGTTCATTTATGGTCCGGCTATGTAACAAATTAGATGTGTAAAGGCCATGGACGAGAATGGTAATAACTTAATTTACCTATCGGCCTTTTAGAGCGCCCAGTTTAGGAAGATGACTCATATTATGACAGCGCATTCTGCTTCATTATCGCAGGAGATTTTGGCTGCTTTGGCTTTGCACCAGCAATGGGGTGTTGATGGTGTGATGGAGGATATCCCGTGGGATGTATGGGAGGAGACTCCTTCACCAGTAGCCAAATTGCAGAAGAGTCGTGGGCAAGGTGGGAGTGCGCAAGTGGCCGCTCCTATCGTGGGTGTAAGAAAAGATAAGGCTGAAACGGCACAACCAGTCGAGGCGCAGGTAGTGCATAAAGAGCGGATCGATTTTTCTCAGGCACGAAATATTGCAGAGCTGGTGCAGCAGAGTCAGAAAATTGAAGGAATCAGTCTTGCACGGACGGCAATGCATCATCTGGTTCCTGTCTTTGTTGAAGAAGCTCCTTTCTTATTGGTGGGGGATGTCCCTAATGCAGATGAAGACCGCTCAGGGCAGTTATTTGCGGGGCAAGGGGGCATTCTTTTAGATAAAATTTTAGCGTCTATCGGGGTGCGGAAGGAGCAATTGCACAGGGCCCCAGCGATTCCTTGGCGACCACCAGGAGGACAGCGCATTAGCAAAAGGGAGCTAGATGTTTGCTTACCCATTTTGCACCGTATTATCTCGCTTTGTCGCCCGGTGAGGATTGTCACAATGGGTGTGACGCCTGCGCAGATGCTCTTAAGAACATCATCACGTCTCGCTCAGCTTCGTGGACGTTGGCATGATGTTGAGGTGCCAGGGCTTACCGGCACGGTACCGGTATTGCCGTTGCTACATCCGTTGCAGCTTGAAGCTGGGCCTAAGATTCGAGAGAATTTATGGAAAGATATGCTTCTATTGGCTGAGACCTTAGATGGGGCAAAAGAATCCGCAAAATTTTAAGGATAACAAAGCTACTTAGTGAAGAATCGTATCGTTGCGAGTCTTGTGAATATGAGGGGCGTATCGTGCATGGAGTTAAGAAAGTTTTTGCAACTTCGTCTCACCTCATAGTTTTTCATGAAATGAAAAGAATATTGTAAAATATGGTTAATTTATTGGATTACTTTTTAAGGGGATGGTAGGTTCGGGCGTTGTCGAATGTTTTTGCAGGGCTTTAAGATTGCCACTGGAGATAAAGGTGGCTAGGTTCCCCTTCATTATGAGACGGATATTCTCAGCTGGTCCTTCTGCACGTTGGTGTAGGGCGCTTTTGAGCGTGACGATGCTGGCAGGGGGCGTGGTTGTTCCTGCTGAGGGGTGGGGTGCGTCTTTTTCGTCTTCTCAAGAAACATTTGATGATTCCGGTAGTGATAGTCAGGATATGCCACCGCCATCGGTGTTGATGAATGGCCCGCCGCTGCCGCAGCCTTTGCAGCCGGAAGTTGCAGAACGTGGGCGTGAAGTCTTTGAAGCAACCCGCATAGGTGACATTACAAAGGCTGTTAAGCTCTCTCATATAAGTGGGATAGAGCTGCTTGTGCCAGATATGCTGGCTGAGCGTTATATGAGTACGAATTTTACGCCATCTGAGGAAGAACTGACAGATTGGCTTCATTCTTATGGGCATTTGCCAGATGCCCCGTTGCTGCGGCAGCGGTTGAATAATCTGCGCCATCATGGCCGGAAAGATGAGAGTGCGCCATCTATTGGCTATAAAGCTGTTACGGAGCTTCAAAAGGTAGAGAGAGGTACACCTTTCTCCCAAGGGTTGAACCGTAATATCCGCTTTGAAAAGAAATTGATGGAGAAGGTCGGCCATAGCGCAGCAGGTGTGCAGAGTGCTTTGGATTTGATCCGCGAGACACCAGGTCTTTCAAGAGCATATGCTGCCCAGCTTTATGGGGATATTGCCATTAAGTTGCTGAGCCAAGGTGATACATCCGAGGCGATGCGTGTTGGTACGGCGGGTTTTGAAAAAGGCCAGAAGATTGTTGGGTATCCGGCATTCATCGGTGGCCTAGCGGCATGGCGTGAGGGGCAGATTGATGTCGCTTATAGTCTATTTGAAGCTGCCGCTAATGCAAAAATGACAGACCCGGATGTACGCTCTGCTGCGGCATTTTGGGCTGGCCGTGTGGTAAAGCGTCGTCATAATATGACCTTATATCACACATGGCTGCACCGCGCCTTTGAGCAGAGCGAGAGCTTTTACGGCATGCTGGCCGGGCGTATTCTGCATGAAAGTAAGCCACAGCAAGCTGGGCTTTCTGGTGTTCTTCCAGCATCAGAGGAAGCAGAAGTACGTACCGTTCTGACAGAGATTGATATTGATGTTGTTGCGTCGATGAAGGAAGGGCAGCATCTTTTCGCATTATTGCAGATTGGTGAGCAGGGACGTGCTGAAATGTTGGCGCGCCAGATGTGGCAAGAAGCGTTAGTTGATCCCGTCCATGCTCATTCATTGCAGCTTGTTGTACAGCGTGCGGGAATGTTGGCGCTGTCTGAGCAGATGCGCCATGCTCTTTTGTCGGTTAACCATCAAGAGTTGAAAGAAGTTGTTGGTCCATTACCGAACCTGAACCCACAGCGTGGTTTCCGTCTTTCTCCTGCGCTGGTTTATGCTGTAGCACGCAAAGAATCCAATTTTGATGCTGATGCGACATCCTCAGCCGGTGCTTATGGTATGATGCAGGTGCGCCCTATTACGGCGGGCTTTGTAAGTAAGCAGTATCGCCTTCCGCAGGATATATCTCCTTCTACGGGGGCTCATTTTATGGCCGTTATGAGTAAGAAGCTGCGTGAGCCTGGCTATAACCTAGAGATAGGGCAGCTTTATATGCTCTATCTTGCTCATAATATTTATATTGGTGAGCAGGCTGATGGAGAGGCTCGCTCAAGTGGAGGGGCAGACCTTATTAAGGTCTTGGCGTCTTACAATGCGGGGCCACAGGCCATTCTGCACTGGGAACGTGGGCAAGATGGTCTTGAGGATCCTCTGATGTTTATAGAGTGCCTCCCCAGCCGTGAAACAAGGGAATATGTGCGTAAGGTTTTGGCAAATGACTGGGTTTATGGCCGTCGTTTGAAAGCCGCAACGCCGTCTCTTTGGGCGTTAGCCGAGGGTAAATGGCCTTCTTTCCGTATGGAAGAAATCGTAAGGGATTCGCCGAGTTAATATTTTTTCAATGATCAGATGTACGTTTCTTTGACCCCAGACCGGTGTTTCATGCATGGCAGTATGAGGAATTGGCGGGGTTTTTTGTTGGGAAAACCAATAGAAATTAAAGGTTTTATGCATTTCGGCCTGTGGCCTCTTTGACGCGTATGTGGCGAAAGAGCATCAGGGGGCCGCTTGCTCGGTGGGCAGTCTTTCCTTACAAAAGAAATGCGATGTTTTTCGAAAAAGTGAAAAACAAGCGGATGATAATATGATGCCGTGTCTCTCAGGGGGAATTATCCGTCTGTCTGTGGGGTGTCCAGCCGAACAGCGAGTGCTTCAATGTCTCTGAATTCCGTTGTTGAGAGTGTAACGTCCAGAATTATTGAGCGGTCCAAGACGTCCCGCCGTCGTTACCTTACTCTTATGGAACGTAACCGTGAAAAAGGTGCAGACCGTTCACGGTTAACCTGTGGTAACCTAGCCCATGCCGTTGCTGCGTCTAGCAGTGAGGATAAAGAGGACTTGGTTTTTCAGCATCGTGTGAATTTAGGTATTATAACGACCTATAACGATATGCTGTCTGCCCACGAGCCATATGGGCGTTACCCAGAGCTGATGAAGGTTTTCGCACGTGAGGTCGGGGCGACGGCTCAGGTCGCAGGTGGTGCGCCAGCTATGTGTGACGGTGTAACACAGGGCCAAGAGGGGATGGATATCTCTCTCTTTTCTCGTGATGTTATCGCCCAGTCTACAGCAGTTGGCTTAAGCCATGCCATGTATGAGGGTGTTGCCCTTCTTGGTATTTGCGACAAGATTGTTCCTGGTTTGCTGATGGGCGCTTTGCGCTTTGGTCATCTTCCAGGCATGCTGATTCCATCTGGCCCTATGACATCTGGCCTGCCGAACAAAGAGAAAGTTCGTGTACGTCAGCTTTATGTGCAGGGTAAGATTGGTCATGATGAGCTTATGAAAGCTGAGATGGCCTCTTATCATAGCGAAGGCACATGTACCTTCTATGGTACGGCAAATACAAACCAGATGATGGCAGAATTCCTCGGCTTGATGATGCCAGATTCTTCTTTCATCCCTGTTGATACGCCGCTGCGTCAGGCGATGACCCGTGCGAGTGTCCACCGTTTGGTAGATATGAGCAAGAAAGGGCCGAACCATCGTCCGATGTGTGAGGTTGTTAATGAGAAAGCTATTGTCAACGCGATTGTTGGCTTGATGGCAACGGGTGGCTCCACCAATCATACCATTCACATTCCAGCTGTGGCACGTGCTGCTGGTATTATCGTGAACTGGGAAGATTTCTCTGACCTATCTGCTGTGGTTCCAACCCTCAGTAAGGTGTACCCAAGCGGGCCGTCCGATGTGAACAAGTTTAACGAGGTTGGTGGTCTGCCAACAGTGATCGCTGAACTGTCTGATGCTGGCTTGCTGCATCGTGATATTCCAACAGTTTCTGAAAAGGGACTTGAGGATTACACCAAACGTGCATTGCTGGGTAATGACAAGAATGTTGTTTATACACCAGCTAAACCTTCTAGCGACCTTGAGATTCTGCGTGGTGTGAAAGAGCCTTTCCACCCAGTTGGAGGAATCCAACTTCTGCAGGGGAACTTGGGGCGTGGTGTTTATAAATCTAGCGCTGTAGCTGACCAGCTTCTCACGATTGAAGCTCCTGCTCGTGTTTTCCAATCACAGAGTGCTGTGAAGGAAGCTCAGAAGGCCGGAGAGTTGCACCGTGACGTTATTGTGGTGGTGATTGGCCAAGGGCCACGTGGCAATGGTATGCCAGAGTTGCATAACTTGATCCCATCTCTCGGGGTAGAGCTTGACCAAGGCTTCAAGATCGCTCTGGTAACGGATGGTCGTCTCTCTGGGGCGAGTGGTAAGGTTCCTGCTGTTGTGCATGTGGGGCCAGAAGCCCAAGTGGGTGGGCCACTGGCTAAAGTTCGTGATGGCGATATCATTCGTGTTTGTGCGCGTACTGGTAAGCTGGAAGCACTGGTTGACGAGAAGGAATGGGCTGCACGCACCCCAACCAAGCCGCACCGTGCTACGGCTGGTACAGGCCGTGAGCTATTTGCCCTCATGCGTGAGGTTGCTCCATCCGCAGAGGAGGGTGCATCACCGATGCAGTTCATGATGGATCGTGAACTGGATGAAATCGGCGATGATGTTGAGAAAGGAACTGAGGTATGAGCTACATCAAAAGACTAGATGCGGTAATGGACCGTAGCCCGATTATGCCTGTTCTGGTTGTTGAGGATGTGGCTAAAGCCCGCCCGATTGCCGAGGCACTCGTGGCAGGTGGTATTTCCACTCTTGAGGTGACACTGCGTACACCGGCAGCTTTGGATGTTATCGCTGAGATGTCTAAAGTTGAGGGGGCTCTGGTAGGGGCTGGTACCGTTCTGAACACAGATCAGATGGATCAGGCTATCAAAGCTGGTGCAAAGTTCCTTGTTAGCCCTGGCATTACGCCAGCTCTGGCAAAGGGTGCGCTGGAGCGTGACATTCCCTTCCTGCCTGGTACAGCAAATGCAAGTGACATCATGATGGGCTTAGACCTTGGCCTGCGTCGCTTTAAGTTCTTCCCAGCTATGACTAATGGCGGTATCCCGGCTCTTAAGGGCCTGTCTGCTGTGTTTGGTAACCTGGGTGTGCGCTTCTGCCCAACAGGTGGCATTACAGAGGCAACATATAAAGACTGGCTGGCTCTTCCGACTGTTGGATGTGTTGGTGGCTCTTGGCTGACAGCTGGTGATGCATCACCAGAAGTTGTTGCTGAGCGTACAAAAGCTCTGGGTCTGCGTTAATTAGACCTGCATAAGAGGGGGGGTGAAGCCCGCTCTTTTAGAAAAAATGGCGATGAATACAGCATGGCTGCGTTCATCGCCATTTTTGTATGGAGTGTTTGTACATCGCTTTGGAGAACAGGGTGGTGGGGAGGTGTTGTGTTAAAGTAACGGTATGTGAGGGAATGTTGTCATGTTTGAAAATAGTTGAACATAGCATTTGTAGAATTGAAACTTCTTGATATGTTCGCTGCCTCTTGTTCGAGCAGGTGGTGGTTAGGTGCAGTCTCATATAAAGATGGTTCTTGGTTTGGCGGGTGTGTTGTTAACTGCCGTGCTGACAACCTTAAATGAGCAAGTCTCTCTCCAAGCATTGCCAGATATTATGGGGGGTATGGGCCTGAGTAAGGATCCCTCCCGCTGGTTTGTGAGCCTTTATACATCAGCCCAAGTGATTGGGGCTGGGTTGTCTCCATGGATGGCGATTACTTTTTCTCTGAGGCGGTGGGCGTTTTTTGTATTGTCCTTGGCGGTATGCAGCACCTTGCCTCTAACCTTCTGCCAGGCGCCTTTTCTGCTGTATATTTTACGGAGCATAGAGGGGCTAGCTGGTGGGTTCGCGATCCCTCTTGTGATGTTCTCTATGTTAAGGATCTTGCCTTTTAGCATCCGTGTGTATGGGCTTGTATCTTATACTTTGGTGTCCACATGCTTTCCGTATCTTGGTACGGCCCTTGCCGGGTTATGGACGGATTTTTTTAATTGGCATTTTGTCTTTTTACAGGTGATTCCTCTTGGAGCTCTAGCGGGGATTTTGATCTGGTACGGCATGCCAGTAACAGCCCCGCAGCATGAGCGCCTAAAGCAGTTTAATATATGGGGGCTGCTCTTTTTTGCCGTGGCGGCATGGTGCTTGACGACCGTACTTTCGCTCGGAGATTGGTTGGATTGGTTTAACTCCCCTGTGATCTGTCTTTTAACGGCGATTGGGGGGATGTTTGTGCCCCTTCTTATATGGAATGAATGGCGACATCCTTTGCCATTTTTTCGGTTTCAACTGCTTAATCGCCGCAATTATTTCTATGGCGTTGGAGGAATTAGCCTGTTTGTTGTGGTGTCGCTTTCAGCGTCTGTGGCACCGCTGCAATATCTTACGAAGGTTGTGCAATATCGACCGGAACAGAGCTATTTTGTCACATTAGAGGTGACGGCAGTTGAGCTTCTGGTGGCTCCTTTTGTGGGATATGTCCTCAATCGGCGGGATGTGGATTGTCGCATTGTTGGGTTTGCAGGGATGGTCTGTATGTTCATCGCTTGCTGTGGAGACTCTCTTGTGACGTCTGTATGGTTACGCCCTGAATTTTATGCTTGGCAGTTTTTGCAAGGCATTGGCGGGGTGATGGTGTTGGCCTCTTTGTTATTGATGTCCACTAACGCAGTTGTTGCAGAGGAATCCCCTTTTGCCGTGGCGTTGGTGAATATGCCACGTGCGTTTATGCAGATTGGTGGCACATGGTTGGTGGATCTTGTAGGCAGGTGGCGTGGGGGATTGCATTCTACACGGTTAGCGGATCGTTTAGGGGAGTATCGCTACCAGCTGGTACAGGGGAGCAGCCCGCTTATACAAAGCCCTACACCGCTTACCCCAGAGGGGCACGCCCGGTATCACGGAAGTATGGCGTTTTTAAAGCAGCAATTTCATCACCAGGTTGCTGTGTTGACGATCTCTGATCTCTTTTGTGTTTTGGCTGCCTTATTAGTGGTTTTGATGGTGTTTATCCTGGTGGTGCCTGTGCGGACATTCCCGCCTTGGATTGTGTTTGCACCTCGTGGGGCTGCCCCAGCAACAGAAGATGCATCACTTAGTCAGAAAAGAGCGACAACATGACCCCAGAGATAAAAGTGGAACAGAGGCGTTGGCCTTTCTATGTGGCCAGCGGTGTAATTGTTCTGTTTATAGGGATCATCCTCGCCATTTTGTTTGTCCCAGCAGAAAGGGTCTGGACGAATGATGCCTATGTAACAGCGCATTATGCTGTCATTGCTCCTCGTGTACCGGGGCAGGTAATTTCTGTTGAGGTAGATGATAATCAGAGTGTTCGTGCAGGGGATGTGCTGGTAAAGCTCGATCCACGAGATTATCAAACAGCTTTGGACCAAGATCGTGCGACAGAAGCACATGATAGGGCCTTGGTGCTGGATGCAGCAGCAAGTGTGGCTCGACAGCCAGCGATTATTGCTGAGGCTGAAGCTCGTGTTGCCCAGCTTGAGGCACAGCTTTTATTTGCCCGGCAAAATGCTGCACGGTATGAGCATCTTGCCCGGACAGGAGCAGGCAGCCGGGAGGAAGGGCAAAAGACCCATGCTGTGTTAGATGAGCTTTCTGCTTCCCTTCACGCAGCACAGGCCCAGAGAGAAGCCGCAAAAGCGCAGTTGCGTGTGTTGCAGGCTATGCAGGATTCAGCAATGCGGCAGGTGGAGGTTGATCGTGCCCGTGTCCACCAAGCAGAGCTGAATTTATCCTATACGCAAATTCGTGCGCCGTTTGATGGTATGGTGGGCGAGCGCACTGTACAAGCGGGAAATTACGTACCCAATGGGGCTGCTCTGATGGCATTAGTGCCCATGGGCGAGTTATGGATTGAGGCAAATTATAGAGAGCTTGCGTTACAACATATGCGCCCTGGACAGCGTGCTGATATCCATATTGATGCCTATAATATCGACTTGAAAGGGCAGGTGGATAGTGTTCCTCCCGCCTCGGGTGCGGCTTTTGCGCCGTTAGCTCCGGAGAATTCGACAGGTAACTTTACGAAAATTGTACAGCGCCTACCCGTGAAGATCACCCTAACACCTGGCCAGCCATGGGCACGGTTATTGCGGTTAGGTTTGTCTGTCGAGACAACTGTGCATACAGGCTTAAGTGATGTTGTAGGGGCACAAGTAAGGACTGATCGTGCGGTGACAGATAAATGAGTGGTTGGCTTTTAATTCCTCATCGTTCTGTGCGGTATGTTGGTCGTATCGTTTCAATAGGGGTTTTGGTTGGTGCGATGGGGGTAGGGGGCTGTTTGCGTGTCGGCCCAGATTATCATCGGCCAGAGATGAAGGGCCAGCCACAGAAATGGCAGAGAGCAGCAGATGTCACAGAGGTGAGGACGCGCGCTTTTACTGATGGTCGTGATGTCGATACTGTATGGTGGCAGCAATGGCATGACCCTTTACTAAATAGGCTTATCACGCGGCTTGGTTATGAGAATTTAGATATTGGCCAAGCGGCGATGCGTGTACTCCAAGCACGAGATCAGCTACGGGTTGTAGCATCTGAAGGGTTGCCTAGCCTGAATTGGGCAGGTTCTTATACATGGACCCAACAAAGTACGCATGGCTTTCTTACTCTTGCCCAGCCCGCACCGGGCGCTAATTTGCAGTATCAGCAATATGCAAATATTGGTACAGCTTCGTGGGATTTGGATATTTTTGGGCGTATTCGCCGTTTGGTAGAAGCTGGTAAGGCCCGTGTAGTGGAGCAAGAAGCTTTCCAGCACGGAGTTGAGCTCAGTAGTATCGCTGATTTTGTAGAAGCATATTTGCGGCTGCGGTCTGTACAAGAGCAGTTGCGTTTAACAGAGCGGCGGCAGCGCCTCGCACAGCATGATCTTACTCTTGTGTTGGAACGACGACAGGAGGGAGCAGCAAATGATCTTGCTGTTGCACAGGCCCGCGGGCAGCTTGAGCAAATAGAGAGCACGTTACCGCCGTTGAGGGATATACAGGCGGCACTTATTAATGCGTTGGGATATATGCTAGCGCTGCCGCCTCGTGCGCTGGAGAAGGAGCTTTCTACGTTTCGGCCTCAACCAGATGTGCCTGTTTCTGTTGGGGTCGGGGTACCATCATCTTTATTAGAGCGGCGGCCGGATATTATGATGGCAGATGCTCGTTTGCATGCGGTTACAGCAGAGGTCGGGGCGGCGAAAGCGGCCTTTTATCCTGATATTAATTTGGTTGGGAATCTTGGCACGCAGAGTCTTTCTGCGAGTGATTTTTTTATGCCAGCGGCCAAATATTTTACCCTTGGTCCGACATTAAATGTGCCTTTGTTTGAAGGCGGACGCCTTGCCGGCATGTTGGCGTTGCGGAAGGCGGAGCAAAAAGAGGTTGCTATTTCTTATAGGCAAGTAGTGCTGAATGCGTGGCGTGAGGTTGATGATGCCATTACACGACAAGCACAAGTGCAATTACGGTATGAACATTTGGCAGCAGTTGTACGGCAGAACCAAAGAGCTTTTGATGTTGCACAAAGCCAGTACAGAGAAGGAGCTGTGCCTTTCTTAGAAGTAGATCAGGCGGAAGGTGTGCTTTTATCGAACCAAGTGTTGTTGGCGGCCTTGCATATGGAGGCGACCCTTTCTGCAGTGAGTTTATACCGTGCGCTGGGTGGTGGATGGCAATCTCTCGTAAAAGAGAGAGGAAAAGAACTAAAAGAGCGTAAAACTGTCTTGCACCGCAAGAAAGCCGGGGATATGCCAAAACCATGACTAATACACGTTTCTCCCCCCGTCGTGCCCTTTTGTCTGTTTCCGACAAGACAGGGCTGGTTGATCTTGCCCGTGCGCTCGTGGCGCAGAATGTTGAAATCCTTTCAACAGGTGGCTCTGCCCGTACGCTGCGCGAGGCAGGCCTGCCCGTTAAGGAAGTTTCTGACCATACGGGTTTCCCTGAAATTCTAGATGGACGGGTGAAAACGCTCGTGCCGTGGATCCACGGTGGTATTCTGGGGCGCCGGGATAAGGAAGAACATAAGGCACAGATGCAGGAGCATGGTATTGCGCCAATCGACCTTGTTTGTGTGAATCTTTATCCTTTTGCTGCAACGGTTGCGTCTGGTGCAGATGCAGAACGTTGTGTTGAGAATATTGATATCGGTGGTCCTGCCATGGTGCGTGCCGCTGCGAAGAATTTTGCGTCCGTTGCGATTCTGACAGACCCCGCTCAATATGTAGGTTTTCTGGAGGCGTTAGCGCAGGGTGGAACTACATTAGCTGAACGCCGTAGCTGGGCTGCTGCTGCTTATACGCATACAGCAGCATATGATGGTATGATTTCTGCATGGTTTACTAAGCAGGAAGGCGGCACAGATGCGGAACAGTCTCTTCCGCCTGTGTTAACACTCTCTGGCCAACGTGACACATTACTGCGTTATGGTGAGAATCCTCATCAGGCTGCGGCGTTTTATCGTGATGGGAGTAATCGCCCAGGCCTAGCCACAGCCCGCCAGATTCAGGGTAAGGCATTGAGCTATAATAATCTCAATGACACAGATGCAGCTTTTGAGGCCGTGGCTGAGCTGGATGGGCCAAGTGTGGTGATTGTGAAACATGCTAACCCATGTGGTGTGGCATCGGGGGCATCTTTGGTGGAGGCGTGGCAGTCTGCATTGCGCTGTGACCCTGTTTCTGCCTTTGGGGGGATTGTTGCTTTAAACCGTACGCTAGATGCAGCTACGGCAGAGCAAATTAGCAAGATTTTCACCGAGGTGATTGTTGCGCCTGATGCAGATGAGGCAGCAAAAGAGATCCTTGCAAAGAAGAAAAACCTGCGGCTTTTGTTGACAGGTGGTGTGCCTGACGCACGTGCTAATGGGCTTGCTTTCCGCTCTGTTTCTGGCGGTTTCCTTGCGCAGAGCCGTGATAATGGGCATGTTACGGAAGATATGTTGCGTGTCGTTACAAAACGCCAGCCAAGCCAGCAGGAGATGGCGGACCTTCTCTTTGCCTTCCGTGTTGCAAAACATGTGAAATCTAATGCTGTGATTTATGCAAAGAATCAGGCTACGGTAGGTATCGGTGCTGGGCAGATGTCACGCGTAGATAGCGCGCGTATTGCAGCTCGTAAGAGTGAAGACGCAGCACAAGCTGCTGGTGAAGCGGAAGCATTAACAAAAGGCTCAGTTGCTGCGTCTGATGCGTTCTTCCCCTTTGCTGATGGCTTAGAGAGTGTGGTTGCCGCTGGGGCAACGGCAGTTATTCAACCGGGTGGGTCTATCCGGGACCAAGAAGTGATTGACGCAGCAGATGCTGCGGGGATTGCGATGGTCTTCACAGGGATGAGGCATTTTAGGCATTGAGGCATATGATTTCTTCCCGTTTTCTTGCTGTTTTAGGTTTAGTTGTAGGGCTATATGCTGGACATATTCCCTCGGCATCTGCGGCAGAGTGCCAGTATGATGTGCATGCTGTGCCTGTTTATACTGGCGTAGTAAGTCGCATCATTGGTGATGGTGTACTGTTTACCGATGGTAGAGCGGTCATCATGCCGGAATCTTTACTGCCCTTTATGCGGTTGGATAAAGA
The DNA here is from genome assembly GCA_946476985.1 of uncultured Acetobacteraceae bacterium. GTDB lineage: Bacteria > Pseudomonadota > Alphaproteobacteria > Acetobacterales > Acetobacteraceae > Bombella. The sequence continues at coordinate 98,671 of CAMKWS010000007.1, forward strand.
GGCGAAGCTGCATGGCTTAATCAGCACAGATGGGCAGAAGATCTGGGCACTTGCCTTATATGATGGAGATAAGCTGGTGTGTCCTTCTGCGTTGGATGTACGCAAAGGGGCATATCCAGGCTCTCCAGCTTATGATGTGATTGACCACAAAGCGGCTGAAGCTCCTTGAGCCGTTTATGAATATTGCCTTTATTGCCGCCCCAACGAAATGCGCTAAAAATGCTTTTGCGTATTTTACGAAGCGTTATGGCAATGCTCCCCTAGAGCAAGCTGAAGTCTTGGTTTGCTTGGGGGGGGATGGCTTTATGCTGGAGACATTACTTCAGCTATTGGGGCGGAACATTCCTGTTTTTGGAATGAATTACGGCACAATAGGTTTCTTGATGAACCGCCCAGAGGAGGATCATCTTCCTCAGAGGCTGGCTTATGCCCAGCATACAGAGATTTCCCCGCTTCATATGTGGGCCAAGACAACCTCTGGCGAGACGCATGAAGGTTTAGGCTTTAATGATGTGTTTCTATATCGTGAAACACGTCAGACGGTGCGTATTGGTATTGAGGTCGATGGGCGTATGCGTATGCCTCGATTGACATGTGATGGCATTATTCTTGCTACACCTGCAGGTTCTACCGCCTATAATCGCTCGGCACATGGGCCGATCGTCCCTCTAGGGGCGGAGCTTTTGTCTCTTACGCCGATCTCACCTTTTCAGCCGCGGCATTGGCGTGGGGCGCTGCTGCCATCTGATGTCGTGGTGCGTTTTACGTTAGAAGATACTGACAAACGCCCAGCTTCTGCTGTTGCGGGTCCGAAAGAGATACGTAGTGTAGAAGAAGTCGTGGTGCGTTTAGCAAAAGATAAAAAGGTGACGCTTCTTTTCGATCCCGATCATAGCTTGTCAGAACGGATTATTGCTGAACAATTTGCAGAATAAGATTAACGCCCTGTCTGGTTAAAACAGGGCGTTACTTTTGAAGGGCTGTTTCAAGGAACAGGGGTAATCAGCTCTTGTCCGTTAAAATGGGCGAGAAGATTATCAATAATATTTTGCCCCATATCGAGCCGGGTCTCGAGCGTTGCGGAGCCTAGATGGGGTTGTAGAGTGACGTTTTTGAGGGTGAAGAAATCCTCATGGATGCGTGGTTCATTCTGAAAGACATCTAATCCAGCACCAGCGATCGTGTTTGTCCGTAAGGCGGTAAGTAGAGCGGTTTCATCAATCACGCTGCCACGAGCGATATTAATGAGAACACCGTTCTTACCGAGGGCCTTAAGCACAGAGGCATCTACGATATTAAAGGTATCGGGGTTAGCAGAGAGAGAAAGTACCAGGATATCTGCCCATTCTGCCAGTTTAGTAAGGTTAGGTTCAAAACGGAGAGGGCTCTGAGGGCGTTCATGCCCACTAAAATAGGCGACCTCCATATCACTTGCTACAGCGCGCCGCGCAATGGCTTGCCCAATGCGTCCAAAGCCTGCAATGCCAAGTTTGCGTTTATTAAGTGAGTGGGCAAGTGGTGGAAGGTCCCCGTTGCGCCAGCGGCCTTGCAGCAAGAAGTCCTCATTCGTGCGGAAGTTGCGTTTTAGGGTGAGGAGCAGCAGCATCGCCATATCTGCAACATCATTTGTTGAGATATCGGTCGTTACTGTGACAGGTATCCCGCGTTTATGTGTTTCTGTGAGGTCGATTTTATCTAGCCCAACTCCATTTACGGTGATGATCTCTAAAGCTGGGAGGGCTGCCATAATTTCAGGTGCAATACCTGCAGCACCGGAGGTAATAACCGCACGAATATGAGGCGCTATGGGAGCAAGGGCTTCCTTGGTTGTGAAATTATGTAGCGTAAAATGTTTTTGTAGGGTTTCAAGTGTCGCAGAAGGGAGCGCCTCTAACAGGAGGATGTGTGGCATCTGTGTAGTGGTCATAATGTGTGGGCTCCATCCATGCTTTGATAAAAAGGCAGAGTAAGAGAGGGGAATTAAATTGGAGAAGGGAGAAGTTTAGCGTGGTTTTGAGAATGTGTCCAAATAGTGTGTAGCTAAGGCTTGGCAGCCTGCTTTTACATCTTGCCACGTGGTTTCAAAGCCTGCTTCAGACCCATAATAGGGGTCAATCACATCTTGCCCGGCTCTTTCTGGTAGTGCGTCTAAGAGAAGGGAAAGTTGGGCTTTACTACCCTCTGGTTGAAGGGTGCGGAGGGCAGTAAGGTGAGAATTATCTAGAGCAATAATATAGTCAAACCGCTCAAAATCTTCTTTACGAATTTGCCGAGCACGTAGGGGGTTTGCGTCTAGCCCATGGCGGCGTGCTGTAGCACGGGCGCGTGGGTCTGGTCGGTCGCCCTCGTGCCAATTTCCTGTTCCTGCGGAATCAATGTCCAGCATAAGGTTGCGTTTTTCAGCTTCGGCCCGCATGGCGAGTTCAGCAAGGGGAGAGCGGCAAATATTGCCGGTACAGACAAATAAGAATGAAGGTAAAGAAGGTTGCGTCATGAATGTGTTAACCAAATAAAGAAGGCAAGCGTGAAGATAGCGCTAGCTGTGCCAAAAAAGAGGACAGATGCAATCTCACGTTCCATAGTGTGATAACGTATAGCGAGAATAACATTCATTGTGGCACTTGGCATGGCCATGGTTAGCACAGTTTCTTGAAGTGTAAGGGAAGGGACACGCCATGTGTACGCAATGGCGTAGATCGTTAGTGGAATAACGACATTACGGGCGAGTACCATTAGTCCTACCGCAGGGCTAAAACGGACTTGTCGGGCGCATAGCACTACGCCTGAGGCAAAGAGAGCTGTCCCTCCTGTGGCGTGACCGAGAAGCTGTAACGAGCCTTTTAAAGAGGCAGGCAGTTGGAAGCCACATAGTACGAGGATGAATGCAAAGAGAGGCGCCCACACAACAGGTTCTTTGCATGAGTGTAGTAAATGTCCTGAAAGTTCTCTCATGGTGGTGTGCCACGAAGAGGTTGTATCCTTATGGATATGTTGTCCACGTTGTTGAGCGTGGCTCATGAGGATAAGTGTAAGGGGGAGCTGGCATAGGTTCATAATCAGCGCAGCAACAGAAATAGGTACAGCGCTAATTGGACCGAAAAGCTGTCCTAGCACGGGGATACCAATAAACGGCACAGATGGGCCTGTGATTGTCATGGTGATGAGTGCGGCTTCCCCTTGTTTTATTCTAAAGCCCCAACGGAGTGTACTAAAAATGATAATATAGGCCCCCAGCATCGCAATAAGGATGAGTACAGCTAATGGGCCTGCTGATAATACTCTTTCTCGTGGGGTGCTGAGGATTGATGCTAAGAGCGCAAGCGGAAGGGCATATAGCATTACTAAGCGGATCAATACTCCAGCTTGGTGGGAATCAAAATCACGTCGCCACGCTGCAAGATACCCTAACCCTAATGTCACCAAAATGGGCAAGATCGCTTCTATGATGGTCAGGAGGAGGGCTGTCGTCATAGGCGGCTATTGGGTCCTATTACTACGGAGGGATGTTTAGCCTATGATGTTTTTATCAATATGCAAATAGGCAGCTCTAGGGCTGCCTATTTAAGGACGTGCATTTAAGATATTGAATAAGGTCCCCCGGCTAAGACTTCTAAGCTTA
>CAMKWS010000008.1 GCA_946476985.1 uncultured Acetobacteraceae bacterium
GCTTGTTTTAGGTAAACGCTTACAAATAGAAAGGGCTCCTGTGAAGAGGAGCCCTTTCCTGTAGGGGGGTGGTGAAGCACCCCCCTGAGGAACCCGGATTCATGGATGGATCGTGCTAGGTAATGAATCCGGGTTCCATCTCTTTGGCCTTAACCGCGTACAATCTGTGCAGCGCGCACAAGATTAGCGATTGCTGGGCGTGTTTCTTCCCAGTGGCGTGTTTTTAGGCCGCAATCAGGATTGACCCAGAGTTGACGGCGGGAGACTTTTTTCTCTGCCGCTCTAAGAAGCTCAACCATTTCTTCAACTGAAGGAACACGAGGGGAGTGAATGTCATACACGCCCGGGCCGATCTCAGCTGGGTAGTGGTGGTCGGTAAAGGCTTCGAGCAGTTCCATTTTAGAACGTGCTGTTTCAATTGAGATCACGTCAGCATCCATTGCGGCGATGGCCTCAATGATGTCGTTGAACTCAGAGTAGCACATATGGGTGTGGATCTGCGTTTTGTCTTGCACACCGCTGGCGGTAACGCGGAAACTTTCGACAGCCCAGTCCAGATAATGTTGCCAGTCTTTTTTGCGTAGAGGCAGACCTTCACGCAGGGCGGCTTCATCAATCTGGATGGCGGCGCAACCTGCTGTTTCAAGGTCGAGAACTTCATCGCGGATCGCAAAAGCGATCTGACGGCATGTTTCAGAACGTGGCTGATCATCCCGCACGAAGGACCAGTTAAGAATGGTTACTGGGCCTGTCAGCATTCCTTTTACAGGTTTGTCTGAGCAGGATTGTGCATAACGCCACCAATCTAATGTCATTGGAGCCGGGCGAGAGACATCACCAAAGATGATGGGTGGGCGCACATAGCGGGAGCCGTAGGATTGCACCCAAGCATGTTTGGTAAAGACGAAGCCGGAGAGCTTCTCACCAAAATACTGCACCATATCGTTACGTTCAAATTCGCCATGAACGAGAACATCCAGCCCGACCTCTTCCTGCCATTTAATAGCCTCTTTGGTCTTTTCTTGCAGGAAGGCGACATAATCTTGGGTGGAAAGCTCTTTCTTCGCATGACGTGCACGAGCCTGGCGGACTTCCTTCGTTTGAGGGAAGGAGCCGATGGTCGTTGTCGGGAAGAGTGGGAGCTTGAGAGCTGCCTCTTGTGCTTTCTGCCGCGTTGGGAAGGCAGATTGCCGCTGTGTCAGAGCGATATCTTTTTGTGCAGCACGTTTTTTGACATCTTGGTTATGAATACGGACGGATGTCTTACGGTTTTGCACGGCGTGGTCAGATGCAGCGAGTGCTTCTTTTACGCTATCGCGACCTTCATTGAGAGCTTTTGCAAGTGTGGCAAGTTCGGCAATCTTTTGCGTTGCAAATGCAAGCCAAGATTTAATCTCTTCATCAAGTCCTGTCTCACGTTCTAGGTCGATCGGTGTGTGTAGCAGTGAGCAGGACGGTGCTAAGATGATATCACGCTGAGCTGCAATAGGTGCAATGCGATCTAGGATCTTGGAGAGGTCTGCACGCCAAATGTTACGACCATCAATCACACCAAGGGAGAGAAGAAGGTCGGGCCGTGCTTTGGCAAGAACATCATTAAGCTGTTCTGGAGCGCGGATAAGGTCGATATGCAACCCGTGAACCGGCAGGGACAGAGCCGTATCGAGATTATCACCTAGACCACCGAAATAGGTCGTCAGAAGCAGTTTAATTTCAGGAACGGAACTTGTCAGGCTCTGATAAGCGATTTGGAACGCTTTGCGATCTGCCTCATTTAGATCCAGCACCAAGGTCGGTTCATCAATTTGTACCCATTCAGCCCCGGCGTCACGCAGTTGACGGAGGACATCAGCATACACAGGCAGCAGAGCTGTAAGTAGGTCGAGACGGTTGAAGGACTGACCGTGTGTCTTACCTAAGAGGAGGAAGCTAACAGGCCCGAGGAGGACAGGGCGGGTGTCAAAGCCAAGAGCTTTTGCCTCTTTATATTCATCAATGATTTTGGTGGAAGCCAAACGGAATGTTTGGTCCTGTGTGAATTCCGGCACGAGATAATGGTAGTTCGTGTCGAACCATTTTGTCATTTCTGCAGCGGGGACATCTGTAGAGTGATGATGGTGGCCAGCACATTCTTGTGGGTGTTCATCCTCAGAACCAGCAACCTGACGCCCGCGCGCCATTGCAAAATAGGTTGTGAGATCTACAGGGCCTGTTGTGTGGCCGTAAATCTCAGGTACGGCCCCGACGAGGGCACTTGTATCAAGCACATGGTCATAAAGAGAAAAATCGTTAGAGGGCAGAATGTCTGCTCCCTGATCTTTTTGGCGTGTCCAGGCTTCTTTACGAAGTGTGGCGGCTGTTTCGAACAGTTCAGCTTCACTGCTGGTGCCAGCCCAGAAGCTTTCAAGTGCTTTTTTTAGCTCACGGCGGGTCCCGATACGAGGGAAGCCCAAGGTCGCAACGCGTACAGTCATAACGTACCTCTTAACGTTGGGTGGGGCTTGGGTGTTTCCCTTTCACCTTCTGCGGCGGTTATGCCGCCCAAGGAGAAAGAGAAACAGCAGGGAAGGCCCCACCGGAAAAATGTAAGCCGCCATAAACGGCCAGTTAAAGCGACCTCAGTGGCGTTTCGTGGAAATCGAAAAAGCCTTTGAAACCGTCTTCGATCATCAGGAGTGACAGGGCTTCGAAATTATGTCAACACCTGTTGCACATATAATGAAGTTGTTATATATAGTTTTCATGGATCGTACTCTTATAATTTTTCAGGCTCTCGCAGAGCCTACGCGTTTAAGAATTTTACGCTTATTGCGTGAAATGGAATTGTCAGTTGGCGAGTTGGCTCAGGTTCTTGGCCAGAGTCAGCCTCGCGTCTCCCGGCATGTGAAGGTGCTGGCAGAAGCCGAGCTGGTGGAGCGCCGCAAAGAAGGGAGTTGGGTATTCCTCGCCTTGGGGGATGAGAATGACCTAGAGCCCATTTTTGCAGCGCTAGATCATTGGCGCCGGTTTCATGAGGAAGACGACGACGAAATGGGCCGTGCAGACCGGCAACGCCTGCAAGCCGTGCGTAATGTACGGATGGGTGAGGCTGAAGACTGGTTTGAAGTACATGCTGCAGAATGGGATGCGATTCGCTCCCTGCATGTTTCGGAACAAGACGTCGAGTCGGCCATTATGAAGCTGGTGGGTCCGCCATCTTTAGGGCGGGTGGTCGATATTGGGACAGGCACTGGGCGTATGCTCGAGCTATTGGCCCCGTATAGCCAGAGTGCCGTTGGGTTTGACCGTAGCCCGTCTATGTTGAGGCTTGCTCGTGTCAAACTGGAGAATGACCGCACCGCCGCAGGCGAAGAGATTAAGCTTAGGCAGGGTAACTTTTATGCCCTGCCTATGACGGAAGGCTCCGCTGATCTGACAATTCTTCATCAAGCATTGCGTTATGCGCAGCATCCGGCGGCGGTTATTGCCGAGTCGGCTCGTATTTTGTCGCCCGGTGGGCGTCTGTTGGTGGTGGATTTTGCACTGCATGACCGCGAGGAGCTGCGCACACGGGATGCGCATATGTATCTGGGCTTTAGTGATGACCAGATGCAGCAATGGTTTAAGGCAGCTGGGCTTGTTGCAGATGAGCCCATCTCTTTGGACGGTGAGTTGACCGTAAAGCTCTGGTTAGGGCGTTTGCAGTCTAAGAAACAATCAAGGGTTACATAGAACCGTATGTAAAAAAGGAACTGGCATTATGCCTGAGGTCTCATTTGAATTCTTCCCAGCAAAGACGGAAGAAAAGTCAGCGTCTGTATTGCGGGTTGCTCGCCGTTTGTCAGGGTTTGACCCCCGCTTTATGTCTGTCACTTACGGGGCAGGTGGTTCTTCGCGTGAGCGCACATTGCAGATGCTGAAGGAGATGTCAGGCCAGTTTCATGTTCCTTTGGCTGGTCATCTAACTTGCGTGGGAGCATCCCGCGGGGAAGTTGATGATGTTGCCCGCGCATATTGGGACGCAGGTGTGCGCCACATTGTGGCATTAAGAGGAGATGTAAAACCACTTAAGAGTGGCGCTCCTGCAAGATATGAGCCACATCCGCAAGGGTATCGCTATGCGGCGGATCTTGTAGCGGGGCTAAAAAAGATTGCTCCGTTTGAGATCTCTGTCGCAGCCTATCCCGAGATACATCCAGAGGCGGCATCGGCTCAGCTGGACCTTGGGCATCTTAAAGCAAAATTTGATGCTGGGGCTGATCGTGCCATTACTCAATTTTTCTTTGATGCAGAAGCCTTTTTGCGTTTTAGGGATCGTGCCGCTGCTGCGGGGATTAATCGACCGATTGTTCCTGGGATTTTGCCAATCGGACGGGCAACTCAGGCGTGGCGTTTTGCTAAAATGTGTGGGGCAGCCGTGCCAGCAGAGTTGAGGGATCTCTTTGATGGCTTGGATGATCTCGCCCCTATCCGGACACGTTTAAGCGCTGTTGTGACAGATCGCCTTTGCCAGCGTTTACGGGAAGAGGGGGTAAATCACTTCCACTTTTATACGTTGAACCAAAGTGCGCCGACTTCGACATTATGCACCCTTCTAGGGCGTCGTTTGTCGCACAAGTTGGTTGATATTGCTGCGTAAGAAAGGGATGTAGCTATAAAAAAAGCCCCCTGGCCTGAAGGAAAGGCTAGGGGGCTTTTTTGTAAGAGAAGGACTTACTTTGTGTCCCGCTGCTTGCTTGGTGCCAGAATCATAATCATCTGACGATTCTCAAGGCGAGGCATTTGTTCAGCCTTGGCAATATCCTCAACAGACTCGCGGATACGGCCCATCATTTTTGCGCCAAGGTCTTGGTGAGCCACCTCGCGCCCTTTAAAGCGTAGGGAGACTTTCACTTTATCACCAGCTTCAAGGAACGAACGAACGGCCTTAGCTTTGGTCTGGAAGTCGTGCTCGCCGGTACCTGGGCGCACTTTAACTTCCTTAATCTCAATGACCTTTTGCTTTTTGCGAGCCTCGTTACGTTTTTTCTGCTGTTCATATTTGAACTTGCCGTAATCAAGGATCTTCGCAACCGGAGGTTCTGCCGTCGGGCTGATTTCTAGAAGATCGAGCCCTTCAGAAAATGCACGGGAAAGGGCATCGCGCGTCTGCATGATGCCGATCATTTCCCCTTCAGCATCAATAACACGCACCTGTGGCACACGGATCTCTTCATTAACGCGCGGCCCTTCGCGAGTTGGGGCGGCGTGAAACGGCGGTCTAGCTATGGTCATCTCCTGTCATTGCATATGTTCGTATCCGCTATAAAAGCATGACGAACACGGAAATCATATAGCGATTCATACCCTTGGTACCGTTGCGGCGCAAGGGGGGCAGAATCGGTGTTTATTAGGCGGTTTTCCGGGCGATATCTGGTGGAGTTACTTCACTCGTAAGAGTAGAGAGAACTTCATCAAGCGGCAGAACTTTTTGTGCCTGCTCGCCTAACCGGCGGATGCTTACAGTGCCTTCTTCAGCTTCACGGCGGCCGACAACGAGGATAACTGGCACACGGGCAAGGCTATGCTCACGTACTTTTGCGTTAATTTTCTCATTGCGGATATCGCTCTCAACATGCAACCCAGCCTGACGGAGGCGGTTTGTGACCTCCAATGCGTAATCTGCTGCGTCAGTCACAATGCTGGCAACAACAACTTGTGTTGGTGCTAACCAAAGAGGGAATTTGCCAGCATATTGCTCAATCAAGATGCCTAAGAAGCGCTCAAAGCTCCCGAGGATAGCGCGATGTAGCATTACAGGGCGGTGGCGGGCACTGTCTTCTCCAATGTAGGAGGCATCTAAGCGTTCTGGCAGGACGTAATCGACCTGCAAGGTGCCGCATTGCCAGTCACGGCCGATCGCATCGGTAAGGACAAACTCTAGTTTTGGGCCATAAAAGGCACCTTCACCAGGGTTCAGTTCATATTCAACGCCGACCATCTCACAAGCACGTTTGAGAGAGGCTTCTGCACGGTCCCATACTTCATCAGAGCCAGCACGTGTTTCGGGCCGGTCGGAGAATTTGACGCGGAAGCTCTCAAAGCCGAAATCTTTGTACACTTCGCCTAGCATGGTGACAAAACGTGCTGTTTCTTCGGCGATTTGATCATCTGTACAGAAGATATGTGCATCATCTTGGGTAAAGCCGCGTACGCGCATAATACCATGCAGTGAGCCTGAAGGCTCATAACGATGACATGCTCCAAACTCAGCCATGCGTAGGGGAAGCTCACGGTAAGAACGCAGGCCATGGCGGAAGATTTGCACATGGCATGGGCAGTTCATCGGTTTAAGGGCGAGGGTTTTATCCTCATCCTCAACAGTCGCAATGAACATATTCTCGCGATATTTTTCCCAATGGCCAGAAGCTTCCCATAAGGTGCGGTCTACTAGCTGTGGGGTACGGACCTCTTGATAGCCGTTACGTTCTTGGGCACGACGCATATAATCTTGCACCGTGTTGTACAAACGCCAGCCTTTCTGGTGCCAGAAGATCTGACCAACCGCTTCTTCTTGAATATGAAATAGGTCCATATCCCGGCCAAGGCGACGATGGTCACGTTTCTCGGCTTCTTCGAGACGTAGAAGATAGGCTTTTAGCTCTTTCTTATCGCGCCATGCTGTCCCATAAATACGTGTAAGCATGGGGTTACGGTGGTCCCCACGCCAATAGGCCCCAGCAACACGCATAAGTTTAAAAGCATTGCCAACATCTGCTGTTGTACGGAGATGCGGCCCACGGCAGAGGTCTAGCCATTCACCTTGGCGGTAAATGGAGATGACTTCTTCTTCTGGGAGATCACGAATCAGTTCCGCTTTAAAGCGCTCGCCACGTTCCTCAAAGAAGGCAATGGCTTCGTTGCGGTCCCACTCCTCACGCTCGAAGGCAGCGCCACGGGTGATGATCTCGGCCATTTTCTTTTCAATGGCTTCAAAATCTGCTGGGGTGAACGGCTTTTCACGGAAAAAGTCGTAATAAAAGCCATCTTTAATGCTTGGGCCGATGGTTACTTGTGTACCTGGCCATAGTTCCTGCACGGCTTCTGCCATGACATGGGCGGCGTCATGGCGGATCATCTCTAGGGCTTCATCATCTTTGCGGGTGATAAAGCGGATAGAGCAATCCTCGGTGATGCTGTGGCTGATATCAACAGCTTTGCCGTTAATTTCCATGGCCATAGCAGCGCGAGCAAGACCTGGACCAATGGAGTCGGCCAGTGTCGTGCCAGTCACTGCCCCGTCGAAGGTGCGAACGCTTCCATCGGGTAGGGTAATGGCGGGCATGAAGGAGCTCCTTGGTCGATGTTTCAAAATAGATGTTGCCCCTTATAGCATAGCTATGGGCTTGTGGCGAAAATGGCCTCTAATGGCTCTATTCTGCAAGCCCTAATCTGCTTGATAAGAGCGTTGGTGTGTCGATTCTTTAGGAAGAAAGCCTAGAGAGGCGTTCTTTTATGAGGGGAAGCCCCCATTCATGGAGTAATGAAATGACCCGTGCGGGAGAGAGGGTAGAGAGAGGTTGCCCGCTTAATGTGCGACTATAGTGGGCTTGAAGGGCCTGGGGGGCGCAACGTCGTGGGTCACTTTCATGAGAGAAGAGGGTTAATGTTGGGCAGTTCATTGTTGCGGCAATATGCATGGGCCCGGTGTCATTGCCGATAGCGAGGGCTGCACGATGGAGGAGGCCTGCGAGTGCTGGAATGTCCGTTTGGCCGGTGAGGTTTTTTGATGCAGGGGCTTGGGAGCAGATGGAGTGGGCAATGTCATTTTGTGTGCTGTCACCAACGATAACAGGACATAATCCCCATTGGTTTATTTGGTGAGCGAGTCTGGCGAAATAAGAGGCTGGCCACTGTTTGCCTGGTCTATGTGCGGCGGCCCCGGGGACGAGCACGATATAAGGTGAGGGGAGTTTGGGACCTTCTTCAATTAAGAAGGATGGAATGGTGCGTGGTGGGAGGGTAATTCCTGCTGCACGGAGTTGATCTTTTTGCCGCATTAATGTGTGCATATGTCGTACATGCGGGTTGTGGTGCGGCAATGTCGCTTTAGGGTGTTGGCCTGACCATATCAGATTGGGTGGTGCAAGCCGGAAATAATGAGTGGTCCGATGAGAATTTTGGAGGTCAAATACCATATCGACATCTCTTAGGATGCGCTGGATATAGCGGATATGGTGGATATTGCCCCAGCTTGGTCGGTCATCAATAAAGACGTGGTTAAACCAAGGAGTTTTCCGAGCAAGTGATGCGTATGGGCTAGCGGTGAGGAGGCTAATATGCGCTTCGGGGAATGTAGAACGAATGGCTTCAAATGGCCCAAAAGCCTGAAAAATATCGCCTAATGCACCATGGCGAATGATGAGTATCTTGCGGGGGGAGGAACTCATGATTGAGGCCTTATGGGCGCGCGGTATGGCGACACCACGAAGATGTATTTTTATCAGTTGGGTAAAATGTAAGAAAAACCATGCCAAGTACGAAACTTGGCATGGTTGTATGAGCGGTATTTAGGCTTGTTCTGGTGCTTTACCTGTAGAAGAAGCACTGGAGACAATGACCATAGCGGGTTTGAGCAGACGGCTCTTGAGCAGCCATGTAGGTGTCCATGCTTGGAGAACATAGCCCGGAGGAAGCTCGTTGCTGTCCTGCTCCTGCATAGCTTGGTGCAGGTTGGCATCAAATGGCTGATGTGTAGGATCCTGCCGGGTGATGCCGTGGCGCTCTAAGATGGAAAGAAAAGCACGCTCTGTTCCTTCAAAGCCTTCACGTAGGCGTGTGATGAGCCCGTCCTCTCCTTCTGCTGGGGCGGGAAGAGCGGAGAGGCCACGTTGAAGATTTTCAGCCGCTTCAACAACATCCCGGGCAAATTTCTGCACGGAATATTGGCGTGCGTCTTCTAACTCTCTTTTGCTACGAGCGCGGAGGTTTTGGTTATCTGCCTCAGAACGCATCCAGCGGTTTTTCATCTCTTCGAGTTCTGCTTCGAGAGAGGCGATGCGCTCTTCAGGAGTTTCCTCACGAGCCTGGGTTTCAGGAGCATCGGCCTCTGTGGGGTCAGTTTGTGGCGGGATGTCCTGTGGTGCAGTATTTTGTTGCGTTTCAGGATGAGGAGTCTGTTCTGTCATGTCATGACCCTGTTTGCGTCTTGCTAAAACGGTGCCTCCAATGATGGGAGCTCACCTTAAATGAGTACTCTAAAAGCTTATACGGCATATCAGTCTATGAAAGAACAGTGCCGGGCCGCTTTGTTGAGCACTTGGTCTCTGTTCTAGGGAGATAATGTTAATTATCGCAAAAACAAGGGGGAAAGATTTAGCATGGCGGGAAGGTCATTAATAATAAGTAAAAACCTATCTTGTTGAGGGTTTTCCTTTGCTTTATCGTGCCATTGCTTTGTATTTATTTAAAAATGATCGTTTGTGTTAATTTATGTATAATCTTTTTGTAATATTAAAGGCAGAAGATAGGTCGTGGTTCCACAATGACGAAGCATTAACAAGGCTGGAAAGTGGGTCTAGCTCTTTGGAGATGCTTGAGAGACTTCAGGAGTTCCCATGAGGAAGACCGCTTCACCTCATATTGATGAGGTAAATGGCAAACGGGGGCGCCAAGCGCCTGTTATTGCTCTTGTTGATGATGACCGGAATATTCTGACATCTGTGCAGATGACGTTAGAGGCCGAGGGCTTTACGGTTCACACTTATACGGATGGTGAAAGCGCATTGCAGGGTATTTTATCCCGTACAGTGTCGCTTGCTGTGTTAGATGTCAAAATGCCGCGGATGGATGGGATGGAGCTTTTACGTCGCTTACGTATGCGAGCGAGTAGCCTCCCGGTGATTTTCTTAACATCTAAAGATGAAGAAATGGATCAGCTCATGGGGCTGCGCCTGGGGGCTGATGATTATATTACGAAGCCATTTTCTGTGCGGCTTTTGGTAGAGCGTATTCGGGCTCTTTTACGGCGGCATGAAATTAGCCAAGCAGAGGCCGCCGGCGAGGTTGGGGCAAGTACGCCTATTCTCGTGCGGGGGGCTTTGGCATTGGATGAAGCACGACACCAATGTCTATGGAATGGTCAGGAAGTTGCGTTAACAGTGACGGAGTTTTTGTTGGTGAAGGCTCTGGTGGTACGGCCGGGGCTTGTGAAGTCACGAGATCAATTAATCGATGCTGCATACGGCGATAGTATTTATGTAGATGACCGTACGATAGATAGCCATATTAAGCGTGTTAGGAAGAAATTTCGGCAGATTGATGAGCGTTTCAATCATATTGAGACGCTATATGGTGTGGGGTATCGGTACCGTGAGTAAGAAGGTGCAGATGAGATAATGGAGGGAGCAGTCGGGGCCTATTGGGGCGTTGTGAAGCGTGCCATTGGTAAATGGGGGATAGAAAGATGGGTTTCTCCTCTTACAAGCCGCCTTTTATTGGTGAATTGTTTGCCGTTACTGTTTCTAGGTGGGATGCTGCTCTCCATTAATTCCGCACGAAATAATTTATTAGAGCGAAGCATTGATGCATTGCGGGAACAGGCCCGTATGTATGCCGCAGCACTGCAAATGGCAGATTCAGGCATTGTACGCCACGGGGTAGAATGGATTGATGTAGAAAAGGCGCAGGCTGTTCTTATGCCGATGGTGCAGTCCAGTAAGGATGAGCAGGTGCGCCTATATGCCCCTAACGGCCATATGTTGGTGGAAGGTAAGACGAGAGATTTTACATCCGCCGGGCGGCAGTGGCAGCCAACATTGGGGGTGGCGGATAAAATTTATGAGTGGGTTTTATCTCTTCTGCCTTTGCGCTCGGGTGAAGGGGTTGTGCCGCTGGATAATTCCGCACATGCAGAGGAATATGGGCAGGATACGCAAGAGGATGTTCAGCTGAGCCCACGGCATGAATTGCCGCCTTATATCCGACGTACAGCACAGCATGAGCTCATTATGACTGTAGTTGAGCCTGTCTTGCGAGAGCGCAAAGCCATCGCCGTACTTCAACTGACACGGTATGATAGCGAGATTGATCGCTCTTTAGTTAAAATGCGCTCTGTTATTCTTACTATGCTGGTGATTAGCATGGTCGGCGCATTAGGGCTTTCTTGGTATTTCTCTATGATATTGGCACGCCCATTACGGTGTTTGGTCGTGCGTTCTCGGGAGATGCGTGAGCCCGGGCGTGGGCGGGTGGATAACTTCCCCCTTTCTCTACTCAAGCGACGTGATGAAATTGGAGAGTTAGCACGAGCCTTACGGGGGAGTGCACTCGCCTTATGGTCACGAATGGATGATATTGAGACATTTGCCTCTGAGGTCAGTCACGAGCTGAAAAACCCTTTATCCTCCATACGTTCGGCACTTGATACATTACCACGCATGACAGACCCACAAGCGCGGCAGCGTTTGGTGGATATTTTAAGGGGTGATGTGAGACGATTAGGCCGTTTAATCACGGATATTTCAGATGCAAGCCGTGTTGAAGGGGACTTGCAAAGAGGTGAAAGAGCAGCCGTGGCGGTTGTTCCTTTACTGGAACTGCTAGTGGAACTCCATCAAACAACACGAGATGAACAAGCCGTAAATTTGGTGCTTTCTTTGCCGGATGCTGTTGAGGAACGTGCAGTTTATGTGTTGGCAGTAGAAGATCGTCTCGTACAGGTGCTGCATAATCTTATAGGCAATGCAGTGTCTTTTTCGCCTCCGCAGGGGACGATTATTCTGAAGGTACGTACCGTCATTGGCCCGTCACAGCTTACGGCGGATGGTATGACAAAAGAAGGGGGGCCTTTCGTAGAGATAAGCGTGGAAGATGAAGGGCCGGGAATTCCACCAGCTAAGCTTGAGGACATCTTTGAGCGTTTTTATTCTGAGCGTCCGGCAAAGGAGCATTTTGGGCAGCATTCGGGCTTAGGCTTAGCGATCAGCAGGCAAATTATTACGGCTTTTGATGGCTATTTATATGCGGAGAACCGTTACAAGAGAGATGAGCTCACAGGAGGGGAGATTATTTGTGGAGCACGTTTTGTTATTAAGCTTCCACAGTATGAAGGAGAGGGTGAGGGCGCGTTAAAATTTAAACGACACTAAAGCGTGGCTTTGATAGGCTGTGGAATATGTTATGATAGGGCTGTTACTACAAACGTCTTTTATATTTGAGTGTGTTTTTAGTGCAGTGATATTGTCAGCTAAAATGGAGGTATAGGAATGGGAGAACATTCTCCGCGGCGTATCCTCCTTGTTACGGGGCTTTCAGGGGCGGGTAAGGCATCTATTTTACGGATGCTGGAAGACCTAGATTATGAGGTGGTGGATAACCCCCCGCTAGACCTCTTTGAAGCATTATTAGCCCAAGCTGGACCACGTCTGGCGATTGGGATGGATGTGCGCAGCCGTGGTTTTAAGCCTCAACGTGTGGTGGAGTGCTTAAAACGTGCTCAGCGTGAGCCAGACTGTGTTGTGCAGCTTTTATTTGCAACGGCTGATTGCGAGATTCTACTTCGCAGATTTACAGCAACAAGACGGCGCCATCCTTTAGCTGATGAAGGCAGTATTCGCCCTGCTCTAGAGCAAGAAGCAGAGTTGTTAGCTCCGCTACGTGCTATGGCAGATTTGGTGATTGATACAACAGACCTCCCTTTGCCTGATTTGCGCCAAATGATTTCTGCACGCTTTGCTGTGGGGGCCGGCGCGGTATTATCTGTTGTGTTGATGTCATTTGCTTATCCTTCAGGTTTACCAAGGGAAGCTGATATTGTGATGGATGCCCGTTTCCTAAGGAATCCTCACTATGATGATGCTTTGCGCCCACACACAGGGTTGGATGAAGCTGTAGCAAATTACGTAAAAGCGGATGAATTTTTTGCCCCTTTTTACGAGCATCTTTTAGGGTTGGTGCGGGTAACATTGCCGCGTTTTGAGCGAGAGGGTAAAAAATACGTTACAATTGCTGTTGGGTGCAGTGGTGGTCGCCATCGTTCTGTAACGGTTGTAGAAGCACTTGCGCGGGATATTGCTGCTGACCCGGTGGTAAAAGAGATTCGCGCTCCAGTTATGGTGTTGCATCGAGAGCTTGCTCGGCAGGGGCAGGCCTCGTGGCGGTGGGCTGTTCCGCCGGTGGAAACATCATAAGTAATTAAGGATGATGTGACCTTGGGTGATGATGCATATAGCCAGCCAGAGCTGAGCTTCTCTTCAGAGGTGGAGAAACGTCTGGAGGAGGCTACGCAGTGGTGTAAGCACCATGGACAGCGGCTAACAGCGACACGGCGCCTTGTTCTGGGGTTGATTTTGTCTCAAGAACGTCCTTCAGGTGCGTATGATATCTTGTCTCGATTGCAGAGCTATCAGCCTAAGGCTGTTCCGCCGACAGTCTATCGTGCGCTGGAGTTTCTGTTAGAGAAAGGGTTGATCCACCGCATAGAGCGTTTAAGTGCTTTTGTGGGATGTCACCATGCTCTGCATTGTGATGATGTATGTTCTGCTCATAAAACATGGGGCGTGCATCGTGCACAATTTTTGATCTGCCGTCAGTGTGGACAGGTACAAGAGTTGGAGCAGGATGTTGTAGCGACAGTGCTGTTAAAATCTGCACGAGGGCAGGGGTTTCAGGCAGAGGCTGCGACAATAGAGATTGAAGGCTTGTGTGCATCTTGCGTACAGGCGGCAGACGAGATGAAGAACGGGTAGAAAATGAACACACCAAGCACCGGGGCAGCTCTCCTAGCTGAAGTAACACGTGGAGGGCGCATTGAGTCTCGCCATTATGGGCAGGCCATCGTTGTGGATGCAGCTGGGGAAGTTGTATGGTCTTGCGGGGATGTGGAGCAGAGCTTTTTTACACGTTCGACCGTTAAAGCGTTTTTGGCATTGGAGCTCGTTGCGAGTGGGGCTGCAGATCGTCTTGGCCTTGGTGATGATGCGCTTGCTTTAGCTTGTGCTTCGCATGGGGGAGAGGTTGTTCATACGGAACTGGCTTCTTCTATGCTGAAAGCGGTAGGGAAAAGTGAAAATGCCTTAGAGTGTGGTGCGCATTGGCCAAGTTATGGCCCGGCTGCACGCCTATGGGCGGCGAAGGGGCATGAGACGCCATGTTGTTTGCACAATACATGCTCTGGCAAACATGCAGGGCTTGTCTGTTTAGCTTGTGATCAAGGGATCGATCCGACTGGCTATAGTCAGCCAGAGCATGAAGTACAGAAGCGGGTGACAGCCGTATTAGAGCAGGTGACAGGGGCGCCTCATCGGGCTGAGAACCGCGGGATTGATGGCTGTTCTTTACCAACCTATGCTATTCCTTACCGGGCCATGGCACATGGCTTGGCACGGTTTGGTACGGGGCAGGGCTTGTCGGATGGTTTAGCGCAGGCGGCCAAGCGGTTGCGCCGGGCGGTGGCTGCCCACCCCTTTATGGTTGCTGGAACAGGCCGCTATGACACCGAGGTGATGGAACAATTTGGTGAGCGGGCTTTTGTCAAAATGGGCGCAGAGGGGATTATGGTGGCCTCTCTTCCAGAGGAAGGCTTAGGTATTGTTGTAAAGGCAGAAGATGGTGCAAGCCGCGCGGCAGAAGTCGCACTAACGGCTTTAATGCAGCGTTTTGGCAAAAATAGTTTGCAACGGAGTGAAAAGGATCACGCTCTGTTAGAGCGCTGGCAGCATTATGATCTTATAAATTGGAATGGTCGCCATGTAGGTAGCGTGCGTGCCGCGGAGGTTTTACGCCGCTAAATGCGGGTATGGGGCAACATATTTATGCCCGCATTAATTATTATTAATCCCCTAGTCCCCTGTGGCTATGAGGCTGGAAGCCCCTAGTGTTGTTGGGGTGTGCTGTATGTGCGCTGCGATGGTGGAGGGGCATATATTTCCGGTGTGTGTTGTTTTTTATGGTATGGGTGGTGTCATTGGGGAGCACATCTATTAAGGAGAGAGGCTCAGCGTTATGAACAAAGTACCTAGAGAATCCCTTTCATCATCGGATATTTCTGCCATAGGCAAGGCGAGGTGGAGGGTGCTTTTCGTCTGTATTTTGGCCTCACTAGCGGGGCTGATGTGCGGTATGGATATTGGCACAATCTCCGGTGTGTTGAGGCCGTTTGGTACGCAGTTTCATGCATCGACAGTGGCTCTTGAGTGGGTCGTTGGTGGTATGCTTGTTGGGGCTACAGTTGGTGCCCTCACAGGGGGGCGACTTGTAGAGCATTTCGGGCGGAAGGTAACGCTCATCATCGCGGCGGCGTCTTTCTTTTTTGGGGCAGCAGGATGTGCGGCGTCACAGTCTGTGATGATGATGATTCTTTGCCGTGTGGTTGTAGGGTTCGGCATGGGGGTGTCGGACTTCTCAACACCGCTTTATCTTTCTGAAGTTGCGCGGACAGAACAGCGTGGGGCGATGGTTTCGCTTTATCAGCTTTTGAAGACGATCGGTATTTTTCTGGCATTTTTCTCGAATAGCTTTTTTGCGTCATCTGGGGACTGGCGGTCTATGCTGGTGGTTGAGGCTGCACCGGCAATTGTATTTTTGGTGCTATTTTTCTTCCTGCCTCGGAGCCCTCGGTGGTTGATGATGAAGGGCCGTGAGGATGATGCTCTAGAGGTTATGACGGGCTTGCGTGGCCATGTTGCCCATGCAGAGCAGGAGCTTGCTGTTGTTGGTGAACAGCTTCAGACGAAGGAAGAAGGCGGTAAGCTTTTACGGACAAATCGTAATTATCGTCGTTCTGTTGGGCTGGGTATGTTGTTGCAGATCTTGCAGCAATTCGCAGGGATCAACATCATTATGTATTACGCCCCACATATTTTGGAGGCGGCTCATTTCAGTTTAAAAGCACAAATGTGGTGTACGGCGTTGATTGGTTTGGTCAATGTGCTGATGACGTTTGTGGCAATTGGTTATTCCGACCGCTGGGGGCGCAAGCCGATCCTCTATGCGGGGTATATTAGCATGTCTGTGAGTATGGCTGTGTTGGCTGCCCTATTATGGGTGGGGGCATCTACTCTAGCTTTGCAGCTTACAGCTCTCTTAATGATCGTTATTTTTGTGGGCGGTTTTGCCATGTCTGCTGGGCCGCTTATGTGGGTGCTTTGTGCAGAGATTCAGCCTGCTGGGGGGCGCAGCTTAGGGATTTCGATTTCTACTGGTACGAACATGCTGAGTAATCTTTTAATTGGTACGACCTTCCTAAGCATTATGGAGTTGGTCGGGAGCGCAAATACGTTCTGGATTTTTGCGAGTTTTAATGCTCTTGCTGTCGTGTTGTTATATTTTTTTGTTCCAGAAACAAAAGATGTTTCACTTGATGTTATTGAGAAACGGTTAATGAGTGGTGTAAAACTGCGTCATCTTGGCCGTTAAGACTCTATTATAAGTGTGTGATGACACGCAAAAGGGCTGAGTGTCCTTTTGCGTGTTGTTGTTTAAGGGGTGAGCGGCCGTAACATCATCCGGCTTTTAAAATGCTGGAAGTGTAGCTTTAGAGAGGCTGTGCTCTTCTATGGTAGATGATATTGATCCTCGGACAGTCCCTCCCGGAATGGGAGATGAGGATACGTCTTTTTTTGACCCAACTCGTTTTAAGATTTTAATTATTGGCGTTGTGGCTGCATTAGCGGGGCTAATGTCGGGCATTGATATTGGCGTTGTCTCCGGCGCATTGGACTTCTTTGCGAAAGAATTCCATCCTTCCACGATGGCTTTATCATGGGTTGTAAGTTCCATGATGGCTGGTGCGGCTTTAGGGTCTGTTTGCTCTAGTAAGCTCTCTCAGAAAATTGGCCGTAAGCGGGCGCTGATTTGTGGTGCCGGTGTGTTTGTGATTGGCTCCTTAGGCTGTGCTTTGAGTTGGTCCGTCCCCTCGATGATCTTTTTCCGTGTGGTGATGGGATATGCGGTTGGCGTGTCTGCGTTTACGGCACCGCTTTATTTGTCTGAGATTGCGAGTGAAGAATCCCGTGGGGCTATGATTTCCACATATCAGCTCATGCTGACAGTGGGTATTTTTGTTGCCTTCTTGGCGGATACTTACTTTGCTTATTCTGGAAATTGGCGGGGAATGTTCGGTTTTGCAGCAGCGCCGGCATTTTTCTTTTTCATTGGCGTGTTGTTTCTGCCGTATAGCCCTCATTGGTTGGTGATGAAGGGACGGTTGAAAGAGGCGCGGAGCATTTTACTAGATTTGCGCAATGATCCTCTGGAAACAGCCAAAGAGATTCAAGCTATTCGTGCCCAGCTAGAGACAAAGCAGGAGGGGTGGTCACTTCTGAAGCGTAATGGCAATTTCCGCCGTTCTGTAGCGTTGGGCGTGTTGTTGCAGGCTATGCAGCAATTGGCGGGTATCAACATCGTCATGTTCTATGCGCCGAAGATTCTCCAAGCGGCACATTTTGATTCTCAAGCCCAATTATGGTGTACGGCGATTATTGGGCTAGTGAATATGTTGGCAACCTTTGTTGCTGTTGGGCTGGTAGATCGCTGGGGGCGTAAGCCTATTTTGTATGTGGGCTTTGCTGTAATGGCGATCACAATGGCTGTTTTAGCTGGCTTGCTACATGAGGGAATGGCGGATCAAGCGTCCCAGATGATTGCTGTGTTTGTTCTCATGGTTTTCTGTGCGGGGCATGCGATGTCTGCCGGGCCTTTAATGTGGGTGCTATGTGCTGAAATTCAGCCTATGAGTGGACGCAATTTTGGGATGTCTATTTCGACATTAACAAATTGGCTGGCTAATATGGGGGTAAGTGTGAGCTTTCTCCCTTTAATGGAGCTTTTTGGTGCGGCTGGGACCTTTTGGTTGTTGGCTGTGTTTAATTTTGTCTTTATCGGCCTGACATATCTCTATGTTCCAGAAACTAAGGGGATGTCTTTGAATGTAATTGAGGAACGCCTACTTAAAGGTGTGAAATTACGTAAGCTTGGGCGTAGATAAGACTAGGTTTGGCTAGAATTGAGTTGCTGGTCAGCAAAAAGGGGCACGCCATTATGGTGTGCCCCTTTTTGTTATTGATGGAACATTCCCTTTAGAGAATGAAGGGGGTTAGGGCATGGAGATGGTGGCTTAGTTCCTGTTGGTGAGTTGGAGTTAGCTCATCATATAGGAGAGGAAGAAGCCATATCGCTGCGTTACGATCTAAAGTTGAGAGTTGTGAAAGGGTAGAAAGGGTTACAGGCTCTTGAAGGGCCATTTCGGCTAGATGAAGGTATGGGATTATGAGCCATGAATGTCCTGTAGGTGTTCGCTCACAAGGGACGGGGATGAAAAATTCCCATTGGCTGGCTTGTTTGCGGTTTGTAATCCATGGCTCATTGGGAGGAGCAGAGAGATAATCTTTCTGGAGGCTATGACCATGACTAGGGCGTAGTGTGATGTATGGGCCGTCCTCAAGAGGCGTGGCGTCATAGCGGAGAGGGCCATAGAGGCGACTATCATTGAGGATAGTAAATTCTACTAATTCTTCGTGCTCATTTAGAGCAAAGAGAAATCCCATAGTTGGATGAGATTTTTTTTGGAGAAGATACAGGCATGGTGAACTGTTTTGGTCAGCATGCTTGTAAATATGTTGCCCCTGTAAGGTCGTGTTATCTCCATTTTCTGGGCTTAGAGCAAAGACGGAGAATGTTTCTGGGGTTTGGAGTGATGAGACAAAAGGTAGAGGTGTTTGGGCTGGATGTTGTGCTGCCACCTCCCCCAGTGCCTGTGCTGCCCCAGCGCGAACGGCTGAGCGCATCCATTCTAGAACAGCGGTTGTGTGTGTAAGAGGGCGAAGATCCTCTTCTTCATTGCGGTCATTTTGTAAAAAACTATCTAGTGAGAGGGTCACGTCATTTCGCCGGCGTATGCGCTCTAGATAATGTGCCATGCTGCGATTTTGGTAATGCATGACGCAGGCGACCTCCCAGTTGGGAGCGGTTTGCGTAATACCCTTTGTGTGTGACCACTGAATATCATTCCCCATCGGGTCGATATAGCGGCCTTCTTTGAGGGGAAAGAAATGAAAATTGGCCCAATCACCATTCCAGCAAGAGGGGCGGATAAAACTTTTTACGTGACAATTAATATTGGGGGTAGAATCATTCAGAGCGGAGATTGCATGGCGTGTAAAGGCGTGGAAAGCGGGCATGTTAGGTTTGTGCATATGGCCGTTACTGCCATGGATACGCCAATGCAGAGCCACTGCGCCGATATCTGCTCCCATATTGCCTAGGAAGTCATGTAAATTTTGATGGTGAAAGAGGGCGATATATTCATCTGAGTCGATAAAACCGACCCAGTCAAATGCATCGCCCACATGGTTGAGTACATCAAGATAGACCTGCTTTTGGAGGCTTTCATGGCCTTTAGCTTGAGGATCTAAATGATGATGAGAGATACAAAATAGCCGTATATCCCATTGCAGGCTGGCAGCTTTAATAAGTGCTCGTGTGCCATCGCTGGAGCTATCATCAAAGAGAATGAAGGTATCAACACCTAAGAGGGCGTGCCAGCCGAGCCAAGCGAGAATATCGCTTGCTTCATCTTTGATAAGTCCAACAAGAGCAATTTTCATGTAGGCAGCCAGCTTTTCTAAATATTGGGATATTTACAATCGACGAGGAAGGTCCTTTAAAGTGCGGATACTTGCTTCACTCATGGCAGAGAGTAGCTCTTGTTTGAGGCGCGTCAATACAGCTGGGCCTTCGTAAATAAAACTTGTATAGATTTGGACAAGATCAGCCCCAAGTTGCAATCGCTCTAGGATGTCTTTCCCGGTTTCTATACCGCCTGAGGATATCAGGCATAGTTTCCGCTGGTTCAGTCCTGCGACAATTTGTAAGACCTCACGCGCACGCGGAGCAAGTGGAGCGCCAGAGAGGCCCCCAGTTTCTTTTTTGTGGGATGATGTCAGGTTCTCTGGGCGGGCCAGGGTTGTATTAGTGAGGATAAGCCCATTAGCGCCGCCGTTAATCGCCGCCTGCACGATGGGCATATAGGCTTGATCTGGCAGATCTGGGGCGAGCTTTACAAGCAGAGGTGGGCGGTCTGGGTGGGCTTGATTAATGGCCTCGAGCAGGCGGCTAAGCATATCCGCCTCTTGGAGGTCGCGTAGGCCCGGTGTGTTGGGGGAGGAAAGATTGATTGTAATGTAATCAGCATGTGCTTTGGTGCGCCCGACGAGTGCTGGGTAGTCAATCAGCGGGTGGGCTCCCATTTTGTTAATGCCCAAGTTTGCCCCAACAGGCACATTGGTAACATGAGGCTGGTTGCCTTTATTAGCACGGCCGAGATTTGCTAAGTTTTGGCAAAATGTATCGATGCCACAGCTATTAAAGCCCATGCGGTTGATGATGGCGCGGTCTTTTACAAGGCGGAACAAGCGTGGTTTGGGGTTACCGATTTGGGGGCGTGGGGTGACGGTCCCTGTTTCGATCATTCCAAAACCGAGATCCGCTAAGCCTTGGATGGCACGTGCGTTTTTATCAAACCCGGCAGCAAGGCCGATTGGGTTGGGGAAGGAGAGGCCCATTGCCTCTACCTTTAGGGCAGAGTGGTCCGGTTTACCTTTGCCTGCGAAACCGTGGCTAATAGCAGAGATGGCGATTTCATGAGCAAATTCTGGATTAAGCTGGCGTAAGGCCCACGCAGTTGTTTTGCTTATATCGAACATGCTCACTTCCCTCATGAATATATTAAGGGCTTTTTCAGAACGGCATGAGGGTATTGTCAAGGGATTTCGTATGAGGAGAGGAGGGAGGCGCTTAAATTAAGTGCGTTTTTGAGAAAAGAGAGCTGAAGGTGGAGCGAGCGTGCTGTCAGCTTATAAGGTAGAGGGGTTTGCGCTTTATAAAGGGGGGCTGTAAAATTGGCTCCTATCTTCTATTTTTGAGTCGTTTTTGTTGATTGCTGCTAGATAAGCCCTGCCTCTGGTGGGGTTTTATGTTCCAGCAGCACGCCGAGTTTGACTGGTACTGACGCTAATGCCCTCCATTTTTTCTCTACCTCCCATCACGTTAGGCCCGGGTTGTGTAATTGACGACCCGGTGATTCTTGCGCCGATGTCTGGTGTGACGGACCTTCCCTTTCGTAAATTAACACGAGAGTTAGGGGCAGGGCTGGTGATCTCAGAGATGATCGCATCGTGGGCTATGGTGCGAGAGAATGAGACAACACTCCGTATGGCACGTAGTGCAGGGGCTGGTGGGGTGAATGCTGTGCAGCTTGCTGGATGTGACCCAGAGGCGATGGCAGAAGCCGCTAAGATTGCTGTTGCTGGTGGGGCGGATGTTGTCGATATTAATTTTGGTTGTCCGGTAAAGAAGGTCGCTATTGGGCAGATGGCGGGGTCGTCTCTCATGAGGGATGAAGCCCTTGCTGCACGTTTATTGGAAGCTACAGTCAAAGCTGTGGATGTTCCTGTGACGTTGAAGATGCGTATGGGATGGGACCATACGAGTTTGAACGCCCCTCGGTTAGCTAAAATTGCTGAGGAATCCGGTATCCGCATGATTACGGTGCATGGGCGTACGCGGCAGATGTTCTATAACGGTAAAGCCGATTGGAAATTTGTGCGCTCTGTGAAAGAGGCTGTGAAGCTACCTGTTATCGTTAATGGCGATATTGTAAGTATGGCGACAGCGCGGCAGGCTTTAACAGAATCTGGTGCTGATGGTGTTATGGTGGGACGTGGGTGCTATGGGCGGCCATGGTTCCTTGCACAATTGACGCAGTCTTTACGGACAGGCGTTGATATACCGGATCCAGATTTGAAAACAGAAAAGGCCATTGTGCTTAAACATTATCAGATGATGTTAGAGCATTTTGGGGAGCGGCCTGGCCTGCGGCTCGCACGGAAGCATGTCTCTTGGTATTCTGCTGGTTTGCCGGGGTCTGCTAGCTTTAGAGCGGAAGTAAATCACTTAGATAATGCACCCGCAGTAATCGCGCTGTTAGAGCGTTTTTATGATGAGAAAATTGCGGCAGGTATTGTGCGTGATCGTGAGGCTAGTCTGGCGCGGCACGCTGCGTAATGGGTGGAAAGATGGGAAAAGATGCTCATGCTTTGCGCCCGTTATTTTTATATGGAGCAAGCTCACAAGAGCGTTTAGATGTAGCGCAACGCATACATGCTCATAGCCCGTGTGCAAAAGGTGCTTTTGTTGTTGCCGGGCTGACAGCCGTCCCCCGTGCTTTGCGTGAGGAACGATTATTCGGCACGGAAGGTAATGGATGGATTGAGCAAGCACGGGGTGGCACGCTGCTGCTTGATGAGCTGGATTGTCTTTGCCCTAATTTGCAGAGGCGCTTTGTTGAGTTTGTGATGAAGTCCGCTGCAGGGCTGCGTGATGGGCGAGTGGCAAAGGCAGGGGGGAGAGAGGGCGCTAACGGGCAGGCGGTGCGCGTTGTTGTTGCTAGTCGGCATGATCATTCTGTGTTGCTGTGTCATGGTGCGCTGGAAGGTGAGTTACGCCAGTGGCTTGCTAGTCTGACAGCCGACCAATGCTTAGGCCCAGATCGTTTGCGGGCTGTGCGTGCGTTATCTGAGGATAAAGCAGCGGGTCTTGCTGCGATGTTTGAGCCGGCCATGCGAAGTTATGTGCATGCAGGGTTAGAAGCAGGGAGCTGTAATCTGCATGAGAGTGTTATTGGCGCGGTTGAGAAGCCACTCATAACAATGGTGCTGCATTATACAGGTGGGAACCAATTGAAGGCAGCCGCCCTTTTGGGATTAAATAGAAATACCCTGCGTAAGCGTATTCGAGAGCTTGAGATTATCATTCCCAAAATGAGGGAAAACTAAGGTGTACGAGCTGCTATGAGATATGTGTCAGAGAAAGTACGGGGCTTTGCGGGGCGTTTGACCAGCCCTAATGGGGTCGTGCTGCTGACCATTGTAGCGCTTTTACTTACTTTTGTAACATTTACCGTTTTGGCTGGTGGGGTTTCGTTGGCGAAAGTGCCACGGGCGCAGGCTCTGCTATTTTTGGCTGATTTTATTACATTAATGCTCATTGGCGCTGCGGGCGTACGCCAAGTTGGGCGTATGCTGGCTGAGCGGCGGATGGGGCAAGCTGGGGCGCGGCTTCATACGCGGCTGGTTACGCTTTTTGGTGTGGTTGCGGTTGCGCCAGCATTGATGGTGGGGGTGCTATCAGCTCTGTTCTTCCATTACGGGGTGGAGATTTGGTTTTCGAACCGTGTGAATAATGCTCTGAGTGAAGCACGCTCTGTTGCAGCGGGCTATTTGCGTGAGCACAATGAGAACACGCGGACAGAAGCTTTTGCTTTAGCTAATAAGCTGCTTACCGTGCAAAATGATGAGATGTTCGCCCGGGGGACGGACCTCTTCCATGATTATGCTCGTTTGCAGATTTTGTTAGAGGATGAAGTTGCCGAGCGTGGGTTGAATGACGCGATTATTTTTAACCCAATCTCATATAAAGTTATTGCAGCTGGTGGCTTGTTAGCTATTCGAGATAGGGATCCCGCAAAAGAATTGCCCCCACGCACGGTCATTACAATGGCTCGGGCTGGTGAGGTGGTGTTGCTAGACCAACCAGAGGCGCAGATTGTGCGTGGGGTGGTATCTCTGGGAGGGAATTCCGGTCTGATGTTGATGATTACACGGCCGGTTGACCCTGATATTTTAACGCATATGACGCGGACCAATACGTTGGTGCAGGATTACCAACGTATGTTGAATAACCGAGGCAAGACCCAATTTACGTTGATCATTATTATGGCTCTGATGGGGCTATTAGTGTTGGCTGTGGGGATGTTAAGCGGTCTTACATTAGCAAACCGTATTACACGCCCGTTGAGTTTGTTGATCCGCGCATCAAGGCGTATTTCAGAGGGAGACTTGCAAGCGCGTGTGCCTGTGGAGGCTCGGGCAGACAGGGCAGATGAGCTAGATGCTTTATCGCGTGCGTTTAATTTGATGACAACTCAGCTTGCTACTCAGCGATCAGAGCTGATGCGTGCTTATGACCAAATTAATGAGCGACGGCGTTTTACAGAAACGGTTCTAGCAGGGGTCTCGGCTGGAGTGATTGGGCTTGACCGTAGCCAGATTGTGGAACTTCCGAACCGGGCAGCCTCTTTTATTTTACAACGCGATTTGGAGAGGAATAAGGGAATTCCTCTCGTACAATGCGTGCCTGAATTCGCCTCTTTGTTGAGAGCGGTAAAAGCGCAGCCAGATAAAGAACATACAGCCGAGATCCAGATTGATGCAGACCATATAGGCGCACCTGGTGGGCCTGGGAGTGGCGGAGGTGCTGGCGCAGGGCGTACATTACTTGTGCGTGTTGTGGCTGATCAGAATGACCATGAGCATACAGCCGGATATGTGGTGACCTTTGATGATATTACATTATTGCAGGTTGCCCAACGCAAGGCCGCCTGGGCTGATGTTGCACGACGTATTGCCCATGAGATTAAAAACCCGTTGACCCCCATCCAGTTAGCAGCAGAAAGATTGAGGCGGCGTTTTTATAAAGAAATTGCGAGCGACCCAGAAATTTATGATAGGTTGATTAGCACTATCGTGCGGCAGGTAGGTGATATTGGGCGCATGGTAGATGAATTTTCATCATTTGCGCGTATGCCTCGCCCAGAGATGGATGCACATGATATTGTCGTGTTGTGCCAAGAAGCCTTTTTCTTGCAGCAGAATGCACATCCAGAGATTTTTTATCGGTTGGATGTACCGCAGCAGGGGGGTGTTATGGTGCGGTGTGATCGTCGCTTAATAGCGCAGTCTCTTATTAATCTGTTACAAAATGCTGCAGATGCTATTTATATGACAGGCCGTAAACCTAAGCCGGATCAGCCAATGATTGGTAAAATTGTCCTCAGTTTATCGCAGAGAGAGGGAGAGGTTCAGATTGGGGTGACGGATAATGGCATAGGCCTGCCGGCGGGAGAGCAGCACCGTCTTACAGAGCCTTATGTGACCCATAAAGAAAAAGGGACTGGTTTGGGGCTGGCGATTGTTCATAGAGCGATGGAAGCTCATAAAGGACGGCTTCTTTTGCGTACGCTCACTCCTAAAGAGCAGCATAACATGGTAGAGGCAGATGGAGGAGAGCAGCCATCCCCCGGTACGCTCGTTATGTTATGTCTTCCATTGGCAGAAAAAGGCCACGTAGTATCAGTAAGCGGATCATGAGGACGTCGTATGGAACATGAGATTCTGATCGTCGATGACGAACCGGATATCCGTTTTCTTCTAGAAGGAATTCTAGAAGATGATGGCTATGTGACCTGTAGTGCGGCAAATTCAGATGAAGCGTTGCGTGCGTTTCGGCAGAACAGGCCATCTTTGGTGATTTTGGATATCTGGCTCCAGAACTCCAAGTTAGATGGTATGGCGTTGTTGCGGCTATTTCGGGAAGAAAACCCAGATATTCCCGTTTTAATGATTTCCGGCCATGGGACGATTGAAACGGCCGTGTCTAGTTTGCATCAAGGGGCCTACGACTTTTTAGAAAAGCCCTTTCAGTCAGACCGTTTGTTGGTGGTGATCCAACGTGCATTAGAAGCAGCGCGTTTACGGAAAGAAAATGCGGAATTACGTCTGCGTGCGGGAGAAGAGCGCCCTCTTATGGGGAATAGCTCTGTTGTTGGGGCGCTGCGGAATCAGATTAGCCGTGTCGCGCCGACTAATTCTCGTGTGTTGATTAGTGGCCCTGCTGGGGCGGGTAAAGAAGTGGCCGCTCGGATGATTCATGCACAATCAAAACGGGCCGAGGGGCCTTTTATTGTGTTGAATTGTGCAACATTAGCGCCAAGTCATTTTGAGGAAGAGCTTTTTGGCGTAGAGGGTTCTAAAGAGAAGCCAGCACGGCGTGGGTTGTTAGAGCGAGCTCATAAGGGCACGCTCTTGCTGGATGAAGTAGCCGATATGCCTTTGGAGACGCAGGGCAAGATTGTTCGTGCTTTGCAGGTTAATACTTTTGAGCGTGTGGGCGGGACACAGAGTGTCAAAGTGGATGTCCGGGTGATTGCGACCACCAGCCGGGACCTCCAAGTTGAGATTGCGGGCCGTCGCTTTCGAGAAGATTTATATTATCGCTTAGCTGTTGTTCCACTAGCAGTGCCAGCTTTGGCAGAGCGGCCAGAGGATATTCCCGCATTGGCGCGATATTTCTTAGAAAGCTGTGCAAAATCCTCCGGTTTGCCTGTGCGTATGCTCTCGGTGGATGCCTTGGCATGTTTGCAAACATATGAATGGCCAGGGAATATTCGTGAATTGCGGAATTTGATGGAGCGTATGCTCATCATGGCTCCGAATGGTAGTAATGGCCAGCAAGAAGCAATTCGTGCGGAGATGCTGCCTGAGATGGTACGCCAAGGTGCACCTTCCATGACGCAGCTAACCTCTGAGGCAGATGTGATGAGCCTGCCACTGCGGGAAGCGCGGGATCAGTTTGAGACGCAATATCTGCAAGTGCAGCTCATGCGCTTTGGTGGGAATATTAGTAAGACGGCCAATTTTGTGTGCATGGAGCGCAGCGCTCTTCATCGTAAGCTGAAACAGCTTGGTGTTACGCAAGAAGATAGAACATACGCTCAGGCAGGGCGTATCAGCCAAGATAAAGGGTAAAAGCCATGACAGCGGCGATGAATGATAATGTGCAAGAGCATTTTCTTGCCTATGTAAAACAAGAGGAGGAGCCTGTTACAGTCTTTCTCGTTAATGGCGTGAAGCTGCAAGGAGTGATTACACGCTTTGATGCACATACGCTGCTTTTGCGGCGTGATGGGCATGTGCAGCTTGTTTATAAGCATGCTGTTAGCACCATTATGCCGGTAACAGCTTTAACGTCTCTTCCTTAAGAGATAACCTGTTTTATTGAGATAGGACCGATTAGATTTGAGACGTAAGCCCCAAGAAACAGCTCGTAAACCAACACTTGCTGCTGTAGTTCTCCCGGCTGAGAAACAAGCCTTTACAGAAGGTGTACGTGCGGCAGAAGCTCGTTTGGAGGAGGCTGTCGGCCTTGCTGCCTCTATTGGGCTCGATATTGTTTATCAGACAATTTATCCATTGAGGGCCAAACGTCCGGCTACATTGCTTGGTGTCGGGCAGTTAGAAGAGCTTACAGACATTGTTCGGGCTGATTCTATTGGTGTGGTGGTGGTTGATGCTCGTTTGTCCCCAGCGCAGCAGCGTAATTTGGAAAAAGCGTTGGACTGTAAGGTCGTAGATCGTACCGGGCTTATCTTGGATATTTTTGGGGCTCGTGCAGCAACGCGAGAAGGTGTGTTGCAGGTAGAGCTGGCTCATTTGGAGTATCAGCGTTCTCGTCTGGTACGGTTATGGACCCATCTTGAGCGGCAACGTGGTGGGTTTGGCTTCCTTGGAGGGCCTGGGGAAACGCAGATTGAAGCTGATAGACGTATGCTTGATGAGCGCATTGTCAAGCTGCGGAAAGAGCTAGAACAAGTGCGGCGCACGCGAGGGCTGCACCGTCATGCGCGCCGAAAAGTACCTTTTCCTGTTGTGGCATTGGTGGGTTATACAAATGCGGGAAAATCCACCTTATTTAATAAGATCACCGGAGCAGGGGTTCATGCACAGGATCAGCTTTTTGCGACACTAGATCCTACAATGCGTAATTTAACACTGCCTTCTGGGCGGCGTGTGATTCTGTCAGATACTGTGGGGTTTATTAGTGAGCTACCAACAGAGTTGATTGCGGCCTTCCGTGCAACATTAGAAGAAGTTGCCGAAGCAGATATTATCTTACATGTGCGCGATTCTGCTCACCCTGATACGGGAGCGCAGAAGGATGATGTGTTGTCCGTTCTCGGTGATATGGCCAAAGATGGGATGCTGGATGATGCATGGCCGGAGCGAACCATTGAAGTGTTAAATAAGGCGGACCTTCTCGGTGGTGTGGGTGCGATCCCGAAAAGGGAGGGGACTGTTGCTCTCTCTGCTTTGACAGGTGAAGGCCTGCCTGATCTGATGGAAGCGCTAGATCGGTTCATGACACGGTCGATGAAGGCGTTTGAGGTTGAGGTGCCTGTTATAGAAGGGGCTGCTCTTGCATGGCTGTACCAACATGGTGAGGTGCTAGAGCGGCTGGATGGTGATGAGACAATTACGGTAAAGGCTCGCCTGTTTCCTGCGGATAGGGAGCGCTTTATACGTCAATTCCCTCAGTTGGATGTGCGATAGTTTTTAAGTTGTTTGAGTGAGTGTAAAATGCAAAAAAGCCCGTGGGAATTATCCTCACGGGCTTTTTTATAATGGCCTTCATAGGGAAGGTTGCTGATTAGGCTTCGTTTTTATGAAGAGATAGGACCTCTTCGTCAGATTGATCGCCTAAAATACCGTGCTGAGCTTGGCTGAGGCCGTGCACAGTGACATCCCGTCCATGCGTGCGGAATTTATTGATAATTTTCTCGATCGCTTCAACAGATGTGACATCCCAGAAACGGGCATGTGAGAGGTCCAGCACGACCTTCTGTGCCTGAGTAGTGTAATCCATTTGATCATTCATCAGGTCGGCTGATGCGAAGAATATCTGCCCCTGAATATGATATGTGAGGATGTCATGCTCTTTTGTACTACGCACTTCAACCAGGCGCGCTGTATGCCATGCGAAAAATAGGCCAGAGAGCAGCACACCAACTAAGACGCCCGCTGCAAGGTCTTTTGTTAGCACAACGACGATAACGGTAATAATCATCACCAGGCTAGACAGCTTTGGCTGTGTGAAAAGTCCTTTGAGGCTTCCCCAAGAAAATGTGCTGATAGAGACCATAATCATAATGGCCACTAACGCTGCCACAGGGACACGAGCGACCCATTGGTGCAGTACGACCATAAGAATGAGCAAGAATGCCCCAGCTGTGAAAGTAGAGAGACGGCCTCGCCCACCATAGCGGAGGTTCCCGACTGTTTGGCCAATCATTCCACAGCCTGCGATACCACCAAAGAGACCAACAAAAATGTTGGAGATTCCGAGGCCAGTACATTCACGGCGAGGATTGCCATGTGTATCGGTGAGGTCATCGACGACACTGGCTGTCATGAGAGATTCCAACAAGCCTACAGCGGCTACAGCAAGCGCATATGGGAAGGTGATGGAAAGTGTTTCAGCATTGAAGGGGATATTGGGCAGCGTAAAATGAGGTAGCCCTGTTGGTAGATCACCTAATTCGGCAATGGTGCGGACAGGCATAGGATAAAAGATTGTAACGCCTGTTAAGATGATAATGCAGATGAGCGGGGAAGGAATAGCTTTAGAGATGCGGGGGAGGAGATAAATAATCACAAGCCCTAGAAGGATAAGCATGTGAGTTTGCCAGCTTACGCCGAGCATCTGCGGGATTTGGGCAGAGAAGATAAGAATAGCGAGCGCATTAACAAATCCGGTCCGCACTTCGCTTGAGACAAAACGCATAAGAGATTGTAGGCGCATCAGCCCAAAAAGGATTTGCAACCCACCAGCCATAAGTGTGGCAAGCAACATATATTGCACACCATGGGCATGAACGAGTGGGGCCAGAACAAGGGCAACAGACCCTGCGCCACCAGAGATCATACCCGGCCGACCACCAAAAATGGCAATGGAAACAGAGATCACAAAAGAGGCGAATAACGATACAGCTGGAGAAACCCCAGCAATATATGAAAAGGCGATGACTTCAGGGATAAGGGCAAAAGTTCCCACCATCCCCGCGAGGATTTCTTTTACAGGACGTTGTGTCCATTGTTGGAAATAGGATTCGGTAGCCATAGATGGATAAGGGCCTCTCTTCTGGGCTGTTTATCAGGGGCGATATTTATATGAAGCTCACCGTATTAGATGGCCCGGTGCGGCAGGTAGGACCCAACTATAGAATCTTCACCGGAATGTGTGAAGCAAGGGGCATTTGGTAAGGAAAGATAGGGTAATAACGGCATTTTCACAAAAATATACCAAAAAACTTCCTTCAGGGGGTGGACGGAGAGGGCAGTTTTTTATAAACGTCAATTCGCTGTGTGGCGGATGTAGCTCAGTTGGTAGAGCGCCGGTTTGTGGTACCGGTGGTCGCGGGTTCAAGTCCCGTCATTCGCCCCAGCATTTCTCCTTAAAAATATGATGTTTTTAGTAAATCCGGGCTTTTGCACCGGTTTTTTTATGCGTGCTTTTTGCGAGGAGTTGTGGGGGTATTTAGGGCATTGCTCGTTTATAGGAGATGATTCTCTATAGTGTTATGTGTATGTGCCTGACAGGCCTTCATACAAAACGGGCAGACCCTAAGATCTGCCCGTTCAGAAAAACTAAATTCATATTAGCTTAGGGGGTTGGAGTATCCTTGGTGGAGATATTGTAAATATGCAGCCCGTCAAAGATAGCTTCATCTGGCCCGTTAACGGAGATATGCCCTAGTTTAGAGAATGTCAGAGAGCCAGATTTAACAATGAGACTCCGGTTTGTCGGGCTTGAAAGAAAATCAATCGCTGGAGAGAGGATAGGGCGTTTCAACGCTAAGGTGCTGAAGTGTGATGTTGCCGTACGGGTTTGTTTAATATTCGCTTTGGCAGCAGCAGCGATGGCCGGGTCGATATTGGCAATATCCTCGGTCGGAATAGGGTTCATAGGAATTGGATTTAAGAATCCACAATAAGCGAGGAAATCCGTATCATGCAGGGTAAGCGTTGCCTGTGAGATCTGCCCTTCTTGGGCAAATTGGTCGGTTTCTTCACTGTTAAAGTGTAGAGGATTCACATTAGGGAATGTGAGGTCGGCATTAAAGAGAATCTCATTACCCGCACTTGAAAGGGCACGAATTTGAGCATTTTCTTGCCATCCACCATCGACTCGTTTTGCAAATGTCGTCAGTTGGAAATCGCTAGGTGGGTTAGGACCTTGATTATTGGAGGGGGAAGCCCCGTTAAGGGGGATGAGCTGGGCTGTGAGTCCTTCAATATTGGACCGAGAGCGTAGGTCATCTTTATCAGCCCAACGCTGGCTGAAGAGGTGGTTGAGTGCGATATATTTGCGGGTAGAGTGGTTGTCTAATAGCAGGGACAAGCCCACGAGGTTCAGCTTTCCTGGCTGTTCCCATAGGGATTTGGCAGGATCCGCCCAAAACTGGCCCGAAAAGTCGATTCCATCTCTAAAGGGGCGTTTTAGCCATTGAATAAGCCCTTGGCGTGCCTCTAGGTGTTGTAGAGCTAAGTTAACCGATAATATGGATGCTGCAGTTGCACGAGGAAGCAGTAGCCCCCCAACAAGTGTAGGAAGAGTTCTTACACCATCACCTGTCATCTTAAAGGAAAGATGTAGCCCCTCTACAGCGCCTGCAACATGGGTACCCTTGCCGTAGCCTTCAAGCGTAAGACTGTTGGCTTTAACAGAGCGTAATGTAAATGGTTGGGTTGTTTGGTCGTCAGGTGTGTCTGGGGTGGTAAGAGACGCATTAATGAGATGCATCCGGCTAAAGCGGAGAGCGGTGACATCTCGTGGCTCAAACGACATAATTGCCGCTAAAGAGCGCATGCTGTCGGGCTCATCCCGGCTTTCACGTAAGGCCTCTACGGAAGACGGCACAAAGAGATGGAGGAATGTTACCCGCTCGGCAGAGAGATGATGTGTTGGGTCGTTGTAGTTGGGGTCTGTAAGGGAAAGGCTGGCGAGGCTTAATGTGCCATCTGGCAGTAGCTTAGGGTAGCCAAAGCGGAGCAGGCGCGCGGTGAAAGACGTATCATGATAATGGAATGATACATTACGGAAGGTAACACCGCCGATAAGCAAAGCAGGTTCGACAGTTCCATAAGTGAAAGAGGCATCTGCAGGCAAAGCTGTCTTAAAGCGGGCCATAGCGTGTGAGAGACGTGTTGTCGTCTCACGATAGATGCCTAAGCCCCCCATAATAAAAACAAGCAGGGCTAGACAAAGTGGAAGCCAGAACCGTTTCACGCAGAGAAAACCCTTAATAGAGCATGGATACAACAGAGATGATGAGGCCCATATGAGGCTTAATCTAAAGCTATAGGGGGTCAGCATCAGCGGGGCAACATAGCATTGGTGGCTTTGCGAGCAAGGATTAGTAGAGCTGGAGGGCAGGAAAAAGCAGCGGAAAGAGAGAAATATTTTACGGTAATATAATACCACACATTAAAAATTGGCAAAAAACAGCCGTTTTTATGGGTTTTGTGGGTAAATAAATGGCTTGACCTTTTCTCACTCTATCGCGATAAAACGCACATCCTAAATCTGTTGCCAACTTTTTAGGGATTCTCCTCATATGTAATGAGGCTTTAGAGAGTTGGAGCAGTCTTTTTCCTGGTGCTGCAATGAAGCAGTACCTCAAATTGGAAATGACACGAATGAAGACCACACTTTCGCTGAAACCTGCGGAGGTGACGAGAAACTGGATCCTGATCGATGCTGAAGGGCTGGTCCTGGGTCGTCTCGCCACCATTATCGCTAATCGTCTTCGCGGTAAGCATAAACCACAGTACACACCTCATGTTGATTGCGGTGATGCTGTTGTTGTGATTAACGCTGAGAAAATTGTCCTTACAGGCAATAAGGTTGGCCAGAAGCTGTTCCATTATCACACCGGTCACCCAGGTGGGATTAAAGAGCGTACAATCACACAGCGCCTTGAGGGTAAAAACCCAGGTCAGGTGGTTGAGAAAGCTGTTGAGCGTATGATCACACGTGGTCCGCTGCAGCGTGCTCAGATGAAGCATCTGTACGTTTATGCCGGTACGGAGCACCCGCATGAGGGGCAGAAGCCTGTCAAGCTGGATGTTGCATCCTTGAACCGCAAGAATACCCTGAACCGCAAGTCGTAAGGCCTGATTATGTCAGAAACTCAAGAGCGCCCCGCCGCCGAGCTTACCGGCACTCTGCAGGACCTTGCTAACGCTGCTCCTGCAACTGCCAATGCAGCTCCCGTTTATGAAGCCAAGCGTGATGCCCAGGGTCGCTCCTATGCGACAGGTCGTCGTAAGGATGCTGTGGCTCGCGTGTGGATCAAGCCTGGTAAAGGTGAGATCACCGTTAACGGTCGTCCTGTAACAAACTATTTCGCACGCCCTGTGCTGCGCATGCTGATCACACAGCCATTCCTGCTGACAGATCGCTACAACCAGTTTGACGTGTATTGCACAGTCAGCGGTGGTGGTCTCTCCGGTCAGGCTGGTGCTGTGCGCCACGGTATCTCCCGTGCACTGACACATTACGAGCCAGAGCTGCGCGGCATCCTGAAGGTTGCTGGCTTCCTGACACGTGATAGCCGTGTTGTTGAGCGTAAGAAATACGGTAAAGCAAAAGCCCGCCGTTCCTTCCAGTTCTCCAAGCGCTGATCTTTCAGCATTACCAGATACTGGTTGGCTTTTACGCCAAGAAAACCCTCGTTCGCTTTGCGGGCGGGGGTTTTTCTTTGGAAAGATGCACGAATGTGCGAAATAAAATTTCAAAAATATATTATTTGTAGATATAGTATTTCTCTAAGGGCTATTCTTTTGGCATAAGAAAAGGTGGAACACATACAATGCGTATGGAGGGAAGGCTTTTTCTTGACGTGCGAAAAAGAATGTTCCGAAATGATGAGATATTGCTTACCGATGAAGTAGGATATGTAGCCATGGCGGATTTTAAGGTCGAAAAAACATCTACCCCTACACCGGCAGATCAACGCCGTGTTTTGATGGAAGACCCGAAATTTGGGCGTGTCTTTACAGACCATATGGCTGTGATTCGCTACACAGAGGAGAAAGGCTGGCACGATGCGAAGGTGATGCCACGCCAGCCCTTGCAAATTGATCCTGCTTCAACGGTTTTGCATTATGGGCAGGAGATTTTTGAGGGCTTAAAGGCGTATCGTGCGAAAGATGGTGCGATTAGCCTGTTTCGTCCTGAGGCGAATGCGGCTCGTTTTGCGGCTTCGGCGCGGCGCCTCTCGATGGCAGAACTGCCTGAGGAGCTATTTTTGGGAGCTATTGAAGCTCTTTTGCAGGTCGATCGTGAGTGGGTTCCGTCTGGCCAAGATAAGAGCCTATATTTGCGGCCATTTATGATCTCTAATGAGGTGTTTCTTGGGGTAAAGGCCGCAAGTGAATATTTGTTCATTGTGCTGGCGAGCCCTGTGGGTGGGTATTTTGGCGGCTCAGGCGGGATACCTGTTTGGGTTTCGGAGACATATACACGTGCCGCTCCTGGAGGGACGGGAGAGGCTAAATGTGGTGGTAACTATGCCTCCAGCTTATTGCCGCAGCGTGAAGCTGCAGAGAATGGTTGTAGCCAGGTACTGTTTTTGGATGCACGTGAACGGCGCTTTATTGATGAAATGGGCGGCATGAATGTGATGTTTGTGCGTAAAGATGGCAGTGTTGTTACGCCACCGCTGGGTGGGACCATTTTACGTGGGATCACACGTGATAGCATTCTCAAATTGGGGCGTCATATGGGGCTGACAATGGTCGAAGAGCCATTGGATATTAATGATATTTTCGCAGCAGCTGCTTCTGGTGAGATCACGGAGGCCTTTGCATGTGGAACGGCAGCTGTTATTTCGCCGATTGGTGAATTCCGCCGTGAGAGTGGGACAGTTGCTTTTGGGGATGGCACAACTGAGGGGCCTGTAACAAAGCGTTTGCGGCAGGCTCTATGTGGTCTGCAACGGGGTACGGAGGAAGATCCCTTTAAGTGGGTTTATCCTGTGCAGGCTTGATCCTTGTTGTTTAGAGGATAAGTTTGAAAGTCCAAGCCGTTAGCGGGCTTGGACTTTTTTTATGTTGTAGCGTTTTCTGCTGTTTTTGCGGCTTCTAAGGCACGGGTAAGTTTTTGGTTGAGTTCAGCTAGGAGTTCGGGGTCTCTGGGGGCATGAGGGCGAGAGAGTTCTCTTTGCATAGCGAGAAGGATATCTGGTGTTGCGTCTTTCACGGCTTGTCGCCAGAAGTGTAGAGCTTCCTCAGCTTTTCCAAGGCTTAAAAGGGCTGTGGCATAATTATGTTGCCCACGATAATCCCCTCCCTCAGCAGAACGGCGATACCATTCTAACGCAGCACTTGGGTTAGCGGGGGTTTCCCAGCCTTCCTCAATAAAACGTGCGAGTAGATTCATAGATTTAGGATGTCCTTTGAGAGCTGCACGTCGAAATAGTGTGAAGGCCAGCTTCATGTTTTGTTCGACGCCTAATCCACGCATGTAGAGGATGGCCAGATTGTAAGTGCCCCAGAGGTCGCCGACATTGGCCGCACGCTCATAATGTTTGGCCGCCTCAAGAAGGTCTAAGGGGCAACCCCATCCAAAATGAGAGCAGCGCCCCAGCATATTGTGGGCAGGACCATAGTTGGAAGATGCTGCAATATAGAACCACTCTCGCGCTTTATCGTGATCGTGAGGGATATAGTGGCTGTTAAGAAGGGCTTTTCCCCAGAGTACTTGCTCTAATGTATGGCCGTTTACGGCTTTCTTATAAATTGTTTCTAGCTCAGCAGGGAGCGTATTTTTTTCTTTAAGTGAAGAACGCTGGAACAAGCGTCGTAGGTAGGACAGAAGCATCTTCCTCCCTTTCTGTTGGAATTGCTCTATGATCTATGTTGTCTTTCAACATATCAGGACTTTTTCTGTTGAGTAGATGTAGTTGATAATCTTTTGCAAAAACCTGTGACATAAAATGAGGCGGGGATGTTTAGCTCTAATGTCAGGGGGGGTATTTTAAAAAGATGGGCCGTAAAATATTCTGGTTAAAGATAGAAAAAACGCCAGTTACCATATGAGTGGTACTGGCGTTTTTAGCAGGTGTTGTAGGTAGGGACTTAAGCCGTATACCAAGATGGTAAGCGGAACTTATAAGGAGTATCGAATTCCTCAATAAGATTGGAAAAGCCTACATGATCATAAATAACGATATCACGTTGCGGAGCCTGCCCACGGAGAGAGCGATAGGCGGTTCTGTTTAAGGCACGGTTAAAGATACCGGGACCGGATTTATACGCAATGAATAGACCCGGATGGAGATAGAAGTTCCGATAAAGCGATAGCAAGCAATCGGCTAGCACGGGGCTGTAAGGAGCGGCTCCAAAGAAGTCATTATGTACAACGCCATTATGGGTGAGGAAGAAAACCGCACCAGGATTGGCCTGCGTCATATGGGTGAGGGCGCGTTCATCACGAAGGCGAATATCGGCATCAATCCACCACCCACCTAGTTGATGGATAACGTGTACGCGTAAAAAATCTGCCGCTTCGGCCGGATGGCGCGCATTGATAAACAGAGTCCGTGCTTCAATGCCGTAATTTTCATACAGCCACTGTGCGCCAGAATGTTTATCAAAAATCGTAACTTCGTGCTCTTTGAAGCCTTTATGATATTCGAAGTTTTGAACGATTTCTTCAGGTGGGTTTTGATCCCAATAGAAGAAGATCTTTTTAGGGATAGGTGGAAGATCTTGCGCTGCAGGCGTTACTGAGGAGAAGAGGGACGGAACGGCACGTTTGGCAATTTCGAGATAGACAGAGTCGATCTCTTCCCCGGTATGAAATTCATCATACGCATTGCCAATAGTCGTTAGGGCAGCTTGAGGGGGCGTTCCTCGCCATGCCGCTTGTGTTCCGCGGATATAGTTTGCAAATGCAAGATTAAGGTGAGAGAGCTCATCAAGCTCCGGCTCTGGGGCGTTTTCTCCGGCTTTTAAGAGGCATAAGAGCCGTGCCTGTAGGAGAGACTGTGCCAGAGGATAATAGGAGGGTGTCTTTGGGTGCAGGTCATATGCACGGCGATAGAAGAAAGACGCTTCTTTCACTTTCTGGTTGGTATGCAGAATATTCGCGAGAGCGAATGCTTTCTCAACCGTATCGTCACCATTTTTCTTGAAATACTCAGCAGCTTGAGCATCATTCGCTAAGCCGATCTGTGTCTCGGAAGCCGAGTTCACATCACGTGCCAAATCCCATTCATCAACAGAGTTAGATGAAGCATTATTTGGATGGAGATGCTGCTCTGAGGTCATTTACTGAAAAATCCGACATTCATAATGGGGGGAGTCTACAATATCCTTTAGACGTAGTAAATTATGTGTTTGTCGGAATTATCATGTCACTCAGTAGCTTATAGAGGAAAGCGTGAAACAATATCGTGATGATATATAAAATAATTTAATAATTGAGCAGTAGCCCTTCCTGCAGGCTATTTTAATGTACGTGTTATTTGGAACATAACTCTACGTACACGGAGCGAATGAAGAAGATAAATCCTCTTTGATTTTGTAGAGGGAGTTATTCGTTTTAGCCACATTAACCATGTGGTGCGCGCTGCGGGACTTGAACCCGCACGTTCGTATTGAACTCGAGATTTTAAGTCTCGTGCGTCTACCATTCC
Organism: uncultured Acetobacteraceae bacterium; assembly: GCA_946476985.1. Classification (GTDB taxonomy): domain Bacteria; phylum Pseudomonadota; class Alphaproteobacteria; order Acetobacterales; family Acetobacteraceae; genus Bombella. The sequence goes on from CAMKWS010000008.1 coordinate 37,334, forward strand.
GCCAAGCGCGCCAGAATGAGGGCCTTATATCATACTGAGAAGCCGAATACCATTCTGTGTGAGCCATTTTTCTGCTTCTTTTCGTCCAATTTTTCCGCCAGGGGTATATTGGTCCACTAAATTCCAGAAAGATGGCCCATGATTGAAGTGGCTGAGATGTGCAAGTTCGTGGGTGATAACATAAGTGGCGATAGGACGTGGGGCCATAATAAGCCGCCAGTTCAACATAATATGTCCTTTTCGTGAGCAACTTCCCCAGCGGCTTTTTACATCGCGTAGGCTCAACTTTGTCGGCTGGGCATTCATATATGTGCTTTGTTGCTGAAAAATGGGCGGAAGTTGTTTCTGAGCATATTTCTTGAGGAAAGAGAGCAAGTAAACGGGATGTTCAGATTGAGGGTGGCCAATATGAATCCCGTCTTTTGTTAAGCGGGTACGGCCATCAAGCGTTGTAGTAGGTAAGATGGGGGTGGTGTCGCCCTCAATGGGGATAGCACCTTGCTCTATAGCGGAGGGGGGAAGTTCTCCTAATGCTTGTATGAGCCATTGAGATTGGCTTTGTAGAAAATGAATACCATCCTCTTTTTTCGCATGGGGTGGCATTGTGATGATAATGGCCCGTTTGCGTGCGTCTAGGCGAAGGATAATACGGCGTGCTCGAGAGGAGACACGCCAGATAATGGGCGGGGTGAGCATATATAACTATAAGCTCAGCGTGGTGTTTTTGAGGGGGTAGAAGGGCGTGAGGTCGTAATGCAAGGGGGAGCATTTTCTGGCCAGGCACCAGGCCATGAAGCGAGATGATTTTCCAGCATGCCGGCGTGTCGTTCGCTAATGCAGCGACCACTGGCTGAGGCCCCTGCTTGCAGAACTGTATCTGCTGTGCCGCTTACGAGGGGATGCCATTCTGGGAGGTCAAATCCATCTCGTAATAGACGGTAAGCACAGCTAGGGGGGAGCCAGTCTATATCATCTAGCAGATCAGGGGTAAGTGTTACGCAGTCTGGCATACGCTTTTGGCGACGTTCATAGTCTGTGCAACGGCATGTTTGTGTGTCGAGAAGGCGGCAGGAGACTTCTGTCCAGACGATTTCATCCGTGTCTTCATCGCGTAATTTATTTAGACAGCACCGTCCGCAGCCATCACATAGCGATTCCCACTGTGCTTGCGTCATATCCTTGAGGGATGTGGTTTGCCAGAAAGGGAGGCTATTGGTCATGCTGAAGTGGCTCTGCTTTGGAATGAGATGAAGGTGGATGAGATAACCACGCATTAAAACGGGTTGTTAAAGCGAGCTCATGTGTTGCCCAGAAATTGTCGCTAATTTCAAGTGATTCGGAAGGCATGGGCTGTGGCAGGTTGGGTAGGTGAGGTGGTGAGTGGCGTAGAATCTCTTTTGTTTTTTGCGTTGGTTCTGGAGGCAATGTGGCAGGAATTCCCCACACAGCTGAACTGTAGAGAATAGCGTTCTCTTGTATTTTGAAGTGGGATGGTTGGTGGTACTGCTCTTGGAGTTTGAAGATAACAGATGCTGGTGCAACGCCCATAAGAACGGTGTGTTTTTCGAGAAGGTGGTAAGCCTGTGCAGGGGTTCGCCACCAGACGATATAGGGGCGAATCTGGTCTAGCATATGAAAAGCTTTGCGAAGGCCGTGAGGGGTGGAAAGGGTTTTATATATATCAGCTGGAGGAACGCCAGCAGCGAGGAGGGCGGCCTCTAGAGTACTGCGTGGGCCTTGGAAAAAAGCTCGATGCCCGGGAATGTTGGTGACGTCCCATAGGCTAGCCCAATGTGGAAGGCGATTGCTGTGGTGTGCATCCCAAAAAAGGGCATGTTGAATAAAGCCAGCGGGTTGGCCGCATCTTCCAAGAGGTTTTAATGGCTGGAGCCACGACTCTGCACATGCAATTGTAGATTGCGTAGCGTTAAGCAGGATGGCTTGCATGTGCTGTGGGTAAGTAAGGCATTCCTGTTTGAGTTCATCTAAAGTGGTGCCGTGACGATTGTAAAAATGCACGTCTATATTGGTGAGAATTTGTAGTTGGCTGTGTTCCGGAATGGCCCAGTAATACGGGGCAGGTAATGCTGGTGAAGGGGTTTGTGCTGGCAAAGAGGTTGAAAAGAAAAGAGATACGACTCCCCAAAAAATGGTTTTCACTAAGAGGGTGTGCAGTCGCTGAGAGAGCTGTGCAGAGGAATACTTATCTATGAGAGTGGTTGTGTTCATAGGGTGGGAAACCATCATTGGAAAGGCGGTATATTTAGCCGGTTAGGCATACGATATAGGGGAGAGCATGGTGCGCTGTGCTGAGAGGCTGTCTAGGCAAGGTGCTTATGTGATAAATACTATGTCTTTCTTGAAAATGCGTTACAAGAAAGCATATTTTTATATAGCCTCTGTGAAGGAGAGGGCTTTGGTTTTTTGCTGCCAAGGTGCTATGGGATAGCGTAATATAGTGAGCGGTGCCATGCGATATTGTGGTGCTTTGCTGATATGATCAGAATGTTTTTTACATTTATAAAGAGGTCAGAAGTATCATCATGAATAGCCCTTTTGACACCATCCAAGATATTATCTCTGCTCAAGGGCAGATCTTTAGCCATTGTGCGAAGCGTTACGGCATAAGGCTAGTTTTTTTCGTGGTTGCTGCAGTTTTTCTGATTTTTGCGGCCATTGCTCTACATGGTGTTCTTTGGGGCGTTTTTTATAGTTTCTGCCATGTTGGGATGATCGGTGCTGCTGCCTGTGTGCTTGGTGTTGATGTATTGGTAGCTGTCCTCTTTCTGCTGCTTGCCGTGCGGGCGGGACGTGCCTCTTTAGCGGAGCGGCGTGCCCGTGAATTGCGTGAACGTAAAGTGCAGGAGTTACGGCACTCTTTCGCCTTAACGACTATTTTGAGTTTTGCATCTGGGCCGGTGGGGCGTTTTGTCGGTGGTCAGGTCTGGCGGATTGTTCGAAATGTCGTCTCACGCCCGAAAAAGTGAATAAATATTTCTGTATATGATGGTGCCAATATGAAAGCGGTCTTTACGGGCCGCTTTTTTTAATGAATGATTTACATATAGGAGTCTCATCCTAGAGAGGTATTATTCTGACGATTGCGCGTTGCTTTGAGTCCTTATGTAATGACGAAGTAAAGGCCGATCGCACGTATATGCAGAACAGGTAAGACGAGGGAACAACCTTCGTTATCTGGTCAGCTCTTTGGAAATGAGGTATTTCCTTAATTTAGAAGAGATGAATGGTCTGTTTATTTAACTAGGCTATTTACAAGTTATGTTGGGGAGTCACGTGGGCGAATCACCAAAAATACCATCCGCACTGCCATGTGGGCAGGAAAGGAACGGTAGGTGATGCTTGCAGAAGTGAGTCTGTGTGGTGTTCTCGTCTCTCCTATTTCTATTTACGCCGTCTTTGCTGTCTTCGTAACACTTGCCTTGCGTTATGGCCTGTGGCGCCTCAGGGTGCTGGGGTGGTTTTGGCATATCGCTCTGTTTGAGATTGCTTTGTATGTGTGCGTTCTCTGTTTGCTGATAATCTATGTTTGAGGGTGAGCGCGTATGAACTGGTTACGACGGCTTGCGCGGCCATTATTAACATTAGTTGTGATCTCACTCGCTATTGGCTTGGGCTATGTGGTGTGGGACTTGTATGTCCTAGACCCATGGACACGTGATGGTCGTGTGCGCGTTTATGTTGTTACCGCTACGCCTGAGGTGCCCGGGACAGTTGTGTCTGTTCCTGTGGTGGATAACCAGTTTGTTCATAAGGGTGATCCGCTCTTTACGGTCGACCCTTTGCGTTTTCGTCTCAAAATTGATGAAGCACGTGCTCGCCTTGCTGCGGTGGAAGAAGATTATAAGTTAAGCATGGCGAATGCACATCGTCGTAAGGGACTTTCGGGGGTTGTTTCCCGAGAGGAGCAGGAAATTTTTGATTCGGATATGGAAACACGCCGGGCACGGGTGGATGAAGCACGCTCTGCGTTGGATACGGCTATTTTGAACCTACAGCGCTCTACTGTTTATGCTGCAGTGGATGGGTATGTAACGAATTTGAACCTCCGTGTGGGGGATTATGTTCAAGCTGGCGTGCCTCGCATGGCCGTAATTGATGCGAATAGTTATTGGGTTTACGGCTATTTTGAAGAAACCAAAATGCATGGCGTGCATGTTGGCGATACAGCCCGCGTAAAATTAATGGGGTATCGCCGTATTCTGAAAGGCCATGTGGTGAGCATTGGTCGTGGTATTAATGATGAAAATGGCGTTTCGGATAAATTAGGCCTGCCGAATGTGAATCCTATTTTCACATGGGTGCGTTTGGCGCAGCGTATTCCTGTACGTATTGAGTTAGATGAAGTGCCGCCAGAAGTTATTCTGTCTGCCGGTATGACGGCGACTGTTGCTGTGGGGCAAAGAAAACATGGTGGTAGAGGGATATTAACAACATGGCTGCAGGATCATTTGTAAGATGACAAAGCGGCTCCTTCCAGTAGTTATCAGTAGTTGTTTTCTGTTAACCTCTTGCATGGTCGGGCCGAATTACAAGCCTGATAAGATCCCCTTACCGGATCACTTTACGAGTCAGCCTCATCCCGCCACAAAGGAAGAGATCGCTCAGACAGAGGCGAACCTTAAAGATTGGTGGGCACGGTTTAATGACCCTATTCTTAATAGGCTGGTTGAACGGACTATTAAGGGTAATTACGATCTGCAAATTGCCACGCAGCATATTTTGGCAGAGCAGTCTCTCCGCCGCCAAGCTCAGTCAAATTGGTATCCACAACTAGATGCAAATGCAGGCGGGGGGGATAGCCGCTACTCCATCAATGTTGATAACTGGCCTTTGCGTCCAGGGAACCCAGCGAACCATCCTGAGGCGTCTGTGTTGACATATGGGGCACGGGCGAGCTGGGAGATCGATATCTTTGGTCATATTGCACGGCAGGTACAGGAGAGAAAGCGCCTCGTTGAAGCGAGTATTGAGGAGAGGCGCGGCCTGCTAATCTCTTTATTGAGCCAGTTAGCGACAGATTATATTGAGCTTAGAACGATCCAAGCTCGTATGGCTGTAACGGAAGATGCGATTAAAACTGCCCGTAGCAGTACAGCTTTGGTAGAGCAGCTTTATAAAAATGGAATTGGTAACACTTTAGCAATTGCACAGGCACGTACAGAAGAACATGCCGAACTTGCGCGTCTGCCTCCCTTACATGCACGGCAGGAACAATTGATACATGCGATTGCTGTTTTAATGGGGGAAATGCCGGGAGCAGAAGAGCCGGAATTAACAGCGCGGCATCCATTACCTGCTCTGCCTCCCTTCCCAGCAATGTTGCCATCTTCCGTGATGGTGAACCGTCCGGATATTCGTTCGGCTGAGCGTGGGTATGCGGCGAGTGTGGCGCGTATTGGCATCACTGTAGCGAATTTATATCCTAATTTTAGCATCCCACTCACATTTAACCCTAATGCTTCGGCGGCATATCAGGCGTTCCAGCTTGGTGGTATGAGCTGGAATATTATGATGATGGCTTCTTTACCTATTTTGCATGGGGGTAAATATAGTGCACAGATCGCCCAGGCACGCAGTGAAGCAGAAGCTAGCCGCCTGAAATATCGGCAGACTGTTCTTAATGCCTTTAAAGAGGTGGAAGATAGTTTGGATGACTGGCAACAGGATAAAGAGCTTGTACATCAAGAAAGTTCGGCGGCGGCTGAGGCTTCTTTAGCCTTGTTTCGAGCACGTAAGCTGTTTGCAGCTGGGCTGACGGGGTATTTAAATGTGTTGGATTCACAGCAAACGGCTTTAACCCAGCGTGTAGCTTCTGTCATTGCTACGGGCAAGCTGATGGATGATGCAATAACTCTGTATGTGGCTCTAGGGGCTGGCTGGCAGGGAGAAAACCTACCGAGCACAACTCTTCCCATAGAGAAACATGGCGGGCAGAATATGCTCTTGCGGGCCTTCACGCGCTAAATTGGAGCGCATGTGCTCAGAGGTGGTTAGGGAGTTTTTGGGAAAGGCTGCATGCAGCTAAAGCGTAGATTGTGTGCATATGTTTCCCCATCAAGTCCGAGAACATCTGTTGTAACGGTATGGTCAAGTCGCATGGCATCATAGCCGGCAAGATGGACGATACCTACAGGTTTGTGGGGGAAGGTTGCCTCGCATAGCTGGTTGGTTTGAGTGTCTATCAACCATGGGCCGAGATAGTTGCAGCTTGAGGGTAGGAAACTGGTTTTAAAGCGGTCGTGATAGCTTGTGAGAGCTAGGGACAGTTGGCCAGAACTGAAGATTTTCCCGTGTTTTAAGACAATTGTCTGCCATTGTTGTAGGCGGGCCCAATGAGGGGCTGAGCGTGAGAGGGAAAAAATGCCCCCGTTAAGGGTCGGTCGTACGCCAATAGAACGGCAGATTTTACGAGGTAAACGGGCTAAGCGTGCATTTTTATAAAGAATAGATCGTACTTGGGCGAGTGGAAGAGGGGTCCAGCGTAAGCGGAAGGGTTTATGCAAAAAGAGCTCGGGGACAATCGCTAAAGAAGGCTGTTCTTGCTCGGCGGCATTAAAGAGCAGCTCAACAGCATTTTGGTTTTGCACCCAGGCGTCTGCGTCTATCCATGCGAGTGTGTCAAACTCTGGAAAGAGTTCGTTTAGCCACATTTTGGAAAGTTCAATGGCGAGATTGGGGCGTTTGCGCAGGGCGCGTTGCGAGACGTTGGAGAATAGGCGTGGTGTACGAACAAGAATATTTTGTTGCTGGAGACTGTCTCGCTGAGCGTCTGTAAGCCCTCCATCAATACAGCCGATTGTAATTTGTGAAAGTGCTGGGAAACGCCGAATGGAGGTAATGAGTTCCTGCAGAATGGGGAAATAACGTGCATCACCACCTGTGATGATAAGGCGGCGTGGCGTTGTTGGAATGGGGGAGTGTGTGGCGATAGAGGGCATAGAAAATATGTAGCGGAGGGAGGTGATGAGGGAAAGTGGATGTGAACTCTTTGTTATCTATTGACCTTAGCCCTTTGGCACCCCACTTTTCTATAAGGAAGCCTGCATATTAAGCGGTTTCCGGGGTGATATAGACTTCTGAAGGATGCAAGATAGCAATGGCGACAGACCCGTATAAGGCTCTTGGCATAAACAAAACAGCTTCGGATCAGGAAGTTCGCAGTGCTTATCGTAAGCTGGTGAAGCAGTACCATCCTGACCGTAATCCTGATGATCCTAAGGCCGAGGAACGCTTCAAAGAGATTAGTAAAGCTTATGATATCATAGGCGATAAAGATAAACGCGCTCGTTTTGACCGTGGTGAGATTGATGCCGATGGTCAAGAGCGGGCGCCTTTTGGGGCCGGTGGTTTCGGTGGCGGCTTTGGTGGTGCTGGTGGTTTTGGCGGCGCCGGTGGCTTTGATGCAGAAGATTTAAGCGATTTATTCGGTGGTATGTTTGGTGGTGGCGGTGGTTTCCAGTCAGCGCGTCCTCGCCGTGGAGCTGACCTGCATGGTGAGTTGCATATCAGCATGGGGGAATGTGCCACCGGTACGCGTCGCGAGGTGTCACTCGGTGGCGGTCGAAGTGTTGCTGTAAATATCCCTGCAGGTATTGAGGACGGAAAAACCTTGCGCTTGAGAGGCAAGGGCGAGCCGGGCCAGCCGGGAAGAAGTGGGCAGGCTGGGCCAGCTGGTGATGTATTGTTGAAAGTACATGTAACGGCGGATTCTTATTATAGCCGTGAAGGTCAGAATCTGCGTGTTGTGCAGGATATTGATCTGAAAACGGCGGTACTGGGTGGGAAGGTACATGTTCGCACTCCTGCTGGTACCGTGGCGCTAAAGGTCAAGCCGCACTCTGATAGTGGGACAGTCCTACGTTTGTCAGGTCGTGGTATTGCCGCACATGGTCGGCAGGAAGCGGGTAATTTGTTGGTCACCCTACGTGTTGTGCTGGGTGATATTTCGCCAGAGCTAGAAGCTTTGTTGCAAAAAGAAGCTGAGGCAGCACCAACAGCGACAGAAGAGTAACAATGCTTTTTTATAATCTCTCCTCGTTAATTATCGTAACGGGGAGAGATTGTGGGCGAGGTTATGGGGGCTGTTGGGATATAGCTCGGTTAGATAAGGGCGAGGTTATGGGGGTACTATTATGATATGGGGTGAGTCGTTTCTTCATAAAGTGCGCAAATCCGACACGGTTGGCCTTGTTATTGCTGTAGTATTTGTCCTGCTCTTGTGCATTCTAGGGGCTGTTGGTATCGCATTGGTTAATGGTTTCCACCTCGCCGGGGGTTAATTTTTCCGGTAGGGAGGGGGCGAGGTTCCTGTTCCGTAACGAGGTGGTCATCCGCATGTCTGGTTCTTCCGACACTATGCCTACGTCTTTTTTATCTGAGCGTAGGCAAGCGTTCTTTGTCGTTCTTGCAGTCGAGTTGTGGGAGCGGTTTGGATATTACGGTATGCAGGCTGTTCTGACCGTTTTTATGGTCGAACAGCTGCATATGAGAGACCATGATATTAACCTCATGCAAGGTGGGTTGGGCTTTCTTATGTATAGCCTACCGGTGCTGGGGGGCATTGTGGGAGACCAGTTTCTGGGGACGCGTCCAACAATGTTGCTGGGGGCGTTTGGCCTTACTGCAGGCTATGCGTTTTTAGCCCTTTCTTTACAGCATCCTATTTTCTTTCTACCGGCACTGACACTCATTGCTCTTGCTAATGGTTTATTTAAGCCCAATGCAGGAACGTTGGTGCGGCGGATTTATGCTGGGGATGGTGCTGCATTAGATACGGCTTTTACGTTGTATTATATGGCGATCAATGTAGGTTCGACGGTCTCTATGTTGCTCATGCCGTGGCTGCATGTGCGCTATGGCGCAAGTATTGCTTTTTTAGCGTGTGCGGCTGGTCTTATTACGGGGCTCGTTTATTACGCAGCACGCCGTAAACGGTTGAAGGGGTTTTTGGTCTTAAGAGCTGCGCAGCAGGATGAAGCTGTAAGTGATGCTGCGTCTTCGGAGGCAGGTATTGTTGGAGACCATGTGCCAGCCCCTCTAATGAAAAGACTTTCAACGCCAACAGTGAAGTGGGCTTTAGCTTGTGGGCTTATAGCGAGCTTGTTGGTGGTATGGGGAATCTGCACATGGGTGCTGCATAGCCCTCTGCTTGTGCGTATTTGTATTATTGTTGCGGCTATAGGGCTTGTAGGGTTGTGGGGCGGTGTGTTTTTCCGTTCGCAGCTTTCTGAGCGGCCGGGTTTGTTGCTGACATATATTTTATGCTTACAAACGATGGCCTATCAAATTTTCTATCAGCAGATGCAAACCTCCCTTACCTTATTTGCCATGAGGGATGTATCAGGAACCTATCACCTTGGTTCTTGGGTGTTATTTACAATGTCCGCTGGGCAGTTTCAGGCACTGAACCCGATTGCGATTATGGTGTTTAGCCCCATTTTGGCATGGCTATATCGCCGTAATGCTCAAAAAGGGCAGGATGCGTTACCTGCGGTGAAGATTTTATGTGGGTATATCCTTGTAGGGCTCGCATTTTTGATTTGGTGGTTTGCCGCTGGGCATAGCGCTGGCCTCGTTTCTCCATGGGTAATGGTCGCCGGATATAGTGTTATGTCTCTCGGCGAGTTGCTAACGATTGGGCTAGGTTTGGCTATTGTGGCACGCTATGCACCTGCGCGTGTGAGTGCGGTGCTTATGGGCTCTTTGTTCCTGCTGTGGGGAGTGGGTATGTATATTGGCAGTTTGGTAGCCGATATTGCTAGTGTTCCTGTGGGTAATGAGAGCGATATATCTGCTTATACTATATTGTTTAAGGACCTGTTTTTAGGGTGTTTTGGGTTGTGTATTCTTTTGGCTCTTTTGTTGCCCTATACGCGTCATTTGGATAAACGGCACCGAGATATATTGCCATCTTGTTAAAAATATTACGTGAAGTTGATAAATTTTATGGAAATGAAGTGGGGTGAGATAAATTTATCCTCTAGAAATCAACGGTAGAATTTATATAAAGGGGCAAGTTGCCTGATTCTTGCTATATGTCTTGGGTGAGAAAATTAAGGTTCTTCTAAAGAATACTTTACTTCTTGAGCTGAGAGGCTGAGGAAGCATTGTCTTATTTTAAGGTCTGTGAGGGCTAATTGTTTATGTGTGGAACATGGCGAAGGGCGAGTGCGGCGGCTTTACTTGTCGCCTTGCAGCTATGCGGCCACACGGCATATGCACAGACTGTAGGCAAAAATAAAAATACGATGGAGCGTAACCCCTTCATCTTTACGCCACGGGCGAGTGTGGTGCGTAACACCCCACGGAAGCTAACCGACTTGCGGCAGTCACCTTTGCAGGCTCCCTTAATCAATCATACGCTGCCTGTACCTCCGTCTATCGTTAGCAAAACAGTTGTAGGGGATGGCTTTACAGCGGGTGAGCGTGCTTCGCTTTTAAAGCGTTATCGTTTGGGTAAAGATGCAAGAAATGAGCAACGTGCTTTTGCGTCTATGCCCTTACCTTTTCCGGGGGATGTTTTCTCACATAGTGATGATGACGACACAGCCGGCGACAGGCAAACAGGTTTATTCCCCAATAGTTGGGATGATTTTGTAAATCAGGATGGTTTTTTCGGAGACCCATGGGGAATGCGTTCATGGCTGGCTGATCATGGTGTGATGGTCAGTGGGCGTTATTTTGAAGATACAGCCGGTAATCCCTTTGGTGGAAAATCTCGGGCGGTGCGCTATGCAGATGAAGAGGCTCTCTCTATTGATTTCGATCTGCAGAAGCTCTTTGGTCTGAGGTATAATGCGGGTATTTTCCATACATTAGTTATTGGCCGCCAAGGGGCGGGTTTGGGTAATACGCTGCCTGTTATTAATAGTCCGATGGAAATTTACGGCGCAGGTGAAACTATGCGCCTCGGCCGCCTTAGCTGGGAAATGCACTGGAATGACTATGTCCAGACTGAGGTTGGTGAAATTAATACAGAGAATGATTTTGAGCAGTCCTCGACCTATTGGGGGGCGAATCTGTATTGCCAATTCCAAAATAACGGCATTTGCGGGATGCCTCAGTCCATTGCGATGAACTCAGGTTATGGGTTTTATCCAACGGCGCATCCTGGTGCGTGGGTGAAGTTTTATCCTGCTGGGAATGACCATTATCTTGTTCAGTTTGGCGTTTACAGTGTGGATCAAACTGTCACTGATGTGCGTAACGGCTGGAAGATGAATCTCCATGGGGCTACGGCGACATTCTTACCGTTTCAGCTTGGTTGGCACCAAGGGGGCACGGATGATTATAGTGGCCCGATGCAGACCAATGTGAAGATTGGTGGTTATTGGGATACGGATGAAGTTAAGAACGTTTATTCCAAAATGAGCATGTTTGGGGTTCCTTCTGAGGCTCAGCAAGGAGCACCTGTGGCAAAGGTGCGCGGTCGTTTTGGGGGATGGGTTCAGTTTGATCGTATGTTGCAGCGGGATAAAATTGATCCTCATCGTGGGACAGCGTTTTTTGGATCCTTTACATGGGGTGATCCTCGTACGGCTGTCGCACCTTATTACATTACTGCAGGAATTACCCGGAAAGGGACGTTCCCAAGCCGGCCGGATGACACAATTAGCCTTGGTATGAAGGCTTTATGGGTGAACCCCAAAATTACCCATTGGGTTGAGCATATGCAGCATAGCTCAAAAATTGCAGACCTTTATCGCCCAGGATCCGAAGAGGCGGTGGAGTTGAATTATGGATACCGGCCAACACGGTGGTTATTGGTCCGTCCTGGTTTGCAATATTTATGGAACCCTGGTGCAACCAAGCGCTATAGAAACGCAATGCTTATAGACCTAGAAGCTGGAATTGCTTTCTAGAGGATTGTTACATCCTTAAAACTCGGAAACAGGAGAGACGATTGAGAGATCGTCTCTTTTTTATGTTCAGAGAAGGTCTGTAATAGGCTGAGCTGTTCTGTGGTTAGTGTTGATTCGTAAAAATTAAATAAGTTTCTCACTCTTTTATTAAGATGAATTGTTGCACTTTGTTTCGTTATGGCAATATATTTACGATATCGAAACAAGATATAAGGTCTTGCCATGATGGCACTGCGAAAGGTTTTTGGGATCATTGGCCTATGTGGTGGCATGGCGTGTGCTGCTTCCTCTGCGTGGGCGGATATCGTTGAAGCGAGTGAGCCTGCGAGCGCAGAAAAAGCGGGGAATAGCAAACCAGCTCAAAAAAATTGGTTCTCTGATATCGATCTTGGCTTGCAGATTGAAGGCGGAGCCATGGGTAATAGTGGACATCCTAAAAATGGGATGAACTTTGGCCAGCTTTTGCCGTCTCGTAGCGATAGCGGGACATTGAACCAGGTCTCGTTGACCATTACCAAGCCAGTGGACCCTATTGGCGGTGGTTATGGTCTAGGTGCGAATATTCAGATGCTTTATGGTTCTGATAGCCAATCCTACATCATCACAGGTATTTCTGACCGTTGGATGTCTGGGAGTCGTTATCAGCTCACACCAATTCAAGCGAATGTCGCTTTGCATATGCCATGGCTTACAAAAGGTGGGCTGGATGCTCAGTTAGGTATCTTGCCTTCTCCCATGGGGGTAGAAGTTCTCAATCCAGCAGCACGTGCGTTTTATACCATGTCGTATACGGCACAATTTTCTAACCCATTTGAGCATGTGGGCTTTTATGGGCAATGGCATATTGGCGACCATTATGCGGCGTTATTTGGGGTGGATGCAGGTAATCAAAAGTCCTTTGGGCGTGGTAATAATAATGGCCAGCCTGCTGGATATATCGGGTTTAATGCGAGCCAGATTGCAGGCGGGGCATTATCCGTGACGTATCTGTTGCGTGTAGGGCCAGAAGATCCGCGGCGTTTGTTGGGGAGTGCGCGTGCTCATGAGGCGCAGCGTTTTTGGAATGATATTAACGCCACATGGCAGATCAATCCGAAATGGACTCTCACCGCAGAAGCCACACAGGTACATGATGAGGGCTTAAAAGCAGATACATGGAGTGGCGTTGTATGGGGTGGTTATAGCGCAACCTCAACTTTGACATTCAATGCGCGTGCTGAGGTGTATCGGGACACAACGGGCCTTATTGTGACGCAATATCCGGGGGATGGCTCTTACGCACAAACCCTGCTGGGGAAGCCAGCTCTGGTGTATAATGCTGCTCCTACGACCTATGGCGATCTCTCCTTCAACGCTGTATGGCGGCCGCATGTGGGGCATCACGTAAAGCTGTTGCAGATTCGGCCTGAGATTCGTTTTGACCGCTCTTTAAATGGCTCACGCCCCTTTGCAGATTTTAGACATTCCAGTCGTATTTTGATTGGCGGGGATGCGACAATCGGCTTCTGAGGCGGAGAAGGCGACTTATTGCGTGATAGGAGTCGTTATTTCATAGGAATGCTGTATGCCCCATCACGCATGTAAGGTGATGGGGCGTGTGTATTTTAGGCTGTTTTAGCCGCGCCCACGATAACCGGGAACATCTTGTGCGGGAATCCACACATCTTCTGGTGCTGGGCCGCTCTGCCAGAAGACATCAATCGGCATACCGCCGCGAGGGTACCAATAAGCCCCGATGCGCAGCCATTCTGGGTCAAGTAGCTCAACAAGGCGTGTGGCAATCGTTACAGAGCAATCCTCATGGAATGCGCCGTGATTGCGGAAGCTTGTGAGATAAAGCTTGAGGGATTTGCTTTCGACAATCCATTTCCGTGGGATGTAGTCGATCACAATATGGGCAAAATCAGGTTGGCCGGTCACTGGGCAAAGGGATGTAAATTCCGGCGCCGTAAAGCGCACCACATAGCGTTTCCCTTGATGGGGGGCGGGAACACGCTCTAATTCTGCTTGTTCGGGGGATTGAGGTTGCGCAGTTTGGCGGCCTAGTTGGCTGAGCGTGTCTGTTCCTGGGGCGGAAGGCCCGGTGGGTGTATGTTGTGTCATGAGGGTCCTTTCCAAGAGGAAGTGATAGATTAAAATACACGAATAGCGACTTAATATACGCTTCGGGTTTGCAAAAAAATCAGTTTCGGTGCAGAAGGGGCACCATTCTGTATTAATTTTTTGCTTCCTGGAAGATCGCCCATGGACATTCGTAACATCGCCATTATTGCCCATGTCGATCATGGGAAAACAACATTGGTGGATCAACTGCTTCAGCAGTCTGGCTCTTTCCGTGAGAATCAGGCCGTTGCAGAGCGTGCAATGGATAGTAATGACCTTGAGCGTGAGCGCGGCATTACCATTCTTGCAAAATGTACCTCTGTTGTGTGGAAAGATACGCGCATTAACATCATTGATACCCCAGGCCACGCCGATTTCGGTGGTGAGGTGGAGCGTATCCTGAGCATGGTGGATGGGGCTGTTATTCTGGTCGATGCGGCTGAAGGCGCTCTCCCACAAACAAAATTCGTGCTTGGTAAAGCCCTTGCCCGTGGTCTGCGTCCTATCGTCGTTGTGAACAAGGTGGACCGTGGTGACGCCCGCCCTGATGAAGTTCACGATGAGGTCTTTGACCTGTTCGCCTCTCTGGATGCGAATGATGAGCAGCTTGACTTCCCAATGCTGTATGCCTCTGGCCGTCAAGGTTGGGCAGATACAGAGCTGGAAGGCCCACGCGAGAATCTAAACCCACTTTTTGACCTTGTGCTGCGTCATGTTCCAAGTCCTGGGCTGGATACTGAGAAGCCATTCGCTATGGTTTCTACCATCCTAGAGAGCGATAACTTCTTGGGGCGTATTCTCACAGGTCGTATCGAGCAGGGCCGTGCGAAGGTGAATATGCCTATTCGTGCGCTGCGGGCTGATGGCTCTGTTGTTGAGAGTGGCCGTATCACGAAGCTGCTGTCCTTCCGTGGGTTGGACCGTGTGCCTGTCGAGGAAGCACAAGCTGGTGACATTGTTGCGATTGCTGGTCTTTCCGAAGCCACAATTCCAGACACATTGGCTGATCCAGCCGTAGAAGCACCTCTGCCATCTACACCGATTGACCCGCCAACACTCTCCATGACCTTCCGTATTAACGATGGTCCTCTTGGTGGGCGTGAAGGTAAGAAGGTGACATCACGCCAGATTCGTGACCGTCTATTCAAAGAGACAGAAGGTAACGTTGCTATCCGCGTGACAGATAGCCCAGAGAGCGAAGCTTTTGAGGTTGCTGGCCGTGGTGAGCTTCAGCTTGGTGTGTTGATTGAAAATATGCGCCGTGAAGGCTTTGAGCTGACTATCGGTCGCCCTCGTGTTCTTTTCCGTGAAAACCCTGAGACAGGTGAGCGTGAAGAGCCATACGAAGAAGTCGTTATTGACGTGGACGAGCCATATTCTGGCGTTGTTGTGGAGAAAATGTCTCTCCGTAAAGGCGTGATGCAGGATATGCGTCAGTCCGGTGGTGACAAAGTTCGTCTGACCTTCCTTATCCCATCTCGTGGGTTGATCGGGTATCATGGTGAGTTCCTGACCGATACACGCGGCTCTGGTCTTATGAACCGTCTCTTCCATTCTTACCAAGCTTATGCTGGGCCGATTGAAGGGCGCCGTAATGGCTCTCTGATCTCTGCTGAGGATGGTACAACAACACCTTACGCGCTCTTCTCTCTGCAAGAACGTGGTGCATTGTTCGTTGATGCCGGTGAGAAGATCTACACAGGTATGATCCTTGGTGAACATTCCCGCGAGAATGACCTTGAGGTGAATGCTGTGCGTGAGAAGAAACTCACGAACATGCGTGCATCAGGTAAGGATGATGCTGTTGTGCTCGTTCCCCCTCGTAAGATGAGCCTTGAACAGGCGATTGCTTACATTGAGGATGATGAGTTGGTGGAAGTTACACCTTCAGCTATTCGCTTGCGTAAGCGTTATCTGGACCCACACGAGCGTAAACGCGCTGCTCGTAGTGCAAAAGACTAAGACGTTTATTTTTCCTAAAAAGGCTGGGTTTTACCCAGCCTTTTTTATGAGCTTTACAGCCAGAATTTAGGCCCCCAAGAGGGCTATATACATGCAAGAGAAAGGATCATTCTTATGGCAAAATCTCTTTATGCAACGATGAAAGCTTTACCGGGTCATCGTGAGAAAGTGGCAAGCCTATTGCGTGCATTGGCCGAAAATGTACGGGCGGAGCCGGGTTGTGTGCGTTTTATTGTGTACACGTTGGCAGAAGATCCTGATCTTTTCCATGTGGAAGAAACATATCGGGATGAAGCTGCGTTCCAAGCGCATATGGCAACGGAGCATGGCAAGGTTTTTAATAAAGCGATAGAGACGCTTGTTGAGGGTGGGGCCTCCCATGTGGTGTTCCTAAACGAGCTTATCTAACGTTATCTTTGCACCTTGGTGCAGGGCGTATGAGAGAAGAGAAGGAAATAGGATCATGGCGCAGGGTAGAAACGTACTGGTAACAGGCGGAACCTCTGGTATCGGGCTGGCCGTTGCAGAGACTTTTGCTCGGGCGGGCGATAATCTCATTCTGTTAGGCAGTAGCCCAGAACGTGATTATACGAAGGCTGTTCAAATGGTAGAGGCGGCCGGCCGTAATGCAGGGCATGATGTGCATGTATGCGCCTATGGTGTTGATATTTCGGACTTCTCTGCCGTGAAGGCCGTGATGAAAACCATTAGCGACAAGGTGGACGTGCTGGATGTACTCGTTCACTCAGCAGGTGTTTTCTTCGGAACTCCTATTACAGATGAAACGCCAGATGCTTTTGAGAAAGTGATGAGCATCAATGTGAATGGTATGTGGCATGTTATCCAAGCCGCATTGCCGTTTATGCGCCGTAAGGATGGAGATAAGCCAGGCGGTAAGATTGTGGCCATTTCCTCTATTTGTGGGTTTTATGGCTTTGCTGGTTATGCAGGCTATGCGGCAAGTAAAGCGGCAGCAACGTCTCTCGTTCGTACTTTAGCGTTAGAGCTGGGGCCGCTGGGGATCAACATCAATGCTGTGGAGCCGGGTCGTGTGAAGACATCTATGCATGATGCCTTGATTAACGATCCTGCACAGGCAGGTGCGCTTAAGGCTGTGGCAGAGGCTAACCCAAGTAAGCGGACATTCTCCACACCGGAAGATATTGCCGCTGTGGTGCAGTTTCTCGCCAGCCCGGGAGCTGTGGCCCTGCATGGCTCTGCTATTGTGGTGGATGAAGGGACAACACTCGGCCTCGTTTAAGGCGCAGTGCTTTGAGGTTTCTTTGAAGAACCTCCCTCTGCTTGGCATATGGCTGAAAGCGGAGGGAGGTTTTTAAATATGGCAGGAGTTTTTAGCCGATGCCGCGGCTGGTGGAGTGCTCAAAGCGTAAGGCTTTGTCTGGCCGGGCAATATGGTGGGCAGCATGGGCTGCAACAGCGGCCTCAGAGAACCCCTGGAGGATGAGTTTTAGCTTGCCGGGATAGGCGGCAACATCGCCAATAGCAAAGATGCCATCCATATTGGTTTGCATGGTTGCAGGGGTGACAGCGATGGTGCTGCGTTGTGTTTCAAACCCCCATGCCGCAATAGGTCCGAGATCGGTAGAGAGGCCGTAGAAGGGAAGCAGTGCATCTGCTTCTAGGGAGCGTACCGTCTCATCCATAGAGATGATATCTACATGGCTGAGCTGCCCATTGTCACCACGCAAAGCATGTAGCTGATAAGGGACAACTTTCTCAATCAACCCTTGCTCAATTTTGGCTTCAATTTGCGCAAGTGTTTCTGGAGCCCCACGGAAGCGGTCTCTCCGGTGGAGGAGATATACTTTTTTTGCAACATCTGAGAGGGAGAGTGCCCAATCAAGTGCAGAATCCCCACCACCGGCGACAACAATACGTTTGTCGGTGAAGTCTGCCCGTTTCTTAACATAATACTGCACAGCCCCACTGCGTTCGTAGGCTTCTAGCCCTTCCAGTGGTGGTCGGTTCGGGCCAAAAGCTCCAGCGCCAGCAGCGATGATGATCGCTTTTGCATGGATGCTATCACCACGCTCATTCTTTAGTGTGAAGTTCCCTGCTGTGCCTTCAAGATGGCATACACGGCTACCGAGAATGCGCGGGACATTAAAGGGAGCGATTTGCTCTTCCAATGCGGCGATAAGATTCCCCCCAGTAATGGAGGGATGAGCAGGGATGTCGTAGATCGGTTTCTCAGGGTAAAGGGCGGCACATTGGCCGCCAACACTATCGAGAACGTCCGTTAATACGCAGTCCAAGCGTAGCATACGGCATTCAAAAGCGGCAAAGAGGGCTGTAGGCCCGGCCCCAATAATAGCGATGTCCGTCGTGTAGGAAGAAGCTGTGTAAGTCATACCTGTAGTCATAAGCATTTTTCGCACATTGGAGTAGAGTTTTTATGGGGTGTATGAAGGATATTCTTCACATAAGTTGATATGTGGTGGTGAGCTGTTGTGAGGAACTCTTCTTTTTTTGGGGGAGGGAACAGGCATGTTATGCTGTGGGGGCATAAGATGTTGGTTTTGTATGCTCATGATGAGTGCAGATAAATTAGAGGGTGGTAGGGCACAGTAATGGATATGCGCCTTTTTTCTGTTGAACAAACGCAGCAGGTTGCCCAGCAATTGGCGAAATTATTGCAGTTGGGAGATTGTGTGGCGCTGTCTGGTGAGATGGGAGCTGGCAAAAGCACCTTTGCACGCGCATTAATTCGTGCGCTTGCTGGGGATGAGGCGCTGGATGTGCCCAGCCCCACTTTTGCGCTGCTCCAGCCCTACGATACGCCTGTGGGGGCTGTGTTTCACTATGATTTATGGCGTTTATCGGGCCCAGATGAACTGTATGAGCTTTCATGGGATGATGCATGTGAGGGCATTATGTTGGTGGAATGGCCTGAGAGAGCTGAGGAGCTTTTGCCAGAAGGCGCATTGCATCTCACCTTTACGCATGGTGCAGAAGAGGAAGACCGCCATCTAACCCTACATGGCTGGCCCGATGAGCGTTTAGCTGCTTTTATGAAGAGCTCCGCACGGGCGTAACGTCAAAGAGGAAAGACGTGAGATGAGCCAAGAAGATCAAGCCTGGAATATTGCGACCATTCCAGCATCGCTTTCATTTCTGGACCAAGTGGTAGAAAATTGGCTCACGCGTGTTGGTGATGATGCCGGGCCAGAGGGGCGTGCTGGAGGGGACAACGGGACCATTCTAGTGCCGGGTCGCCGTGCGGCACGCGCTTTGATGGAAGCCTTTTTGCGTGTGCTTGATGGCAAGGCTGCGTTGTTGCCGTCTATCGTTGCTTTGGGTGATGTGGACGAGCAGACGCTCTTTCCGATGGTGTTAGATGAAGCTGTGTCCCCTGCGGTGGAGTCTGTGCGGCGTTTGGCTGTGTTATCGCAGTTGATTTTATCAGCCCCATTTTTTCGGTCAGTATCAGGCCCAGAGGGGGATACGCTTGATAGGGTGTGGCCATTGGCGCAGGCCCTAGCAGAGCTTATGGATGAAGCTGAACGCAATGAGGTGGATTTGCATGAAGCACTGCCGCGTGCCGTGGCTGAAGATTTTGCAGATCACTGGCAGAAAACCCTTACCTTTCTAAAAATTGTTACGGAATTTTGGCCGAAGATCCTGCGGGAGGAAGGGCGTAGCAATATCATGGCTCGTCAGGTAGCTCTTGCCCAAGCGCAGGCAAAGGCGTGGGCAGCTACCCCGCCAGATTATCCTGTATGGGCCGTGGGGTTTGTGGATGGTTCAGCAGGGGTACATGCTGTTTTGGAGGCAATTGCAGCGTTGCCTCAAGGTATGGTGGTCTTCCAAGGGGTGGATTGCACCATGTCGGAAGATTTGTGGAGTGAATTGCCCCCGACTCATCCTCAGTTTTTGTTTCAAGAGTTTTTTTCTAAATTAGGAATAGAGAGAGCTGCGATTGCACGGTGGGGCAAAGCAGCACGACCAGAGCGTGAAGCTTTGTTGCATTATGCGATGTTACCAGAGGCGGGGATTGCCCAGTGGGGGCGTTCTGTAGAGGGGGTAACAACAGAAGGGCTAAGCCTTCTTGTTGCAGATGATTCCCAGCAAGAAGCGCAAACAATTGCTCTTATCTTGCGGGATGTTGCGAATAGGCCGGGGCAGTCTGGTGCGTTGGTTACACCGGACCGAGGTTTAGCAGAGCGTGTACGAGCGGAATTGCTACGGTTTGGGATACATGCGGATGATAGTGCTGGTGAGCCGTTGGTACGCACACCATCTGCTGTTTTTTTGCGTCTGATTGCGCGTGCGGTTAATGCGCAACTTTCTCCCGTGGCGTTATTATCTGTCTTAAAACATCCATTGGCGGCTTTGGGGATGAGCCCTGGGCGTGCACGTGCGAGTGCGCGTTTGTTAGAGCGGCGCCTTTTACGTGGGCCTGCCCCTCAGCCGGGGATGGCGGGACTGTATAGTGCATTAAAGGCACTGCATCAGCGCGAAGATGAAGAAGACCATGGTGCACAGGCGGATGCGCCAGATAGTCCTGAAAGTTTGTTGGCATTTTTAAAGCGTGTTGAAGTGGCGTTTGCGCCGTTATTCACGTTGGGTGCTACGGCAGCTGTACCTGATATGTTGCAGGCACTGTTGCAGACGGCAGAGGCTTTGGCTGCTACGGAAGATGAAGGTGAAGCTCCTGAGCAGACACCGTTAGGATCACGCTTGTGGCGAGGTGAAGATGGCGCAGCGCTGTCGCGGCATTTTGTAGAGTTGTTGTCTCATACAGGGGCATTGCCAGCGCAGCCTTTGAGCGTCTTAGAGGGTTTTCTGACAGCGAGTATGGCAGGTAAAAGCCTTACTGGTTTGCGTGGCCACCAAGATGGTATTGAGCTCGCTCATCCTCGTATTTCAATTTACGGTGTTTTGGAAGCACGCCTCTTAGCCTTTGATACGGTGATTTTAGGTGGGTTGAATGAGGCTGTTTGGCCTGCGGCATCTGAGGCTGGGCCGTGGATGAGCCGGCCTATGCGCCAAAGAGTGGGGTTACCTGCCCCGGAGCGTAAGATTGGTGCTCAAGCGCATGATTTTATGTGTGGGCTTCTTGCCTCTCGAGACGTGATTTTATCACGCGCACAGCGTAGAGAAGGCGCACCGTCTGTTCCTGCGCGGTGGCTTATGCGTTTATCTGCGTTTTTGAGTGGGCAGGGGTTAGAGATTGCAGAACATGCTGCGCTTAGATGGCAACGCAGTTTGGATATGCCAGGTGGTGATGCTCGCCCTGTCTCACCACCAGAGCCATGCCCGCCTGTAGCGTTACGCCCTCGGCGGTTGGGAATTACGAGGATTGATGACCTCAAGCTCGATCCATATGCGATTTATGCTCGATATGTTCTGGGGCTGAGAAAGCTTCCTCCTTTGGAAGAGGGGGTAGAACATGCGGATTATGGAATGGTGGTCCATAACGCTTTGGAGGGGATGCTGTCGGAGTTTCCTAAAACATGGACCGAGAATGCGCCCGGTATTTTGCAGCGTCATTTTGATCAAGCTTTAGATGAAGCTGCCGTAAATCCGACATTGGCAAGCTGGTGGCGTCCGCGGTTGCACCGCATTGCTGAATGGATTTTTTCTAAAGAAGAGTGGCGTGTATCGGCGGAGCGGACCACGCTTAAAAGCTATACCGAGCGGGGGATGGAGTTCGTATTAAGGGGCTTACCTGGAGGGGACTTCCACCTCACGGGGCGGGCAGACCGTATTGATATTGATACCCAGCCAGATCAATCAGCGTTTGCAACGATTATTGATTACAAAACTGGCACGTTGCCGAGCGGGAGTGATGTTGCTGGGGGGTGGTCATCTCAGTTGGTATTAGAGGCAGCTTTATTGGCTAAGGGGGCGTTTTCTGGCCTACCGGCGGTAGAGACAAAAAAGCTTGCCTATTGGAAGTTGAGTGGTGGAATGACCGCAGGAGCGGAACAGGAAGTCCCGGCTTCGAAATCTAAAATTGTTCTTTCAGACTTAATCGGCCCTGCTTTGGAGCAATTGCGCCAATTGTTAGCGGATTATGATGATCCAGCACGGCCATATCGCTCTCAACCTTGGGCGGGACGGCCGCCGAAATATAGTGATTACGCACAGCTTGCTCGTGTTGCAGAGTGGCGCCTTGCAGGTGGAGAGGACGGAGACAAATGAGCCAGCAGACTATGATACCTAATAAGCAGGATGCTGCCCGTGAAGCTGCGCGCGATGAGGCTAATCGCCAACAGAAAATTGCTTCTGACCCCCGGGCATCTGTGTTTGTGTCGGCCTCAGCAGGATCTGGCAAAACGAAATTATTGATCGACCGCTTATTGCGTCTCATGCTGCCGATGGAGGTCGAAGATGAACATGGCCAGCCTTGTTTGGTCGAGGGTTCTGATCCCTCTCGTATTTTATGTCTGACTTACACAAAAGCGGCTGCGGCAGAGATGGCGCATCGTTTGCAGAACCATCTTGGGAGATGGGTGTCATTATCAGATGAAGATCTCGGGCAGGCGCTGCGTGATCTGGATGTGCCTAATACAGAGCAAACGCGCGAGAAAGCGCGTGGCCTGTTTTTGAAAGTTCTAGACGCGCCGGGCGGGTTGCAAGTTGAGACGATCCACGCCTTTTGCCAGTCTTTGTTACGACGCTTTCCTTTAGAAGCAGCGTTGGACCCTCATTTTACATTATTGGAAGAAACGGACGGCGCGGTTGCCTTGCGAAGGGCATTAGATGAAGGCTTAGCCCAATCTGAAGAGTCTGTGCGGACATTAGCTGGGATCATCTCGTTCGATAAGGTGATTGAACTCCTAGTGGGGATGAATGCCCATTCTGACAGAGTACAGCCTTTATTACAGCTCTGGCAGCAACGCCCTCAAGTAGTTGAGAGGGCCTATCAAACCCTGCTTCAAGCTGGAGAAAAGGCTGCGTCTTTTATTGAGGAAGAGGCCTGTAGCTTTATAGATGAAGAAGGTTTGCGAGCTGATATTAAGGCGGCTTTTGGGCTTCTTACAAAGGCGAGTCAGCAAAATATCTTCCAACCTTTATTAGATTATCTTGCGCGGTCTATATCAGAGCGGCATTTGGCTGATGTTGTTAGTATTTTCCTGACAAACGAGGGCGCTGCGCGGAAGATGGGGCGGCTCGTCGGGAAAAAAGCAAACCAAGAATATCCGTCTCTTCTAGAACGTATGGAGAAGGAGGCTGACCGACAGGTTCAGCTGCAAGAGAAGCTGAAAGCTCAAAGGCTTTTAGAGGCCAATATGGCTTTGTTAGCGCTCGCTTTGCCAGTGATTGTACGTTTTGCTCAAGAGAAAAAGCGGCGTGGTGTGGTGGATTATAATGATCTTATCGCACATACGAGAGATGTCTTGCGGGAGCCAGGGGCGGCGTGGGTTCTCTATAAGCTAGATGGTGGGATAGACCATCTTTTGCTGGATGAGGTGCAGGATACCTCAGCTCTGCAATGGGAGATTGCAGGGGCATTAACGGTGGATTTCTTTTCTGGTGAAGGTGCACGTGAGAAAACACCTCGCCCGCGGACAATTTTTGCTGTGGGGGATTTTAAACAGTCCATTTATAGTTTTCAGGGTGCCGAACCGGAGCAGTTTCATAAATGGCGGCGAGAATTTGCCAATAGGGTGACACGTGCCAATTTGTTATGGCGTGACCCAGATTTGAATGTTTCGTTTCGTTCTGTCCCGCCCATATTGGCGTTTGTAGATAGTGTTTTTGAAAATGATGACGCAGCTTATGGCCTGCGGGAGACAGAGCAGACACCGCTTTTAAAGCATGTATCTGCACGTTCTGGTGAGGGGGGACGGATCGAGCTATGGCCGCTCGTGCCTGCAGAGGGTGCAAAGCAAAATGAAGGTGCCGAGCAGGCGGAAGAAGGGGATATCTTACCAGACCCTTGGCGCGCTCCGCAGCGTAATACAGATCAACGCAGTGCACAGCAATGCTTAGCAGATGGCATTGCGCAATATCTTTCAGAACATATTGGTAAACCGCTTCAAGCAGGGAAAGAGCCTCTTAAGGCGGGAGATGTGCTGGTACTTGTACCGAAGCGTTCTTCCTTCTTGCGGTTGTTGATTCGTGCTCTGAAAACGCAAGATATTCCT
Organism: uncultured Acetobacteraceae bacterium; assembly: GCA_946476985.1. Classification (GTDB taxonomy): domain Bacteria; phylum Pseudomonadota; class Alphaproteobacteria; order Acetobacterales; family Acetobacteraceae; genus Bombella. Next base: position 61,398 of record CAMKWS010000008.1, read on the forward strand.
GTTGCGAGTTTTATCCGTGATGGGCTGACAGAGCAGGCTGCTGTGCAGGATTTAATGACGTTATGCGATGCAGTGCTTTTGCCGCAGGATGACCTTAGCTTAGCGAGTGTGTTGACCTCTCCTTTGGGTGGGGTAAGTGATCAGTCATTGATGGACCTTGCTACTTATAATGGGCGTAAACGGGCATTAGGCCGTGGGGGGCAGCCATTATGGAGCCTTTTGCGAGAGCGGCACACAGAGCGTGAAGACTGGCGCGCAGCGTGGGAGCGTCTGCAGGCTCTTTATCGCCGTGTGGATTACGACACCCCTTATAGTATTTTGATGCAGGCTCTTGGTGTGCAAGGGGGACGTACACGTTTGTTGGCGCGGCTAGGGCCAGAGGCGGCAGAGCCGATTGATGAATTACTCACCGTGGCTTTGGCATATGAGGCGCAACATCCCCCGTCATTGCAGGGCTTTTTGCAATGGTTGCGTGCGAGTGCGGTGACTAGCCGTCGTGAAGCAGAAAATGATATTGATGCTGTGCGGATTATGACGGTGCATTCCTCTAAAGGCTTGCAGTCACGCTTGGTTATTATGCCGGATACAACATCTTCAGATAAAGGAGCTGATAATATGTTTTGGCCGCATCAGGATGATGCAGGCGAAAATGTTACATCTGACCTTTTGTCTAAAGATGTGCCTCTACCATTGTGGGTGCCGTTGGCTGATTTATCGACAAGCCATGTTAATAGTTTCAAGAATATAGAGGCGAAGCGCCTGAGGGCAGAGAAAAACCGCCTTTTATATGTTGGGCTAACACGTGCGAGTGATGCGCTGATTATTTGTGGCTGGCAGCCTAAGCAGACCTCAGAGGGGCGCTGGTATCACTATTGCCGTGAGGGATTGGAGCGTTTGAAAAAGAGCGAGGATTATGCGCCCTACGTTACCGCTCCACCTTGTGATCTAGGGTGGGAAGGTGAGCAGCTTGTGCTAGATGTCCCCGTAGAAAAGATAACGACTAAGACGAAAGATGCCCTAACGTCAGAGGCGGCGGTGGCTTTGCCTACATGGTTAGGAAGCGCACCAGATTGGCAGGTTGAACCCGCACCGCAGGAGGATGCCTTAGCTCGCCCTCTGGCACCGAGTCGGCCGGATGGGGCTATTTTTGGTCCGCTCCCAGCAGCACGGTCCCCATTGGATATTATGAAAGAGGGGATTCTGCTTCCAGAGCCCGTGAACCGCCGGCATGATGCGATGCAGCGCGGTGTTTTAGTGCATCGTCTCTTACAGTTTTTGCCTGATATTGAGCCTGTTCATCGGCATGAGAAAGCGCAAGCATGGCTTAAACATGCAATGCCTGGTTTGGTTCAAGAGGATGTTACGTCTTTAGCTCAGTCCGTTGTGTCTATTTTAGAAATGGAAACATTAGCGCCACTTTTTGGCCCCGGGAGTCGTGCTGAGCAGGGGATATCAGGCACATTGGGGCGCCCAGGTGATGGGAAAGGTCGTGTTGTTCTAGGGCAAGTAGACCGTTTCTGTTTTGACGGGGATGTTGTGTGGTTGTGTGATTATAAAACCGGGCGTCCGCCACGGCAGCAGCAAAACGTGCCGCGTGCGTATATTGCGCAGATGTCAAGTTATCGACAAGTGATGCAAGCTTTGTACCCGGGACGGGATGTACGCTGTTTTATTGTGTGGATTGATGGGCCAAAAGTCACGGAATTATCTGAGGCTTTGATGGCCTCTGTGGAGGTGTGAACGTTTCGTTTATAAAGAAAACAGATTAGGTACTATATAAATACCTATTTGGCATTTACGGCGATATGTGCAGTTTTGGTACACGCAGTGCGAAGATACTCTGATGTGTATTGGACACTCATGCGGGTAATTTGTTTCATATGAGACTAAAGGCCGAACCCTGTGGTGGAATATCTGCCACGCCTATGTCAGACTGGCCGGACTGGTAGATATTTAGAAACTGGGGAGAGAATTATGAGCGAGCACACAATTGCTGTGACAGATCAAAGCTTTGAAGCTGATGTTCTAAAAGCTGAAGGTTTTGTTTTGTTAGACTTTTGGGCTGAGTGGTGCGGTCCATGCCGTATGGTTGCACCTGCGCTTGAGGAGATCGGTAAGGAATATGCTGGCCGTTTGATTGTTGCGAAAATGGATATCGATGCGAGTCCAGAAACACCAACTAAGTTCGGTGTGCGTAGCATTCCAACATTGATTCTATTGAAGAATGGTGAGCCTGTGGCCCAGCAGATGGGTGCACTGCCTAAAAGCCAGTTAAAAGCATGGATTGATTCTCATATTGGCTGAGATTGTATGCTGACACATGGTGCGTTGTTCTGGCGGATGAAGAAGGGCGTGCCGGTGTCTAGACATATGTATGAATGAGGAACAAGAGCCCTACAAAGGGAGGTTATAGAACGGCCTACCTTATGTGGGGCTCTTTTTTAATAGGTGAATTCAAGAGTAAGGCGTGGTCAGTCTTAGCGGGACGGTGTAAAACACATTCATGTTTAAAAAGTCTGATTTTCCAGCTCCTGTTCTTATAACAACCTCTTCAGAGGTCGCGGCTTTATGTGCGAAGCTGCGTGATGAGCCGTTTGTAACGGTGGATACGGAGTTTGTGCGGGAGAAAACATACTGGCCACAGCTGTGTCTTGTGCAGTTGGGTGGGCTGGAAGATGTGGCTTTGATTGATGCCTGCGCTCCTGGGATTGATCTTTCTCCACTTGCTGAGCTTTTAGCTAAACCTGATTGTGTTAAGGTCTTTCATGCAGCACGGCAGGACCTAGAGATATTCCTGCATCTATTTGACCAGCTTCCTGTTAATATTTTTGATACACAGGTCGCCGCGATGGTGGCAGGTTTTGGGGAGCAGGTTGGTTATGATAGCCTTGTAGGGGCAATTACAGGCCAGCGTATTGATAAGGCGCATCGTTTTAGCGATTGGGCTGCTCGACCTCTTTCAAAAGCACAGATTGCCTATGCAAGTGCTGATGTAACCCATTTACGCACAGTTTATGAGGTTCTTTCAAAGCAGTTGGAGGAGCAAGGGCGTTTAGCTTGGGTAAAGAGCGAGCTTGCTGCTTTGGGAGAAGTAAGCCTTTTCCGTCCGGATCCACGGCGCTTGTGGGAGAAGCTGAAAGCACGGACAAACAATCGGAAGGTATTGGCTGTACTTCGAGAAATTGCTGCATGGCGTGAGGGGGCTGCTCAAAGGGTAAACCAGCCACGCCAGCGGATCGTGCGAGATGAAAGCTTGCTAGAGCTTGCTGCTGTTCGCCCGCAGACCATTGAGGCATTAGCGCGTATTCGTGGTATAAGCCGCGGGTTTGCTGAAGGAGATATGGGGGCAGGGCTACTCGCAGCGATTGCAGCGGGGGAGCAGGTGCCAGAGAGTGAGCAACCTGTACCATTATCTCGTAAAAAGGCAGAACGCCCTAGGGCGCCTTCTGGTGTTGTAGCTTTGTTGAAGGTTCTCTTGGCTGCCAGAAGTGAGGATGGACGTGTGGCAGCCCGGTTAGTGGCGTCATCTGATGAGCTGGAGCGCCTTGCATTGGGTGAGACAGATCTTCCAGTTTTGCAGGGATGGCGTGCCGAGCTTTTTGGGAAAGAGGCAGAAGCTCTTATAGCGGGTAAGGTGGCGCTCTGTATTGAGCAGGGGCAGTTGCGTATCATAAAGCAGGATAGGACGAACTGCGGATAAGTGTTATAGGTACAAAACTTACTTAAAGCCTTATTGGTTAATAAAAGGCGGCTTTGGCCTGTTACGGGTTTCTGTTAAGAAACAGCAAAGAATCATTTAATGATATTGCGGGTATGAGTGGAGAAGAAGCGGATGGCTATGGAATGGACAGATGAGCTAATAGCCCAACTGCGGGATTTATGGGGGCAGGGGCTCTCAACGGCAGAAATTGGTCGTCGGCTTTCGATTACCAAAAATGCGGTTGTTGGCAAGGCGCATCGCTTGGGGCTGCCGCCGCGTCCGTCTCCCATTCGTAATCGAGCTGCAGCTGATGGAACGGCTAAAGTAACGCGTACACGTACGCCGCGTGCGAAAAAGGCTGATACTGTTAAAGATTCTAAGGCAGAAAGCGGTAAGAGCGTTAAGGATGCTGCTGAAAAAGCACCTAAAAAAGCTGCAAAGGTTGTAAAGGTAGCGGCTGATGCCGAGAAAACGGCTAAAACTGCGACCCAAGCGGCTGGTCAGACTGCTTCAGTAGGGAGTGAGGAGAAGGTGAGTGCAGCAAAGGTAGCTGCTTCACCTGCGGCAGAGGCCCGTTCTGCTGCTCCACCACGAAAAACACTGTCACCACGGCGTGTGCGTGAGGTGATGGATCGCTCTACACGTCAGGGGCCAACATGCCAGTGGCCTCATGGGGATCCAGGTACACCTGACTTCCATTTCTGTGGGGCAACGCCTTTGCCTGGTAAGCCGTATTGTGCTGAGCATGCTGCGATTGCGTATGTTAAAATTCGTGACCGCCGGCATTGATATGAGAAGGACCTAGGATCTGATGTTCTAGGCCGGAAGAACAAAAAGGCTGCCTTGCATCGCAAGGCAGCCTTTTTCATATCTGGTTCAGCTCATGACCATAAGGGCTGGATTATCCTGCCTTATCCGCTTTTGAGTCTGTTTTGTGTGCTTTGTTGTTCTGCGGAGCGGAAGATTGGTGGTTGTTATGTTCTTTCCCTGGGAGTGGGGTAGTGACCATATCCAGCTTACCCATAACTTGACCACCTTCATCAACTTGCAAACGACGGCATTCGGCATCACCTAGGAGGCGGCCTGTTGCTCTAATGGTTAGGGTATTACGCGTGGAAAGAGAGCCGTCTAGTGTCCCGCTGATTTCAGCTGATCCAGCTTCGACAACCCCACGGAAAAGACTGTCAGGAGCTAGAATAAGCTCTTTTACAGTGAGGCGTTCAATATCAACTGTTCCTTCGACAATAAGCCGTTCGACATTTTCAAGAGTACCACGGATGGTGATACCGCTATGAACAGTAAGCGTGCGGGAATTGTCTGAAAAACCCAAAGCGTCATGGCTGCTAGAGCGTGATGCCCGTTGGCGCGGAGCGGAAATGGGCATGGGGGAGGGAGGGGTTGGTAGAGACATGGTTTCCTTTAGGAAGGCGATAAGATGAACCTGATAACCTAGATAGACCAATTAACAGTCTGTCAGGCGCTGGGCCTATATAGGCATTTGTTAAAATAGTGATTCGAAACTGTCTTGGCTAGAAAAACAGGTCAAACAATGAAGGAAAGTTTTCATTTAATGGTGTTGGGGGCACCCTTTCTGTAATTTTTGAGCATTTTTAGTTCTCAGATTGCTGGAAAGATCGCCCGTAAAGTGGATTGATCTATAGCTTCTGCACGTTATGGTGGAGCAACTTCATACATAAGAGAAGAGAGTGCGGCTGTGTCTTCAGGACTTGTAAAATATGACCTGCTATGTGTTGGCAACGCCATTGTAGATGTATTGGCCTCGGTACGTGCAGAGCTACTCACAGAGCTGGGAGCTACCCCAGGGGGTATGACGTTAATTGATACCTCTATGATGGAGCGGATTGAGCAAAAGATCACAGTCGAGCGTGTAACGGGAGGCGGTTCTACAGCTAATAGTGCTGTGGTGGCAGCTCGTATGGGGTTGAAGACCGCTTATCTTGGGAAAGTGGCTTCCGATAAAGCTGGGGATGACTTTACGCATGACATGCAGGCGCAGGGTATTACATACCCGTCCCAGCCCTTGCAAAATGTAGCCCCTACAGCACGGTGTATTGTCCTAGTAACGCCGGACGGTCAGCGGACGATGTTCACATATCTCGGAGCATGCGTGGAGTTTACTGTGGAGGACGTGGTGGAGGATGTTGTAGCAGACTCGGCCATTACATATCTTGAGGGATATTTGTTTGACCGCCCTCAAGCCCAAGAGGCTTTTTATCACGCAGCAGCACTCGCTCATAAAGCAGGGCGACAAGTTGCATTAAGCTTATCTGATGCCTTTTGCATCCAGCGGCATCACGCTGCGTTCCGTAAATTTGTTGCCGAATCGGTCGATATTCTCTTCGCTAATGAAGGTGAGATTCTGGCCTTATATGAGACGGATGATCTCGCAAAAGCATTGTCTCAACTATCTGCAGAGGTAGCTTTAGGGGTTGTGACCCGTGGCGAGAAGGGCGTTGTTGTTCAAGCGGGAGAGGCACGTCACGAAGTACCAACAAAGGCTGTGAAGGTTGTTGATACAACAGGAGCTGGGGATGCTTTCGCCGCAGGATTCTTGGCGGGATATTGTCGGCAGCGTTCTTTAGTGGAATGTGCGCAGTTAGGTAATAAGGCGGCAGGCGATATTATTACCCATTTTGGTGGTCGGCCGGATGAGAGTTTTTCTCTCAAATTGTGAAAGAGATGAAGGCTCAGGGCTTGTAGATAGGTAAGCCTTGGGCCTTCATATATTTCTTACAGCGCATCCCACGTAGTGGTGGTGATGTTGTGCTGTGTGAGAAGCTGTCTGGTTGTTGGCGAGGTAAGAGAGGCAAGTTCCGCATCTGGTTCATAATCAGGCATGAGACGAGCCATTTGTTCATTTTGTCCTTTAGAAGGATGAAAATAGACCTCACTTACGCCTGTTGGGAGATGTGGTAGGAGTCGATGAATACGCTCTGGGGTCATATGGCCAGACCAGCGTAGGCCAAAGCAGGAGTCGTTTGTTTTCATTCCAGCTGTACGAATCTGCGTACGGAGTACGCGTGTCCATTGTTCTAAAGCACGGTCCCCTAATGAAGGGGTTTCACCAAGAGGGCCTGCAGGTTCCATAGGGGTGCGGACTGCCTTGAGGCCATAATTTTTCCCTATTTTCAAAAGCATAGCTCCAATAGTGGGGTGTAGGTGCATATGCTTGTGAGCGTTGGCATGGTCGAGTGTGAGGCCCGTTTTTTCAAAAGCACGAAATTGGGCATCAATCTCTTTTTTCAATGCAGTACGTGCTGAAGGTGAAAAGAAATATTGAAAGCCAAGTTTTAATTGGTCACGCCCGAACCACCCGTCTTCATCTGTAATGGCGGGGAGCTTGAGGCTTGAGTCACCTTCAATAACAACGAGATGCAAACCAAGCCTAAGAGACGGCATTTTTTGTGCGCGGCGTAAAGCATCTTCAAAAGCAGGGGCGGCGACCATAAGGCTCGCTGTGCTGAGGAGGCCTTTGCGGTGTGCTTCTTCAATTGCTTCATTAACTTCTACACTCATGCCGAAATCATCAGCAGAGAAAATGACACGGCGTGAGGGAAGAGAGGTCATAATGGCACTCGTTACTCAGGTTAAAGATTAGGTGATATTTACTGAAGATTAAAAGAAGTAAGATAGAAACAGAAGGGGCGGCCTCATAAAAGGCCGCCCCTTTTGCACAATTGATATTTTACATCAGCTTAGGATGTGTGACGCTGGCGTAGGAACTGGAAGAACTCCACACCTTCACGCAGGCGACGTTTTAGCATTTGTGGATCTGTGATCATCTCTTTCAAGATGGCGCAGATCTTGGATGGGCGGAAGTAGAATTCTTTGTAGAAGGTTTCTACGCTTTTGAAGATCTCTGTATGGGAGAGGTGAGGATAATGAAGCGGAGCAATCTGAACACCGTTCTCATCAATCAGCTCAGCTTCTTCAACGTTCAGCCAGCCATTTTCAGAGGCCTGTTTGTGCAGGAATGTGCCAGGATATGGCGCAGCAAGGGATACCTGCAAAGTATGTGGGTTGATGTCCTTTGCGTACTCAATGGTCTCGCGAATGGTTTCTTTCGTTTCACCAGGGAGCCCCACGATGAAGGTACCGTGAATTTTAATGCCAAGTTTGTGGCAGTTGCGTGTGAATTCACGTGCCGTCTCAATACGCATACCCTTCTTGATGTTGTGAAGGATTTGCTGGTTCCCGCTTTCATACCCAACGAGAAGAAGACGCAGGCCGTTGTCACGCAGGATTTTCAATGTCTCATAAGGGACATTCGCTTTTGCGTTACAAGACCATGTGACGCCCAGCTTACCCAGCTCACGAGCGATGGCTTCTGCACGTGGAAGGTCATCTGTGAAGGTATCATCATCGAAGAAGAATTCTTTGACTTGCGGGAAGTATTTCATCGCAAGTTTGATTTCTTCAGCTACATGCTCAGGGCTACGTGTACGGTAGCGATGCCCACCGACTGTTTGTGGCCATAGGCAGAATGTGCAGCGAGACTTACAACCACGACCTGTATAGATAGAGATGTAAGGGTGCTTTAGGTAGCCGATGAAGTAATCTTCAATTTTTAGATCGCGTTTATAGACTTCCGTGACAAATGGAAGGCTATCCATGTCTTCAATCATCGCGCGGTCTTTATTAGTGATGATCTCACCGTTTTCATTGCGCCATGTGATACCATCAACTTCAGCCAGAGGTTTACCCTCTGCGATTTCTTTAATGGTATAGTCGAATTCATTGCGTGCTACGAAATCGATAGGGCTGCCCTGTGCGAGACTTTCATCAGGTTGAACAGCTACTTTTGCACCAACCATGCCGATCTTTAGCTTAGGGTTGGCTTCTTTCAGCATGCGTGCCACGCGCACGTCAGATGGGAAGGACGGAGTAGATGTGTGCATGATAACGAGATCACGCTCTTTCACGTCCTCTAAAATAGGCTCCATGCCCATTTTGGCAGGTGGAGCATCAATCAGGCGAGAACCAGGGACCATTGCTGCAGGTTGGGCAAGCCACGTTGGGTACCAGAAAGAACGAATTTCACGTTTTGCCTGGTAACGTGAGCCCGCGCCTCCGTCGAAACCATCAAATGATGGGGGCTGCAGAAATAGTGTTCTCAACATGAACGGACACTCCTGATTTGTCTGGCCTGTCAACGCCGATTTCGTTGACCAGGGGAGGGCGTGATACGATTTGGGCCCCTTTATAAGGACTTTGAAAGGTTTTTGCCACGGGTGATATGCATTGTTTGTCCTCGCCATGCAACGCGAGACCCACTTGCACTACCAAACATAACGCATGCCGACATCCAGTCCCGTAGGGGGAGGAAGGGGAAAAAACCTGGTAAACTGCAGTTTGTTAAGCGTCCGATATAATATGTGGTGACATATCGACATAGCCAACCTGCAAGAAAAATACTCCATGCAATAGGGCTATATGGTGCAAAAAGGACACAAATGCCTCCCCAGAAGAGAGGGAGTTGCAAAGAAGATAAACCATAACCGAGAGGTTCAACGCTGCGAACTGTGCGGCCCCATCGCAATTCATGGCTGAAAAGATCTTTAAGACGCTTCTCGGCAACAGTTGTGTGGCACAGCGTTGGTGCGAGAGCGATATCCCCGCCATTATGCCGGATAAGCTGCCCAAGAGTTGCATCGTCCGCTACATGGTCAACAAGTGCTTCAAAGCCACCAATTTTTTTAAGGTCCTTTGTACGAAGGGCCATTGTGGCACCGAGGCAATCTTGGCGGCCCATGAGGCGTGATATCATAACGCCAGGAAGAAAATTGGCGTTAATACTATGGGCTCCAAATTGACGAATGATATTTTTGCTAGCAGGCAACCCAGCATAGAGGGTGGTGACAAGCTGAACATTGTTCTTCTCAAGAGTTGAGACAACGCTCTCTATATAGTCTGTACTAACATGGATATCAGAGTCGGAGATGATGAAGATGTCATGCTTACAGGCCTTATGCATGTTGATAAGGTTGCCAACTTTGCGATTAGGGCCGTGTAGTGAGGCATCTACTACTACAGCGACATCTCTTTGTGGATAACGTTGCTGGAGGCGCTTAACGATCGTTAAAGCGGGGTCGTCTTGGCTGTGAAGGCCAAAGACAATTTGATAATTGGGGTAGTTCTGTAGAAAAAGACTTTCCAGTGCCTCTTCGAGGAGTGGCTCATCGCCATGCAGAGGTTTTAGAACTGTGACGCCGGGGAGGGAAGCCTCTAGCGTAGGAGCTTCTTTAGGAGTTTTTAAAGAGGGAAGTTGGATGTTGCGGCAGAAGCGCGTGAGTAGAACACTCCCGATAATTCCTTGGGCATGTCCGGCAAGAGAGAGTGCGCCACTAATGGATGATGCTACAGTAAGCAGGATGGACATTAGTAGGAGAACCCTTTTGTTCTGCGGTTGGAAAAGGGCTGTATTTTTATAAATGCGGGCATGCGTAGAGGCTGGGCAAGCTGTGGGAGTACTTGCCGGTTGAGTGCGAGTCGAATGACTCGCTTTTGTTGAGGTGGAGAGATCAGGAAGTTAAGAGGCATTCGCGCGTTATTCGTGCAGGAAGTCATCTGCTTTTTTGATGAGAGTGCGCGCTAGGCCGCTGGCTCCGCTTTGGTTGAAAATGGCTTTAAAATCTGCGCGCTGTGCGGCGACCTGGCTAATATGACCATTTAAAAGAATATCGGTGATTTGCCAGCCTGCGTCATTATGCACCATGACATAGTCAATTGGTGTGGCGTCTGTTGCGGGTGCGGCTTTGTTTCCGATCGTGGTATGAACAAGCGTTTTCCCTGCGGAGGCCTGCTCAGTACTTGGTGCAATGACAAATGCAGCATCTGTACCGGGCTTAAAGGTGGATGCGTAGCGAGCCACGGTGAAGCGTTTGAAAGCTGCAACAAGGTCGTTACGTTCATTCTCCGCCAGGCTATCATAATGAAGGCCAATTGAGCGTTTGAGAATGGCATTCATATCAAATGTCTGCTCAACAGCAGGGGTGATCATAGCAATGCGTTTTGAGATATCGCTGCCGGAATGTTCCGCTTTATTTAAAGCATCATAAAGCTGGCTGATGGGCGCTTGTGGTGTGCCCGATGCTGGAGAGATGGATGAAGCTGCAAGAGCTGGCGCTGTATAGACCGCAATAGCCGCAGGCATGGCGAACATAATATTAGCCAAGAAGACAGCTTTGCTGAAGGAGAACGTAAAACGTTGGGTCATGGATATGCTCATCCTCTCATGTGCATGTTTATGCAAGGGGGGCAGGGATAATTGGGGAATGTGAAGGAGAAATTCGGGCAGGATTTCATATAGCTGTGATGAATATGTAACAGTTCAACCGAGATTATAGCGCATTACCGCTGAATGGACGAGCTTACAAGGGGTATGGCAGCCATTCCCTCTTAATCTTTGGCCTATAATGCCTTTCTTAGGGCCCTAGCATGGTTGCATTTTTGCTCGGCTTCTGCAAAGGACGTGGCGAGACTCAACTTGTTTTGCAGAGTCCATGCTATTTATGCCTGTCGGTTCGTTTGAAATGGATGATAGGTAACGGGTATTGTAAGTAACACAATGTAGCCCGAAAGAGAGTTATCAGAGGATTGTAATGGCCGTACCATTGATGCAGGCTGTCCGAGTTGGACGGTACGTTCTCAAGCAGCACCTTACAGGACGCAAGCGCTATCCGCTGGTGCTGATGCTTGAGCCGCTGTTCCGCTGCAATCTGGCTTGCGCAGGTTGTGGTAAGATTGATTATCCAGCAAAAATTCTCAATCAACGGATGAGCTATCAAGAGTGTCTTGATGCTGATACTGAGGCTGGCGCTCCTGTGATTGCTATCGCTGGTGGTGAACCTCTTCTGCATAAAGAGATGCCGCAAATTGTTGAGGGGCTGGTTGCACGTAAGAAGTATGTCTATTTGTGCACAAATGCTCTGTTGCTTGAGAAGAAGATTGATGACTACAAGCCATCACCTTTTTTCTCATGGGATGTCCACCTTGATGGCGACCAGCAAATGCATGATTCTTCTGTGTGTCAGGAGGGTGTATTTGAGCGCGCTGTTAAAGCTATTAAATTGGCAAAAGCTAAGGGCTTCCGTGTCTCTATTAACTGCACATTGTTTGATGGTGTAAAACCAGAGCGTGTTGCGGCCTTCTTTGATGAAGTGATGAAGCTTGGGATTGATGGTGTGATGACAGCACCTGGCTACGCTTATGAGCGTGCGCCAGACCAAGAACACTTCTTGAATCGTCAAAAAACGAAGAAGCTTTTCAGAGATATATTCCGTTTGGGTAAAGGGCATAAATGGCGCTTTACGCAATCTCCGTTATTTTTGAACTTCTTGGCGGGGAATGAGACATATCATTGTACCCCATGGGGTAAGCCGTTGCGTACGGTCTTTGGGTGGCAGCGGCCTTGTTACCTTTTGGGTGAAGGCTATGCGAAAACCTTTAAAGAGCTGATGGATGATACCGCATGGGATCAGTATGGAACAGGAGCGTATGAGAAATGCGCTGATTGTATGGTCCATTCTGGTTATGAATCCACAGCCGTGATGGATGCGGTGCGTCGTCCGTTCCATTTCATCAAGGTTGCTCTTTCCGGCCCGGAAACAGAAAAGCCAATGGCTCCAGAGATTTCTTTGGAGAATCAACGCCCAGCTTCTTATAGCTATGATGATGAGGTTGCGAAGCAGCTGAAACGCATCGAGGGTGAAGAAGCATCCAAAGGCAAGCCTGCTCGTGGCCCTCGTGTACGCATCAATGGTCGTTCAGACGACACAGTTGCTGCGGCTAAATAAGAACTATTAGAGTTATCCTGCTCTGAGCGTTGTATTCCAGACTTGTGGGATATGATGTATCAGGGCAGGGTATTTTTTTATGATCATTCCACTTTTAACAATCGTTCTTCTGATCCTCCTGAATGGTGTTTTTGCGACAGGGGAGCTTGCCCTTATTTCAGCCAAGAAGGCGCGGCTGGCCCATTTGGCGCAGGAGAAAGTTGCGGGAGCGGAGCGGGCGTTAAAGCTAGCTGAGCACCCTCAGACCTTCTTACCAACTGTGCAGATAGGCATGACGCTTGTCTCTATCTTGGAAGGGGCTTTCGGTGGAACGCAGATTGAAGAAACTGTTCGTCACCTTATCGAACGTTGGGCGTTACTGCGGCCATTCGCTGGTGAGCTGTCTATTGTTCTGGTTGTTGCTTTAATAACAGGTGCAATGCTGGTTTTTGGGGAATTGGTGCCGAAGCAAATTGCCTTACAACATCCGGAGCGGATAGCGATCCGTCTTTCGGCGGCATTGTTAGTTTTGGGGTGGATAACTAAGCCGGTTGTATGGTTGCTTAATCAAACATCCGACCTTGTGCTGCGTGTTATGCGGATTGGGGCCCTCCCAAGGGCTGCAGTGACGGAAGAGGAGTTAAAAGCCGTTCTGCGTGAGGGGATGCAGGCGGGGATTTTGGAGACAGAAGAGCGTGCGATGATTGAGCGTTTGCTTCGTCTCGCAGACCGCCCCGTAAGGGCGATTATGACGCCTCGTAACGAACTCTTTTGGATTGACCGTAATGCGAGTGAGGAAACACTCATTAGAAAGCTGCGGCAGTCGTCTCATGGGCGTATTGTCGTCTGTGAAGGTGATGTGGATCACCCTGTTGGGGTTATGTTGGCAAAAGATGTGATGGATCGCTTGCTGCTTGGGTTGCCTCTTTCAATTGATGCAGTATTGCGTAAGCCGCCAGCAATTCCAGATAGTCTTACTGCTCAAGGTATGATCGAACGCTTAAAGGGGATCTCTTTGGGGATTGTCTTTGTGTTTGATGAATATGGCTCGTTTGAAGGTATTGTTACGCCTTCAGATGTGTTTGAGGCTATTACAGGAGATGATACCTTAGAGGCCTATATGTTGCAGAGAGCCGAGGCTAGCGGGAAAGAAGAGTATATCTTTGACGGCGTGATGCCTGCGGATGATGTATGTGCGCGGCTGGATATTCCTACTTTGCCAGAGGCGGGGAGCTATCACACGTTAGGTGGGGCATTAATGGCATTGCTACGTCGTGTCCCAGCGAAGGGCGATAAGGTTGTTTGTGCAGGGTGGTTATTCGAGGTTTTAGAGATGGAACGCCGACGTGTAACGCGGGTGAAGGTAAGCCGTCGTGCTCTGGCTGAGAATTGACTTTAAGGCTTATAAATAAGCTTTTAATAACCCATTGTTCTCGACTAAGTGGAGAAGGGGAATAATTATAAATTTATCTAATTATTCCCATGGGCAATTTAATTAAATATTTATGAATAAATTAATATTTTTCCAATAACACTTTGTTTGTGAGCGTTTTTTATAAAAAAACCATCAACTCTGCCTTGGCTATCTTTTTATAGCCCGATATATACCAGGGCGGTCACCTCCCTTGGACCGTGTCGTTGTGGAGCGGTGAGGTGGGGTGAGGCGCTACGATAGGGGGTTGCGCATGATCACACTTTCACCTGACTATCGCCCTTCCGAGGCCGAAGAGTTTATGAATGAGCAGCAGTTGGAATATTTCCGCCAGAAGCTGCTTCATTGGAGGATGGATCTCCTGAAAGAAGCTGGTGAGACATTAGCTAGCTTGTCTGAAGGAGGAATTCATGAAGCTGACCTAGCGGACCGAGCAACCGTAGAGACTGACCGAGCTTTTGAGTTAAGAACGCGTGATCGTGCGCGAAAATTGATTATTAAAATTGATATGGCTTTGGCTCGTATTGAAGATGGTTCATACGGTTATTGTGAGGAAACTGGTGAGCCGATTAGTTTACCACGCCTAGAAGCACGCCCCATTGCGACCTTGTCTTTAGAGGCGCAAGAACGGCATGAGCGTCATGAAAAGATCTATCGGGACGACTAAAGGGGGTTGCATGACGGGGACGAACAGGTTAGTTAATCCGGCATAGACCATAGTGCTGCTGTAGCTCAGTGGTAGAGCACTCCCTTGGTAAGGGAGAGGTCGCGAGTTCAATCCTCGCCAGCAGCACCATGAAGTTTTGGGCGTCTTTGCCCCAACGCAGTATGTTCTTTACTGTGCATTCCGGCTTTATGCAGAGCTTTGCTCCTGCTTTTCTACTGCCCGGGCCCTTTTTTCGGTATGTCTGCCGTATATTCCCAAAGGTTTATAGCTTTTGGTGGAAGGGGGCTGTCGTTCGTCCGCGAAAGGGACCCACTATGGTAACCCTATATGGGATTAAGAATTGTTCGACCGTAAAAAAGGCGATCACTTGGCTTGATGAACATGGGGTTGAGTTTCAGTTCCATGATTTCCGCAAAGATGGTCTGCCACCTGAGCTTTTAGCGGAATGGGTCGCTGAGCTAGGTTGGGAGAAGCTTATTAACCGGGCAGGGATGACGTTTCGGCGTTTGGATGCCTCCCAAAAAGAAAATCTCAATGAGGAAAAGGCTGTGTCATTAATGTTGGCCGCGCCAACTCTGATACGCCGCCCAGTATTGGTAACATCGTCTGTTACTTTAGGTTTCAAGCCTGATTTATACGAGGCGCTTTTTAAGAACACCTAGTGCATTTAGGTGGTTCGTCTTTTCATATCTCGTAATTGTGAAAAGACTATATGAAACCATTTTTTTACAATTCTCTCTTGCATGTGACATGTGCATGCCTGCTATATTTTCCCGACATAGAAGGAAAAGGAAGACGCAATGGCCAATCCCGACAATTCTGATAACTCTGAACAACTGGCGAACTCTCTTGGTAAACGTCACATCACGATGATCGCCTTAGGCGGTGTTGTCGGGGCAGGGTTCTTTGTTGGGTCAGCATCAGCAATTCTTAAAGTAGGGCCCGCGGTATTTGTGTCTTACATGATTGCAGGGTTGCTGATTTACCTGATCAATCTTTCTATTCGTGATCTTGCACTTCATGGTGATGGTGATAGCTCTTTTGTGAGTCAAATTCGCAAAGTGTTGGGGCGCCGTGTGGGCTTCCTCGCTGGGTGGGCGTATTGGCTAACATGGGTCATCGTGCTTGGTGCGGAGGTGATGGCCGGTGCGTCATTGCTGCATAATTATATTCATATTCCGCTCTTTCTATTAGAGTTGGCCTTGCTCGTTGTTATGACGGGTGTGAATTTGCTCTCTGTTAAGGGGTATGGTGAGTTTGAATACTGGTTCTCTCTCACGAAACTGATTGCCATTGGTGTGTTTGCGGGCTTAGCGATTTGGGCCATCGTGCGTGGAAACATGGGGCTGGGAGCCCCTGTGCCCGTTACGCATAACCTTTTGGATTTTGGTGGTCTTCTACCTAAGGGTTGGGCGGCTATTTTGGCTGTGATTCCAACAATTGTCTTCTCCATGACAGGGAGTGAGATTGTTACTGTCGCGGCGATGGAGTCTAATGACCCAGAAGGGAACATCATTCGTATTACGCGTACATTGGCTATACGTATTGGTGGTTTTTATTTGGTATCCATTGCTTTGATCTTGGCAAGTATGCCGTGGTCTAATATGCGCCCAACGCAGTCTCCATTTTTGTTAGTTTTGCGTCAGGTCGGTGTGCCTTATGCGGATCTTTTTGTGTGGGCTGTGATCCTGGTTGCTGTGCTTTCTACTCTTAATTCTTCATTATACGTAACGTCTCGCGTTATGTATGATATGGCAGAGAGTGAAGACGCACCGTCTTTCTTCTTAAAGATTGATCCAAAAAGTCAGCTACCACGTCGTGCGGTTTTGGTCAGTTTTGTAGGGGCTCTGTTGGTCCTGCTTTCCGCTCGTGTATCTCCCGATACGATGTTTGCTCTATTGTTGAGCCTGACAGGGACATTGATGCTGTTTAATAATCTTCTGATTATTTTAGCTCGTGTGAAGATTCATCCAGATGGTCAATGGGCGCCACGTCTGGCATGTTTCCTTCTTGCGTGTACGTTTATTGCAATGCTGTGGGTGCCAGAAACACGTAGTCAAGCAGGACTTGGTGGTGGAGCGATTGTGTTAATCTCCATTATCGGTGCGCTGCGTTATCGCAAGCTGCCTTTGTCTGATATGTGAGATATATGGAGGGGGGCATTCCCTCCTCTTTCCAGAAAGGCTCTCCTGTACTGATGCCGATTATGGTAATGAAAAGCCCCGTTTGGGGCTTTTTATGTATGTGTGAGGCGAGGGTGCGCTCTCATGGAAGTTTTTTCGAAACGTCCTACATCTTCAGTATTATCTAAGCATGAGTTGCCGGCATTTTCGTCTTTAACGCCAGCGGGGGTGCAGCGTCTGTTTGTTCGGCGGTTGTCGGATATTTGTACGGGGTTTGATGATTGGAGAACCCCGATGAATGTTGCTGGCATATTGGGGGATGTTCCCGAAGATTGTTGGCGGGGGCGGGCCGCTACTCCTCTGATAGATACGGATGGAGAGGAAGAAATCCTGCTAGATATGTCTCCTATTCTTCTGGAACGAGAAGGTCTTCAGGCTGGAGATCATGTGCAGGTGACAGGGTTTCTGAATGCGCGTTTGTATGTCGGGCGTGTTGTTGCTCGGTTTGAGGTTTTAACGATCTCGAAGGATCGTGAAAAATATGCAGCGCAGCATGATAAGGAATTGGTACAGCTAATGCGACGGTCTGTACTAAAGGTGCGTTCCTTTCCAACAGGAGAAGGGGCGCGTCTTTTTATCGTGGGGGTAGGGATAGGACCAGAGCGGGTAAAGCATCTCTCTCAATCGTTGGGTGGTTTTTGGACTGATAGAAATACAGATTCATTGTTATTGTCATCTTATCAAGTAGATGAATTAAGTTATGCCATAACACACATGCATCAGGCTTTATTACTACTAGTTGTAGCGGAAGGTGGCTTGAGTGTGTTGGAGGATATCACGTGTCTTAGAGGGCTAAGCATGTGTCCTGCTTATCGTGTTGTAAGCTGTGATTGGCAGGAACCAAATACTGAGCCCTCTAAGACACGTGAGAGCGGTATGATTGTGCCGTATTTAGTTGAAGACTTCTTTACTAATGACGTTGAGGCGGGAGAGGCTATTCGCCAAAGAACAGGGCAGGAGCGACAGCGTAAAACAGCAGAACGCGCGCAAGAGGAAGAGTTGATAGCCTTGCGAGCAAGCTTGGCCTCTTTAACGGAAAAACTCACTTTATCACGCAGAGGGCCTAAATGGCCTGCTCTTATGATAGGAATCTTTCTGGGAGGGGTTTTAATGTTATGTGGTTGGTGGGGCGTGCTGGCCTTACAGCATGAAGGCTGGCTTGGTCGTTGGTAAAGGAAGAAAGTCCTTTAACACAGGGATGAGGGTGCGAAGTTCCTGTGTAGCTTGGGGAGTAAGCAGCAACAAGGCTCGTTGGAGGTCTGCTGGGTGTAGGTTGGGGTGTCCTTCAGCCCAGATGAGTAGCCCATAGAGGCTGAGCCCTTCTTGTTCGTCCGCAGGGGGGAGGGGCGTAAAGAGGAAGGGGAGTGGCACGCTAGAGGGAACAAGCTCTAGCAAAGTGTTGTCTTGCCCTGTCTCATGGGGGAGGCGAATCATATTTACCTGTGGGTCATATGTGACGTTCATACTGGCAATATGGAAGGCGCAGAAGGCATCCCCTAAGGCAAAATTTTGTTCGTCTTGTATGTAAAGAGAGAGAATATTGGGGGTATTTTTTTGCCAAACAGCGATGAGAGGGTTGTGGCCGCGTTGTTCGTCACATTCTAGTAATTTGCCCTCAGCATCGCGAAGTAAGAACGTGTTATTTATGGCGTAAGGGGCAGAAAATTGTGCGTTAAGTAGAAGGTTGTCTTTACGGCTTAGCGTGCTGTGTGTGTAGGAGAATGTAGCGTGCTGTACGTGTTCTCCTAAGAAGTTATTTGTTGGGGGGAGGGTATTGGCATCATCTTGAGCTTGTTGTTCTACGAGTTCTTTGAGTTGCTCTAAGCCAATTGTGAGAGCTATTTCTCTAAGTGTATGAGAAATGAGGCGTGTTGCATGTAGTTGTCTCTTTTGAGGAGAGAACATCACTTCATTTCGGTCGTAATAGGCGCGCATGGCGGAGGAGAGTTCGTCATCATGAGCTTGGGCACAGATATAATGTAGAATACATCCCCCCTCCCATTTTTTATGCTCAGACTTGTTTGCAGTTTGAGAGTTATCTCCGCTTGCGTGGGCGACCTTGTGAGCAGGGATGTTAAAGGTAAATGGGTTGGTAATGGTGTCTACGGGCGGGATATGTTCCATCCGCACGATGCGGCGGGTGATGTAGTGATCGTAAAAGCCCTGTGGTGCGTGCCAAATATGATTTGTGACAATATGTCCTTTGGGGGGAGTAAGATGGCCGGCGCTGCCAAAGACACGCCAGTTAAATGCTAAAGCGGCGGCGTTTCTATCGGTAAAACAGAGTCGCATCTCAAGGTCTGGATCGACGTGGAGATATTCATCAGCATCTAAAACAATCACCCAGTCGTCTGTTGGGTGGTGAGTGGTGAGACTCGTATCTTCTTCTTGAGATGAAAAGGAATCTGTGAGGATCTGCTGTAAATGGCGCAGAGAATGGCGTGTTAGCTCTAACCTGCGGGCTTCAGGAGAAAGATGCGCCTCAAGTTCGGGGGCAAGCCATGAGATTGAAGGGTGATCTTGGTAGGCTTGTAAGACTTGTTGAGTATCGTCCGATGGGTTCGCTGTTACAACGGCAATATGGTCAATTCCCAAGGCAAGATGCCAAGCCAGCCACCCTGAAAGGTGGTGGTCTGCATGCTTTAGAAGGACAGCGCAGCCAACGCGGTTGCGTTTAGCGGACATAGATACGCACCAAAGGTTTCTGAATGGCAGGATTTGTTGTTGCGCGCATATCCAACTGTATAGGGCGCGCCCCTGCTGTTAAAACATGTTTGGCGATGTGAGTGGTTAAATCTTTTGTGAGGTTCTGGAGAATCCGAACATCAGCTTCGGGTGTTTCCTGCATAGGAGCCATGCTTTCAATGATGAACAGCATGTTGCTTTTATGCGTGAGTGCAAGCTTGGTCGCTTTCTCTACAGCAGGGCCGTATTCTGCCTCAGCTGTGCCTTCACTAATCTCCATGAAAGCGGGTTTTTCATGGATGAGAGTAGGCTGTGGAGCGGGAATCTGCGGCGGTTTCCCTGCAGTAGGGTCAAAGGTGCGTTGATCGATAGGATCACACCCAAAAAGAGGAGCTGTCAGCAGGGCGAGACAGGCGAGACGAAAGCGCATAGCAGAGTTGGGGGCGAGAGAAGCCATCATAGATGAAGTAGTTACAGGAACTATGGCATGACGCAAGAGGGTAGCTGTTCTGATGTAAAAACTTCATTTTCCCTCTGTTGCTCTGCCACAGTGGTGCTATGGATAGGGGGTCCTTTAGTTTCACTAATACGGAGGAAGCGACCAATGGCCGTGAAAATTGCAATCAACGGGTTCGGACGTATCGGACGTCTGGTTCTACGTGGTATTATCGAGAGCGGGCGCACAGACGTTGAGCCAGTGCTGATTAACGATCTGGGTTCTGTGGAGGCCAATGCTCACCTCCTGAAATATGACACCGTGCATGGGCGTCTGCCTGCTGAGGTTGAGGTTGTTAATGGCGACCTGCTGATCAAAACCCACAGCGGTAAGACAATTGGCCCAATCAAAGTGACAGCTCACCGCAATCCGGAAGAAGTTCCGCTGCAGGGCGTTGATGTTGCTATGGAGTGCACAGGCCTCTTTACAGCACGTGACAAAGCATCTGCTCTGCTTAAAGCAGGCGCAAAGCATGTTCTGATCTCCGCACCGGGCAAAGATGCTGATGCAACGATCGTGTATGGCGTGAATAACGATGCCCTGAAATCAGGCATGACAATCGTTTCCAACGCATCTTGCACAACAAACTGCCTCTCCCCAGTTGCTTCTGTGCTGGACGAGAAGTTTGGGATTGAGCGCGGTTACATGGTAACAGTTCACTCCTACACAGGTGACCAGCGTACAATCGATACATTGCACAAAGATCCACGCCGTGCTCGTGCTGCTGCTGTCAACATCATTCCGACCTCCACGGGTGCTGCTCGCGCTGTTGGTTTGGTGCTGCCGCAGCTTCAGGGTCGCTTGGATGGGACAGCTATCCGCGTTCCAACACCGAACGTCTCCCTTGTTTCCCTAGACTTCGTGCCAAAGCGTCTGCCTTCTTCTGTTGAGGAAGTTAACGAAGCAATGCGTGAAGCATCTGAAGGCCGCCTGAAAGGTATCCTTGGGTACAATACAGAGCCGCTGGTCAGCCACGACTTTAACCACGTTCCTTTCTCCTCCACATTCGATGCGACGCAAACAGCGCTTGTCGATGGTGGTAAGCTGGTGCGTATCTGCTCCTGGTATGACAACGAGTGGGGCTTCTCCAACCGTATGTCTGATACAGCAGCACTGTTCGGGAAACTCTAATCATGGCTTTTCGCACGCTTGATAATGCGGATGTACGCGGTAAACGTGTACTTCTCCGTGCCGACCTGAATGTTCCTATGCATGATGGTGTTATCACCGATACGACCCGTATTGAGCGTGTGCTGCCGACAATTCGTGAACTGGTTGAGAAGGGGGCGAAAGTCGTCCTTCTCAGCCACTTTGCCCGCCCTAAGGGTAAGGTTGTTCCTGAGATGTCGCTGGCACCTGTTGGCAAACGTTTGGGCGAGATTCTTGGTCGCCCTGTTGCATTTGCCGCAGATTGCGTTGGGCCGCAGGCTGATTCTGCTGTTGCAGCATTAAAGGATGGTGATGTTCTTCTTTTGGAGAACACACGGTTCCATGCTGGTGAAGAGCAGAATGATGCAGATTTCTCCAAAGCTCTGGCAGCGAATGGGGATCTCTATGTTGATGATGCATTTTCTGCTGCACATCGTGCTCATGCCTCCACAGAGGGTGTAGCTCGCTTGCTGCCAGCTTATGCTGGTCGCTTGATGGAAGAGGAGCTGAAAGCTCTTTCTGCCGCTCTTGAGCACCCTAAACGCCCTGTTGGTGCGGTTATTGGTGGGTCTAAGATCTCCACTAAGTTGGACCTCATCGGCAATGTGCTGGATAAGGTTGATGTACTGTTCATTGGCGGGGCAATGGCAAATACCTTCCTCGCTGCTGATGGTGTGAAAGTTGGTAAATCCCTTCAGGAAGCCGACATGCACGACACAGCACGTGAGATTGCAGCACGCGCTAAAGAGAAGGGCTGTACGCTGGTTCTGCCAGTGGATGCCGTTGTCTCTCGTGAGTTTAAAGCTGGTGCAGAGTCTGAGGTTGTGTCTGTTGATCAGGTACCAGAAGATACCATGATCCTTGATGCAGGGCCGAAGACAGCCGAGCTGATCTCTCAACGTTTGGCTGAGCTTAAAACACTTGTGTGGAATGGCCCACTCGGTGCTTTTGAGATTGAGCCATTTGATAAAGCCACAGTTGAGGTTGCCCGTGCGGCAGCTGCCCTGACAGGTGAAGGCAAACTGCTTACAGTTGCTGGTGGTGGTGATACTGTTTCCGCTCTGCGTCATGCAGGTGTGGCAGACAAGATGAGCTACGTCTCCACAGCTGGTGGTGCCTTCCTTGAATGGCTAGAGGGTAAAACCCTCCCAGGTGTTGAGGTTTTGCGCGCTTCGTAAGGAGCTTGTGTAAGCCGTAAGCTTGATGAGAAAGGCGGGGTCTCTTTAGAGGCCTCGCCTTTTTCTTTGGAGCACATATAAGGATGAGATGGGGACAAAAAAACCGCCTCCATCTTCACACGAGACGGGGCGGTTTTTTTGAGGAAGAACGTAGCAGTGATTAATCGTTCTGATGCGTTATAGCGAGGCCTTGTTCCTCTTTGCGCTCTTGTATAGCGGAGGCCATTTTTTGTTGGAGTTTCTCCATGGCTCTGGCTTCAATCTGGCGGATACGCTCACGTGATACGCCGTAATGGTGGGAGAGTTCTTCTAGTGTAGAAGGCTCCTCAGTTAGGCGGCGTGCGGTGATGATATGACGCTCACGCTCATTGAGTGTTTGCATTGCATTGGTAAGGAGTGCTTTGCGATCGCTCAGCTCCTCACTTTCTGCTAAAATGTCCTCTTGGGTGTCTTGCTGGTCCACTAGCCAGTCCTGCCACTCTTGCTCTCCTTCAACGCGGAGGGGGGCATTTAGGCTGTGGTCTGGGGCAGTGAGACGTCTGTTCATAGAGATGACATCTTGCTCAGGCACGCTAAGAGTTGTGGCGATTTGTTTGACTTGCTCTGGGGGAAGATCACCTTCCTCATAAGCTTGCATTTGCCCTTTGAGGCGGCGCAGATTGAAGAAGAGCTTCTTCTGAGCAGCAGTTGTGCCGATTTTCACCAAAGACCAACTATGAAGAATATATTCTTGAATAGCTGCACGAATCCACCACATAGCATAGGTCGCCAGGCGGAAGCCGCGTTCTGGGTCGAAACGCCGTACGGCTTGCATCATGCCAATATTGCCTTCGCTAATTAGCTCACTCACAGGTAGCCCATAGCCTCTATAGCTCATAGCAATCTTGGCCACGAGGCGCAGATGGGATGTTACTAGTTCATGTGCAGCAGTCGTGTCGTGTTGATCACGCCAGCGGCGAGCCAGTGTTAGTTCTTGGTCTTGTGTTAAAAGAGGGAAACGGCGAATCTCTTGAAGATAGCGGGAGAGGTTATTCTCCGGGCTGATAGCTGGAAGAGTTGTAGTGGGAGACTTCATAAGAGTTCAGCTCCTTACACTCAGATGGTAGATATAAAGAAATAAAGACAATGAGATATTGTTAGGGAGGATTTCAGAGTGCAAGGCGACTCGTCTTCTCCTATGAGAGAGTATGAGGAGAGCAGAAGGTAGACCCTAGTGCTGCATTATTTATACCTTTCTTATAATCGATTTTACTAGAAAAATAAAAGTTAATGATTGGTAAGCCCTATCACTTTCTTGTTATAACGTCCATTAACTCTTTGAAATCATTAGGTAGTTCTGCTTCGAAACGGAGCATTTCTTTCGTGCGGGGGTGAACAAAACCGAGTGTTGCGGCATGTAGCGCTTGCCGAGGGAAGTCGAGCGCATGGTAGCGGATATCTGCAGGAAGTTGGCGTGCTGCAGCAGGGATGCGTCGGAGATATACCGGGTCGCCAATAAGAGGGTGTCCAGCATGGGAGAGATGAACGCGAATTTGGTGTGTTCTTCCTGTGGCTAAGCGGCATTCTACAAGAGAGACGGCTGCGTGAAAGCATTCCTTTGTCGTAAAGCGAGTGAGGGCGTGTTTGCCACCTTGTGTGACGACTGTCATGCGTTTGCGGTCACGTTTATCACGACCAATGGCGCCTTCAAACTCACCTGAAGGAGGTAAGATTCCCCATGCGAGTGCAAGATAGGCACGCTCAATAGTGCGCGTGGCGAAGGCTTCGGAGAGAGCTTCATGCGCTAAAGGGGTTTTCGCAACGACCATAACGCCGGAGGTATCTTTATCAAGCCGATGTACAATACCGGGGCGTTTTTCGCCCCCAATGCCTTCAAAATCTGGCCCACAATGGCCGAGTAGGGCGTTTACGAGTGTCCCTGTTTGGTTACCCGGTGCGGGGTGGACGACTAATCCCGCAGGTTTATCAAGGACAATAAGGTCTCTATCCTCGAAGAGAATATTAAGAGGAATGGCCTCAGCTTGTGGGCGTGCGGGCTCTGGAGGGGGAAGGCGCAGATGCAATTGCATGCCTGGGCGCAGAGTAAAAGAAGGGTCTCGCCGGGCGGTATCGTTGCAAGTAAGATGTCCCGTCTCTATGAGGGCTTTAACGCGTGAGCGAGATAGCGTGCCGATTGTATCGGCGAGCATACGGTCAGCGCGCTGGCCGCTTTGGGCTTCGGTGATGGTAAATGAGTAGGATGTAGGTGCATCCTTAGGTAGAGAATCGGGAAGGGATGTATCAGACATGGGCGGTAATGTAGTCGAGCCAGTAGAAAACAGCGAGTCGAACCCGCCAAAGACGTCTCGCGGGTTGTTAGCTGCTGTGATTATCATGGGGGTGATGATCGTCATAGGTACGGTGATGCTGGTATGGGTGATTGCTCACCGTATGGCGCATAAATCATCCGTACATGATGTGCCTTCATCTGTAGCTTCTCTACGTATGGGGCATGAGGATGTACGTTTGTTAGAGCCTGCGTTGTTAACTCTCTCGCGGCGTGAAGGAGAAAGCGTGAGTGCAGTGACCGCACGGCCAGATGGGAGTTTAGCCGTTACATTACAAGATCATAAAGGCGGTGGGCGTGTGCTTATATGGGCTCCAGAGCAGGCTCGTCTCATTGCAGAATTAGAGGTTAGTACGCAGAGCCACTAATTGAGTCGAACATGGGCCGTCTGGCTATATTCCCCCTTAAGAAGGGAGAAGAATGGTTAGACTGGCTCGTTTGAAGCTTGCTTTAAAATAGCTGTCATCAATCCGGGAAAGCGTGTTTCTAATTCTTCAAGGCGTAATTTATTGCGATGCTGTACGCCTTCTACTCGTGTTTGTAGAACCCCTGCTTCGCGCAGAACTTGAAAGTGATGAGACATGCTAGATTTTGGCCGCCCGCGTAGTAGGGTCGTGCAATTGGCTTCACCAAGTTGGTGGAGATGAAATACGATACCGAGGCGTATTGGGTCTGCAAGGGCGCGTAAGAGGGGGACAAGCGTAATTTCGTCTAGTGTTGGATGCGGATATATAACGGCCATGAGGTGTGTATCTGTAGCTGGGCTAGTGTTTTAAAAGCTGTTGTGCCCGCCATGAGGCGAACGGAACGTCACGATGGTACGGGGTTTATAACCTGTCTATAGATAGTATGCGATGTTTAAAGGGACTTTAAAACATCACAACTCTGCTATGCGAAGTGGTAAATAATATATTACTTCGCTTTGGGAGTAATCTTGAGCCTTGCATGGTTAGCGCAAGGCCCAAGAAGCGAATTTAATCACTCACAGGGCGAGTGAGTTCGTATAGTGCCACGGCAGATGCATTAGAGACGTTAAGGCTTTCCATCGGACCAGACATGTATATGGAGGAGATCTCATCGCATGTCTCACGTGTGAGGCGGCGTAAGCCAGCCCCTTCGGCACCGAGGACGAGGGCAACGCGGCGGTCACCGAGCTGGTTGCGGTCAAGCCTGGTGCCGCCAGCATCTAGCCCGACAACCCAAAAACCTGCTTTTTGGAGAGCCTGTAATGCGCGTGAGAGGTTGGTCTCACGGATGATTGGCACAATATCCAACCCACCAGAAGCAGCTTTGGCCATGGAGCCTGTCTCATCTGGTGTGTGGCGGTCTTGTACGAGCAGCGCTGCAGCCCCAAAAGCCGCAGCAGAGCGTAAAATAGCTCCGATATTGCGTGGGTCTGTTACTTGGTCGAGAACGAGGATAGGTCCTGGGCGGTCTATAACATCTACCAAAGCGGGGTTATCTAAGGGCTCTACATTTAAGCACACACCTTGGTGTACAGCATCTTTACCGCAGAGCGCATCTAGCTCCTCCCGGCTGACAATGCGTGGTTGGTGTGATGTTTGTGGGAGAGAGGCTTCAGCTTCTCTCGTTGCGAGTAAGCTATAGATAACCCGTGCAGGGTTTTGCAAAGCGGCCTCAACGGCATGCTGGCCATAAATCCAATAGCCTTTATTGGCTGTTGGGGCTCCATGGCGGGTTGTTGCACGGCGGGAGCGGTTGCGGGAAAGATTTTGAACCTCAGGGAGAGAGACCCCGCGGCGGGAAGAGAATTTTTTAGCCATAGTTATCTGTATAATCTGCAAAGGGCTCGTTGACATAGCCTGAAATGCATATTATTACACGCACAACCTGATGTCGGAGGGGTGCCCGAGTGGCTAAAGGGGGCGGACTGTAAATCCGCTGGCGTACG
>CAMKWS010000009.1 GCA_946476985.1 uncultured Acetobacteraceae bacterium
TGCGCTTCTCGCCAGCGTAGAGCTGTTTCGATAATATCGTCAATGTGAGTAAATGTAGGGCGCCATCCCGTGTCTGTATGAATTTGTGCGGAATCTGCAACAAGAACTGCGGGATCTCCTTCCCTTTTTGGGGCCCATTCCCACGGGACATGTTGGCCAGAGACCCGCTCAATACTGTTGATAATATCAAGGTTGCTGAGGCCGTATCCGCTACCTAAGTTATAGGTGACGGAGGTATGTTCTAGCTGTTTAATTGTTTGGATATGTGCTTCGGCAAGATCGCTGACGTGAATGTAATCGCGAATACATGTGCCGTCCTTTGTTGGATAATCGTGGCCGAAGATTTTCAGGGGGTGTTGTCTGCCAAGCATGGCGTCAATGGCACGTGGGATGAGATGTGTTTCCGGACGGTGGTCTTCGCCTAATCTACCATGTTTATCAGCGCCGGCGGCGTTGAAATAGCGAAGGCAGCCATAGCGCATGCCGTGAATTCGTTCGGCCCAATATAAAGCGCGTTCTATAAAATATTTACTCTCTCCGTATGGAGAGTTGGGCTCGATAGGGGTGTGTTGGGCAATGGGCTGTTGGTTGGTATTGCTGCCGAATAAGGCGGCAGTAGATGAGAAAATAAAGCGAGAAATATTATGTCTGACGCAGCTTTCGATAAGATTTAAAGAGGTCAGGGCGTTTTGGCGTAAATAATGATAGGGATTTTCCATAGATGCGCCGACAAGGGATAAGGCGGCAAAATGGAGAACAGCCTCCCAAGGCCCTTGTGACAAGATAGTATCAACGGCGTGGGGTGTTGCGAGGTCTAAATGATGGAAATGGGCTCCTACGGGGATGGCTGCACGATGCCCTGTGCTGAGATTGTCTATAATTGTGACGTCATGCCCGGCATCTAATAGAGCTTGTGCAACGTGACTTCCGACATAGCCCGCTCCTCCCGTAATGAGATAGCGCATAAAACCACAGGTTCCTTTTTTTTATATATGTATCTATATAGATATATTCTTTCAAGTTGTTCATTATATATAGGTATATCGAATTTAGGTTAAATTAAGTTTAAATTTTTACTGTAAGAAATGGTATATTTTAAAGATCTTAGTATTTGTTTTTCTATACCTCCAGATTATCGGGATAGGAGATGTGCCGCATGATAGTGCCTGTTATTTTATCGGGGGGGGCAGGAAGTCGTGTATGGCCGGTTTCTAGGAAGTCTTATCCTAAGCAATTTTGTTCTCTTTTAGGTAAAGAGACACCGTTTCAGGCAACTGTTTTACGAGCGCGTCAAATAGATGGTACCGCACGGCCTGTAATTGTGGGGGGGGAAGATCATAGATTTATTATCGCTGAACAGTTGCGGCAGTTAGATGATGAAGGAAGTCATATTCTCCTAGAACCTGTGCAAAGGAATTCTGCTGCTGCGATTGCAGCCGCGGCATTTTTTCAGATGGAGACAGATCCTGAAGCTATTTTGTGGATTATGCCAGCCGATGCAGCGATTGAAGACATTGATGCACTTGCTGGGGATTTAGAGGTAGCAAAGCAGGCAGCACTTAAGGATTATATAGTTACATTTGGGGTGAAGCCTGACCGTCCGGAGACGGGATATGGGTATGTAGAGCAAGGGCATTCGTTAGAGATTAATGGTGCTTTTCATATTGTACGTTTCTTAGAAAAACCGAATGAGGAAACGGCAAAGAGCTTGGTTTCTAGCGGGTGTTATTTGTGGAACTCAGGCATGTTTATTGCTCGGGCGCGAGTTTTGTTAGAAGAGCTGCAAATATATGCACCGGAAGTTTTTGAAGCTGTTAAATCTGCGATGGAGCAACGCGGTTGTGACATGGGGTTTGTGTGTCCAGCTGAAGAAGAGTTCCAACATGCTCCTAATATTTCTATTGATTATGCTGTAGCGGAAAAAACAAACCGTGCAGTTGTAGTCCCTGCACATTTTAAATGGATGGATGTGGGGAGTTGGAGGGCTATCTGGGAGCTTTCTGATAAGGATATGGCTGGCAATGTTACATGGGGAGATGTTTTCTTAGATAACACGAAAAATTGTTATGTGCGTTCCGATGATATGGTCGTGACCGTTTCAGGGGTAAGGGACCTCGTGATTGTTGCGACAAAAGATGCCGTGATGGTCACGCATAGAGATCATGCTCAGGATGTACGGCATATGGTGGGTAGATTGCAGGAAGCTGGTCGTTCGGAAGCGATAGAGCATGTACGTATGTATCGTCCATGGGGCTTCTATGAGGGGGGCGCTAAGGGAGAGCATTTTCAGGTTAAGAGGATTTGCGTAAATCCTGGAGGAATACTTTCCTTGCAAAAACATATGCATAGAGCTGAGCATTGGATTGTGGTGGAGGGCACTGCCAATGTAACGCGTGATGGTGAGCAGATCGTACTACGACCGAATGAGAGTGTGTATTTGCCTGCTGGATGTATTCACCGTCTTGAGAATGCCAATAGAGAACCTCTCATTTTGATGGAGGTGCAGTTTGGTTCTTATTTAGGAGAGGATGATATTGTTCGACTGGATGATGTGTATCATCGGCAGTAATTTGTTCGTGAGGTGTGAAGTGAGTGGCTCTATCTATAATAGGAAACGCGCAAGTGTTTCCTATTGTGGTAGGTAACAAAAATAGATAAGGGAGTCGTATTTTATAATCTTGCTAGTGTAGATGCGGGTATCTAAAAAATATTTTTAGTAATACCGATGAGGGGTATGATGAGAATTCTTCTAACAGGTGGATGTGGTTTTATTGGCTCTGCTGTAGTGCGGCATATTATACGCAATACAGAGCATCATTTACTTAATATTGATTGCATGACATACGCTGCGTCTGAGGAGAATGTGGCGTCTATTGCGGATGACCCTCGATATCAACATCAGCGTATTTCTATAAATGACTCTGCCTCATTGGAGGTGGCTTTAAGAGAGTTTCAACCTGATGCCATTATGCATTTGGCTGCAGAAAGTCATGTTGATCGTTCTATTGATGGGCCGGGAGCTTTTGTTCAGACAAATGTTGTAGGAACATATTCTTTATTAGATGTAGCCCGTCATTATTGGAATTCTCTAGAAGGCGAAAAGAAAGACGCTTTTCGTTTCTTGCATGTATCGACAGATGAAGTGTTTGGGCACTTATCGATGGATGCACCTCCTTTTACAGAGACAACGCCGTATGATCCTCGCAGTCCCTATTCTGCAAGCAAGGCAGCCTCAGACCATTTGGTGAGAGCGTGGCACCATACATATGGTTTCCCTGCTTTTGTAACGAACACAACCAATAACTACGGTCCTTATCATTTCCCTGAGAAATTGATTCCGTTGGTTATTATTAACGCCTTAGAGGGGCGTTCTTTGCCAGTTTACGGCAAGGGAGAAAATATTCGGGATTGGCTGTTCGTAGAGGATCATGCCTGTGCGCTGGTGCGGGCTATTGAGCGTGGCGTGCCGGGTGAAACATACGCAATTGGAGCGCGTCAGCCGAGAAGTAATATTGAGGTTGTGCGCAAAATTTGTGCATTGCTGGATGAGCTGGTGCCGGACCCTGCAGGGCCGCGTGAGCGTCTGATTTCTTATGTAACAGATCGCCCTGGGCATGATTTTCGCTATGAAATTGATCCAAGCCATGCAGAAAAATGTTTGGCTTGGAAAGCTGAGCATGATTTCGATGCGGGGTTACGCAAGACAGTGCAGTGGTATCTTGAACATAAAGATTGGTGGCAGCCCTTACGTGAACAGCGATATGACGGGCAGCGTTTGGGAGCAAAAAAATGACAGCAACAAATAAGAAGATAGCTCCTATGAAGGGTATTCTTCTATCAGGCGGCTCTGGTACCCGATTGCACCCAATGACATTAGCCTCGTCAAAGCAGCTATTACCTGTTTATGACAAGCCAATGATTTATTATCCCCTGTCTACCCTGATTTTGGCTGGGATTAAGGAGATAATGATTATCACAACACCAGAGGATCAGCCTCAGTTCCAGCGTCTGTTGGGGAGTGGTGAGCAATTTGGTGTGCAGTTCACGTATCGTATCCAGCCTAAGCCGGAAGGAATTGCCCAAGCGTTTCATATTGCAGAAGATTGGATAGATGGTGCACGTTGTGCATTGGTGCTGGGAGATAATCTGATTTTTGCCGATGGCCTAGAGCATATGCTGCATGATGCTGCTCAGCGTCAGCACGGGGCAACGGTATTTTCTTACCAAGTGAAAGATCCTGAGCGCTATGGTGTGGTGACATTTGGCGAGGATGGCCGCGCTTTAGATATTGTTGAAAAACCTGTAAATCCGCCCTCTTCATGGGCGGTAACAGGGCTGTATTTTTATGATCATCGTGTATGTGATTTTGCACGTAAAGTAACTCCTAGTGCACGTGGTGAATTGGAAATTACAGATTTAAACCGGATGTATCTGGAAGAAGGTACATTACAGGTGGATACATTAGGTCGCGGGTGTGCGTGGTTGGATGCAGGAACCTCCGATAGCTTGATGCAGGCGGGTACATTTGTGCAGACAATTCAGGCGCGGCAGGGGCTTTTGGTAGGTTCGCCAACAGAGGCAGCTTACCGTATGGGCTTTATCGGAGTGGAGCAGTTGCGTGCGGTGGGGCAGAAGATGAGTAAGACCCCCTTGGGGCAGAACTTGTTGCATATTGCTTCGGAAGCAGAGCTGTCTTTGAAAGAACGTTAATATACAGAATGCATAGAGCCTCTTCTCGATAGGATGAGAGCTTAAAGGAGAATTATGGTGATGAAAGTAGAAGCGCTGTCTCTGCCGGGTGTTTTAAAAGTAACCCCAGCACGGTTTGGTGATAATCGGGGATTTTTCTCAGAGACATATAACCAAAAAGCTATGGCTGAAGCAGGTATTCCACAGACTTTTGTGCAGGATAATCAGAGTTTGTCTTGTCAAAAGGGAGTGGTGCGTGGTTTGCACTGTCAGCTTGAGCCTTATGGGCAAGGGAAATTGGTGCGTGTAACACGTGGGGCTATTTGGGATGTCGCTGTGGATGCGCGAACAGGCTCACCAACATATGGACAGTGGGTCGGCGCTGAGCTTTCTGCCGAAAATTGGTCTCAGTTATGGATTCCTGTCGGGTTCTTGCATGGATTTGTAACGCTCGAGGAAAATACGGAAGTACAATATAAGTGCACCGGTTTTTACGATAAGGCGTCTGAGCGTTCTGTGCGATGGGATTGTGCTCAGCTGGGCATTGAGTGGCCTGTAGAGCGAGGGACTGTTGTTCTTTCAGAGAAAGATCTTGCAGCTCCGCCTTTTGAGGCTGCTAAGGGCTGGTTCGACTACAAGTAAAGAGGAGCATGGATAATGGCTCAGTCTTCTATTTTAGTTATTGGGCGGACAGGCCAGCTTGCGACGTCCTTGCTCGAATATGGTGGTGACCGTGTGATTGCGGTGGGACGACCAGAGGCAGATTTACAGGCTCCTGATAGCCTGCGTAAGGTGGTTGATGCCTATAAGCCATTATTTATTGTGAATGCTGCAGCATGGACAGCTGTTGATTTAGCTGAAACAGAACAAGAGGCTGCCGCGCAGGCGAATCATTTTGGGCCAGCTGCGTTAGCGGCAGAGGCAGCGCGTCTTGGTGTGCCATTTATTCATGTATCTACAGATTACGTTTTTGATGGCTGTAAGGGGGCGCCGTACTTAGAGACGGATGCTGTGTGCCCTGTTACGGTTTATGGGAAGACGAAAGCCGAGGGTGAAGTGGCCGTGCTGACAGCGCAGTCGCAGAGCATCATTTTGCGGACATCGTGGGTATATTCGGCCCATGGTAAGAATTTTGTCAAAACGATGCTCAATGCCGGGGCTAAGAATCCTCATTTGCGTGTGGTGGGAGACCAGAAGGGGAACCCAACGTCGTCAGATGACCTTGCGGTCGTGATCTTGGGAATTATTGACAAGATTAGCCAAACAGGTTGGCAGGCTGAATATAGTGGTATTTTCCATGCTGGAGGGGCGGGGGAGGCTACTTGGTATGAGCTGGCTTATTATGCGCTGGAGCAAGCCAGTAAGTATGGGCAAGCTATGCCAAAGATTGACGCTATTACAACGGCAGATTGGCCAACACCAGCCGCACGTCCGGCTGATTCACGGTTAGATATTCATAAGTTGCAGAATATTTTCGGACTGACTTTGCCTGCATGGCAGGAGAGTGTTGCTCGTACCGTAAAGCAGCTTCTGGAGCATGCCTAAGCCGGTAAGGAGAGCCGCATTTATGCTTAGGTGCGTGAATGCGGTAAGGCTTTTTTAAAGAAATGTGTGATGATCATGCGGCCAAAGCTGAGCATGACACCGTGGCTGAGCTTGCTTTTCCCATGAAGGCGGTTACGAAACATCATGGGGACTTCATGAATTTTAAGTGTACCCGGGCGGGCGAGCATGATGTCGAGTAGGATTTTAAAGCCTTGCCCGCCAAGTAATGCGGCACGTTCAGTAAAGCATGCGCGTTTGATAGCGAAGAAGCCACTCATTGGGTCTGTCAGGGGGACGTTAAGTAGCTTTTGGGCGGCCCAAATGCCCCCTTGCGAAAGGAAGTGGCGCCACCCGTCAGAGAGGCCATTACTACTGCCACCTTCAATATGACGGCTGGCGACAGCAATATCTGCACCTTTATCTGTAATAGCGGTGATCATATCACGTAGGCAGGACTCATCATGCTGCAGGTCACCATCCATCACAGCGATGATATTAGCAGAGCTGCTGAGAGCCCCTTCAATTACCGCAGATGATAGTCCACGCCGCCCAATGCGATGAAGCCCGCGTACAGCAGGGTTATTTTGTGCCAATTTCCGCACAACTTCGATGGTGCCGTCAGGGGAGTTATCATCAACGAAGATGACTTCCCATTTAATGTCAGTAAGGGTTGTCTCCAGAGCATCAACAAGGGGGCCGATATTTTCGACTTCATTATAGCAAGGAACAATGATGCTGATTTCAGGAGAGGCCATTTTATAATCCGTATGATTAGTAAGTTATGATTATAAAGAGAAATATTTGTTTTTCAAAATAATCAGAAAGGTAGCGTAATTATTTCACTTCGTTAGTCACATATTTTGGGAAATTGAGGGCATATGAAAGAGATATCTCAGCTTATGTTATTTTTCTGTACACAATAGAATAATCAACCTCTGGAGAGGTGGCCTCTGTGATAGCGTGATCAATGAGTGAGCGGTGGGGGGAGAGGCTGCAAACGGGGTCTGTATTAGCTGCAGCGCCTGTGAGTGCAAGTGCCTGACAGCGACAGCCACCCCAGTCGATTTCTTTACGGTCACAAGAGGCACATGGTTCGGGCATCCAGTCTGTTCCACGAAAGAGCTGGAAGGCTTTGGAGTGGTACCAGATATCGGCTAAGGGTTTGTCTTCCACATTTTCAAAGCGCAGGGATGGAATGGTTTCAGCAGCATGGCAGGGAAGAACTTTGCCGGATGGTGAGATATTGAGAAAACGCTGCCCCCAGCCGCCCATGCAGGGTTTGGGGCGGTCTGCGTAATAGTCAGGTGTGACATAATCAATCGTTAGGCCTCCCTTAGTGAGTTCGGCCTCAACGTAAGAAGCGGCTTCATCTAGTTGGGCGCGAGAGGGGAGGAGAGCAGCGCGGTTTTTAAGAGCCCAGCCGTAATATTGGGTGTGGGCCATTTCAACACGTTGGGCATCTAGAGAGCGGGCGAGAGCAAACATCTCTGGCATGCGGGAGATATTGGTTTTGTGCAGTACAAAATTGAGTGTGAGGGGAATACCGGCTTGATGAATGAGATGAGCCGCTTGGAGTTTGCGAGGTTGGACATTGCCAAACCCGCTTAGACGGTCTGCTTCGGTGTGATCTGTATCTTGAAAAGAGAGCTGAACATGGTCGAGGCCGCTTTTATCAAGGGCTGCCATATTATCTGGCGTAATGAGAACTCCAGAGGTGATGAGGTTGGTGTAGAGATTGAGTTTATGAGCATGTGAAATGAGCGTGGTGAGGTCGGCCCGTGCCATAGGCTCTCCCCCAGAGAAGTGTACTTGCAAAACCCCCATCTCGGCGGCTTGGTCTAACACATGAAGCCATGTCTCGGTGCTTAATTCTTGCGATTTACGCTCTAACTCAAGTGGATTGGAGCAATATGGACAAGAGAGGGGGCAACGATGCGTGAGTTCCGCAAGGAGGCTCATAGGAGCAGCCGGTGTAGGGGAGGGTGTACTCACAGGCGTAGAATCTTTTTGGTGTAGAGGTCAGAGAGGAGGGTGAGAACATCCTCTGCAATACGTTCACGTGGTGCATGATAACGTGCGCTGAGGCGATCGATGATGGTGCTGATAGGTGTGCGGCCATCTAGTTCCTGGAGGATGGCAACGGCGATATCATCGGCAAAAAGAGCACGTTCTGGAGCTTGGATGAGCCATTGAGAGCGTATTTTATCATGTTGGAGGCGATAGCCACGGCTAAAGCCGGGGCTATCTTGTTCGGTAAGGGTTGTCATAAAATGGCTGCCTTATGCTGTTTGGGGGATAAATGCCCCTGGTGGGATGTTCCCTTCAACATAGGCGTGGTCGAGGGCATCAAGTAATTGCCACAGGATGGCACATTTGAATTCCAGCGCGTGGAGGACTTCTTCTTGTTGTTCAACCGTGCGGGCATGTGTTTTGACATAGTTGAGCGCAAAGGTTGCATCTTGAGGTGCTTGAGTGAGGCGCGGTTTGAAGTAAGCTAATGTATCCTCAGAGATATAAGAATAATTGCGTAACATACCTTCCATACGCTCACCGATAATGGTCGGAGAGAATAGTTCTGTCAGGGAGGAGGCAATAGCCGCGAGGATGGAACGATCCCGCACAAAGGCGACATAGGCATCTACGGCGAAAATTGTAGCAGGCAGTAGGCCTTTTAGGCTTTCAACATAAGCATCATCCAGCCCGAGGCCAGAGGTGAGCTTAAGCCAGCGAGCAATGCCGCCTGGGCTGCCTTCTGTACCATCATGATCTTCAATCCGGCGGCGCCATTCCCGGCGGAGTTCTGTCGTGGGAAGGCGAGCGAGTAGGGTTGCATCTTTTACGGGGATTTGTGCTTGATAATAATAACGGTTAAGCGCCCAAGCTTGTAGCTGACCCTTGGTGAGCTTGCCGTCATACATCGCTTTATGCAGCGGGTGCTGGCGGTGATAGCGCTCTGCACCAATGGCGCGGAGGCGTGCTTCGAGTTCATCTGGGGTAAGAAGGGTGCTCATGATTGGGCCTTTAAGGTGAATCTCATACCGTCTTCCCCAACGCGCCAACCAGCTTCTTCAGCAAGGCGGCGTTGAGGGCTATTTTCTAGCAAAACGGGGTTAGAATTATTGATATGCACAAAGATTTTCTTCAGCTTTGTGCAATGGGCAAATGTTTGTAAGGGGCCGTTGGGCTCATTGATAGAGACATGCCCCATACGCTGGCCGCTTTTAGGGCTGAGGCCAGCGTGGATCATCTCATCATCTGTCCAAAGCGTACCGTCAAAAAAGAGAATATCGGCTTTTTCTGCTCGGGCGATGAGGGAGGGGGTAATCTCTGCACAGCCGGGGATAAAAAGGAGTGTCTGGGAGCCGTCGGAGATTTCTAACCCAAGTGTGTCATCTGGGTTTGTACCCTGTTCTTCGGCATAGAGTGGTGCTTTGCCGGGTACGGTGAAGGCCTCCAACGTTAGGCCAGACGCAGAGCCATCTTTTAATGTTAAAGGAAAAGGGGCTTCTAATGGGAGAGAGTGGCGCGGAATAATCTGGCGGTCTAATGCTTCGAAGATAGGGTTGGCATTGAGCTGATTAAGGGTGGATTGGCTCCCCATTAGGGTAAAAGGCTCACGCTCTCTGAGAGTGAGTAGGCCTGTAATGGTATCAATCTCTGCGCCGGTGAGGATAACCCCTTGGATGGGCGTGCCACGGATAGTGCCTTTTTGCTGCAGGGCAGGTGTTGTGAGAATTTGTTGTCTTAGATCAGGAGATGCGTTGAGGAGGAACCAATGTTCCCCATCTCCACTAATCGCAAGGGAGGCTTGTGTCCGTGCTTTGGCGTGAATGCCCTCTCGTGCAAGGAGGCACCCTGGAGCTGCTGAGTTCCATTGTGGGAAGCCACCGCCAGCGCCGGCGCCAAGAATAATAATATCAAGCACGGTAGGGAATACCTTTCGCTCGCAGGGCTCTAAGCCCAGAGGTAAAGGGAGACGATATGTGGGGATGTATCTATGTCGTGTACAACACGAGAGCGAAGAAAGACCTCTTTAAAAATGAGGTCTTCTAAACTGTGTCAGCAGGAGAGGGGGTGCCCTATACCTACTGACACAGCTTCTAGGGAGAAGACTTACTTCTTCTCACCGCAAACGTAAGAGTTAATTTCACCACCCAAAGGGATCTCTGTTACTTTTGGTGTGTTCCAAGCCATGGTTTGTCTCCATTAAAGAATAGGCGTGCCTCACTAGCATGACTGCGCTCTTATATAAAAGAGAGCTGAGTCGCCACGCCCAATGATAATGCAGGCTCATAATGGAATGCTAGTGAAATCATGAACAAGATATGAAGATGTTGGTAGAATAAAGATGCCCCCGGGATAATAAGAGGGAGGAGATTATCCTACGCGTGCTGCTAGTAACGATGTTATTTTTCTGGCAAATATCTCGCAATCTTTGAGCCATATGATGAGAGCGCAGCAGGGGACTAAAATGCACGAACAGTCGCGGCGTGGTGTATGTTTGGTAATTTCAGCACCATCTGGTGCTGGAAAATCTACAATTGCACAGGCGCTTCGTGCGGCTGATCCAACTATTTTCACATCTATTTCTGTTACCACGCGCCAACCCCGCCCTGGCGAGGAAGAAGGCGTGCATTATTATTTTCGGGACTTAGCTACTTTCCGCCAGATGGCGCAAAATGGTGAGTTGCTCGAATGGGCTGAGGTGTTTGGTCGGGGTTATGGCACCCCAAAAGCGCCTATGGAAGAAGCGCTTGCCGCTGGGCGTGATGTGATTTTGGATATTGATTGGCAGGGGCATCGTTTGATTCGTGAAGCTCTACCAGAAGATTGCGTGGGGCTGTTTGTATTGCCACCTTCCTTAGAGGAGCTGGAAAAACGCCTGCGTGGGCGGGATTCTGATAGTGAAGAGGAGATTGCCTCACGTATGCAGGCTGCGATGGGAGAGATTTCTCATTGGCAGGAGTTTGATTATGCGCTGGTAAATGATGAGTTGCAAAGCGCTATTAATGAGGCTCGTGCAGTGCTGACAGCGGCCCGGCTTGCACGGCACCGCCGTAAAGACCTTGCTGCGCTATGGCCGGTTGAGCAGAGTGTATAAAAGCGGGGCTGCCTTGAGAGATAAGGGGCTAGTCTTGCAGCGTGAGGGCTGTTAGGCCAAAAAGTAACAAGGGTGAGCAAGCCGCCCTATGAGTATTTTGGTGTTACATAAATGTGCTGCACATAGGAGCTGTTGATGACTGAGACGCAGGCAAACTCGCCGCTTATTCTGGCCCTTCCGAAAGGGCGGATTCTTAAAGCGTTACGGCCTGTGTTGCATCATACAGGTTTTGAACCAGCACAAGATTGCCTTGATGAAAGCAGCCGCCGTTTGCGCTTCCCGACTTCTGATGCTGCATTAGATGTGGTGCGTGTGCGGTCTTTTGATGTGGCAACATTTGTGGCGTATGGCGGTGCCGATATTGGTGTTTGCGGTGCGGATGTGTTGATGGAGTTTGACTATCCCGATCTGTATGCACCGTTAGATCTTGGTATTGGTGGGTGTCGCATCTCTGTCGCACGGCCCAAAGGTGCGGATGATGAGCCGCCAGAGGGGCGTTCTCGCTTGCGAGTAGCGACTAAATATCCCGCCATTGCGCGACGTCATTTTGCGTCTCGTGCGATTAATGCGGAGATTGTCCATCTCCATGGGGCGATGGAACTTGCCCCTGCATTGGATATGGCTGATGTGATTGTGGATCTTGTCGATACGGGCTCAACCTTGCGGGCGAATGGCCTCGAGGAGGTTGAGACAATTGCTCATATTACCAGCCGCCTTATTGTAAATCGTGTTGCTTTAAAAACCCGCCCTGAGGAAATCAGCGCATTAATTGAGCGTTTCCGGTCTGCTGTGGCGCAATCTGCTGTAAAAGAAGGAGACGCGGCATGAAACGTCTGGATACGACATCAGCTAAGTTTGCCGAGGAGTTAAAATCTGTTCTTGCACGTCGTGGTGAGCAGAATGACTCTGTTGTGGAGCCTGTGCGGGCTATTTTGGCAGATGTGCAAGCCCGTGGTGATGAGGCTGTGTGTGAGTATACGTCTCGTTTTGATCGCCTTGAGCTGACCCCGCAGACCATTCGTCTGAGTGAGGATGAAATACGCACAGCTGCTGACCGTGTGGCGCCTGAGACAAAAGAGGCCTTAGCGCTTGCGGCGAAACGGATTCGTGCTTTTCATGAAGCACAATTACCCAAAGATTTAGATTATACAGATGATGCCGGGTTGCGGTTAGGGATGCGATGGACAGCCCTTGATGCTGCAGGGCTTTATGTGCCTGGTGGTAAGGCTGCCTATCCTTCCTCTGTGTTGATGAACGCCCTGCCAGCGCAGGTCGCTGGGGTGAAGCGTTTGGCTATGTGTGTGCCAACGCCTGACGGGGTGTTGAACCCTCTCGTGATGGAAGCTGCTCGCCTGTGTGGTATTACAGAGGTGTATCGTGTCGGCGGGGCGCAGGCTGTTGGTGCGCTAGCTTATGGTACGAAGAGCATTGCGGCGGTGGATCGTATTGTCGGGCCGGGTAATGCCTTTGTGGCTGAGGCAAAACGGCAAGTGTTCGGTCATGTGGGAATTGATAGCATCGCGGGGCCATCTGAGGTTGTGGTGGTCGCTGATGGGAAGAATGATCCACGGCTTGTTGCGATTGATCTGCTTGCTCAGGCTGAACATGATGAACAAGCGCAATCAGTTCTCATCACTCAGGATGCCGCTTTTGCAGATGCGGTGATTGCCGCGGTTGAGGAGGAGTTAAAAACACTACCTCGTGCGCCAATTGCGCGTAAAAGCTGGGATGATTGTGGTGCTGTTGTGCTGGTCCGCAATGATGATGAAGCTGCAGAGGTGGTGAATGCTTTTGCGCCGGAGCATCTTGAGGTCATGCTGGATGAGCCACGTGTTTTCAGCCAGAAGGTGCGCCATGCTGGGGCGATCTTTATGGGGCGGTTCTGCCCTGAGGCTGTGGGGGATTATGTTGGTGGGCCAAACCACGTGTTGCCGACAAGCCGTACAGCGCGTTTTGCTTCTGGTCTCTCGGTTTATGACTTTCTCAAGCGGACAACTTCGATTGAGACAGATATTGAGGGTTTGAAGAAGGTTGGCCCTGCTGGTGTGATCCTCGCACGTGAGGAAGGGCTAGATGCTCATGCGATGAGTATGGCAGAACGCTTAAAAGGCGTTTGAGGCTCATTGTTTATACCCTCTCATAGGAGAGGCGCTAAGCCTTATTAGAATAAAGAAAGGGCCACCTCATATTAAGGTGGCCCTTTCTTTGTTGTGCGGAGTTGGTTTTACCAGATTTAGCCGCGCAGGAACTCCAACATCATGGCGTTGAAGGACGCAGGGTCTTCAATATGCAGCCAATGTTCTGTGTTGGGGATTGTCTTGATGTCTGCCTGTGGGAAGAAGCGGCAGATGACATCATGATGCTGAGGCTGAATGTATGGGGAGTTCCCCCCACGGATAAAGAGCGCAGGACCGTTCCATTGCTTGCCGGTAAAGACTTCTGGCCATTCTTGAATGGTCAGGAAGCTAGAGACAATCTCATCTAAACCGATTGTCCAGCGTGCGGGGCTGCCGGGTTCAATATGTTGGCCGATCAGTTCACTCACCGCAGGATCGCCAATCAGGCCCATAAGGAATTTACGGATCTCTGCATGAGAGTTCAGCTCTGGCAATGGTGTGCTGTGTAGAAGCTTAGCGAGTTCGTGCTGACCATGAACCATAGAATCTGGCGCAATATCTGCCACAAGCAGCTTCTCAATACGCTCTGGGGCTGTCAGCGTTGTGGCCATGGCTGTTTTCCCACCCATGGAGTGGCCAACAAGGCTGGCTTTTTCAATACCGAGGCTATCCATCGTTTCCAGCACGTCTTGAGCCATGTCCGGATAGGTGATGGGAGCGTGCGGGCTGCCACCATGGGAGCGGAGGTCTAACGCAACGGTATTAAAATACGGGCTAAGGGCACGCTGTAGAATGCCCAGATTACGTGCGCGCCCAAACACACCGTGCAGTAGCACAACGGTGGGAGCGGTGTCGGAACCTGTATCATTGCGGATAAGGGAAGCGAGCTGCATGACGTGACCCTTTATCGAACTTAAGAATAAACGAAAGAGCGGCTGCTTATAGGAGTATTTAGGATAAAATCAATCCTATTTTCCTTATGAGAGATATCGTGCTGTTTGTGTGCGTATAAGAGCTGCTCTAAGAAGGTGCGTGTTTAACCATTAACTGGTTTTGTATGATAAAATCATAAGGCTTAATCGCCTTATCAAGTGTTATATGCACAGTATAATGTTCAAAAATATGTTAGTATTATTGGGTATTATTAAGGTTATTAAATCATGTTAATGAAAATTAACCATATAAAA
The DNA here is from genome assembly GCA_946476985.1 of uncultured Acetobacteraceae bacterium. GTDB lineage: Bacteria > Pseudomonadota > Alphaproteobacteria > Acetobacterales > Acetobacteraceae > Bombella. The sequence continues at coordinate 14,640 of CAMKWS010000009.1, forward strand.
TTGTGGTATTAAAATTATACATATTTCATTCCATATTATTAGGATAATGCGCCGTTTCATCGTATGATGGTGAGAGTATTGCTTTAAGGGGTGTAAGTTATATGTCTAGTTTTGTCTCCTTGACACGCCGTCGCGCTTTGTTTTTGGCGTCATTAGCTGGTGTTTCCTATATGGGCGCAGCCAGACAAGGATGGGCGAAAGGGGACAACGCTGCATGTGAGGATGCGTGGGCAGGGAAAGTAAAGCCAGTTTCCGGGGCGCCGCGGAAGCTGACGATCGCATGGAATGAGGATTCAATTTGCACCGCCGCTGTACCAGTCGCCAAGGCGAAAGGCTTTTTTGCAAAATATAACCTTGATGTTGATTATGTAAATTTTGCCGGTTCGACAGATCAATTATTAGAGAGCCTCTCAACCGGGAAAGCCGATGGTGCGCCTGGGATGGCTTTAAGATGGTTAAAACCTTTGCAACAGGGGTTTGATGTTAAGCTTGTTGCAGGCTTGCATGCGGGCTGTATTTATTTAATGACCGCCCCACAATTAGGGATCCATAGCTTAGCAGACCTTAAAGGTAAGACGATTGGGGTGGCAGATATTGGCGGTCCAGACCGTAACTTTTTTGCTATTCGCCTTAAAGAATTGGGGATTGATCCAGAGAATGATGTGCAATGGCGGCAATTCCCGTCTGATTTATTGCCAATTGCGCTAAGGCGGGGAGATGTGCAGGCGATTGCCAATGATGATTCCGTAGCTTTTTTACAACGTCGCCAATTTGGGTTGGTAGATCTTGATAGTAATATGTCTGGCTCGTGGGGGCAGATGGCATGTTGCGTCATTGGCTTACGTGGGCAGCTTGTGCGTGAGGAGCCTCACGTGGCCGCGGCGGTGAGTGCGGCTTTACTTGAGGCAGGTCAGTGGCTTGCGTGTCACCCAGAAGAGGGAGGAGCCATTTTCCAACCATTTGCGCCAAAAGCTAGTAAGGAAGACCTTGCAGAGATGCTGCGTATGCATGACCATCATCACCAAGCGTTAGATGCGGCTTTTAGGGATGAAGTGACACGCTATGCTGAGGCGCTAAAGGGGATTGGGGTTTTCCGTCCTTCGATGGATGCAGCACGTTACATACGCAAAGTAACGTATAATCCATTTGGATGATGTGTTGCTTAAGATGACTACAGTAGAGAAAAAAAGGCGGTGCTGCGCAAAAGCAGCAGTGAGGTGGCTTGCGGGGTCCGCGTGGTTTGTTGCGGCATTGGTGACATGGTTGTGGCCGGATGGTGATGACTTTCCCGATACATTGCTTCTTGCGGGTCTTTTGGCAGCTGTGGGTGTTGTTCTACTGGTCATGGTCGCTGCAAAACGCCTGAAAGACCGAGCAGCATGGATGCTGGCTCTAGGTTTAGGGTTAGCGTTGTGGGAGCTTGTGCAAGCGAAATGTCTGCTTCTGCCACGCCCATTTTTCGGCACACCGCAAGATCTTTTAGATGTTTTCCTAACAGATTGGCGGCGCTTGGGGGATAGTCTGTATCATTCCCTTATGTTGCTGGTATGTGGCTATAGTATCGGTGCGGTGCTTGGGGTGGTTGTGGGTGTTGCGCTTGGGTGGTCGCTACGATTTCGTTATTGGGTGCGCCCTCTTATGAGGTTAATTGGCCCATTACCTCCTGTTGCATTATTGCCGCTTGCCTTTGTGATTATGCCTTCAACAAGGTTGGCAGGTTTGTCGCTTATGGCATTAGCTGCGGGCTTTCCTGTTGCGGTGTTGACATGGTCGGGTGTTGCTGCGGTGGACCCTTCTTATTATGCCCTTGCGCGGACAATGGGGGCAAAGCCACGGTTTCTTGTCTGGCGTGTTGCATTACCTGCGGCTACGCCGCAGATTTTTGTAGGGTTGTTCATGGGGTTGGGCGCAGCTTTCTCTATGTTGGTGGTGGCTGAGATGTTGGGCGTGAAGTCTGGTCTTGGATTTTACATGCAATGGTCTCAGGGTTGGGCGGCGTATCCGAATATGTATGCGGCGTTATTGGTGATGTCGTTGATGTGTTCTGGCCTTATGAGCTTGTTGTTTAAAGTGAGAGACCGCGTATTACGGTGGCAAAAGGATGGGCTGAAATGGTGAAGCAGTCTGCTCTTTCACTATCGGTCGAACATGTCTCTCATAGTTATGAATTACAGGGAGTACATAACCCTGTACTGGCCGATGTAAGCTTTGATGTGGAACCGGGGGAGTTTGTTGCGCTTTTAGGTCCATCGGGTAGTGGTAAATCGACCATTTTGCGACTGATCGCAGGGCTTGAGGCACCACAAAATGGCATCATCCGAGCAGGGGAGCAGGTTATAACAGGTCCTGGCCCAGACCGTATCGTGATGTTTCAAGACCCAACCCTTTATCCGTGGTTGACGGTAGAGGGTAATGTGGGGCTGGGATTAGAGATACAAAAACAGTCAGATCCGGTTAAAGTGAAGCACATGTTAGGGCTTGTGGGGTTGCAGGATTATGGCTCTGCATGGCCGCATCAGCTCTCAGGTGGGATGGCCCAACGTGCTGCTTTGGCACGTGCATTGGTTAATGATCCGCAAATGCTGATCTTAGACGAGCCTTTGGGTAAGCTCGATAGTCTGACACGTTTGACTATGCAGACAGAGATTGCCCGTTTTTGGCGTGAACGTGGTTTTACGGCGTTGATGGTGACGCATGATGTTGAAGAGGCGTTATTACTGGCAACGCGCATTATCGTTTTTAGCCCTCGTCCTGCTCGTATTGTGATGGATGTCCCTGTGGAGCTTCCTGCATCACGGCATAGAGATGACCCTGTGTTGATGAATATGCGGCGCGATATTTTACGCCAGCTTGGCCATGGGGAAGATTGGTAAACCCCTTGGCGAGTTGCATCTCTGGTGTGATAAGGCGGGTAGGTAAAAGCCGAACGCTTTATGGATGGGATGATACATGCAGCAAAATAGTGCCGAGAGAGGTATGGCGGGTCAGAGTGCCTTATCTCGTGAGCGTGTGTGTTTATGAGGGCGCATCTCAAGGGGTGGGGGCGTGTTTTATTTGCTCCTACACGGCCAATAAGAGCATTTGTTAGGCGAGATGAAGTAGGCCTTACCATTCTAGCTGCTCTTATTGGGGCGTTAGCTGGTGGATTGGTCGTGTGCATAACGCGTGCAACGATGTGGGCGCATGTTGTTTTTTATCATCTTCACAATGGGGGGCGGCTTTCGGGATTATCTTCTCTGCCTTTGTGGTGGTGTGTGCTTGTTTTGGGGTGTGGGGGCTTACTCGTTGGGCTGATGAGCCTTGTGCGGGCACGGTTTATGTCTCGCCGGTTGGTGGACCCTGTTGAAGCGAACGCTTTACATGGTGGGCGGATGTCTGTGCGGGATAGTTTGTTCATTGTGGCTCAAACAGTCGCCTCAAATGGAGCTGGGGCATCTATTGGACTGGAGGCAGGATTTACGCAGATTTCTGCTGCTTGTGGATCGTGGCTTGGGCAAATTTTTCGTGTGCGGCGGGCTGATTTGCGTATTCTAGTTGGTGCCGGTGCAGCTGGGGGTATTAGTGCGGCGTTTCATGCGCCTATAGCTGGTGCTTTTTATGCGTTTGAGCTGATTATTGGGTCTTATAGTTTAGAGAATTTGTTTCCCATCGCAGTGGCATCAGTCGCAGGGATGGGGGTGATGCATCTTTTAGGTGTGGGCGGAGATATTCCTAAGTTTGTAACAGCATGGCATATGAGCTGGCAGGCGGCTCCTGGTGTGGTGATATTGGCGATTATATGCGCCTTAGTGTCTATCATTACGATGTATTGCGTTACGAAGGCAGAGGAGTTGTTTCGGTATCTTCCTGTACCATTTTGGATCCGGCCTGTTGTGGGGGGAGTGCTGTTAGCGTTTTTAGCGGCTCGTTATCCTGCGGTGATGTCTGCAGGGCATGCGGGGTTGGTGCATGTGCTTTCAGGCGCTTTGGCACCATCTTTAGCATTGGGGCTGTTGGGAGCGAAAATGTTGGCCTCTAGTGTTTCATTAGGGGCCGGCTTTCGAGGTGGCATGTTTTTTGCCTCTCTTTTCATCGGGGCCTTGGCGGGAGAAGGCTTCGGGGCGTGTTTAGCCCCTTATGGTCTTGCACCAGTAGATCATGTCGTGTGCGCTATATTAGGCATGAGTGCTGTTGCTTCTGCGGTGATTGGTGGGCCACTGACCATCGTATGTATGACATTAGAGATGGTTGATAACATCACAATTGGCAGTGGGGTTATTGTGGCCTCTGTGCTCTCTATGCTCACCGTGCGCCGCTTGTTTGGGTATAGTTTTGCCACATGGCGTTTCCATTTGCGGGGAGAGAGTATTCGTTCCGCTGTGGATGTGGGGCGTATTCGTGAGCTGAATGTGCAGACATTAATGCGTGTGCAAGTGCGGTGTTTGAAGGCAGATATACCGATCTCCGTGGCACGAAAGCGTTTTCCTCTTGGTGCAGGGGAGCGGATTATCTTGGTTGACGATGCAGGGCGTTATGAAGGGATGGTCTTTGTTGCTGAGTTAAATACAGCGGAGGGGGAGGATGTGCCTGTATCGTCCCTTGCACATCATCGGGATGTTATGTTGGTGCCGGATATGGGGGTAAAAGAGGCAGTGGAACTCTTTACCGAAGCTGAGGCAGATGCACTTGCCGTAGTGGAGGATCGCCTTTCTCGACAGGTGGTGGGGCAGCTTAGTGAACAGCATACATTGCGGAGTTATGCCGCTGTTTTAGAACATACACGTCGTGACTTGGCGGGAGAGGTACGTTCTGCCGTTTAAGGAGAGAAGGTTTTTCTATCTTAGAGGGCTTGGCAAGCAAGCTTTGGCAGCGCAGGGTATGCAGGTCAATTTTTAATTATGAACGATGATAAGGATGAGAGACATGGCCTCCCCTGAAGAACGCCTCGCAGCTTTGAATATTGAGCTTCCTGCTGCGGCCGCACCAGTGGCAAATTATGTTCCTGTGGTGCAAACGGGTAATCTCCTTGTGGTGTCGGGTCAACTGCCTTTGGTTGATGGCCAATTGCTCATCACCGGTAAGCTGGGGGCAGAGGTGTCTCATCAGGCAGGTCAGGCATGTGCTCGTGCGTGCTTTATTAATATTCTTGCCCAAGTAAAAGCTGCTTTAGGGGGAGATCTTACCCGAGTGCGCCGTGTGGTGCGTTTAGGTGGTTTTATGGCCTGTACAGCAGATTTTACAGACCATGCAGCTGTGATGAATGGCGCTTCCGATTTAGCTGGAGAAGTATTTGAGGGGGAGGTTGGCCGCCATGCACGCTCTACCGTTGGCGTGCCAAGCTTGCCGCTCAATGCTCCTGTTGAAGTGGAAGCGATGTTTGAGATTGCCTAAATTTTTTTTGGTATAGGTAAGGGGGCTTTGCCCTAGAGGGGGTGAATAGGGTAAAGCCTGTCCTTAACGTATTAGATAAGGCTCTTTTGCAAAAAAGGGGCTGTGATGTGGCCTCGGTGAGAGGCTCTCGAAAAGGATAGACCAGCAAATGACTGATACGATCCCTGATCGTCTTTCGATTTACCCAGATAGCCCCTTTTTTAATGAAGAGGTGCTTAGCCGTGGGATTGGTGTGCGCTTCCGTGGGGAAGAGAAAACAAACGTAGAAGAATACTGTGTGAGTGAAGGGTGGATTCGCGTAGCTGTAGGGCGTTCGTTAGACCGCCGTGGCCGTCCGATGACCATGAAGCTTACAGGCCCTGTAGAAGTGTGGTTTAAAGAAGACGATGCTTCTTAAGAAGCGGTAGGCCGGACTGCATTGCAGAAAAGCTATAAGGGGAAGTGTATCCGCACTTCCCCTTATTTATATGATATAAGCGCAATATTACATTGGCTCATTCCACCGTGAAACGAGCTATAAATAAGCAGCATTTATGTAGGAGTGCTGGCCCATAATGCTGCAAGATGGGCGGGTTGCCTGTGATAAGAGGGTGTGATGGGAACAAACATGATAGCTGATAAAAAAGCAGAGCGTGGGTTTGTTGCCATCCCCAACCAAGCAGCTTTTTGGTTTAAGCGGTTTCTTGCCTTTGTCGGGCCTGGTTACATGGTGGCCGTGGGTTATATGGACCCCGGAAATTGGGCCACAGACCTACAAGGTGGGGCGCAATTTGGCTATCGGCTTCTTTCGGTCATTTTGCTTGCCAATATTATGGCGGTGTTGCTTCAAGCTCTGGCGGCACGGCTTGGCATTGCTACCGGAAAAGACCTTGCCCAAGCCTGCCGGGACTGGTTGCCCCGTGGGGTAAGTGTGGCACTTTGGGTGACATGTGAGTTGGCCATTATCGCTTGCGATCTTGCTGAGGTGATTGGCACGGCGGTGGCGCTGAATCTATTATTCGGCATCTCTCTTATGGGTGGCACGTTGATCTCTGTGCTTGATGTGTTTGTCGTGTTGTTGCTGATGCGGCGTGGGATGCGTGCGTTAGAGGCGTTTGTTATCACCTTATTAGGAATTATTGCGCTGTGTTTTGGGGTGCAGCTTATTGCGGCGTCCCCTTCACTTGGGGCGGTGATGAAAGGCTTTATGCCTTCCCGTGTGATTTTAACGCATGCTGATATGCTTTATGTGGCGATAGGGATTATTGGGGCTACGGTGATGCCGCATAATCTTTATTTGCATTCATCTTTAGTCAAAAGTCGTGACTATCCCCGGACAGATGCAGGGCGGCGAGATGCTTTGCGTTGGGCAACGTGGGATAGTAGTTTGGCCCTTACATTGGCCTTATTTATTAATGCAGCCATTCTTATTGTGTCAGCTGCGGCCTTTCATGGCACAGTGCATCAAAATGTTGCAGAGATTGGTGATGCGTGGCGATTGCTCTCCCCTGTATTAGGGTTAGGGATTGCCTCTACATTATTCGCTGTTGCCCTTTTGGCTGCGGGGACGAATTCTACAGTAACGGGAACTCTCGCTGGGCAGATTGTGATGGAGGGATTCTTGCATCTCAGTCTACCTTATTGGGCGCGGCGTTTGCTCACACGGGGGCTAGCTGTTTTGCCCGTGATTGCCGTTGTGGGGGTATATAGGCAAGGGAAAGTTGGGGACTTACTGGTGTTTAGCCAGATTGTCCTCTCCATGCAGTTGCCTTTTGCGGTCGTGCCGTTGGTGTGGTTTGTCTCTAGTCGCAAGCGTATGGGGACGTTTCGCTTATCCACTTTCTGGGCACTGGTTTCATGGGCTGTGGTGCTGGTGATCGTCGCGCTTAATATCAAACTACTAAGTGATGCGCTGATATAAGATTGTAGAGGGACGCCATCGGCTTTCCCCTCTTATGGTACGGCAAGAGGGAAGCCTATTGTGGGGTCTCTTTATGTGTTTTGCATAGGTAGGTGGTGAAAGGCGCGGTCAAACCATGTGAGACCGTGGCCTGTGCCGTCATTTATCGTGATGCTATGTGCCTGGCAAAAGAGCACATCATGTGTGCCGCTTTGGTAAGTATCTTCAATTGAGCAATCGAGTGTTGCAAGGGCATTCTTGAGAAGAGGAATGCCTTGAGGGCTTGTGTGCCATTGGCCGTGGGTGAAGCGTTCCTCTGCTGTGAGGCGAGAATTGGCAAAGGTGAAAGCAAGCTCATCATGCCCTTTCCCTAGGATGCTGATACCAACCTTGCCATTTTTGAGAAAAGCTTGGTGTGAGTGATTATTCTGGTTCAGGCAGATGAGCACCGTTGGAGGCGTGTCTGAAACACTGGTAATGGCAGAAACAGTAAGCCCATGGCGTCCTGCAGGGCCATCAGTAGTAACAAGGACAACAGGAGAGCCAAGGCGGCTCATTGCATCGCGGAAGATGGTTTGCATAGCAAAGGGCTCCTCATTGTGGTGGAGGATAAAACCATAAGTGAGGAGATAGAATGAGCATAACAAACCATTAATGAAAAGATGTTCTCTGCCAGTATGCATAAAAAAGCCCCTGCAAGCTGAGCTCACAGGGGCTTTTAACTGGTAGTTCTGTAAGAGAACTTAGTAGGTCAGAGTGAAGTCTGACTGGTAGTAAGTGGCGTTATGAGCGCCAACCCGGTGCATGGAGTGCGATGTTAGGAAGCGCACAACATGTTGGTTCCATGTTAGGTGAGGACCAAGGCGCACAGATGTGGAAGCCTGTGGTGCAAGCCCAACGAAGGAGCCGCGGTCATTAGCGGGGTTGCTGGAGTAAGCGAAGGAGTTACGTCCCAGGATGGAATATGTGTCGTCATGCTGACTGTAGCGCCAGTAGAACGGCAGCTTGAACTGCACATCGATGAATTTGGTTGGGGAGAAACCAAATTTAGGTGCGAAGTTGATCAAGTTTTGACCCGTTAGGTAGTTGGTTGGGTCGAGGTAATCAGTGTTCACACCGAATGGTTCGATGTAGGTGTTCATGCTGGAGGTCGTACCACGAGCACCACCACCGGAGTAAGCATCACCCTGTACACCAACATATGGGTGGAACATAACATGGCGGAAGTGGTAATCCACTGTTCCGTTCATGGACCACGCATTTACATTACGACGATGGCTTGGCTCTTTAAGGGTTTTGCCGTCGAACACATCGGCTGCGTGGAAGACACCCTGCTGGTAAGCGCCGCCCATGGAGAAGCTCAGAGGGCCAGCTTCACCGTGCCAACGCAGACCGAAGTTGTTGCGCGTGGTGGAGCCAAAGGCAGAAGGATTGTTCATGACGGTGGCCTGTGCAGGAGCACCAGCCATTTTATAGCCATAGTAGAAGACGTTGATGAAGGAATAACCCTTCTCGCCTAAGAAGTGGAAATCAGGCGGAGCAATGGTGACATTCACCCCATAAAGACGGGTGGAGTAGTCTTCTGTATCGCGGAAGCCGTTAGGGGCGCTGTGTTGGTCTCTTGTTTTGACAAAGTCAAAGCCATCAACACGGACACGTTTCCACATTTCATAGACGCGGAAACCATTCCAGCTGAGTGGCACGTTGAGAACATCACGGTTGCCGATCATATAGTCGGGTGCATCAAGAAACTGCTGCCGACCAAAGATAAAGCCACCATGACCGCCAAGAGCATTCCCGCTGAATTCGACAAAAGCCTGTTGAGCATCAATGTTTTTGCGGAAAGTACCGTCATAACCATAAGGACGTGTGCCCCCGGCATCGGCATTGATGAGCTGGCCAAAGAAGCGTACGTGGGAGCCAAGATGCAGGTCTGCGCTCCAGAGGTTGCGTACTACAAAACGGCCTGAGTTAAAGCGACGAGCTGGCCCACCCATGGAGTTTAGGTCGCTAGATGGTGTCTTAGCGCCAAAGAAAGGACGTTTATCGTACCAGTTACGGATACGTGTCTCACCGGCAAGGCTAAGCCAGATGGAGCCACTGTCGTTCAGCTTCATATGTTTGTAACTGTCGAATGGATCGTTTTGGTCACAAACGGATTTTTTAGGAGCGCTTACAGCGTCCATGCCTGCGGGGGTGCCGTATTGGGAGACAGGGCCAAAGCCTGTTTCACTGCCATCGCCGCGGGCAAAAATGCCATAAGGGTTCGCGGCTGGTGCCGTGTTGCTCTGCGGGCAGCCGCCGGGTGCTGTATGCATGATACGGTCTAGGATGCTGCGCTGTTGCTGCGTAGAAGCATTTGTATCAGCTGAGGCCGAGCTATCTGCCCATGCAGGTGAAAATGCTGCACCTAAACCAGCCAGTAGAAAGGCTGGGCAAAGCATCGAACGGGAAAAAAGTGAACGTCTCATATTTGGCTCTCTATGAACTTGTTAGGTTCATGGAAGAGCAAAAACAGAGGGAGGACATTGATCCAGAACAAGAAATGGGAAAAGCTTCTTACAGAATAAACCTGTTATAATTATATGCAAAACTTATCAGAGGTGTAATTTTAAGGTAATTTATGAATTAAAATTTAACAAAAAAATCATTATAAAACAGTGTGTTATTTGATGTTTTTTATGAAAAATAAAATATGGAAAAATAGGGGCGAAAGAAGGTTTTTTGATGAATTTTCTGTAATAGGGGAAACTTTGTTATTTTTTGTTCTTATAAAGATCATATGAAAAACTGATTAAGAAAAGCGAATCACTTTTTCGGCATAGGGCATTGAGTGCGAATCAATGCCCTATATTTGGTCTAGCGTTCGTCTTGTGGACGACGTGGTAATAAGGCGGGGATAAAGAGCAGGGAGCAAATAAGAGTGCACCCTAATGAAAGTAGCAAAAGCCGTCCCATACTTGCTGTGCCAGGGTGAGCTGATGTGGCCAGTGAGCCGAAGGCAGAACCCGTTGTGAGGGCGGAGAAAAGAACGGCACGTGCGGTAGGAGAGGAAAGAGGGTTTGTAAGCCCTGCACGCCAGTTCATTACAAAATAGATATTGAATGAGACGCCTACTCCTAAGAGTAGTGGGAGGGAAATGATATTGGCGTAATTAAGCGGCTCAGGTGCGGTTATAATGAGGATGACCGTCAGTAATGATGAAAGAAGCAACGGCAATAAGACCAAAATGCTATCTAGAATGCGCCGTAAGGTTACGAGCAAGATCATCGCAATAACGATCATGGCGCAAATCGCGGCTGTGATAAAAGCGTGAGTAATGGTTTGTGCGCTGGCTGTAATCTCTAGGGCCGGGCCAGCAATGTTAGGCGAGACAGTTTTGATATCACGCACGAAGTTATAGAGTGTTTCTGTTTCAGACATACGCCCTTTAGGGTGGATAATCAGGCGGTATGCTCCATTAGAAGCTACATAACTCTCTCTGATATCAGTCGGAATTGTATCGAGAGTGATCGGCGATGGTGAGAGGAGATTACGGAGCTGCGAAAGCTGCTCTGGTAAGAAACGTGTTAAGGCGTCATTGGCTGCAAGCAGTGTTGTGTCCGGAGCGGTGGAGAGGCGCGTAAGGGCATCACGCAGTGCTTTGAGAGATGGTGTGAGCTTAGCATCTAACCCATTAAATGCTTGAGCAGCTTTTGTTGCTGCTGAGCGTAATTCTTGGGCGGACGGTGCAGGGGCTGGATGTTCAACCGTTAAGGTTGGCAAAAGAATATCTGCTGCATCGTGGATGAGTTGGAATTTTGCATCCTGATCCTCTGGCACAAGGGCGCCGAGCCATAGAACATCATGTACATTAGGGAGGGCGCTAAACTTCTTGGCATATTGCGCTGCGCTTGCTGCATCGGGCGCTAGAAGCTGTGCGTTATATGGGGTTGTTAGAGGATTTTGCTCAAGCAGGGTAAGGGCCTGCATTCCCTCTGTGTTGGGATTTTTGGTATGGAGAGGGTCTGCATCAAACTCCAAGGATGGAATGAGATAGAGCCCGATGATACCGAGTACGCCAAAGATACCAAGAATAGGCAAGCGGTAACGGCGTAGGAAATGATCTACCGGGGTAAAACATGTAAAGCCGCGACTGCCTTCTGTAGGTTTTGCGCGGAAGGTAATGAGTAGGGCAGGCAGCAGGGTGAGTGTGGAGATGAAGGCGATGATCATCCCTCCACCGGCAATAAGTCCAAGTTGAGCAACGCCGACAAAATTCGTAGGTGTAAATGCTAAGAAGCCGGCAGCTGTCGCAATAGAAGCGATAAAGATCTGTGAGCCGCTTTCCTCCCCTGTGCGACAGAGAGCTTGTAAAGGAGGAAGGGGATGGTTTTGTTCATCTTTTTGGCAACGAAAGCGCACGCCGTATTGGATGGCAAAATCAACCGCAATGCCAACAAAGAGGATGGCAAACGCGACTGAGATCATATTAAGCGTGCCAACGGCGAGTGCTGCAAAACCTGTTGTTAGAAGCAATCCTGCAATGAGGGTGATGAGAATAGGAAGGACAACACGTAGGGAGCGTGCTGCGAGAATAAGCCAAAGGGTTACGAGGGCAAAGGAGAGGACAAGCCCGAGGATCATTCCTTGAGCGACGGTTGAGAATTCTTCATCGCTTAGTTTGGCTTCCCCAGTGATAAGAGCATGGGCACGATGCGCTTTAATGGTGGGGAGGTTATTGAGCGCTGTGCTCAAGGCTTGTGTAGCTTTTTCGGACGGCTCAAAAGAGGAGAAGTCTGGTTTGGGATGGGTGACAACAAACTGATAATGCCCGCCGAGATCGCTTAGCCCGCCAGCCAGGAGTTTCTCCCAAGAAAGTGGTGCTGTTTGACCAGAGAGGGCTTGTGTAAGTGTGTTAGTGAGGCCAGCTAATGCGGCATTAAAACTTTCGGGGATGGCTTGGCCTGTGCGGGCGGCTGTTGCCATGAGGCCAAAGGTTCCAAAGAGACCGCGAGCTGAAGGATCTGCGGCTAAGGTGCCGAGGAAAGGTTGTGCTGCGATCGTAGAATCCAGCAGTGGTTCAAGCTGTTTAGTATCGAGAAAAAGAAAAGCATTATGTGTGTAGAAGGGGTTGGCATCAGGCTGGTCGACACGGTCAAAATTCGTGGTGTCTTTACGTAGCTCTGCGGTGAGGAGGCGTGCAGTCTCACGGCCTTCTTCTGGGGTGGCTGCATCGATAATGGCAACAAGGGAATCTTTTTCGGCTGGGAAAAGCTGTTCAATATGGCGATTTTGCTGTTTCCAAGGCAGAGAGTCGGCGAAGAGTTTATCTGTTTCGGTGGTGATGCCGAGGCGATGAAGGCTTAACCAAACAGAGCCGAGGCATAAGGCAGTAAAGAGGGCTACAGTCCAAGCGGGATGGCGTGCGCAAAAAGCATTGAGACGGCTGGTTAGAGTGGAAAGCATAGAAAATTCTGTCCCTTTTTATGCCTTAAGCGGGTTCAGCACGTATAAACGGCCATGAGTGAGCAGCCCTATGGCCAGACTGTAGCTATCTTTAGATGAGGCTTTATTTAAAAGCCAAAATGAAGCGATGGTTAGAGCTGTTTCTCTGTAAAACCGTCTTCATAACAAAGTATCAATGATAGCTTGTCGATTACTAGCGTGGCAGATGGTGTTTTTCCATCCCTTAATGATGGGAGATTTCTGAATTAAGTCCCTTAAAAAGGTGATGTTTATAATGGCATGCTTGTATGAATATGCTCTTGATAAGAGGCACCGTTTTATCGGTAGGAAAGATGTATAGGATAGGCTGACAAGTCTCTCCTTCTACGGCAGAATAGTAAGATGACATGGACATTGGATGGCATCGCCGAGCATGAAAGTATTATTCGGCACAGCGTTTTTCGAACATTGGCGGCTCCTGTAGAGGATGAAGCCGGGGCGATGGCGTTTTTGGCGGAGGTGTCTGTTGCCGATGCAACGCATAATTGTTGGGCGTTTCGCATCGGAGAGCGCTATCGGGTAAGTGATGATGGTGAACCCTCAGGCACTGCAGGGCGGCCTATTCTTTCAGCCATTGAGGGACAGGATTTCGATGGCGTCATGGTTGTAGTGACGCGTTGGTTCGGTGGGGTGAAGCTGGGCGCCGGTGGATTGGTGCGTGCTTATGGTGGTGCCGCGGCGGCATGTTTAAGAGAAGCTGCGAAGACAGAGCGTATTGAACGTACGCGCATTGGTTTCCATTGTCCGTTTCACATCTTTGCTGAGGTTGAAGCTAAGCTTCCTGGGTGGCAGGTGGAGACGCTCTCCTGTGAGTTTGATGCTGAAGGAGCAGAGATGGTGCTCGCTGTTCCTTTGGTGGCACGAGAAGATGTTGTGGTGTGGCTGCGTGATCTCACGCGAGGACAGAAGCCTATTCGTGCCTTAGACGAAGAATAATTCTAAAGAGATTGTTTGAATGTTAAGAGGCTTCGGGAGCAAAGCGGCGTACGAGGTCGCTTAAATGCCCAGTTTCAACGACATTGAGCCCTTCTGGTGCGCGGGCACGTGCGTTGGCGTTGCCGACATGGCGTGGAATGACGGCTTGGCGAAAGCCCAATTTGGCAATCTCTTTTAAACGTAAGCTCGTTTGGCTGACTTGGCGGATCTCGCCTGAAAGCCCAATTTCTCCAAAATAAGCCTCATTAGGGGCGGTAGGCTGGCCAGTTGCTGCAGAAATAAGCGCCGCAGCAACGGCAAGGTCGGCTGCGGGCTCGGTAATTTTCAGCCCACCGGTGACGTTTAAATGAACATCCATACTACCTAATTTAAGCCCGCAGCGAGCTTCTAATACTGCGAGGATCATGCTTAAGCGGGAGCTATCCCACCCTAAAACGGCCCGTCGAGCTGCTCCATCGCCACTCTTAGCAGATAGGAGTACTTGGACTTCCAGTAAGATAGGGCGTGTGCCTTCTAGTCCAGCAAAGACAGCAGAGCCTGCAATATTACCGTGCCTCTCAGCGAGGAAGAGGGCTGAAGGATTGGGGACTTCCCGCAAGCCTGTGTCTGTCATGGCGAAAACGCCAATTTCATCCGTTGCACCAAAGCGGTTTTTAGCGGCACGGAGGATGCGGAATTGGTGCCCACGGTCGCCCTCAAAATAGAGTACGGCATCGACCATATGTTCCAAAACACGTGGGCCAGCTAAAGCGCCCTCTTTTGTAACATGGCCGATGAGGATCAGCGCAAAACCAAGTGTTTTAGCAAGGCGGATGAGTTCAAAAGCACAGCTACGTACTTGCGAGACTGACCCTGGCGCACTTGCAACGCTTTCAAGCCACATTGTTTGAATGGAATCGATGACGACGACTTGGAGGTTTTTGCGCTCTTCAAGAGTGGTGGCGATATCGTTTACGTTAATAGATGCTGCAAGCTCTAACGTGTCGAGTGCTCTTGGGTCTTGGTCGAGCTCAAGCCGGCGCGCGCGGAGACGGATTTGGTCAATGGCCTCCTCCCCTGAGATGTATAAAACACTGTTTTCTTCACGGGCGAGGGCGCAGGTCATTTGTAGCATGAGGGTAGATTTCCCAATGCCTGGGTCCCCTCCCACGAGAACAACAGAGCCTGGCACCAGGCCACTTCCTAAAACGCGGTTAAGCTCTGCCATGCTTGTGCTAAGGCGGGCCGGTGGTGTGGCTTTGCCGTCTAGTCGTGTTGTTTTGAGCCCGGCTCCTCGGCTGTTGGGAGTTGTTTTGCGGGGTGAGGCTGTTTTGGCTTCTTCCTCAAGCGTGTTCCACTCGCCGCATTGTTCGCAGCGTCCTGCCCATTTTGGGTATTGAGCATGGCAGTTTTGGCATACAAAAACGCTGGCCGCTTTTTTAGCCACAGTTACGCTCCTGTTTTTACCTGTGTGGTGACATCACTTTGGATAGGGCCTTCTCGGCGGCCGTGAGTGAATTGGTCAACAAATTCGTTGCCGCTATCCATCACATCTTCTGCACGGCCCTGCCAAATGATCTTGCCTTTATAGAGCATAGCGGCTTGCCCTCCAATGCGTTGGGCAGAGGTCATGTCATGTGTAATTGTGAGTGTGGTAGAGCCAAGGCGATGGACGTAATCAATAATCAAGCCATCAATAACGGAGGACATAATGGGGTCGAGCCCGGTTGTGGGTTCGTCAAAAAGAAGGATATCCGGCTGGCCTGCAATAGCACGAGCAAGGCCGACACGTTTCTGCATCCCGCCGGAAAGCTCCGCAGGGTTGAGAGAGGCTACGGATGCGGCAAGCCCTACCTGAGCGAGGAGGTCAATTGCCTCTTGCTCCATCTCTTTTGGGGAAGGTTTGGTAGAGGGGGCGTGTTTATATTTCGCCTTGAGCCCAAAGAGAACGTTGTCCAGCACGCTCATGCTGTCGAATAACGCAGCATTCTGGAACAGCATGCCAATACGTCCCAATAGTTCTCTGCGGCGTTTAGCGGGAGCTCGGAAGAGATCTTCACCATCAATTTCGATGGTGCCTTCATCGGGTTCAATTAGGCCAAGAATACAGCGCAGTAAAAGAGATTTCCCATTGCCCGACCCTCCAATAATAACCATGGAGGTGCCTTCGTGGATGTCGAGATCGATTCCGTTGAGGATTGTGCGGTTACCAAAGGATTTTTTAAGGCCGCGAATGCGGATGCGAGGGCAGTTGGTCATTATATCTCGTAACAAGCGTGCGGTATCATGCGCTGAAGAAAAGGTCTGTAAGCAGGTAGTCGAAAGCGAGAATGAGGATGGAGGTGGCAACAACAGTTGTTGTGGCTGAACGTCCTACGCCTTCGGCGCCGCCACGGCTGTGATAGCCATGATAACAGCCAAGTAGGGTAATGAGAAAACCAAAGACAGCTGCTTTTAAAAGCCCAATGAGAACATCAGATGTGTGAAGAGCAGCATAAGCAGTGTGAATATATAGTTCCGGCGTAAAGCCTAGCTTGCCGATTGCGACAATAAACCCACCAAAAATGCCTAAAATATCAGCAATTATGACTAAAAAAGGCAGAGCTAACGTGCCTGCAATGAGGCGTGGCGTGACAAGATATTTGATGGGGTCTGTTGCTAAGGTACTGAGCGCATCAATTTGGTCTGTCACGCGCATAGCACCAATTTGGGCTGCAATCGCCGCTCCAACACGACCGGAGACCATAAGCCCGGCAAGGACAGGGCCTAATTCTCTCGTAATAGAGAGTACGACAACGCCGGCCATAGCATTTTGGGCATGGTAATGACTAAAGCCGCTATAAGATTGCAGGGCAATGACAGCACCAGAGAAAATGGCTGTAAGGGCGACAACTGGTAGGGATAGAAATCCAATTTCTATCAAGAGTGATGCGGTAATGCCGGCATAAAAAGGCGGACGTAGAATCCCTAACACCCCATAAAAAGCAAACAAGCTGAGCTTTCCTGTATGGCGCAAAACACTAAGTACGTTGCGCCCAAGCAGGATAAAAGGAAGGGTCAGGGGTTTCACATAATTGCCTTTAGCAGTTGCGGAATATGGTGTGTTTCTAACCTGTTAGGGTTGTGTGGCGGAGGGGGTGTTCCCCGTAGGAGCTGTTGGGAGTGCCGGCTGTGTCGGAGCATTTATGTCTGGTTGGACACCTGTTGCTCGGGAGGGGGGATTTGCTGGAGTTGAATCCTGCGGAGTTGGAAGAGGTGACGCTGCTTGAGGAGGAACTGTTGGTACAGCTGGGTTGGTTAGGCCTTGAGCTTTACCATCAGGCTGCGGTGTGCGTGCCGGAGCAGCCTCTTTAGAGGGAGTGGCTGTAGGATCAGGTGCATTGATATGGGTGATGCGTTTAGTCCCAGCATCTTGGAGGGTGCCAGTTACCTTATCAAGCGTGATGGCGGCATCATCGTTCGTGGTAATTGTAGCGTTGTTAATCTGTGCGATAATTGCCGCTGCAGATTGGTTGCTCCCTGTGAGGGTAAGACTATCAATTTGCCCCTGTGTAATGGAAAGCTGGCTTGTGTCGCTAAGTTGTGCAGATAGAGCTGAAAGCAGGGCGAGCTCTACATTCAGGTGAGCGTTATTTGTAAGATTGATCTGCGCTGCACGGTCAAGTTGATGAATCTTCGCTTGTGATTGGCCTGAGAGGGAGAGGTCGAGTGATTCGGCACGGTCCACCTGCAAGAAGGTATCTTCAAGATTGCCTTCTAAAGTGGTGAGTGTGCCTGTGATGACGATATGTGCTTGAGGGCTATCATGCAGGGTAAGGGATGTATCACTTGAGAGGCGCAGTGCAAGCTTACCTCCCTTAGGGCAGTCTTTTAGAAAAATATGGAGATGATGTTCTGTACCATCTCGTGTGGTTTGGACAGTTGGCGTAAGCCCACTCTCTTCTTCTAAGGTGATGCTGCCTTTGAGGGAGGGATCTACGTTGATGTGAACCTGTGTGCAGGGGGCGCTGAGATCAACATCATCAGCGGGAAAGGGTGTGTGTGCATTTGCGCTCCCACCGGCAAAGGTTGAGAGACATCCAACTAAAACTATCCCCAGACGCAAGGCGAGTTTTAGGGCCGCAGAAGAACAGTGCTGGATGTAACGCGTGTTCACACATAGACTCCCAATGAAAAATGTTAGGCTGGTGCCGGCCGACCTTTGAGACAAAGGATACAACAGGCCCCGCCTATACTCCACCCTATCACAGTATATTGGGGTGTATGAAGACAGTTCGTACCTTAGCAAGGTACATAACTGTAATATACACGTCTATGTGTTGGTTTTTCTGGGAAGTTAGCCTCCTCTAATGAGGGCGGCGTGTATGGCGGGAGTGGGTGTCTACGTCCTGTTTGAGATGTTCATAGGTCATATAAAGGGGGCTTTTGGTTTCTGAACCTAAAATAGCCCAGATAATTTCTTCTTGGTTCCAATCAAGTGTGCCTGTTTTGCGATGGCTAGGGGAGGTTATTTCTTCAAGGCGCTTTAAATGGGCGATATGGCCGGCTTTGTAAGCCTGTTCTGCTTTTTGAGGGAGACCTTCTTTTTGGCGGATTTCAAGAAGTTTCTTTGTGATGTCTTCTCGAATGACGGGGGCATTTTTGTGGAACCAATGAATGGCCTTTTCGTCATTATTTTTTCGGACTTTTCCTAAAACAGCTTTGATGTTCTTTATGAAGGGGTCGTGTAGGTGGTCAGTCATGAGGGCTTATCCTTAATGATAGGAAATAGAGCGTCTACAAGACCTGAGGTAACATTGCTTTGAGGTATTATTGTGGTTAACGGAATAATATATTCATAATGAGAATATATTATTCCATTTGTTTATCAGTGAGTTATTTAGGCTGCGTTGCGCAGGCGGGGCTTGCTGAATAATTGCCCACTGTATGATAGGTAAAGTTGGTGTCTTCCCATGTGCGATCAGCCCATAAGGCGCGGTAATCAATAATCAGCCGACCTTTCATAGAGCCTTCAAGTTGCTGAGGGGTGAGGTCCATAAATTCTGGCCATTCCGTCAAGATAAGGAGGATATCAGCCTGTTTTGTTGCGAGGAGCGGGGTTGAGCAATAGGTGATGTTTGCAGGGAGGAGGGCTTGTGCGCCGGCCATACCTTGGGGGTCATAAACACGTAATGTGGCCCCGGCTTCATGAAGAAGTGGTAGAATTGTAAGGGCTGGGGCTTCGCGCATATCATCCGTATTAGCTTTAAATGTTAAGCCAAGAACGGCGATTGTGCATGAGGTGATCTGCTCTCCTGCAAGGTGAAGAATACGTTCGGCAAGGCGGTGTTTGCGGGCGTTATTAGCGGCAATGGTGGTTTCGATAAGTTGTGTTGGAGCCCCTGCATGGCGGGCTGTTGTTGCTAGCGCTTGGGTGTCTTTAGGAAAGCATGAGCCTCCATAACCAGGGCCGGGTTGGAGGAAATGTGGGCTGATACGTGGGTCGAGTCCCATGGCTTTGGTAACATCAGCAATATTACCGCCTGTAGCCTCGCAGAGGTCGGACATTTCATTGATGAATGTAACCTTCATGGCGAGGAAGGCATTTGCTGCGTATTTGGCGAGTTCGGCGCTTTCTAGCCCCATAAAGATTAGCTTGTTTTCAGGTGTGGTGAGAGGGGCGTAGAGTTTTTCTAAAAGAGCGCGAGAGGGGGATGTAGAATTTTCTAGTCCGATGATGACTCTATCTGGGTGCATGAAGTCGGCAATGGCGTTACCTTCGCGGAGGAATTCTGGGTTCGAGGCGATGTGAAAGGTGATGTCCGGGCGAGTTGCACGGAGAATTTCTGCAACTTGTTGTCCTGTACCTACTGGCACGGTGGATTTAGTAACAACGAGAAGGTCATGCACTGCATTTTGGGCGATGGTGCGTGCTGCTGTGTAGATATAGCTGAGATCTGCGTGCCCGCTCCCACGGCGAGTAGGGGTGCCAACAGCGATAAAAACGGCTTGGCTTTTGCGTAATGCAGCAGGGAGGTCTTGTGAAAAAGCGAGCCGCTTTGCCTGCTGTTGTGTGGTGATGAGATCTTTTAATCCTGGCTCAAAGATGGGGATCTCCCCTTTTAAGAGGCAGTCTAAGCGGGAGGGATCATTCTCAATGATTGTGACAGATGCCCCAAAGGCTGCAAGACATGCACCAGAGACAAGCCCAACATAGCCGCCGCCAATCATAGTGATGTGCATATCGTATCTCCCTATTTTTGAGGGCTGTGGGCTAGGGCGATAATATTGGGTGCGCCCTAGCAGGGGTAAGGGTTAATTAAATGGCTGGTAGCGGAGGGACATGAAGATCATATCTGCATCAGTTTGAGGTTTGCCGCCTATACCAGAGAAGGCCTGTATATAAGTGTGGGAATATTGCCCCCCCACAAGCATAGTGCCGTAATCACCTTTAGCGGCAGTGTACCAAAAGCCTGCTGTGGCTTGGGCCACAGTGCGGATATTGCTGCTTGCAGCGCACAGGGTTGAAAGCTCAGTGTTGCAGCCGCTCATATTGTAATTACGGTTGCCATACCCATAGGGGGTGCCGTTATCGTTAAATGCTTTTCGATGGAGGATGGTTTCAGCCCCACCATAGGCATAGAGTTTGAGTGCTTTTGTCGGGGTGCCATAAAGCCCGAGTAAGAGATTGGCTTCAGGCAATGGTGCGATAGTGCCATGGGGGCCGTAGGTGTAATCGGCCATGCTGGTGCTGCCATAGCGGCCAAGACCTGTCCCAACGAGGCCGGAAGCTTGGAAATAGAGCTTTTTGTTTATGAGAGGTAGGACCATGCCGCCACCACCACCGCCTGCAATGCTGGTGTGATTACTGCCGTTTCCTGCTGTGCTGGTGCGGTCACGGAAGAAGCGCATGATTCCCGTGAGCTCATAATGCCCCCAACCGGGGTCAGCCGCTACTTTAGCGATGACATCTGGAGCGGGGTCTGTCGTGTAATAGGTGGAGGGGTTGTTAATATTGGTACCTGTGAGGCGGTCTGTCGTTGTGCAGCCGTTGCTCCCTGTGCAGGGGGATGTTCCACCCGGGACAGCACTCGGGCTTTCAATCGAGAGGCCTGCCGCATAGCGCTCTTGTCGGCCAAATGTTTTAACAAGCCGAACTTGTGTGTTTCGTGTCCAGTTAAAGCCGGGAACATATTGCGCTTCGATCACCATAGGGGTTTGTTCATCTCGTGCGAACATCCCTTTATTGAAGAGGGTGATAAGCGACCAGTTCTGTCCGCCTAGAAGATACCAGCCATCATCATGGTTCTTAAGCTCACCATAGAAAACACGGGCACGGAGAACGTACGAGCTCGACTGACGAGAGTTAGATGCAGAGCCTGAGCCCTGGAAATCAGTCTCAACATAAGCATCGGCTTCGATCTTTTTGCTGATCATCCCTTCTATAAGGGCAGCAAGGCGACTTTGGCGCTCGCTTTGGTGATACTCGCTCATATAGTGGCCTGGCTGGTTCCCCCATGGGATGGCATTAAAGGCGCTTGCAATATCAGCGGCATTATTACGTGAACGCCATATGCCAGCTGCCTCTAAGTAGCCTCCAAGAGTGAGGCGGATACCCCCAATTTGTAACTGCCCACGGCGTAGGGGGGTGTAGAGGTCTGGGTGGGCAGGGGGAATAGCCGTAAGCTCGCCATAAGGTGTGCTGGCTGTACGAGCGGGGGCAAGAGGTTGATTATACCCGAAGCCAAAGGGGTCGTTAGATTGTGATGTAAGTGGTGCGGTGGCAATTGTAGAGGCTAGGCGGCTGGACGGACCAAGAAGATGTGAGCGAGCAGCGTAAGGGTTGGCCTCAATAAGTTCTCTTTGGTGGGCCAGTTCAGTACGGACGTGGCGTGCTTCAGCAGCTTGTTTTTGCTTCATCGCATTGAGCTGGGTTTGTAAGGCGTGAATTTGTTTTTCCATCATGCTGATGGGATCATTAGCCTCAGCAGCATGGGCGGAGGGGAGAGAGAATAACAAGCTGCCAGTAAAACAGGCTCTTGTAATAAGCCGGTTATAGGAAATCATGATACTGGTGTTCTTTGCAGATTTCATGAATCATCACTCAGGGTTATTCGCTGGCACCAGTCTTTACCTCTTTTATAAGAGAAAAAACATAGCTAGCTGGCATAAGGTAGAACTATTGTTGTGTTTGGATGTTGTGCGTTTATATAGACATCTATCAAGGCTTAGGTGCGCTGGGGGATTTATGCGCTGGAAAGACTCATTATTCTCGGTTCGTGGTCGCTATGTCTTAGCGGCGGTGGGAATATGTTCAGCTCTTGTAGGCCATACGGCGCGAGCTCAGGCTGATGCCGTGAGCATTACGGGTGCTGGGTCGAGTTTTGCTGCTCCTGTGTATCAAAGCTGGGGTATGCTGGCTGGAGACCAGGCCGGTGTGCAGGTGAATTATCAAACTGTTGGCTCAAGCGCTGGGCAAGACCAGGTGATTGCTCATACGGTTGACTTTGGGGCGTCTGATAAGCCTATGAGCGGCACACGCCTTGCCAATGAGCATTTATACCAGTTTCCCACCGTGATGAGCGGTGTTGTTTTGGTGGTGAATATACCCGGCGTGCCTGTAGGGCAGTTTCATCTTGATGGGCCGACCCTAGCGGCGTTGTATGATGGTAGTATTAGCGATTGGAACGACCCGCGGGTGCAAGCCTTAAACCCGAATATTACCTTACCAGATGCTGGTGTTGTGGCAGTGCATCGTGCCGATGGGGCGGGGACGAGTTACGTTTTTACGTCTTATCTGTCTCAGGTTTCTCCTAAATGGCGGAAGAATATTGGAGCTGGAACGCTTGTAGAGTGGGCAGGTGGTGCAGGGGCTCGTGGTAATGATGGTATTGCAGCACTGGTAAAACAGGTTGAGGGCAGTATCGGGTATGTTGAGTATGCCTATGCGGCACAGAACCATTTGAATATTGTGCAAATGCAAAATCATGATGGGTATTTTGTGCGGCCATCTTTACAGGGTTTTGCTGCCGCAGCAGAGGCAGCCCAGTGGAGAAAAGATGACCATTTTGCGGTTAATTTACTGAATCAACCTGGGGTAGAGAGCTGGCCTATTGTTTCAGCAACATATGTTTTAGTGCCTGAAGAGTTTAGCCAGACGGCTGAGGGTAAAGCTGTCAGAACATTCTTCGAGTGGGGTTTCGCACACGGCGATTCCACGAATAAAAAGCTTGGCTATGTTGGTTTACCGCATGATGTCAGCGATGAGATTTTGGCGAATTGGCCGTCCACAGTAGTGCATTAAGTAGGGAGGCGCGGCGATCATGACGTAAGCCGTGCCAGCTTAGGAGTGTATCTGCGAGAAAGGTAAGTAACGAGGCCGCTGTGCAGGTTAGTGCAGTGCCAAACAGAGCGAATAGCCAAAGAGATGTCATATTATCGCGTAGCGAGCTTACAAAAAGGGCAATCGCAGCACCGCAGGTGAGAGCGCCCCCTAGGCCATTAAGGATAATGGCGAGGTCGAGCACGACAATTCTGCGACTGAGGCGTTTTTGGCGTATTTTGAGTTGGTCTGGTGTGTCGTAAGGGTTGGCAGAATCATTTTGGTCGGGCTGTTCTGCTAATAATCGGTTGACTGTATTGAGGTGGTCTGAAACACGAGCAAGGCGAGTGTTAAATATATTAATAAGTGTACCGATGCCGGAGAGCATGAAGACAGGCGTTAGAGCCATTTGGATAATATGGGCTGCGCTGTCGATATTGTCTATTTCGCTCAAGAAAGGCAGTGTCATGATAATGTGGACCGGGTATCGCTATTGTGTAAGGGCAAGAGCAGAGTTGTCTTTTGTTGGGTAATTATTTCGGGGATTGGCGCGTTGGCGTCAAGGTGATGTTGTTGCGAAATTGGGGAGATATCATGGTGGGGTGGCATAGCAGGTGGGGTAGGCTGTGCTGTGCTATGATCGGTTTTATCATGGCATCGTTGCTCAGTGATGTAGCTTTAGCAGATGTTGTGGTGGGGCCGGCTATGCCTTCTCAAACCTCCACATCTACGGTTACGCCTTTTCGCCAGCTTATCCCTGTCGGGCTTTCTGTATCCTATGAAGATGCACAGAGGGAAGAAGCCGAGATAGCGCAACAGGCTGAGTTGGGGAATGTACTGCACACTGTGTTGGTGACGGAGTATATGCCAGCACCAACGCCAGCACCTGTATCAGCTCCTACTATGGAAAGGGGGAACAAAGTAGATATAGAGGCGAGCAGTGCTGATGAGTTTGCATGCTCTGCTGAGGCGATGCAGGTGGAGTTGACATGCCAAAGCTGGAAAGATGTTGATAGCGCTATAAAGCATGGCACGACCACAGCAATTGTTCCCATTGGTGGAACAGAACAAAGCGGTCCTTATATTGCGGTAGGTAAGCATAACATCCGTGTGCAGCGATTAGCTGATGAAATTGCTATGCGCCTTGGTCATACATTTGTGGCGCCTGTTTTGCCGTATGTCCCTGAGGGGGCAACGCAGCCACGTAGTTCTCATATGCGCTTTGCGGGGACATTATCCATTTCACCAGCAGTTTTTGGTGGTGTGGTGGAGGGTATTGCGGAGAGCCTGCGTGTACAGGGCTTTGAGACGATTGTTCTGTTGGGGGATCATGGTGGATACCAAGCGCAGTTAGCAGAGCTGACGGAGCATCTTAACCAGCGCTGGCAGAATGAGGGAAAGGCGCGAGTTTTATACGTTGGGCAGTATTATGATGTCGTTGTTGAACGATATGAAGCCTATTTACGAAACAAAGGTTATGGCTCAGCTCTTGGCAAACATGCTGATCTAAGTGATACATCACTCATGCTGGCGGTCGATCCTTCCCTTGTGCGACAGAGTCTCCTAGGGCAAGGTGGCAAACCAGATTCTGCCGATGGGATATATGGTGGCGACCCTCGGCAGGCAACGGCCGCTCTTGGTCGGGTCGGCACGGCAATGCAGGTGCAGGCCGCTGTTGAGGTCATCTCGTCTTTTAACAGGAGACATCCATGAGATTTAGGTTTTCTCTCCTTACGGCAGGGGTGTTGCTAGCAGCAAGTTCTGCTTATGCGCAGCAAACTGTGCCAGCGCAAACATCAAAGGCAGTATCTGCTCCAGTGGCGACGCCTTCCTCTGAGCAGGTTGTAAAGCCTGTTGTGAGTGAAGTGCATACAATCCCAGGTATGCCGCCAGTTGTGGATGCTCATAATATTTATAGCGAAGCTAGTGGGCCGGATAAGATTTCACCAGCTCTGGCACATGACCTTGAGCGTATTTATGTGCCGAACCTGCGTGGTAACAGCGTGTCTGTTATTAACCCCAAAACATATAAGGTGGTTGATACCTTCCCTGTTGGTCGTTCCCCCCAGCATGTTGTTCCATCATGGGACCTGCGTACTTTGTGGGTGACGAATAATAGTGAAGGTCATACAGATGGCTCCCTCACGCCGATCAACCCACTGACAGGTAAACCTGGTAAGGCCTTTGCGGTGGATGACCCCTACAACATGTATTTCACCCCAGATGGGCGGGATGCCATTGTTGTGGCTGAGGCGCATCGCCGGCTTGACTTCCGTGACCCTCATACAATGGTCCTGAAAGGCTCTGTTGAGGCGCCGCTATGTGAGGGCATTAACCACGCAGCATTCTCTGCTGATGGTAGCTATGCGATCTTTACGTGTGAGTTTGGGCGTTACTTAGCCAAGGTAGATACGGTTAATCGTAAGCTTCTAGGTATGCTGAAACTTTCTAAAGGTGGTATGCCGCAGGATGTATTGGCTGCACCAGATGGCCATAAATTCTATGTCGCTGATATGCACGCTGATGGTGTGTTTATTATTAATGGTGATACCTTCAAAGAGACAGGTTTTATTCCGACAGGTGCGGGGACGCATGGCTTGTATCCTAGCCGTGATGCCACGAAGCTTTATGTAGCAAATCGTGGTTCTCACATGGTGCATGGCCCTCGTCATAGCCAGGGTAGTGTTGCGGTTGTAGATGTTGCGACAGATAAAGTAATTAAGCTTTGGCCTATTCCCGGCGGTGGGAGTCCAGACATGGGTAACGTAAGTGCCGATGGTAAGGTTCTCTGGCTTTCTGGTCGGTTTGATGATGTCGTTTATGCGATTGATCTTAAAACCGGTAAAATGCGTCAAATCCCTGTTGGGGCAGAGCCGCATGGCCTTACAGTTTGGCCGCAGCCTGGTCGTTACAGTATCGGCCATACAGGTATTATGCGCTAAGCGTAGGGATGTTTGGTGCGCATAAGAGTTGAATAGAAAGGGGGCGATATTGCCCCCTTTTTTATTGTGGTTAATGTGCTTATTTGGCTATGGCGTGGCATAGTGGATTCGGCCAGTCTAGTTTTAAGCTAGCCGCCCTAATTATGTAGAGCTGTAATATTTCACCTAAAGCTCAAAGAAGAGAGGCAAGAAGGTATGAACATGCCTAAGAAAGCTGAGATGCTCTGTCGGCAGGTTATCAATACATGCTTGTGGATATTCTTTGCGTGTTTTTCAGGTGTAATGGCTGTTGGAGATGTTACGGCCTTTGCCGCAGAAACGCAGCCCCTTGTAACAGCCCATACGCAAGCCAGTTTGGTCAGCAATATAGACCATATTGGCGGGCAGTCTTTTATTAGGCTGGGTTTGCGTTTGCAGCTTAAGCCAGGCTGGCATACCTATTGGCGCAATCCTGGGGATGCCGGTGATGCGCCGCATATACATATTCATATTACCGGGGCTCGTAGCGGAGAAGCTGAGCAGATTGAGTGGCCTGTACCAGAGCGTATAAGCGAAGGTGGCTTGATGAGCTATGCGTATCAGGGTGATGTTTTGTTGCCTGTGCGTGTGGCTTTGCGAGGGAAAGAGACTGGTGAAGCTCTTGTAACGGCTCGGGCACATTGGCTGGTATGTGCCGATGTTTGTGTGCCGGAGAGTGGTGTGTTTACGTTGCATCTTCCTGTTGTGCGGAGCACGACTGATGATGTGGGGCTTGAAGGTGTGCAGCCTTCACCTGTGTTGGAGGAAGAAGATGCACCAGAGGCGGCTCTTTTTCATAAGGTTGATGCTGCACTTCCACGTATATCGCCCTTTGAAGCTCAGGTTAATGAAGATGGGACATTGCAGCTCAGCGGAAAGGAGATTACCGCTGATGTTGTTAAAGATGCTTGGTTCCTGCCTCAGGAAAGCGGTATTATTGCGCAGAATATGCCGCAAGATTTGCATGTAGGTGCAGGAGAGCTTTCACTACAACTCCATCCAGACTTATATAACCGTTCGCCATTTTGGCAGCATTCGTTAGAGGGTGTTGTTGTGTTGGTGGATGATGTTGGCAACCATATTGCTCTGCAAGTTAAGGCTCTTCCCCAACATATGTTGAGGCATGGTGGGGCTGATGTAGAGACCACCGAAGTGACGGCGCAGAATGGGAGCCAGCCTGTCGCATCTACGGATATTTTGTTGGGAAGAAAAAGCTCAGATCCTTTGCTGAATGCGCAGGGGCATGTGAATGCTGCTCCCCAAGTGTCATCTGCTCCATCTGCGTTAGTTCCAGATGAAAGTAAGGTGGTTCCTACTGTTGAAAATAAGGCCTCTAATGTTCCTGCCTCTTCTGTAGAGGCGATAGGGAAGGAGCCTTCCTCCCAGCAGAGCAATTCTCCTGCGCCGCCGCAGAAGGAACACGTGCAATCTGGTGCTTCACCTCGCGAGATGAGCTTTTTATTTAAGAGTCTATTGGGGGTGTTAGGAGTTATATTAGCGTGGTGGAAGGCTCATATGGCGGACCTTCTGGTAAAAATGGCCTCGGCCTTTTTAGGGGGAATGATTCTTAACCTCATGCCATGTGTGTTCCCTGTCTTGGCGATGAAGGCGTTGTCTTTAGCGCGGATGGGGGGTGCGAGTTGGAAGGCACGTTGGTGGAGTGCTTTTTTCTATAGCTTTGGGGTTATGGCCTGTTTTGTTGGGCTTGGTAGCGTGATGATGGCCCTACGCTATGGTGGGATTGCGGCTGGATGGGGATTCCAGTTCCAGTCAACGGCCTTTGTTGTGGGGATAGGTTGGGTATTGCTGTTATTGGCTTTAAATCTCTTTGGTGTATTTGAGATTACCGGTGGGCGGTTGCTCAATCGTATGGGGAATGTACCTTCTAACCATAGCCGCAGCGGAGATTTCTTGACTGGGCTTTTGGCTGTGATTGTTGCAACGCCATGTACGGCTCCTTTTATGGGGGTTGCGATTGCTAGTGCTTTAGCCGGACCTATTGCCGCAGGCTTGTTGATTTTTGTCTCTATGGGGCTTGGGTTGGCTGTTCCTTACATTTGTATAGCGCTTATCCCTTGGGTCGCACGTCATTTGCCACATCCGGGAGCGTGGATGGAGCGATTGAAACAGCTCTTAGCGTTTCCGCTTTGTGCAAGTTTTGTATGGCTGTTGTGGGTAGCTGTGCAGCAATATGGTGCAGATGCTGTTGTTATAATGCTGGGCGGGGCAGTGCTTTTAGGAGTGGCTGGTTGGCTCTATGGTATAGCGCAGCGGCGTATGATGCGTGGCGCTGGGCGTAAACTTGCGTGGATGTGCCGTATCGGTGCGTTGGTTTGTGTGGGGATTTGCCTTGCAGGGCTAGTAAAAATGAGCCTGACAAGAGATACGGCCTCCTTGCCGGCTGCAGCGCATTTACAGAGCGCCCTTGAGCAGCCAGCGATTGAGCCTTTTTCTGATGAGCGACTTGCCTCTCTTCGAGAGGAGGGACGGCCTGTCTTTGTGGATATGACAGCGTCATGGTGTGTGACATGTGTGGTTAATGAGCATGTTGCCTTATCTGCGCCGAGTGTGCGTAGAGCGTTTCAGTCACGTAATATTATTATATTGCGTGGGGATTGGACACGATATGATGCTCATATTACCGCTTATCTTAAGGCTCATGGTCGTGATGGTGTGCCGCTGTATGTTTATTATCCGCCACAAGGTGAAGAACATATCCTTCCACAGTTGCTCACTCCGCAGGTCGTGATATCGGCTGTATCTTCTGGGCATTAAAATTAAAACTTTTAGTTATTTGTTTGCATTATGTTAATATTGATAAGTAGGTCTCGTTCTTAGAGAGAATTATTCCTTTATTTGAGAGGGAGATGCTCTGTGCTGCTATTTACTATGAGCTGCACGGGATGATGAGAGTAGAGAATCTTCGAGGTTGAATGCCGAGCGAGCAATGAAAGGCATATAATGGGGCGTGTTATTTTCCTGAACTGTTTTTCTAAAGATATGGTTACAGGGGGGGTGAAGACTGTATATCAACACGCAACTTTATTGCGGCAGCAGGGGATAGAGGCGTCTGTATTACAAAAGGATGGGGCGCCCCCTTGGATGGTAGACCAAAATATTTCATCCATTGTGAGGGAAACCATCACTCTTTTGGATGATGATGTGCTTGTTTTTCCTGAAATGATATCTGGTTGGTTTCAGGATATACTGTCACAGAACATGAAATGTTCTAAGGTCATTTTTTGTCAGAATCAGTATTATTTTTATACATATTGTCAGTCTATTGGATTGCTTAAGAATTGGGGAGT
The DNA here is from genome assembly GCA_946476985.1 of uncultured Acetobacteraceae bacterium. Classification (GTDB taxonomy): domain Bacteria; phylum Pseudomonadota; class Alphaproteobacteria; order Acetobacterales; family Acetobacteraceae; genus Bombella. Next base: position 43,860 of record CAMKWS010000009.1, read on the forward strand.
AAAGCAATTTATTGTTCCCAGTCGGACGGCTGCACATAGTTTAGAGACTATGATGGGGTGTGAGGATGTTGCGGTTGTCCCCCCTGTTGTGGATGAGCGTTTATTTGCACCTTCTCCGAAGAAATTACAGATCGTCATCGCAGGGTGGAAATGGCTACATCAAGGCAGCATACCTGATTATGGAGAATTAATTTGCTGCATGTTGCGGGCAAAATATCCACAATTTGTCCATGTGCCGTGGGTAAGGCTAAGTAATCAAACTGAAGGTGAGGTGGCGCAGATTATGGGAGAATCTGCGGTTTGTTTGGTGCTGGGGCGCTTGGAATCTCTTGGTTTGACGGCTTTGGAGGCTATGTCTGCTGGGTGCTTGCTGGTGGGGTGCCATGGCGGTGCGGAATATGCCACCGCTCAGAATGGCATGTGGCATTCCCCAGAAGATATTGAGTCCATGGTGGACTCTTTAGCTATGGCGCTTTCAGGATTTTCATCGGGAAATGTGGCGTTGTCGAAAATGGTAGAGCATGGTCGCCGTACGGCGCGTATGTATGGGGAAAGAGAGGCGGTAAAGGCTCTTAGGAATGTATATGGCCCCTTGGTAAATGGATGATGAAGCCTATTTAAGTAACGTATTTGTGATGATTGATTGTAAATGTAAATTATACTTGAGAAGGTGTTGAACGAGACACTTCATTTAACTATGTGTTATGCATCTTTTTATAATATTATAGCTTTTATGTAATTTTATCTTAAGCTGTAATAAGTGGGATTGTCCTCATTTATATGGCGGTGAGCTCATGGAAGAAGCTGCCATGGATTAGGTGAGGCCATTGTGGGGAACGTGCATGTTAGACCGTTTTATATTATATAATGCTCGTTGCTCAGGGAGTGTAATTGCTTTTGGTGGGCTTTCACGCAATTTCAGTTTCTCCTTATTAGAAGCCACAGTTAGTCGTGTGGCGTATGCATTGGACGAGTTGCGTAGCCTAAATTTGCGCCATGTGGCGGTGCAGTGTGCAGATACATGGCGGCATTGGATCCTTGTCCTTGCTTTGGGGCGTTTAGGTATTGCGTCCTCTTCTTTAGTGAATAGTTGTGAGTTCACTCATGACATGGCCTTGTTGCAGCCAGAGCTTGTTATTGTGCATGGCAGAGGCTTGCCTTTGGCAGATGGGCGGCTGATTTTAGGTGATGATTGGTTTGATCGGGTTCTTTCCGGGGTAGAGAAGGATGAGCCATCTGCATATTATCCACCCGTTTCTGTAAAGCCATCGGCGTTGTGCCGTGTTGCTGTGGTGAGTGGCACAAGGCGTGATAGCCATCTTATTGAGCTTAGTTTTGGTGAAGTTGAAGCCGCTTTGTTGCGGTTAATGTACCAAGATATGAATGAGCTCTTTATGCGTGCGGCGTCTGTTACAGAGGGTGTTGGTAATGGCAAGCCGCATTTATTGTGCACAGTTGGGCCGCAATCAATTAGCGGTTATTTAATGGCGGGGGCTGCTCTGGCGGCGGGGACGACATTACGGAGTAATGATTCCCAAAATATTGGGAGAGAAATTGTCAGTGCGCCATCCTTATTAATGGTAATGACACCGGCCCATTTGGAGCATGCGCTTAAAGCGCTCCCGCCGCAAATGAAGCCCCTATCGCATGTTTATATTACCGTAGTAGGGGGAGGGTTATCTCAAGCATGTTTAGAGAGAACTCGTGCTCATTTTACCCCGCATGTTCAAGTTATTTATGGTGCTGATGAGAGTGGTGCCGTAACGGCGATAGCTGCTGAAAAACGTTCAGATGATAAAAGTGTGGGTGTCGTGCTGCCTTGGGCCGATGTGCAGATTGTAGATGCTGAAGGTCGGGTGCTTACACATGGTGAGGTTGGAGAAATTCGCCTGCGAGGTGGTGGTGTCGTGCAGGGCTATGCAGATGATAGTCAGGCCAGCGCGGCGTCTTTTCGAGAGGGGTGGTTTTATCCTGGGGATAAGGGATATTTTTCGGCAAGTGGAGAGCTGCATTTATGCGGTCGGGTTGATGCGCTGGTCTCTATTGGTGGGGCCAAGTTCGACTGCGGGCTGGTAGAGGATATTTTACGCTCTGAACCGGCCATAGAGGATGTAGGGGTTTTTCTCGCAAGTGATGCAGAGGGGCAGGAAGGGCTGTATGTGGCTCTCGTAGCGCATGAGCGCTTTGATGATGCCTCTCTTTCCCAAAAAATGCGGCAACGATACCCGACATTACCGCCTCTTGTGATGATTTGGGTTCGTTCTATTCCGCGGAATGAACAAGGTGGTGTGGACCGTACAGCTTTGCGGGAATCATTAGAGGGATATATCCGCCAAGAACTCATGCAATCACGCTCTGAGGCTTAAGGTGGTGGCGGGGCGTATCATGAAGGTATCACAAAAAGAGGCAGGTAAGACCATGGGGCAGGTTTATCATTCTGATGAAATTGCCATTATCGGTGTGGGGTGTGAATTGCCTGCCGGGCTGCGGAATGCGGATGACCTATGGCAGTTCTTGCTGGAGCGGCGTGACGGCTGTGTAGAAGTCCCTCCTGACCGTTGGGGGATGAAACGCTTTTATGACCCGGTGGACCAAACACCGGGCAAGACAACGATGCGGTATGGCCACTTCATGACACGAGGTGAGTACCATTTTGAGCCTCTCTTTTTTGGTATTTCACCCCGTGAAGGCACGGTGATGGATTTCCAGCAGCGTTTGCTGCTGGGGGTGGCGTGGCACAGCATGGAAGATGCAGGCTTGATCCCTGCTCAGCTCGAAAAAACGCGCACAGGTGTGTTCATTGGGGGGTTCACGCAGGACCATCTTGTTCATTGTGGTAGCCCGTTTATGCGGACGCAGATACGCGATCAATTTGCCGCTGTATCAACCTCGATGACGATGTATGCCGCACGTCTGGCGCATGCTTATGGCCTGCAAGGTCCTGCAATTGCGATGGATACGGCATGTTCCTCTTCTTTGGTAGCATTGCATCAGGCTTGTAATAGCTTGCGGCTTGGTGAGTGCGATACAGCGCTTGCCGGTGGGGTGAATTTTATGTCCTCCCCGCAAACAGCCATGTTGATGACCAAAGGGCATTTTTTGGCTAAAGACGGGCGTTCAAAATCATTCGATGCGTCTGCGGATGGTTATGGGCGTGGTGAAGGTTGTGTCATCCTCGTTTTAAAACGGCTGAAAGATGCGCTGCGGGATGGTGATGATATCCGTGGTGTTGTGTGTAGTTCTGGGGTGAATCAGGATGGTCATACCCCTGTGCTGACCATGCCAGATGCAGATGCACAAGAGAGCCTTATTCGTGATGTTTTGCAGCGTGCTGGTGTCGCCCCGCAGGATATTGCTTATGTTGAGGCGCACGGTACGGGAACGCCTGTTGGTGATCCGATTGAGGCGAAAGCCATTGCACGATCCATTGGGCAATATCAGCCAGAAGGGGAGAGTGTTGTTGTCGGGGCGGTGAAGGCCAATTTGGGGCACTTAGAGGCCGCCGCTGGGGGGCTGGGAGTGCTTAAGGCGCTGCTTTGTTTGCAACATCGTTGTGTGCCAGGGCAGGCGAATTTAGAAAAACTTAATCCGGCCATTCCATTTGATGAATATCGTTTGACTGTGCCTCAGGGGCAGACTGAGCCCTTGCCAGAACGTGAGCGGCTTTATGCAGTGGTTAATGCGTTTGGCTATGGCGGGACAAATGCTGTGGCGTTGTTGCGGCGGCCAAGTGAGGCAGAGCTTAAGAATGCAGGGCGGAAAGCCGTGCAGAAACATCGTGTGAAAGCGGTGCGTCCTGCAGGCTTTATGCGCCGAGTGCCGTTATTACTGAGTGCATTTTCTGAAGCATCGCTTCAACTTATGGGTGAGGCTTATGTGGCAGCTTTAGAAAAGGGCCAAGATACGGCCGCTTCATGGGCGGGGCTGTGTTTTTCAAGTGTGCAGTATAGGGCGCGTTTTAGGCATCGGGCAGTGATTTTGCCGGAGCGAGGAGATGATGAGGCCCAGCAAGCGGCGGAGGCTTTAGCTGCTCTTGCTACGGGCAAGACGCATCCTGCGTTATTTACTGGCAAAGCGGTTGTGGATGGTGCGGCAAAGCCTGTATTTTTGTTCTCTGGCATGGGGCCGCAATGGTGGGGGATGGGGCGTTATCTCCTGCGAAAAGGTCCGGCCTCCGTAAAAGCTTTGGCAAAAAAATGCGATGAAGTTTTTACGGCGCATTCCGGGTGGTCGTTATGTGAGGAAATGCTCCGGCCTGAGGCTAGTTCTCGCATAGGGGAGACACATATCGCTCAGCCAGCGATTTTTATGGTGCAGATATGCCTTGCGGAGTTCTTTGCACATTATGGTGTTATCCCAGGGGCGATTATCGGCCATAGTGTGGGGGAGGTTGCTGCGGCGTATGTAAGTGGTGCGCTGGGGTTAGAAGATGCGGTGGAGGTCATTTACCATCGCAGTCGCCTACAGGCGACACGAGCTGGTTACGGCACAATGCTGGCTGTAGGCTTGGGAGAAGAAGCACTTACTCAACGCCTAAAAGATAATGGGAAGGGCGTGCATATTGCCGCTGTGAATGCGGGGCATTCATGCACTTTAGTTGGCCCTCGTGCAGCATTAGAGGTGATTGAAGCTGAATGTGTCCGTGAAGGGGTGTTTGCGCGCTTTTTGAAAGCGGATGTCCCTTATCATAGTCCAGAAATGGCGGCGATTGAGAGAGAGATGCTCAATAGCCTTGCGCATATCACGCCACAGATGCCGCACGTGCCTTTATACTCCACCGTGACAGGTAAGAGGTGGGAGGACGGAGCAAAGCATGACGCAGCTTACTGGTATGCGAATGCGCGTGAACCTGTAGCTTTTTATGCCGCAATGAAGGCCATGTTGAGTGATGGTTATGCGGTCTTCTTAGAACTGGCAGCACACCCCGTTCTTGGTGGTTCGGTGACAAGTTGTGCGGCAGAGAGCCGGCATGATGTTGCGGTAATTCCAACATTGCGCCGTAAGCATGATGATGCTGAAGGGCTTTTAACTGCCTTGGTGAAGTTGAGCCTCAGCGGAGCAGAGCCAGATTGGCGCTATGTGCTGAAAGCTGAACGGACTGCTCTGCCGCTTTATGAATGGAAGGTGGAAGATGGGCTGTGGCTGGAGACAGAAGCTGCTCAGCGGGACCGGCTAGATAAGCAGGTGCATCCTGTCCTTGGGACACCAAGCCTTCTAGTAGGCCAGGGCTGGCGGGCTGATATTAATGTGGTCAATATGGGGTGGTTGATGGACCATCGCATTAATGGCCTCACCCTTTTCCCTGCGGCGGCGTATATCGAGGCCGCTTTGGCAGCACATGAGCAGCTAGAGGCAAAGCGTCCTGCTGTTATTGAAGATATTGAGATTGATGCACCGCTCATTGTGCAAGAAGGGCAGGTGCCGGTTGTGATGTGGCGTTTTGATAGCGCTGCTCGCACATTGTGTTTTGATAGTGAGACCATGGCGTGGAATGGGGATTGGCAAACCCATGGGCGTGCAACGGTGCTACAGGCGGCGCCATGGTGTGAGAGCGATATCGTAACGCCGAAAGACGGCTTTACGATTGAGGCTCTGTATCGTGATGCGGCAAAAGGGACTGTGACGCGCTTTGAGAAGAGCGATATCTACCAAGCTTTTGCAGAAATGGGGCTGCAATATGGCCCAGCTTTCCAAACATTGCAGTGTTTGCATCGAGGTGAAGGGTTTGCAGTAGGTGAGGTCGCGCTAGCAGATGAGCAGAGCGCAGAGATAGATGAATATCTCTTACATCCTGCTTTGTTGGATGGCGCAATGCACGCCATGATTGGAGCTTTTCCGCTGGAAGAACAAAGCGGCGTATTTGTGCCGGCGGCGATTAAGCGGGTGAGTTATAAAGGGCAGAAAGCGGCACGGGCTTTTGTCAAAGTTACACCGAAAGTACACACATCTCGTAAAATAGAGGCTGATCTTCAGCTTTATACTGAGGATGGCGATTTACTTTGTGAGGTGCTGGGGTTGTGCTGCAAGCGTATTGCTCGCGCTGGGCAGGATAGTGCTGGTGTGGCACGGCTGATTTATGCGCCGACATGGGTAAGTGTTGAGCGGCAAATGCTGATGAGCGAGCCTGTGTCGCTTACCTTATTGGGTGATGGTAATGGGCTGCGGAAAAAGCTTGCCGCCTTATTGGTTGAGAATGGGATAGAGGTTACGCAATGCCCATCGCTCGATGGGGCATCTTTAGAAGATACTATAAGCCATGAGGCTTTTTTAAGCGCACAGCGTGGGCTTGTGTTGTTCCCACAAATGGGGGGGGATTATCAATCCTGCCTAGATGATATTGCTGCGTGTGCTGCGCTGATTAATCGCATTCCTGTGCGAAACCGGACAAGGCGGTTACCTGTAACGCTGGTCACGCAAGGGGCTTATGGAGCGCAGGGCCAAGCAGATATGGCCGAGAGGGTAGATGCCTACCAACGGGCTCTACAAGGGTTTTTCCGTGGTGTTGAATCCGAGCGGATGGAACTGGCTTTGCGATGTGTGGATCTTCCATATGAAGGGGCTGAGGCTGTTTTGGAAGACCTCGCTGCGGAAGTGATGCTGGAGGATGCTTCGGAAGATACGGTGATGCTCCGCCCAGAGCAGCGGCAGGTGCAACGATTGGTCTCCCCTAATTTAGAACCAGAGCCACAACCTGTTCCGCTTGAAGAGATTGAAGGTTACGCAGAAGAACGTGTGGGCGTACGCTTGCAAACAGGTCGTTCTGGCGTGTTGGAAGGGTTGATCTGGCAAGCTTATGAGGTGCCAGAGCCGGGGGCAGGGCAGGTGAAGATCCGCACTATTGCGGCCAGCCTGAACTTTAAAGATGTGCTGAAGGCGATGTCTCTTCTGCCTGAAAGCGTAACAGAAGGCACCTTCAGCGGTGATGCTCTTGGGTTAGAATGTGTGGTGGAGGTTGAGGCTGTTGGTCCAGATGTTGAGACCATGCAGCCGGGGGATCAGCTGTTGCTTGTGTACCCAGATAGTTTCGCGTCCCGCCGTGTTGTGGGGGTAGATGAGCTTGCATATTGTGCATTGCCTCTAACAGATGAGATCCGTGAATATGGGATTGAGCAAATTGCCGGTGTGCCGCTGGTATTTGTGACAGCCTATTACGGCCTTATCCGCCTTGCTCAACTGGAGGAGGGCGAGAGTGTTCTTATCCATGCGGGGACAGGTGGTGTAGGACAGGCGGCTATTCAGATTGCTCAGATGAAAAAAGCCGTGGTGTATAGTACGGCTGGTAGCCCAGAAAAACGGGAGTATCTCCGCAAACAAGGCTGTGCTGGTGTGTGGGATTCTCGCACATTAGAATTCGCAGATGGTATTCGCCAAGCGACCGGTGGGCGCGGGGTAGATGTGGTGCTCAATTCCCTCCCCGGTGAGGCAATGACACATAGCCTTGGCCTCGTAGCGCCGATGGGCCGGTTTGTGGAGATTGGTAAGAGGGATATTGTAGAGCGGCGGCAGTTAGACCTTGCCCCTTTCAATGAGAACTTATCTTTCTTCTCATTCGATATGGATAGGATGATGCCTCATAAACGGCTTTACGCCATTATGTGGGAAATTCTCGCCCTTGCCCGCCAGCATAAACTTCATTTTCCACCGCATAAGACCTTCCGTGCGGCGGAAGCTTCTGAGGCGTTCCGTTTCTTGGCGTCTTCAAAGCATATCGGCAAAGTCATGTTGTCTTTTGAGGATATGAGCGGGGTGAAAGCCCGACCATTAGCTCGTGTGCTGCCAGGGTTTGAAAAGTGTGCGTCTTATCTGATTACCGGAGGAATGGGAGGCTTTGGTCTTAAAACGGCAGAATATTTGCTCTCCCGTGGGGCGGGTGTGCTGCATCTGGCGGGGCGTACTTTGCCGAAAGACCCAGAGCGTAAGCATGCAATTGAACGGTTAAAGAAACTTGCTGAGGCGACCGGTGGGCAGCTTGTGTTGCATAAGCTCGATGTCACGAATGAAAAGGCAGTGAAATCCCTCATCCAACGCTTGGCAAAAGATGCGGTTCCTCTGCGGGGTGTCTTCCATGCTGCTGGTGTGCTGGATGATGTGATGGTCAATGGCCTGAATGAGGCCAAAATTGCCGCTGTTATGGCGCCGAAACTTTTGGGGGCACGGGCGCTGGATAAAGCCACGCGTGGCATCAAGCTAGACCATTTTGTGTTGTATTCCTCCTTCACCGTGGAGATCGGCAATTTGGGGCAAAGTGCGTATATCGCAGCGAATAGCTACCTCAATGCTCTTGCTGAGCAGCGTAAGGCAGAAGGTCTGCCTGCTCTGGCTATCGGGTGGGGAGCGATTGGCGATGTTGGTATGCTGACAGAAAGCGAAGCCGCTGGGCGTATGTTTGATGCTGCTGGTGTTAAAACGACCACGGCTTTAGAGGCGTTAGAGCTCCTACCAACTTTCTATAAAGTAGGGCGTAGTGATGTCTCTATGGTGGATATCCAATGGGCGAGGGCGTTTGGTACGTTGAGTTGGTTGGAAGCTTCCGCTCGTTTTGCAACCTTGCGGCAAGAGAGCCGCAAAGGGGGGCTGTCGGATACGGTGCAGCTCTTGCTTGCAATGCCTGAGGGTGAGCGGTTGGATTATGTTCTGCTGCGCCTTAAACAGCAGCTTGGTGCTGTGCTGCAGATTGACCCCGAAACGATTGATGATGGCGCACGCCTTTCAGAGTTGGGGATCGACTCTCTTGCGGGGGTAGAGCTGCAAATGGCGATCCGCTCGGAGTTCGGGGTGGATGTTTCCCTCGTGCTGTTGGCACGAAATGAGACGATTATTGAAATGTCACGCTCATTACTGCGCCAAGCTGCGAGTATGAAGCACGGCACGGCGGCTCTAGAGGGGGCTGTGGCCTCCTCTGGTGTGAGGGAGATAAGCACTGATATTAAGGCGCGTGGGGCAGAGGCTGCTATTGCGGCAAGCAATGCTGTGCGTGGTGCTGCGGCTGAGGCAGGTTCCGCATGACCATGTGGCGTGATTATCAGGTCGAATATTTTGATAACGGGCGTGTCTTATTAGACCGCCGCGTGAGCCGGCTTGATGAGTTGTTGAGTTTTCGTGCGTTAGAGCGGCCGGAGCAAAAGCAATTCGCTTTGCTTGGGGATGGTGAGAGTGTCACAGAATCTCTCACCTTTCGGCAGGCGCATGATTGGGCATGTAAGGTTGCGGGGCTTCTTGCACGCTTTGCGCCTGAGCGGTCGCGTATATTATTATGTTTTGAAAATGGCGTGGCGGCGATTGCTGGTTTTTTTGGTTGTTCTTACGCCAATATGGTGCCTGTTTCTGGTATCTATCCAACTGCTGTGGGAAGTGTGGAACGCCTCTTTTATATTTTAGAGGATTCTGAAGCGGTTGCTGTACTTGGCCCGCGCGATACGTTGATGGATTTCCGTCGCCAAGCAGCAGGGCGTGCCAAGGCTGTAAAATGGATACCGATTGAGGGCGCTGAGCAAGTAGAGCCTCTTTATCGGCGCCGTGCGGCGGAGATGGATGATGTTGCTTTAGTGCAATATACATCAGGTTCAGTTGGCCAACCACGTGGGGTGCAGATTACACATCGTAATTTGGGTGTGAATCTTTCCCTCTTATTAGACAGAACAGGCTTTTTTGATGGCAGTCTGGGGTTAAGCTGGTTGCCTCTTTCCCATGATATGGGGTTGGTGATTGGCTTGCTCATCGGTGTTGTGGCTGGTGGGCCGTGTTGGTTGATGACACCGCAGCATTTTATCGAAAAACCAGAGCGGTGGTTGGCGGCGATTAGCCGATATCGGGTGGGTTTTTCTGCAGGTCCTAATTTTGCTTATGAGCTGCTAGCACATAATGTGCCGGAGGAAGCTCTTAAAGGGCTAGACCTTTCCTGCTGGAAGCGGTCTGTCATCGGTGCAGAGATGATTGAACAAGAGAGTGTGGCCCATTTTCTGGAGCGTTTTGCGCCTTATGGTGTGGAGAAAACATTGCTCCGCCCAGGATATGGCATGGCTGAAACCACGTTGATGATTGCTAGTGGTGGTAAGCAGGGCCATGAGGTGGTGACCTTTGAGCGTTTCTCTCGCATGGGGTTAGCTGCTGGTCGTGTAGAGGCACCACAACATGAGTATGATGGGCGTGTGTTAGCAAGTTGCGGGAAGGTGATTGAAGGGCATAATATTTGCGTGGTGGAGCCAGAAACAGGTGAGCCTTTGCCAGATGGGCGCGTGGGAGAGCTCTGGCTTACAGGGCCATCTGTCTCGCCGGGTTATTTAAACCGTGAGCAAGAAAATAAAGAGCGCTTTGGTTTAGATATTGCCGGCATGCCAGAGGGTAAAAGTTGGTTCCGTAGTCGAGATATGGGTTTCTTTTATGAAGGGCAGCTCTATCTCACTGGTCGGGCTGAACATAGCCTTTTTATTGATGGTCAGTATTTCGACCCAGATGATCTCGCACAAGCTATTCGCACGGAATGTTCTGCATTTAGCAGCCGTGCTGTGGCGGTCTTTCATGGAGAGACAGAGATATGCGTTGTTGGTGAGCTCTCTACAGCTCAGGCGGCACAGGCAGATGGGCATAACGCCTTGTTAGAGGCTATGGCTCGTGCTGTAGGGCGTATTTGCCCGCTTCAACGCCTGCGCTGTGTACTTGTGCGACAAGGGGGGATACAGCGCACCCCCAGTGGAAAAATACGTATGAAAGCAACCGCTCAAGCTTTGAGCGATGAGATGATACCCGTTGTACGGGAGCGTCTCTTTGGGGCCGACGAGCTGAGACGAGTAGAGATTCTTTTTAAGGCGGAGCAACCCTTATGAGTACTAATAACAATACGTCAGAGGGGAAGAAACCTCTTGTACTTACACAAGAAGGCCCTGGGGGAATTCGCTATGATTTCACAGAGGGTTGTCGCGTTTGGGTGCCTGAAGGGGCGAAGTGGACCGTTAGTTTAGCAGACCTAGATACGGAGAGTATTCTCTTCCGCCAAGAGATGTCCGGTGCGGGCATGGTGCGCAGCTTGAAGCGGTATTATGTTCGTTTTGAAATAAAGATCTGGAAAGACGGCGAGCTTTTTTTTACCCATGTGTGTGACCTCAAAGACCGTGAGGTGCTCATACAAATGAATGCTGGTGGTCTAGGTGACCATATTGCATGGATGGGCCAAGCTGCAGCTTTTATTGAACAGCATGGCTGTAAGGCAACTTGCTGTGTAAAGAAGGATATACTCCCTTTATTTGAGGAGGCGTATCCCAATATTCGTTTTACGTCAGAGTTGGATCTAGAAGAGAGACGCTATTACGCTGCGTATTGTGTGCTGGTGTTCTTCAACGATACAGAATTTAATAATCAACCTAATGATTATCGCCAAAGTGGTTTGGCACATATGGGGGCGTATATTTTAGGTCTCCCTCCTGTAGAGCGTAAGCCGAAGATTGTTATTGATCCCGGGGATAGGCCTATCAAAGAGCGATATGTATGTATTGCTGCGCAGGCATCTGGTTTGAGTAAATATTGGAATAACCCACATGGCTGGCATGATCTTGTACGTTTCTTAAAAGACAAGGGATATCGGGTTGTTTGCATAGATCAAGACCGCATCGGCGGGGCTTTCCCTGCGATACGGGTTATTCCTCATGGTGTGGAGGATGAAACGGGAAATCGTCCTCTTTCTGAGCGTGCACGGTGGCTTAAACATGCCGATTTCTTTGTCGGTGTGTCGTCAGGTCTTGCTTGGCTTGCGTGGACGGCAGGAACAGATGTGGTGATGATTAGCGGTTATACTGAGCCATATAATGAGTTCTATACGCCGTACCGCATCATTAATCGAAATGTCTGCAATAGTTGTGCAAACGATATTAACCTAGCCCTCGATTTTAATGATCCCTTCTTTTGTCCACGACATAAGGGGACAGACCGCATGTTTGAATGCTCCTTGGCGATATCTGTCAAGCAAGTGACGAAAATGATTGAAAAAATCCCAGGGTTTGGAGTGTTTTCAGAATGACAACCCCTAAAACAAATAGTGTACTGCAAAATATCTTAAGTGTGGGTAAGTCAAACCAAACGAATATAGGTGTTATAACAGCACCGACAGGCATAAATCTTACACCACCAGAAAAGCCTATATCCACGTCTACTACGTCAGAAGGCGTTAAGCCGGAGGAGAAGAGTACGTCTTCTCAGCCAATAAGCTTGTCTATAGGGAGTGACCTTAACGGGCAGGCTGCTTCTAGCGCATCTTCTGCATCGCCATCACAAGATGGCCCTAAAGTATTAGCGAATAATTTGCCAGCTCCTGCGCCTCTGCCAACGCAGGAGGGTGAATATGGCTTTACATTCGATTTTAATTTGGGAATGCGTATTAAAACTCCTAAGGATGAGGGGTGGGTTGTCTCTTTTTATGATGAGACAACAAATAGCTGCATTTTTGAATGTAAAGGCAGTGAAAAATATGCGGTCTCAACGAAGAAATATTTCTTTAAAGGAAGGTTTGAGGCACGACGTAATGGAGAGCTTCTGTGGTCTCATAGTTATGATGCCACAGGTAAAAACGTCGCTATTATTATGCCTGTTGGCACATTGGGAGATCCTTTAGGTTGGTTCCCATATGCGGTTAAATTTGGCAAAAAGCATGGCTGTAAATTAACGGTAGTTGTTGGGCAGGTCATAAAGGATCTTCTTGGCCCAATGTATCCCGATATACAGCTCATTACGGCTGAAGAATTTGTTGAAAAACGGCATGAGTTTTACGCCTCATATTACATTGGGCTGTTCTTCGTTGATAAGGGCGGAGAGTGGCAATCGGTGGATTTCCGCCATGTTGGGCTGCATCGCACAGCGGCGTGGATTTTGGGTGTTGACCCACAAGAAGAGCCGCCACGTGTTTTTATTGAGGATGAAGATACGCGGCCTATTGAAGAGCCTTATGTGGTTATTGCCTCTCATGCCTCTTGCGCCTGTAAGCTGTGGAATAATCCCTCTGGATGGCTAGAGACAGTGGAGTACATCAAAAAACTGGGTTATCGGGTGATTTGTATCGACCGTGAACCCATTATGGGGGTAGGCCCTTATTGGCATTCTATCCCCCATGGTGTGGAAGATGAGACAGGACAACGCCCCTTAAGTGAACGAGCACGTTGGTTGAAACATGCTGAGTTCTTTGTAGGTTTATCATCAGGTTTGTCTTGGTTGGCTTGGGCAGTGAACACGCCTGTGGTGATGATTAGCGGTTTTACACACCCGACAAATGAATTTTATACACCTTATCGTGTGTTCTCAGCTCATGGGTGTAACAGTTGTTGGCACGATCTGAGTACGCCGTTTAAGCATGATGATTACCTCTTCTGCCCACGTCATAAAGGGACAGAACGTGCCTTTGAATGTACACGGATTATTACATCAGAGTTTGTAAACAAGACGATTGATCAGCTTTGTAAAGATCATGGGTATGTTGTTCCGGTAGATCAACGGGTGTGATGATGTAAAAGGCGGTTGTGTATATGCCCGTTGTGATCTTATCGCTTTTTATAAATAGTCTTGCAGCCTGTGCTGAAATTGCGGGGTGTTTTTCTGTTTGGGCATATATACGGTTGGGTAAAAGCCCCTTATGGCTAGTGCCGGGTGGGGTGTGCCTTATCCTATTTTCTGCCCTGCTTACCTTTAGCCCCTCTGATCATGCAGGGCGTGCTTATGCGCTTTATGGCGGCATTTATATTGTCATGAGCCTTATCTGGGGCTGGCTCTTTGAAGGGCAAGTACCTGATAGGTGGGATGTTTCAGGGGCTGTTTTATGCCTGCTAGGGGCGGTGATTATCTTACTCGCACCGCATGAGCGTGGCTAATATGTGGGCTGACCATGCGCCTTTAAGCGGGAATGATGGCGCCTTAATCGGCAGGAAAAGGTTGTTTTTGTAAAAAACAGCCTGCTAGAAGAGCGTCAGGTTTCCTCTTTGCGAGATGGTTGACTGATGACAGATTCACATTTGCCGGTTTGTGTAGCCGCGCTTTATCATTTTACGACATTTGAAGACCACAAGGCTCTGCGCCAGCCTTTGTTGGAAATGTGCCAGAAGTCTGGTGTGCGTGGGAGCCTTTTGCTCGCCCGTGAAGGAATTAACGGCACGATTGCTGGCTCCGATGAGGGGATTGACCAAGTCCTCGCCTATATCGGTACGTTACCGGGCTGTGCTGGTTTTGATTATAAAAAATCCCGTGCGCGTTCTATGCCATTCTTGCGGATGAAAGTTCGTTTGAAAAAAGAGATCGTGACGATGGGCCAGCCGAATATCGATCCGCTGGTTTGCGTTGGTCATTATGTTGAGCCGAAGGATTGGAATGCGCTGATCTCTGATCCCGATACCGTGGTGATGGATACGCGAAATGATTATGAGGTCGCGATTGGGACTTTCCGCGGTGCGGTGGATCCAGACCTGAAGACCTTCCGTGAGTTCCCAGAGTGGTTCCGTAATTGGCGTAAAGAGATCGAAGCGCAAGGCCGTACACCAAAGGTGGCGATGTTCTGCACAGGTGGTATTCGCTGTGAGAAATCTACAGCATTTGCCCGCCAAGAAGGTGTAGATGATGTGTATCACCTAAAAGGTGGTATTTTGAAATATCTGGAAGAAATCCCCGAAGAAGAGAGCCTTTGGGATGGTGAATGCTTTGTGTTTGACCAACGTGTGTCTGTTGGTCATGGGCTCAAACTTGGCAAATATGACCTTTGCCATGCTTGCCGTGCGCCCATTAGTGCCGAGGATAAACAATCTCCTCAATATGAAGATGGCGTAAGCTGCCCGCATTGTTATGGGCAGAAGACAGAGGCACAACGCCAGCGTTATCGTGAGCGGCAACGTCAGGCAGAGATTGCCGAGAAGAAGGGTCGTCCTCATTTAGGTGATGGCGCCCAGCTGTAAGAGATGTTGCAAACCCCCTTCTTTTTACAATGAAAGAAGGGGGTTTTTGTAAGATGATTAGAAATGTTCACGTAATGTGAGGTTTACTGAACGCCCCATGCCTAAAACAGGGCCGGGAGGTGAGCCTGCTGTTGCCACGGCACGACCACCGAGTGGTAAGGCGTAACGTTGGTTCAGGAGGTTATCGAGGCTGACATCAAGTTGCATCATATGCCAATGATAGCCGGCGCTTAGGTTAAAGAGGGCATAGCCGGGGGTGCGTGGCTCATTACGGACCCAATCTACAGTGCGTTTTGCCTTAACCAGCACAAGCTCTGCCATGCCATGCCAGCGACCGTAATGCTCATTCAGGCGGATTGTGCCATTGAGGGGCATTTGTTGATACAGGCCAGAATGAGTGACAAAATCTTGCCCACGAACCCAATTGAGGGATGTGGAAATCTCACCCGTGCCCCATGCGGTGTTATCCCATAATGTTGCGTGACCAGAGGCATTAATGCCGTAGCTTTGGGCATTATGGTTGGCAAATTGGAGGAGATTAAAGCCCTGTGAGAGGGCTCCTATACGCACAACATTTATGTAGTTTTGTGTGTAGGTATAAAATGGCTGCACCATGATATCCCATTGATGTTGGCGTGCATCATGGAGGTGAAAAGTAACACTTGCTGTATTGGCGATCTCCGGTTTGAGGTTAAGATTACCAACATAGCCATTACCGTCGCCAAACCAGTTGATCATTTGGGCTGTCATGGCCTCTTGGCTCCAGCCATAGCGTTCATACAAGTTGGGGGAACGTGTTTTGCGGGCATATCCTCCCTCTATGGTGAGGTGAGGTGTGGCTTTAAATCGTGCGAGTGCGGTCGCATCGAAGTTGTTATCTGTGCGGCCCCGTTTTGCTTGGTTAAATGCCTGTGCAGCAGCTGTATTGACGTCTCCCATCGACATTCCCATACTCATGCCGCTCATGCCGCTCATGCCGCTCATGCCGCTCATGCCGCTCATGCCGC
>CAMKWS010000010.1 GCA_946476985.1 uncultured Acetobacteraceae bacterium
AACTACCGGCTCTGACCCGGTCAGCCCTGGTTCGAATCCAGGTCTCCCAGCCATTATGTTTGCAGAAGGGATGATCCATCCCGCCGCTTGGGAGATAGTTTAGCGGTAGAACTACCGGCTCTGACCCGGTCAGCCCTGGTTCGAATCCAGGTCTCCCAGCCATTTTTTCTAAGAAAATTACGTTCTTCTAAGGCTGCTTTAAGTATCTGTGGCGTGGTGTGCAGTCGCGTTGTGGCTCTTTCTTTGTAGCTGGGTTATGGTGCGGCCTGTATTTAGAGTTTTTTCTTTAGACATGAGCAGCTGGAGCGTGACGTTAAAGTGGCCGTAAAAGTATCACCTGATCTGATCTCCCGTTATGGGGGGAATCTTCCACGCTATACCAGTTATCCAACGGCTGTTAGTTTTTCGACTGATATTGGTCCTGCTGATGTAGAAGGCTGGTTGGCCCAGCTAGAGGCCGATCAATCAGTCTCGCTTTATTTCCATACGCCTTTTTGTGATGAGCTTTGCCGCTTTTGTGCGTGTAATACTGCGGTGATGCGCCATGAAGATGGGCGTAAAGCCTATGGTGATCTTCTCATAGATGAGATGCAGCGCATGGTAGCTCTTGTAGGGAAAGGGCGGCTTGTACGGCATCTTCATTTTGGTGGGGGGACCCCTACCACGCTGCCTGCAGAGACACTTCGTGCCATCATGGCTGCTGTGCGAGAGAATTTTCGTTTCTCCGATGATGCTGAGCTAGCAATGGAGCTTGACCCTCGCCATGTACCAGAGGGAGCCCTTCCTTTATTGGGAGAGTTAGGATTTAATCGAATTAGCTTTGGTGTGCAGGACTTAGACCCTAAGGTTCAGGAAACTTGTGGGCGTATTCAGTCGTATGAGCAAACAATAGCTTGTGTGAAGCAAGCACGAGAAGCTGGTGTAAATGGGGTGAATATCGACCTCATTTATGGCTTGCCTTACCAAACATTGGAAACAGTGCGCGACACGGCTGAGCGTATTGTTGAGATGCAACCGGATAGATTGGCGGTATTTGGATATGCGCATGTTCCGTGGAAGCAAAAACGTCAGCAATTAATCCCGCAGGATTCTTTGCCGTCTTCAGCAGAGCGTCTTGCACAAACAGCCGTGATAGACGAAGTCCTGGTTGCAGCTGGTTATCAACCTATCGGTTTAGATCATTACGCACGGGCAGATGACGCTATGGCAAAGGCCTATAAGGCAGGCGAGCTTCATCGCAATTTCCAAGGTTATACAGTGGATCCATCCCCTGTGTTATTAGGAATGGGAGCTTCAGCCATTTCTATGACGCCGGAAGGTTTCTTCCAAAATATTCCTAGTGCTGCGGCCTATACGCGGGCGATTAAAGAGACCTCCTCTTTGCCGATTGCTCGCGGGGTGTTCCGGACAATGGAAGACCGTATGAGGGGACGCATTATTGAGGTGATTATGTGTAATCTCGGGGTGGATCTCGCGGAGCAGGTGCCAGAGGGAGACGATTTTCGGAAGGTCTTTGCAGTAGAATTAGAGGCACTGAAGCAGTTTGAAGCTGATGGGCTTGTCCAGTGGCAGGGGGCGAAGGTTTCATTAACAGAGGCAGGAGAGCCCTTCTTGCGGCATTTTGCCGCTGTGTTTGATAAGAGACGACAAGAGCTTGCAGCTACCGCAGAAGAAGGGAAAGCAACGCCTCGTTTTTCATCGTCTTTGTGAAGTGAGGCAATAAGGCAGGGGGGTGTTTCGTACTTCAAAAATGAGAGAGAAAGGGAAATGGTAAAGGAAGATGAGTTTTTTTCCTTAACGTAAAAGCGAATTCCCTTTGCTTCACTTGCGAGAGTGCGTTATGAAACCCTGCCAACAGCTTAATGCGTCTAAAAGGCGCAAGACTGACCTATCGTTATTAAAATAGGACGCACGATCGGGGGCGTGGGCATCATGACGAATTTCCAAGATAACAATTCACTCTATAGCCGTGTGCGTGATGCTCTGGCATTTGATGATGTGCTGATTGAGCCGGTAGAATCCTCTGTTCTACCTGGGCAAGTACGGACAGAAACACGCCTTACGCGTAAGCTGAAATTGAATATTCCACTTTTGTCCTCCGCTATGGATACGGTGACGGAAGACAAAATGGCTATCTCTATGGCCCAGCAAGGGGGCATGGGGGTGATTCATAAGAATCTTACAGTTGAGCAGCAGGCTGAGCAGGTACGCCGTGTGAAACGTTTCGAGGCGGGGATGGTTGTAAATCCCGTCACCGTTGGGCCTGACCAGAGCTTGGCTGAAGTGCATGAAATTATGGCGCGCTATGGCATATCCGGCCTGCCGGTTGTTGAAAAAGATGGCCGCCTCGTTGGTATCCTTACAAACCGTGATATGCGTTTCACTCTAGATAAAAGCACTCGTGTGCGGGATATGATGACGCATGAAGGGTTGGTGACCGTCAAACATGGTGCTTCACCAGACCAAGCACGTGAGCTTTTGCATAATCATCGCATTGAGAAGCTTCTGGTTGTTGATGATGCAGAACGCTGCATTGGGTTGATAACCGTTAAGGATATGGACAAAGCAACCACTCATCCGCTCGCTGTGAAGGATGACGCTGGGCGGTTGCTGTGTGCGGCAGCGATTGGTGTTGGTGAAGATGGTCTGAGCCGTGGTGCAGCTTTGGTTGAAGCGGGCGTGGATGTACTGGTGGTAGATACCGCCCATGGTCATTCCCGTGGTGTGTTAGAGACTGTTGCTCGCTTGAAAGAAAAACATTCAGAGGTGCAGATCATTGCCGGGAATGTTGCAACACCAGCCGCTGCACAAGCTTTGATTGCCTCTGGTGCGGATTGTGTGAAGATCGGTATTGGGCCGGGATCTATTTGTACAACCCGTGTGGTTGCCGGTGTTGGGGTGCCGCAGTTCTCAGCCGTGTTGGAAACAGCAGCAGCATGTCATGAGCTGGATATTCCTGCGATTGCGGATGGTGGTATCCGTACATCTGGGGATATTGTTAAAGCCATTGGTGCCGGGGCAGATGTGGTCATGGTTGGCTCCATGCTGGCAGGTTGTGATGAAAGTCCTGGTGAGACTTTCTTGTACCAGGGGCGCTCCTATAAAGCCTATCGTGGTATGGGATCTTTGGGTGCGATGGCTCGTGGCTCGGCTGATCGTTACTTCCAAGGTGAGGTGCGTGACACCTTAAAGCTGGTCCCAGAGGGGATTGAAGGCCAAGTGCCTTATAAAGGTCCTATGGCAGCTGTGGTGCACCAGCTGGTTGGTGGGCTGCGCGCGGGTATGGGCTACACAGGTTCTGCGACTGTGGGTGACCTACAAACCCGCGCGCGTTTCCGCAAGATTACGAATGCAGGGCTCCGTGAAAGTCATGTGCATGATGTGACAATCACTCGTGAGGCACCGAATTATCGCCTGTAAGAGAAATTTTTCTCTTTCTTCTTGTTAGAAAACACGGTAGCAGCGGGGGCATGACCCCCGCTGCTCGTCTTTCTGGTGCGATTGATCTGCTTTGTGCGATCCAAAACGCACCCCATCGCCCAGCTGATGCTGTGGCTAATAATTTCTTTCGTGAACGTCGGTACATTGGTGGTGGTGACCGCCGTGCTATCTCCACATTGGTCTGGGACGTCTTGCGTGCGTGGCGGCGTTTGCACTGGCATTTGCGGGCGGATCTTCGCTATCGGAATGAGGATATTTCGCCTCGTCTGCTTTGTGCGGCAATGTTGCATTTTGTCGGACAGCCTCTTTCGTCCGTTGCTGCTCTCTTCAGTGGAGAGAGATATGCGCCATCTCCTTTAGGGGAGAGAGAACAGGTCATGCTGCAGGCATTGGAGGGGGAAGAGCTAAGTAATGATAAGCAATCTCTTCCTGTTCGGTTAGAATATCCAGACTGGCTGCACCCTTATATCGAAAAAGATTTTGGTGAGCGGTTAGAGGATGAAATGAAGGCGCTTATGGGAGCTCCTTCGTTAGATTTACGTGTGAATTTACTCAAAGGAACACGTGAGGAGGCTTTGCGTCGTCTAAAGCGAGAAGGTTTTAGGGCAGAGCTAACCTCTCTTTCTCCTTGGGGGCTCAGGCTAGAGGGGCGTCAGCCAGTTACAGCCTCGCCAATTTTCCGTGAGGGACTGGTTGAGATACAGGATGAGGGAAGTCAGCTGATTGCAGCTGCGGTGGATGCACGCCCTGGGCAGCGTATGCTAGATTATTGCGCTGGAGCTGGTGGAAAAACGCTGGCTATTGCGATGACGATGGAAAATAAAGGGCAGATTTTTGCATGTGATGTCTCCCGTGTACGGTTGGAAGGTGCGGTAAAACGTTTACGCCGTGCCGGTGTGCATAACGTGACACGTCATTTATTTGCTGAGGGTGATAAATGGGCCAAGCGGCGTGAAGGGCAGTTTGATACTGTCTTAGTCGATGCGCCATGCTCAGGTACGGGGACGTGGCGTAGAAATCCAGATGCGCGTTTACGGTTGACGGAGCAAGATATTCAAGAGCTCTGCGTCAAACAGGCTGCGATTTTGGAGATTGCGGCACGGCTGGTGCGCCCTGGTGGCAAGTTGGTTTATGCGACATGCTCATTATTATCCGTAGAAAATCAGGACCAGATTGCCGCTTTTCTGCAGAAACATAATGAGTATAAGCCGCTGGATAGTGAGCGTATTTCTCACCTATTGCCAGATGATTTACGCCAAAGCCCTCTCTTTTCGCTAACGCCGCATGGCTATGGAACTGATGGGTTCTTTGTTGGAGCGATGGAGAAAGTCACAAGCGTGTAAAGATAATGTGAAGAGTAAGAGGAGCTGAAGGGCTCTCTTGCCTCCGATTATGCGCTATGTGTAAATTAAGTATGAAAATGTCTTAATATTCACGTAGATAGCTCAAGGACTATTTACGTGAGTGAGGGTGTGTGGCCTTGCAAAGAAGGGGGAAAACGGCACCTGTATGGCGTATGAAGTTCTCTTTGGCATCGTTCTAACATTTGGGGCAGGGATGCTCGCGCAATGGGTTGCGTGGCGTTTGCGGCTGCCTGCTATTGCCTTCTTATTTGCCATAGGGTTTTTGTTTGGCCCTGTGTTGGGGCTTTTGCACCCGTCTGAAGCATTAGGACATGCTTTTAGGCCACTTGTAGCGATGCTTGTGGCTCTCATTGTGTTTGAGGGCGGTATGGCGCTGGATATCCGACAGCTGAGAGAGGCTGGGCAGGGGGTCGCGCGCCTTACGATGGTAGCATTGCCGATTAACTGGGTTTTAGGGGCTCTCGCCGCACATTATGTTGCCCATTTAGAATGGGGCACGTCTTTTCTTTTTGGGGCCATTATTGTGGTGACGGGCCCAACAGTTATTCTGCCACTGCTTCGGAGTGCGAAGCTACATCCCCGTGTTGCGGCTTTCTTACGCTGGGAAGCTATCGTGAATGACCCTCTCGGGGCCATTTTGGCGGCAGTGGTTATGCAGATCATGTTGTTACATGTTGATCTACATAAGCAGTTATTTTTTGAGCATACTTTGCCCGACATGTTAGCTGCGGGTGCTTTGTCCGTCGCTGCGGGTATCTTGCCTGCGTACCTTATGCGTTATCTCTTCACACGGGACCTGATGCCAGAGTTGCTGAAGGTACCTGTCATGGTGACGCTTGCGCTTATCGTGTTTGAGAGCTGCACGATAGTGATGGAAGGTGCTGGGCTGATCGCCGTTACCGTGTTTGGCATGACACTGACCAACCTGCATATTCCTGGGTTGAATGAGCTTCGGAGGACCAAAGAATCACTTGTGATTTTGATGGTCTCTGTGTTGTTTATTTTGCTGACGGCAGATCTACATCGAGCTGCTTTGGCTCGGCTTTCAATCCCTATCTTATTACTAACACTTGTTGTGTTATTTATAGTTCGACCTTTAGGGATCTTTCTTTCAACCCTACGGACAACCATGAGTTGGCAGGAACGGCTGTTTGTTGGGTGGATTGCTCCTAGGGGAATTGTCGCTGCGGCGGTGGCTGGGGCTGCTGGTATCAAATTATCAGAAGCAGGTTACGCATCTGCTGATCTTGTGATGCCAGCCGTTTTTGCGGTGATCGCTGTGACGATGATCTGTCATGGTTTTTCTCTGGGGCCTTTGGCACGGAGATTACAGCTTACATTGTCTAATGAACCGGCTTTGGTCATCCTTGGGGGAAGTGCGTGGTCAACTGACTTAGCTGCGTGCTTGCATAATGAGAATGTACCTGTGTTGGTGGTCGACACTACTATGCAAGACCTCATGGCTGCGGCGCGGCAGGGGGTGCCGGTATTAAAGACGGAGCTTCTTTCTGCTGCAGGACAGGAATCTTTAGAGGAGCGCCCAGCAGATTACCTGATAGCAACGACTGGGGATGCAATTTACAACGGTATGGTATGCGGCCATTTGGCTCCGCATATGGGGCGGGAGAGGGTGTTCCAGGTAAGCCCCGGCGCCGCGAGGCTAGACCTCTATCGTGGCTTATCTAGGGATGCGAGAGGGAAAGTTTTTGGTGAGCCAGGCTGGAGTTATAGTTTTTTCGATACGCTCTATAGTCGAGATTGGCGTTTTAGCTGTCATACCGTAACAGAGGAAACAATTGAGCGGTTCGAGAAAGAAGAAAATCGCATTGATCTTCTTATTGTCCGTCGTGGAACAGGTATTTTTATTCGTTCAGCAGAAGATCAAGTGCGGGCTATGCCTGTTGTTGGTGACTTAGTTGTGTCTATGGTTTCTCCCGGAGGGCAGGAGCAGGAAGAGGAAGAAGAAAAAGAACCTCCTGAGGAAAAGTAGTTTTGTAAGAATATTCGAGTTATATTACTGTTGTTTTAGAGATTTGCTTATAGCAAGAACGGCTTGCTAAGTAGGGAATGGTCAAAACATGCCCTATCCGATGCACTTAGAATAGGATTTAGATATTATGACTGTTCATCACTCAATTTTGATTGTTGACGATGATGATGCCCTCCGTCCGATTCTTGCAGAACAGTTACAAGAAGGGGGCGCATACAGAGTAGAAGAGGCCGCATCTCTTGCTGAAGCAGGAGAGGTTCTTGCACAATCTAATAATCGGATTGATATGATTTTGCTCGACCTCCATTTGCCAGATGGTAATGGGCGCGATTTCTGCGCACAGCTGCGTGCAAAGTCGATTCGTACGCCGATTATCATGATGACAGGCTCTCATGATGAAGAGGATGTGGTGCGTGGTTTGGATGCGGGGGCGAATGATTATGTCTCTAAGCCATTCCGTATTGGCGAACTGAAAGCGCGTGTACGTGTGCAGCTGCGCTTGTTCGAAAATAGTGAAGATGTTGTGTTCGATATTGGCTCTTATGTCTTCCACCCAGCGAGCAAACAGTTAACAGACCGTAGAACTAGCCAGCGTATTCATCTGACAGAGAAAGAAACGGCTATCTTAAAGTTTCTTTATCGTGCAGGTGGAAAACCAGTTGAGCGTGAGGTGCTGTTGCATGAGGTTTGGGGGTATCATGCCTCTGTTACGACCCACACGCTGGAGACGCATATTTATCGTTTGCGTCAGAAGATTGAACCGGAGCAGGGCCGTGCAGGCCTTTTGCTTACAGAGGGCGGCGGGTATTGTCTTAACCTTAGCCAACAGCGCTCCCTGTAAGGTAGAGAGTGTAGAAGCCAAGGGTGATGTTCACCCTTGGCTTTTTATATAGCGGCGTACGCTGTATTAGAGAGCGATCTCCATAAGGACTGGGGCGTGATCAGAAGGAGATTCCCAGTCTCGTGCAGAGCTGATGACCTCGATGGATTTGAGGCCAGAAATAATATCTGTTGTCGCCCAAATATGATCTAACCGCCGCCCACGATTGGATTTTTTCCAGTCACGATTGCGGTAAGACCACCATGTATAAAGCTTTTCAGATTCAGGAATGTGAGTCCGCATTGCATCCTCAAATCCTGTCTGCATCCATTTTATTAAACGGCTGGTTTCTGGTGGTGTGTGGCTGACAATTTTAAGCAACTGGCGATGGCTCCATACGTCATTCTCCAGTGGAGCGATATTGAGATCTCCTACAAGAATACTGCGTTTAGGAGGGTTCTTTTGAAACCAGGCTTCAGCTTCATCTAAAAATTGTAGTTTGTGTGCAAATTTCTCATTTTCTTGCGGGTCGGGGGTATCACCACCAGCAGGAACATAGAAATTATGTAACGTGACAGGCCCTGATTTGGTGTCGATAGATGCCGCAACGTGCCGACAATCGGTTTTGCCGCACCAGTCTGGTGTTTCAGGTACGGCTGTTAGCGGTGTGCGTGAGAGGATCGTCACACCATTATAGCTTTTCATGCCGCGATAGAGCTGGTGGGGGAAGCCTGCCTCCTTAAGGGCATCTTCTGGGTAAAGCGGGTCCGGTACTTTCGTTTCCTGAAGGCAAATGACATCAGGAGCATATTCGTCGATAAGACGTTTTAGCGAAGGCAGCCGAAGCCGAAGCGAATTGATATTCCATGTAATAAGGCGCATGCCTTTTGATCCTCTCTATAGCGGTAAATTTCAAGAGGGATCTTGCAGCTGTTATATATAATGCCACTTAGAGAAGGTAAGAGAGGAATAAATGATGCACACACCCGTTTTTGTCATTGATACACATATCGATATCCCTTGGCAGGAAAAGACGCCAGAAGGGTTGCCAGCTTGGCAAAAACAAGATCAAGGCGATATTGCTCTTTTAGATACTCCACGGCGTTTTACGGTCCCTAAAGCGCAAAAAGGCAAGCTAAGTGCAGCGTGCCTTGCGGCATATACGCCTCAAGCAGCACTTGATGATATAGGCCATAATGCGGCGTGGATGCGTGCTCAGGCAATGTTAAGAACCATTGAGGAGATGGTTCCTCAATATATCAAAGATGATGCTGCTCTTTGCCGGACAGTTGCAGAAATACGTGCGGCTGAACAAGCAGGAAAGCTTGCCGTGATTGCAGTGATGGAGAATGGTTATCCCCTAGCGGATGATCCTGCACGGGTGGAGTATCTCGCGCAAACATATGGTGTGCGGTACATGACGCTTACTCATAATGGGCACAATTTACTGGCTGATTCTGCCGTGGTGCGCCAGGGGCCGGAGGAAATGCACAGAGGGCTGTCCAACCTGGGGAAGACGGTAATTGCTGAAATGAATCGGCATGGGGTGTTAGTGGATGTTTCTCATGCCTCAAAAAAAACAATGCTACAGGCTGTAGACGTTTCTGAAGTACCAGTGTTTGCGAGCCATTCTTGTGTGAGGTCTTTGTGTGACCACCCCAGAAATCTTGATGACGAACAGCTAGACGCATTGAAAGCAAATGGTGGTGTAATTCAGATTACAGCGATGGGGTCCTTTTTACGTGCTGGCGGTGGGGGCACCTTATCAGATTTAGGAGAGCATATTTCTTATGCTGTAAAACGCATGGGGATAGAACATGTGGGTATTTCGTCTGACTTTGATGGAGGCGGTGGGATCGCCGGGTGGAGAGATACCAGTGAGACCCAGAATGTGGTTGATCTGCTAAAGCAGCGTGGTTTCGATAAAAGCGAAGTGAGTGCTTTATGTGGGGGAAATATGCTGCGTCTTTTAGAGAGAGCTGAGAGGCAAAAATAGGAATGTCAAGCCTAGGAAGTTGCGTTTTGGTAATAAGAAGTGCTTTTTTGTCCACTAATTTTTTTTGGGAAAGGGATTGACACTTATTTAAAAGAACATTGCGGGGATGTTGTCGAAAAGGAGATATCCTCATTCCATAAATCCTTATTTTTCAATTAGTTGTTTTAAGTGATGAAAAAATAGGCAATCTATAAAAACAAGAGAGAAACCCTAAGCTGCATGCATTTGCCCTTAGAGTATTCACAGCTTTTTCCACAGGAATAGTGGATGAGTGTAGAGGACCTTTCACAATTATATGAAAACAGCGGAAAATTGAGCGATATGACTGGGAAGCCGCATGGTGTGAGTGCGATTAGGGAAGCTTTGAAGACAATCCCTAGTAGCCCTGGGGTGTATCGAATGCTGAACGAAAAGGGGGAGGTGCTTTATGTCGGTAAAGCGTTGAATCTGAAAAAGCGTGTAACGTCCTACACTCATATCGCTCGTCTGCCAGAGCGACTTCGCCTTATGGTTTCTCTCACTGTGAGTATGGAAATTGTCGTCACAAGGACAGAGGCTGAAGCACTTTTATTAGAGGCAAATTACATCAAGCGGATGAAGCCTCGCTTTAATATTCTGTTGCGAGATGACAAAAGTTATCCATGGCTTCTACTAACGGGCGATAGCGCTTTCCCTAGGCTCATGCGCCAAAGGGGGCGGCCTATCAAGGGGGCTACATATTGGGGGCCTTTTGCCTCAACTAAGGCGGTGGATCAGACCATTCAAGTGATTCAACGTGCTTTTATGTTGAGAACCTGCACAGATAGTGTTCTCCAGTCTCGGACACGTCCATGCTTGCTGTATCAAATCAAACGATGTTCTGCTCCCTGTGTCGATCGTATTAGCCCTTTGGAATATCGCGAGCTTGTAGAGCAAACACGTGAGTTTCTTGGTGGTGGTGGACGAGAGCTACAGCAGCGTCTTACGAAGGAAATGGAAGACGCTGCAGAAGAAATGGCCTTTGAACGTGCTGCATTGATACGAGATAGGATTCGTGGCTTTGCGAATTTGCGTGCATCGAGTGCGATTAATCCTGCAACGATACAAGAAGCCGATGTTGTCGCTTTGTGGCAAGAGGCTGGCCAGAGTTGTATCCAGGTGTTTTTTATCCGCGGGGGCCGTAATAATGGGAACCGTGCATTTTACCCACGCCATGCATCTGATGTGTCTGCGGCAGATGTGATGACAGCATTTTTGCTGCAATTCTACGATGATAAACCTCCACCAGCTCAGATTATCACTAATATCGAATCCTCCGAGCAACGACTGTTAGGTGAAGCTTTAGCGTTGCAGAGAGGACAAAAGGTACAATTTATTCTGCCGCAACGTGGGGAGAAAAAAGAAGTTTTAGATCACGCAGTGCTTAATGCGCGTGAGGCTTTGGAACGCAAACTGGCAGAGAGTGCAGGGCAAGCAGTCTTACTTAAGAAGGTCGCAGAGCTCTTTCATCTCCCCGCCCCACCTGCACGAATTGAGGTTTATGATAACTCCCACCTCATGGGGCAGGCCCCTTATGGGGCTATGATCGTAGGAGGCGCTGAAGGGTTTATTAAACGAGCTTATCGCAAATTCTCCATTCGAGGGCCTGTAGCTCCGGGGGATGATTTTGGGATGATGAAAGAGGTCATGACACGTCGTTTTGCGCAGTTAACGGTAGAGGATAAAGGTAATGAAAATTGGCCTGACCTTCTCTTAATTGACGGGGGCAAGGGGCAGGTTCGTGTCGTGCGCGAGATGCTAGTTGAGCAGGGTTTATCCTGCATTCCTGTGGTAGGTATTGCTAAAGGTGTGGATCGTAACGCAGGACGAGAATGGTTTTTCGTGGAAGGAGAGGAGCCTTTCCAACTGCCAGTGAATGACCCGGTATTGTATTATCTCCAACGCTTGCGTGATGAAGCGCATCGGTTTGTTATTACAACGCACAGAGCTGGTCGTTCTAAGGCGCTGACGCGATCTGGGTTGGATGATATTCCCGGTGTGGGACCTTCACGAAAGAAGGCACTGCTGACGAGGTTTGGGTCTGCTCGAAATGTAGGGCAGGCGGCTTTGGAGGAATTAGAGCAGGTTCCGGGAATTAATAGTGAAATGGCGCAGGTCATTTATGGATATTTTCATCCAGAGTGGGTAAGAAAGCAGAGTCACGCTTCCAAAGATCCCTAATTGTTTTGCAGGTAGGGACCCCGCTTTGCCGGATAAGAGATATATTGGTTATGAATCTACCCAACCTTCTGACATTATTTCGCATCGCTATTATTCCCGTCCTGATTGGGATCATGGCGATAGGAGGCAATTGGGTAGAGCTCGCATTCCTTCTTTATGTCGTTGCATGCATTACAGATTATCTTGATGGTGCTTTGGCGCGGCGGCAGGGTCTAACGTCTGATTTAGGGCGCATGATGGATCCAATTGCAGATAAGTTATTGGTAGGGGGATTACTCCTTGCATTGGCGGGGATGGGGGGGCTGCGTTTTTATTCTTTATATGCAGCGATCTTAATTATGTTGCGCGAGATTCTTATTAGCGGGTTAAGGGAATATATGGCCTCGTGTAATGAGAAGATTCCTTCAACACGTCTAGCGAAGTGGAAAACCGGTATACAAATGGTTGCGATTGGTTTTCTTATATTAGGGCTAGGGCGTGTTTATCTTTTTGAAAATGCAACATGGTATCTGGGAGTGATAGGCGCTGTTTTGCTTTGGATCTCAGTTGTGCCGACATTATTGACAGGAATGGGCTATCTTAAGGCGACTATTTTGCGTATACGTGGTTAGTGCTTTGTAGATATTATCTTTGTGTAATTACAATATTTTTTTGTTGTTACGTATATTTGATAATTGATGTTTTTTATTCATATCTGAGCGTTGCCTGAGATGGGTTGGGAGATAGGAGGGAGAGTGAAGAAAAGTTTTTTTGTCGCTTTATCTCTGTGTCTTTCTGGCTGTAGTGGCTTTGATAAACATCTAGGTGATACGCTTTTCCCTCTAGGTAATCCTAATAGTCCGAGTGGGCAGAGCGAGCTGATGCGCCGTGTTAAAGGGGAAGCGGTAACTAATACGCCTATTGCGCCAGAGCCAGGAGATGTCTGGCCAGGTCAGCCGGAGGCTGTACCAACTCTGCAAGATGTAAGCCATTCAGATTTGCGCTTTACACATCAGTTGCACCGTTCGCTAGATACACTGAATGCTGATTTGAAGCATCAATTGCATGATGGACAAGCCGTTGCGGCGGGCGAATCTGTTGCGACACATTATGGTGTTGGGCCGCAAGTGCGGTCTATTGGTAAGCCTTTGCCTTCTCATGTACATGATAATGCACCGCTGTATCTTAAACCTATAGAACGTGGCACGGTTTCTATCCCAAATGGTGATGGTACTGTGACGTTAATTGCTCCGAATGGGTCGATTAGAATCATCAGTGTGCGTGTGAGTAAGCTTCTCGCCAAAAGGCAGCGCGCTATGGCAGCTTTAAAGCGTAAGCGCCACTTAAAAGCGTTAGAGAAGGTACTTTCTAGTGAAGATGGGGAGGATAGAGTAGAGGCTGCACCTCGTACCTCTGCGAGAGCGCATACGCGTCGTCGTCGGCATGTGGCGAAGTCTTCTGTGGATGACACACAATTACCTCCTCCTGCTCAGTCAGAGCAGTTAGATGAAGGGAATTGATGAAAAAGGCTTCTATAGAGAAAAAAACAGGGTATAATCCGGTTAATTAACGCTTTCCTCTCCGGAAAGACTTGACCTAAGCGGAACAAGGTATCATTGTTCCGTCCCAAACAGGGGATGTGCTGCTCGAGCAAAGATGAAGCGGCGTCCCATCACGCGGCAGCAGTCCGAGGGTATTATGGCTAAGACAAACGTAATTCAAATTCGTCTCGTTTCTTCTGCGGATACGGGTTATTTCTACGTAACCAAGAAGAACGCTCGTACAGCAACGGGGAAGATGGAAGTTCGGAAATATGATCCGGTTGTGCGGAAGCACGTTGTGTTCCGTGAAGCGAAGATCAAGTAATCTTTGCTCTCGCTGAGCTTTAAAAAGCGGCCCTTAGTGGCCGCTTTTTTTGTTCGTATAACTTAATTTTAAAAAACCTAATGAGTATCCCGCTTGAGAGAATTATATGCGCCATGCGGCATCTATTTTGGGTAAACGGGTATAACGGTTTTTTAAGAGGGCAGGAGTGCTTTTTCAGCATCCATAACCCTAGTAGGGGCGAGGAAGCTTCTAGCAGGGTTATCTGAGCGTTGGGAGAGCCTATGAGTGGCGGGAGTAGGGTACAAGACCTCCGTCCTTATGCCGGTACAAGACCCAAGATAGCATAAGAATTAGAGTCTAGAGTGTACGATGCAAGAATCTCTCTTCCCATACGAATTGGAAAGGTAGAGCTTTTTTAGAAGAGTGTGTTTTTGTCGCCATATGGGATGATGATATCGCCTTCACGGCTGCTATTGAGCATAGCGCGGCTACGTTCATCCAACATATCAGGATCCAAGGAGCGCTCACTAAGAGCATTAACTCGTCTGCGCCATGTATCTTGCTCTTTGTGAGCATCTAACAATGCAAGCTGGGCTTGAGATTGGAGACGCTGTTGGCGCTGGTAGGCTTCAATACCGAGATCGCCACGTAGAGCATTCCAGATGAAATAAGCGGTTAGTAACAAGAATAGGCAGGGAAGTAGGATCGCCTGTATCGCTTGACGGAAAAGAGCTGCCAAAATCTTCCCTTTCGTGTTGAAAAACTAGCCACCTGTGATGAATCCTTACTCTATAATGCTTTTCTTATAAGAGACAATGGTAATACCGCTTAGTTGAGTGTTTTTTGAAAAATTCGTTATCATAAAGAAAACCCCCACTGCGATATGCAGTAGGGGTTTTCGTGAGAGCTATAGCTCTAGGCGTTACCTAAAGACTTATTTCTTCAGGATGCTGCGCCCAGCATACTCAGCGCTCGCACCAAGGTTCTGCTCAATGCGGATCAGCTGGTTGTATTTTGCCATACGATCAGAGCGGGAGAGGGACCCTGTTTTGATCTGCCCTGTGTTCACAGCAACAGCAAGGTCAGCAATTGTGCTGTCTTCTGTCTCACCGGAACGGTGGCTCATCACAGTTGTATAACCAGCGCGCTGAGCCATCTCTACAGCGCGAAGTGTTTCTGTCAGTGTGCCGATTTGGTTCACTTTAACCAGAAGGGAGTTAGCAACTTTCTTCTGGATACCATCAGCAAGGCGAGCAGGGTTTGTTACGAATAGATCGTCACCAACCAGCTGTACGCGGTCACCTAGGCGAGCTGTAAGCTCTTTCCAGCCTTCCCAGTCATCTTCAGCCAGACCGTCTTCAATAGAGACGATTGGGAAGCGTTTTGTCAGGTCTTCAAGGTAGCTCACCATTTCGCTGGAGGAGAAGCTTTTGCCTTCGCCCTTCATCTCATAGCGGCCATTCTGGAAGAATTCTGTGGAAGCACAATCCAGAGCGATTGTGACGTCTTCACCGAATTTGTAACCAGCATCACCGACGGCTTTCTCAATGTATTTGAGGCCTTCTTCGGTGGATTTCAGGTTAGGAGCGAAGCCACCTTCGTCACCAACATTGGTGTTCAGGCCATTTGCGCTCAGCTCTTTCTTCAGACAAGCGAAGATTTCAGAACCCATACGGATAGCTTCTGCAACAGAAGACGCACCAACAGGCTGAATCATGAATTCTTGGAAGTCGATGGCGTTATCGGCATGTTCACCACCATTGATGATGTTCATCATTGGTACTGGCAGAACATGAGCAAAAGCACCGCCGACATAACGGTATAGTGGCAGCTCCAGCTCTTCTGCTGTAGCGCGTGCTACGGCGAGGGAGACACCAAGGATAGCATTCGCACCAAGACGGCCTTTGTTAGGTGTACCATCAAGGTCGATCATAGCTTGATCGATAGCGATCTGCTCTTCAGATTCCATGCCGCGCAGCTTGTCGGCAATCTCTGTGTTTACGGCATTAACGGCTTTAAGAACCCCTTTGCCGTGGAAGCGTTTTTTATCGCCATCGCGCAGCTCTACCGCTTCATGGGCACCGGTGGAGGCACCGGAAGGAACAGCAGCACGGCCTGTTACGCCGGAAGCCAGCACAACATCTACTTCAACAGTCGGATTACCACGGCTGTCCAGAATTTCACGGGCAACGATATCAACAATAGCGCTCAAGGGAACTCTCCTGACTCTATGCGGCGGATTACGAACGGCCTATGATTAGGCACGCAGTTTTAGATCCGCTTACGTTCTATTTCAGTCTCAAAATAAGCGCTTGAGGTCAATTGAGATGAGAAAATTTCCTGTCACAGCTGCCATGCTTATTGTGCTTGGCGGTGTTTTACCCCTCTTAGCTGGAGGGTGGATTTTTTTAGCTGGGGTATTAACTGCCCTGCCACATTTAAGTCTTGTTTTATTGGCTTATGGCGGGTGTTTGCTTAGCTTTTATGGGGCTGTTCATTGGGGTTTTTTAGCGTGCAAACCGACCCTTATTTTACCCACGGGCGGAAAAACCGCCGATCAGCGTCTTATTATCTTGGGAGTTATGTGTTTTCTGTGGAGCTGGCTAGCTCTTTGTATAGGTGTGCTGGTGAGCTTGCGAGCAGGCTATGCGATGGAAGGAGTCGGTTTTGCTGGGCTTTTCTTAGCAGAGCGAATCGTAAATAGATATGAGCAGATTCCACCGGGCTATTTGGTGGTGAAGGCCGTCAGTACGGCTTTGTGTCTTTTTGGCTTTTTTCTGGCGTTCCTCTCTCCCCAAGGACAATTTTGATGCGATAGGGGAGAGGCGGAAAACTTAAGTGAGCCCTTTTATGAGGGAATCAATACGTTTTAGTTGCTCTAAAAGAGTGTGCATCTCAGATAGAGGGATCATCGTTGGGCCGTCGCTAGGTGCGGTATCTGGCTCTTGATGTGTTTCTATAAAGAGGGCGGAAATACCGGTAGCTATAGCTGCCCGGGCCAATGGGGCAACAAATTCCCGCTGTCCGCCTGTTGCTGTACCCAATCCCCCCGGCTGTTGGACAGAGTGTGTGGCGTCAAACACAACGGGTTGGCCTGTTTGTGCCATAATAGGTAAGGCGCGCATATCATTGATAAGAGTGTTATAGCCAAAACATGTGCCACGCTCGCAGAGCAGGATGTTTCTATTGCCTGTAGAGGCAATTTTTTCCACGACATTCTTCATATCATGAGGGGCTAAAAACTGCCCTTTTTTGACATTAATCGCCTTACTCGTTTTGCCTGCGGCAAGGAGTAGATCAGTTTGGCGACATAAGAATGCGGGGATTTGCAAAACATCTACAGCTTCTGCTGTAGGAGCACATTGCTCGGCTGTATGCACGTCTGTCAAAACGGGAATAGAAAATTCCTGCCGGATATCAGAAAGAATCCTTAAGCCTTGCTCTATACCAACGCCACGTGCGGCATGGACGGAGCTGCGATTAGCTTTGTCAAAGCTGCTTTTATAAATCAGCTCGACATCTAGCTTCTGGCACAGTTTGGCGAGCGATTCGGCCATAAAAAAGGCATGATCGCGCGATTCGATCTGGCACGGACCAGCAATCAGCCGAAAAGGCTGATCCTGGCCAATGCTAAATGTTCCGACAGGAACGTTCATATATTTATTTCCGGTTCTGACTTTCTTGTTTTGCCGCACCGACAAACCCAGAGAAGAGGGGATGAGGGTCAAACGGTTTTGAAAGTAGCTCAGGATGGTACTGCACACCAATGAACCATGGGTGATCTGGATACTCAACCACCTCAGGCAAAACACCGTCAGGGGACATGCCAGAGAAACGTAGAGATGTTTTCTCTAGGACCTCACGGTAATGCACGTTGACTTCCCAGCGATGGCGGTGACGTTCGCGAATATCGGTCTTGCCATAAACCTGTGCGACACGGGAGTTCTCAGCGAGTTTGGCTGGGTAAGCACCCACACGCATCGTACCGCCTAGGTCTCCCCCTTCACGGCGGCGCAGAAGCTCTGTTCCACGGGCCCATTCTGTCATCAAACCAACGAGTGGCTCATCTGTTGGGCCGAACTCTGTTGAGGAAGCATTTTTCAGGCCAGCGAGCGTGCGTGCACACTCAATCACAGCCATTTGCATCCCAAAGCAGATGCCGAGGAAAGGAATATTATTTTCTCGTGCGTAACGTACGGCGTTGATTTTACCTTCAGAACCACGCTCACCGAAGCCACCGGGAACAAGAATACCATCCATTCCACGGAGATGTTCTTCAATTTTACCGTCTTTTTCGAGTTCTTCAGAATCGATCCAATTCATCCGAACACGAACATCTTGAGCGATTCCACCATGAAGAAGGGCTTCTGCTAAAGATTTATAGCTATCTAGTAGGGCTGTGTACTTACCTACGACAGCGATGCGGACTTCCCCTTTAGGTTCACGGACGGCACGAACAATTTTCTCCCAGCGGGAAAGGTCTGGTGAAGTTTCGTGTGGAAGGCCAAAATAGCGTAATACTTCCCTATCCATCCCCTGTTGGTGATAGGTGATAGGGCAGGCGTAAATTGTATCAACATCCGGTGCGGCGATGACTGCTTCTGGGCGCACATTGCAGAAATTGGCAATTTTTTGCCGTTCTGTCTGTGGAATAGGCCGATCACAGCGGCAGAGAAGAATTTGTGGTTGTAGGCCAACATTCTGCAGTTCTTTGACAGAATGCTGTGTTGGTTTTGTTTTTAGCTCCCCAGCTGAGGGGATGTAGGGCAGGAGAGTGAGATGTACACACATGGTCTGGTCATGGCCCAGATCATTACGTAATTGGCGAATAGCCTCTAAGAAAGGAAGGCTTTCAATATCGCCGACTGTTCCACCAATCTCTACAAGTACGAAATCGTAACCGTCTGTATCGGAAACAATAGCCTCTTTAATGGCATCCGTAATGTGGGGAATGACCTGAACGGTCGCACCAAGATAGTCACCACGGCGTTCACGAGCGATGACATCAGAGTAGATTCGACCTGTTGTAGCATTATCAGAACGGCGAGCATGGACACCCGTAAAACGTTCATAATGCCCAAGATCAAGGTCAGTCTCAGCCCCATCATCCGTGATGAAAACTTCCCCGTGTTGATAAGGGCTCATTGTACCCGGATCAACATTCAGATAGGGGTCGAGTTTTCGCATGCGGACTGTATGCCCACGTGCCTGGAGGAGGGCAGCTAGAGCTGCCGAAGCGATACCTTTACCGAGGGAGGATACAACCCCACCCGTCACAAAAACAAAGCGCGTCATGGGGGTTCTTTATATAGTGAATTTGCTCTCGAGGGGAAGCAGATTATGCGTCTTACTTCCCCTGAAATGAATATTAATGTTTTGTTGCTGCTGGGGCAGCAGGTGTGGAGGAGTGTGTAGCCGGCGGATGAGCTAGGATATCACGCACTTGGCCACCGCCAGAAGCGCCACGATTTAAAACAGCTAATAGAAGGCAAAGTGCCATAAATGCAGCGGCAAGAACACCTGTGCTACGGGTGAGAAGGGTTGCTGTGCCTCGGCCAGACATAAAAGAGCCGAGCCCCTGGCTATTACCAACCCCAAGACCACCACCTTCGCTACGCTGGATAAGGATAACACCGATGAGGGCAAGGGCAACCAGAACTGTAAGGATAAGCAGGAAAGTGGTCATTCAGTAGGGTCCAACAGGTTATGAAGAGGACTGAGGCAGTGTTGCTTCAGTCGCAGCGCGGATAATGTCTAAGAAGCTCTGTGCCTCAAGGCTGGCACTTCCGACAAGAACACCATCTAATTCTTTGATAGACATAATAGAAGGTGTTTGCACGGATGTCACTGACCCGCCATACAGGACCGGAACACGAATGTCATCCGTCATCAAACGCATTGGCAGGAGTGAACGAATAAGAGTGAGCTTTCTTTGCAGCTCCTCATGGGAGGGGGTAATCCCGCTGCCGATTGCCCAAACAGGCTCATAAGCAACAATGCCTCGGAAGCCACGTGTTAATGAGCCTTCAATTTGGCTGGCCAGGATGCTGGCGGCTCTACCTTCATTACGTTCGGCCAGATGCTCACCAATACAGACGATGGGCGTAATGCCTGCTGCTGTTGCTGCTTTTACTTTCTGGCGGATAACGGCATTTGTTTCACCGTGATTCTGTCGCCGCTCTGAGTGGCCGAGAATAACATAACGTGCGCCCAGAGCTGTAAGCATTTGCGGGGAAATGTCTCCAGTGAAGGGGCCGGAGGCTGCTGGGTAGCAATCCTGAGCTCCCATCGCGAAGACATCAGAGTTTAATCCCTCTTTTTCTAAAACATCGTGCACACCAGCAAGCTGCGTAAAAGGAGGGCAAATAACTGTGTGCATGAAGGAGGGGGGTGGAACTTCTTTTATGCCTCGGGCGATATCGCAGGCGAGTTGAAGGCCATAACTGTGACGGGCCTGCATCTTCCAGTTCCCAATTACAAATTTGGGTACAGTTCTCATTCTGCTCTCCCCCAGTCGGCATGGAATATCTTTCTTACTAAAGAAGGATGAAGCCATGCTGGTCAATCTGTGTCGGCATCTCTATGCTGGGTCAGCTTAGCGGGCTTTGCCTGTTAAAGCCATCCTGCCATTAGATAAGTGATATGCGCTTACTATGATTACTGCTTTGCGTCATTTTTTGGTTGACTCCTGGTTTGGCCGGGTCATCGCTTTTATTGTTTTTGCCTCCTTTGTTGTTTTGGGAGGTACTTTTTTCGGTTTCGGAGGCGGGGCCTCCGGTCTTTCTGGTGATTCTGTGGTGCAAATTGGCCCACATAAAGTGACGCCTGAGGAGTTGCAGCAAGCGGTACAGCGGCAGGTGGCTTTCTACCTTCAACAAGGTGGGGCTAATTTAGAGATTTTGAAGTCTCCTCAAGCCCGTCAAGAAATTGGGCGTGCAGCTTTGCGTAACATTATTATTGCTCAAGAAGCTGAGTTGGCAGGGCAGAGGAACGGCCTTACCCCGAGTGATGATACGATTCGGAATGTCGTGTTCTCTATGCCTGAGTTTAAGGATAAGGACGGGAACTTCGATCCTCAGAAGATGGACCGATTGTTAGAGATGAATCGGCTTGATCATCAAACCCTCATAAAACAAACGACACGTATGCTTTATGCAGGAGCAACGATGTTTGGTTTTGGGCAGTCCGCTCAGGCGCCGCAGGCTGAAGCAAAGTGGATGGAAGATTTCTTTGGGCACGGCCACTTAGTGGATGTGCTGCGTGTTCCTTTCTCAAAAGGAGGTGTTTCCACACAGCCAACAGATGTTCAGTTGCAGCGTTATTACAAGAATCATATCTGGCAATATAAAGTGCCAGAATATAGGCATGCACGTCTGGTGGTAATGACAGCTGAAACTGTTGCTGCGACGATTGATATTTCTGACGCCGATCTGCTCTCTTTTTATAAAGAGAACAGTCAGAAATATAATAGCCCGGAACTACGCTCCGTTGAGGTGTTCGCTCTGTCTGATGAACAATCTGCTCATGAGCTTGCAGCAGCTTGGCGAGGGGGAGAAAGTTGGGATGCGTTGCAGAAACAGTATCCTAAGGCGATTCCTGCTAGCTTGAATGATGCACGTGTAGGTGACTTGCCGGACGCTGTATTGGCTAAAACGGCTTTTGCGACCCCAGTAGGGAAGGTTTCTTCCCCGGTACGTACCGCAGCGGGATGGAGTGTTGTGCATGTGCTTAATGTGAAGCCTGCACGTCATACGAGTTTCGCAGATGTTAAGGAGAACCTCCGGAAGGAGGTAAGACAAACGCAAGCAGGGCGCCTTTTGAAAGAGCGGCAAAAAGCGTTTGAAGAGGCCGTGGCGAGCTCAGTAACGTTGGATAAGATCCCTGCAGATTTGGGTGCGATTCCTTTAGCAGGTTCTATGGATGCGGATGGTCGGCAAGAAAATGGGACGTTGGCTCCTTTGCCAGGGGGGGCTGCTGTACGGGAGGCCTTGATCCATCAGGTCTTTATGCAGGGTAAGGATGACTTGCCACATGTTGTTACCCTTCCCGATGGAACGGCCTTTAGTGTGCTGGTGGATCAGATTATCCCCGAACAGCAAAAGCCATATGATGCAGTCGCTAAAGAAGTGGCTACGGCATGGAAGGCTGATGCCCAGAAAAAGGCTGTGGAAGAGCGTGTAACAGCACTTTATCAACAGGCTAAAGCGAAAGGCCTGAAACAGGCTCTGCAAGGTCAGCCAGAGGCTTCTCTTTTACGCAAAGATGAACGTTTTTCACGGTTGCAGCCACGTCAGGATATGCCTTCTTTAATTGTAAAGGCCGCGTTGCAGCAGGATGTTGGTCAGGTGACTATGCTGCAGGAAGGCGATAGCTTTTGGCTGGTGAATGTAACAGGGAGTTTTGAGGAATCTCCCGTTATGTTGCAGGTTGTGCAACATAAAATTGCCCAACAGTTGAGTGCTGGTTATCGGGATGATGCAAGTGCAACTCTAGGGATGTCATATACACGTGCGGCAGAGCCGCGGCATTTTAATGCGGCATTGTTTAATCAGGTTATTAACATGACCTTTGATCGAATTTCTGGAGGCTTGGCCCAACAGTGAGCGAGATTTTACATAGGGTCGAAGCTGCGGACCTTTTAACGCCATTATCTGTCTTTCTGCGGCTTTCACGCTTAGCGGAAGATCCTTACCGACTCTTTTTTGAAAGTGTTGAAGGTGGTGCTGCGCGAGGGCGTTATTCTATCATTGCGTTGCTGCCAGATGCGGTGTGGCAATGTAAGGATGGGCAGGCCTTTCGTGATGGTAAGAAAGAAGAGGTAGCACCACTTCTTTCTTTGAAGGCATTGCTGGATGAGAGCCAAATGGAGCTGCCTGAAGGCATGCCTCCGATGATTGGTGGTGTGTTTGGTGTTCTGGGATATGACATGGTGCGCCAGATGGAGGCGCTGCCCAACCCACCTCAGAATGATCTTGATCTCCCTGAAGGGGTGATGATTCGTCCGCGTTTATTTGCTGTCTTCGATACAGTTAAGGACGAGCTCATTCTTGCTGCGCCGGTACGTAAGGTAGGTGGCAAGGCAGAGAGTGAGGCTTTGTTGGATGCCGCTGTAGCTGCATTGCGTCAGCCTGTGGATGATCCTGCAGAAGCTCTACCGGAAGGGACGGAACTTGCTGAGCCGGTCTCAAATATGTCGCATGAGACATTTCTGAAACATGTTGCCACGGCGCAAGAGTATATTGCAGCGGGGGATGCGTTTCAGATTGTTCCCAGCCAGAGATTTCATACTCAGTTTCCACTTTCACCGCTTGCGCTTTATCGTAGCTTGCGGCGGATTAACCCTGCGCCATTCCTGTTCCTGATGGAAATGGGGGAGTTTACGCTTGTTGGGTCCTCCCCAGAGATTCTCGTGCGTATGCGTGAGGGAACTGTAACGGTGCGCCCTCTTGCGGGCACCAGGCCGCGTGGGCGTGACCGGGCTCATGACCTTGCTTTGGAAAAAGAATTGCTCGCTGATGGCAAAGAGATCGCTGAACATTTGATGTTGATTGATCTTGGGCGTAACGATGTTGGGCGTGTTGCTCAGTTAGGGACGGTGAATGTTCCTGATAAGTTCGTTATAGAGCGTTACAGCCATGTGATGCATATTTCTTCTACGGTGACTGGGCAGGTAAAGCCCGGATGTAGTGCGCTGGATGCCCTGGCAGCAGCTTTCCCGGCTGGAACCCTGACGGGGGCGCCGAAGATTCGTACAATGGAAATCATTGATGAATTGGAGCCAACACGTCGTGGGCCTTATGCAGGCTGTGTTGGTTATTTCGGGGCAGATGGGGACATGGATACCTGCATTGGGTTGCGCATGGCCTTGCTAAAAGATGGTCAAATGTATGTGCAGGCCGGGTGCGGTGTTGTTGCTGAGTCAAACCCGGAATCGGAATATCAGGAGACGCGGGCTAAAGCGCGTGCGCTGTTTACCGCAGCTGAGGCCGCTGTAGCTCAAGCTATACAGAATGGCCAGCAGGGGCTTGGGCGGTTGAAGGGGTGTAAAATAGCACCAGAGACCCCATCTATGGATCACAATGATTCGTCTGGAAGTAGGGGGGTATCTCATGATTCTTCTGATTGATAATTATGATAGTTTCACATTCAATCTCGTACATCATTTTGGTGCGTTGAATGTTGAGTGTGTTGTAAGGCGCAACGATACGCTGACGGCTGATGAAGCTATGGCGCTTAACCCTTCGGCGATTGTGCTTTCACCGGGGCCTTGTTCTCCAGATGAGGCTGGTATTTGCTGTGAATTGGTTCAAAAAGCTGCTGGAAAGGTGCCGGTACTAGGTGTGTGCCTTGGGCATCAAGCAATTGGGCAGGTTTTTGGGGCGGATGTCGTGCGGGCTCCGGTTCCTATGCACGGCAAAATTAATGCAATGCACCATGATGGTAGCGGTGTTTTTGCAGGCTTGCCGAACCCTGTGAATATGGTGCGGTATCATAGCCTCACACTTGCACCTGATACGATTCCAGATTCTTTGGTTGTGAATGCGAGGACAGAAGACGGTGTCGTGATGGGGGTACGCCATAAGGAGTATCCAATTCATGGTGTGCAGTTCCATCCAGAAAGCATCGCTTCAGAGGCAGGGCGTGACTTGCTGGCGAATTTTCTAAAATTGGCGAATGTTGTGCCTGGCCCAAGTAAGGTGGCGAGCTGATGGTGGCCGGTGGGAAGGGGTTCGCTCCATTTCTGAAGAAGGTAGCCGCAGGGTCGTCACTTTCGTTTAAAGATGCAGAGGCGGCCTTCATGCTCATTATGGGCGGAGCCGTCTCAGATATAGAGCTTTCTGCGTTTCTCACGGCCCTTCACATGAAAGGGGAAAGTGAAGCGGAGCTGGGTGGTGCTGTCTGTGCAGTACGGCGCAGCATGCAGCCTCTAGAGCATGTGCCAGATGGTGCAGTGGATGTTTGTGGAACGGGTGGTGACGGCCTGGGGACTCTAAATGTCTCAACAGCTGTTGCATTTGTTCTGGCAGGTCTCGGCGTGGATGTGGCTAAACATGGCGGGCGAGCGCTTTCCTCTAAGTCGGGGGCGACGGATGTTCTGGAGGCGCTTGGGATCCCAGCGGACTCTGACCATAAAAGACAAGAAGAACGTCTAGAGCGAGATCATTTAGCGTTTCTTGCTGCGCCTTTTCACCATCCTGCAATGCGGATTGCCGCCCCTGTACGAAAAGCATTAGGTTTTCGTACAATCTTCAATTTGTTGGGTCCGTTATGTAATCCGGCTCGTGTAAGGCGGCAGCTTGTAGGGGTGTTTGACCAGATTTGGTGCGCTCCTGTGGCTCAAGTTTTGGGAGAGCAGGGTGCGGATTCTGCCTGGGTTGTTTATGGGCAAACGGACGAAGGTGGGATTGATGAGCTCACCCTTGCGGGGAGTACGCACGTTCATGCATGGGAGGAGGGGCAGCTTCATGCGTTTGAGATAACGCCTGAGATGGCCGGGTTGTCACGCATGCCTGTTGCGGCTCTTAAAGGTGGAGATGCAGTGAGTAACGCGCGCCGGATGCAGGCTCTTTTTTCTGGAGATAAGGGCTGTTATCGGGATACAGTTTTGCTGAATGCCGCAATTGGGTTACATGTTGCTGGGCGTGGTAGTGTTCTTCAAAAAGGACAAGTATCTTGCGAGGGCTTACGTTATAATGTAGCCGAAGCAGCACGCTCTCTTGATAAGGGTTTGGCCCGGGAGGCTTTGACCCGTGCTCAAAGAAGTGTAAATGCACTGAACGGACGTTAAAACCGTTCGCTTGTTTATAGGTAAAGATTCAGGACGATCATGATTTTCTTGCCACAGCGGTCGATGGCTGCTTTTGCCCCTGCAGAGGATGGCGGACAGTCCCCGGCTTCTGATATGTCACATGAGAACGGTACATCCGAGGGTGATAAACCTGTGGAAGAGGGGCAGTCTTCTTCTGCGCCTCTCCCTTCAATGGATGATATGAATGAGTGCTGTGCATCATCCTCAGACAAAGGAAGTGATGTGCTGGAACGCATCTGTGCGCGAACGCGTTTGGATGTTGAGCAGCGCATGCAGGTTATGCCTTTGAAGGAGATTGCTGCAAAAGCCAAAGAAGTTTCCATGCCAACGCGTGGCTTTGGACAGGCTTTACAGCACATTACAGCCGATAGACGAGTTGGTTTGATAGCAGAGGTGAAAAAAGCCTCGCCTTCAGCTGGTGTGTTGCGGCCGGAATATGATCCGGCGCAGATTGCTCGTTCTTACCAGAATGCTGGTGCGAGCTGTATTTCTGTGCTGACAGAAGGTTCTTGCTTCCATGGAAGCGTTGAGGATCTTAAAGCTGTTCGTGAGGCATGTAGTCTGCCAATTTTGCGGAAAGATTTTATTCTTGAGCCGTGGCAGGTACATGAAAGTCGGCTTATTGGGGCAGACTGTATCCTATTGATTATGGCAGCTTTGACAGAAAGTCAGGCTGCAGAGTTAATCGCTCTTGCACGTGGGCTGGATATGGATGTTCTATTGGAGGTTCATAATGAGGAGGAGCTAAATAAAGCTCTTGCTTATGATAGCTTCCTGATTGGGATTAATAACCGGAACTTGAAAACGTTGAAGACGGATATTCAAACAACGTTAGACCTTGCGCCGCAAGTTCCGCCTGATCGTTTAGTCGTGTCTGAAAGTGGTATTGCGACGCATGACGATCTAACAAAAGTTGGTGAAGCTGGTTGTAGCGCTGTGCTCGTTGGTGAATCTCTCTTGAGAGAAGAAGATCCAGGGCTGGCTGCGCGCCGTTTGCTAGGGTTCTAAAAGGTACTCTTTAATTAGTACCTCTTTGGTATGGTAAAATCTATTCAGGTTGGATAGAATAGCTAAGCTTTGAGTGAGGCTGTGTTATAGCCTCACATCGTCACAGGATTATTAATCCCGGGAGAATATCATGGGTTCTACGACGGATGTGTCGAGCCGCCAGAATGGGCCGGCGCTAACGCAGGAGGAGATGGAGCGTGCCTATAAAAACATGCTTCTGGTCCGTCGTTTTGAGGAAAAGGCAGGCCAGCTGTACGGCATGGGGCTGATTGGCGGCTTTTGTCACCTTTATATCGGACAAGAAGCTGTCGTCGCAGGTATTGGCCTGGCGATGAAAAAGGGTGATCGTTCCATCACGTCTTATCGTGACCATGGGCAGATGCTCGTTGCGGGTATGACAGCGCGCGGCGTTATGGCAGAGCTGACAGGTCGTTCCGGTGGGTATTCCCACGGTAAGGGCGGCTCAATGCATATGTTCTCTAAAGAACAAGAGTTCTATGGGGGGCATGGCATCGTTGGTGCGCAGGTCGCATTGGGGACGGGGCTAGCCTTCACAAGTGCGTATAAGCATGATGGGGCTGTATCTATCGTTTATTTCGGTGAGGGCGCTTCTAACCAAGGTCAGGTTTATGAGAGCTTTAACCTCGCTGCTTTGCTGAAGTTGCCTTGCCTGTATGTGATTGAAAATAATCGCTATGGAATGGGAACGTCTGTTGAGCGTTCATCAGCCTCGAAGGATCTTTCTAAGAATGGGGCTCCATGGGGGATTCCATCACGTAAGGTTGATGGTATGGATGTGGCGGCTGTCTACCAAGCAGCTCAAGAGGGCATGGAGCACTGCCGCTCCGGTAAAGGGCCTTTCCTTCTAGAGATGGAAACATACCGTTACCGTGGCCATTCTATGTCCGATCCAGCGAAGTACCGCCAGCGCTCTGAAGTTGATGAGATGCGTCGTACGCGTGATCCTATTGAATCATTAAAGGCTGAAATGATTAAGCACGGGATTGATGAATCCTTCTTTAAAACGGTGGATACAGAGGTGAAAGCTACCGTCAAAGATGCTGCTGAGTTTGCAGAAACCAGCCCAGAGCCGGATCCGTCCGAGCTGTGGACCGATATTCTGGTGGGGGAATAAAACATGGCTTCTCCTATTTTAATGCCTGCTCTTTCTCCGACGATGACGGAGGGGACGCTTGCCCGTTGGGTCAAAAAAGAAGGTGATACTGTTCGCTCCGGCGAGGTGATTGCTGAGATCGAGACAGATAAAGCAACCATGGAGATGGAAGCCGCTGAAGATGGCGTGCTGGGCCGTATCCTGATTGCTGATGGCACAGCGGATATTGCTGTAAACACACCGATCGCTGTCTTGTTGGAAGAAGGTGAGGATGCCTCTGCGGCAGACGCACTGGATCTGTCTGCAAAATCTTCCAATACGGCGTCGCCAGCTGAGGCTGCTCCAGCGGCAGCATCTGCACAGCCTGCATCTCCTCAGGCGCCAGTTGCTGCTTCTACAGCGCATATTGCTGAGCCAGAATGGGGTGAAACAGCTGAGATCACTGTGCGTGAAGCATTGCGTGATGCTATGGCTGCTGAGATGCGCCGTGATGAAGACGTCTTCCTTCTTGGAGAAGAGGTCGCCCAATATCAGGGTGCTTATAAGGTCAGTCAGGGTCTGTTGGATGAGTTTGGTGACAAGCGTGTGCTTGATATGCCCATCACGGAGCATGGCTTCACAGGTATGGCCGTTGGTGCGGCACTCTCCGGTGTGAAACCGATTGTTGAGTTCATGACCATGAACTTCTCGTTGCAGGCGGTGGATCACATCATCAACTCCGCAGCGAAGACACGGTATATGTCCGGTGGGCAGATGACCTGCCCGATCGTTTTCCGTGGCCCTAATGGTGCAGCGGCTCGTGTGGGTGCGCAGCACTCTCAGTGTTTTGCTAGCTGGTATGCTCATATTCCTGGCCTGAAGGTGGTTGCACCTTGGTCTGCAGCTGATGCTAAAGGCCTGTTGCGTGCTGCTATTCGTGATCCAAACCCGGTTGTGGTTCTGGAAAACGAGATCCTTTACGGTAAGAAATTCCCATGCCCGGTTGATGAAGACTTCGTTCTGCCAATCGGTAAAGCTAAGATCGAGCGTGAAGGTAAGGATGTAACCCTGGTTGCGTTCTCCATTATGGTTGGCGTGGCTCTTGAAGCAGCAGAGAAGCTGGCAGAGCAGGGGATTGACGCTGAGGTTATCAACCTTCGCACATTGCGTCCGCTTGATACGGAAACAATCATTAATAGTGTGAAGAAGACCAACCGTATTGTTTCTGTGGAAGAAGGTTGGCCAGCAGCTGGTATCGGTTCTGAGATCTGTACCGTGGCTGTCGAGCAGGCATTTGACTGGTTGGATGCTCCACCAGCTCGTGTTTGTGGGCTTGATATTCCTCTGCCATATGCAGCTAACCTCGAACAGCTAGCTCTGCCCAAACCACAATGGGTTGTTGATGCTGTGCTCAAGCAGTTTGGA
This sequence comes from uncultured Acetobacteraceae bacterium, assembly GCA_946476985.1. Classification (GTDB taxonomy): domain Bacteria; phylum Pseudomonadota; class Alphaproteobacteria; order Acetobacterales; family Acetobacteraceae; genus Bombella. The sequence continues at coordinate 28,952 of CAMKWS010000010.1, forward strand.
GACTGATTACCAATGGCTACTAATATTTTAATGCCGGCATTGTCTCCAACAATGACAGAGGGAACCCTCGCCCGTTGGGTGAAGAAAGAGGGTGAGGCTGTTCAATCTGGTGATGTGATTGCTGAGATTGAAACCGACAAAGCAACGATGGAAGTCGAAGCGGTCGATGAAGGTATTCTAGGGCGTATCCTCGTTGCTGAGGGTACGGCTGATGTCGCCGTTAGAACACCGATTGCCATTTTGGTTGAAGAAGGTGAAGCCGTGCCAGAAGGGCCGATGGAGGAACAAAAGCCTGCTGCAAAAGCACCTGAGGCTGCTCAACCAGCAGCGGCAGTGGCGCAGGCTACTCCAGCAGTAGCTCCTAAGGGACAAGAGAAAAAAGGTGAACGCATCTTTATTTCTCCACTGGCACGCCGTCTTGCAAAAGAGCGCGGCATTGCGCTGACATCACTTACAGGTAGTGGTCCTAATGGCCGCATTCTGCGTCGTGATGTTGATAAAGTGCTTGAAGCTGGTACAGCATCTGCTCCGGCTGCGGCAGCCGCTCCAGTGGCTGGTAGTGTTGAGCGCGTCACTCATTCTTCTATGCGGAAGGTGATTGCACGGCGTCTGACAGAATCTAAGACACAAGTTCCTCATTTCTATGTGTCGGTAGATATTGAGCTGGATGCTCTCTTGGGGCTGCGTAGTCGTCTGAATCAGTCTCTTGAGGCCGAAGGCTTTAAGATCTCTGTCAATGACATGATGATCAAAGCTGTGGCTTTGGCGCTGAAGAAACAACCTGGCCTGAACGTACAGTTCACTGAAAAAGAGATGCTGCATTTTGAAGATGTAGATATCTCCATGGCAGTGTCGATCCCAGATGGCCTGGTCACACCTGTGATCCGTCAGGCAGATAAGAAAAGCTTGAAGGAGATCAGCCAAGAAGCTCGCAGTCTTGCGACCCGTGCGCGTGAAGGCAAGTTGCAGCCGGCTGATTATCAGGGCGGTACATTCTCCATTTCCAATATGGGAATGTTCGGCGTGAAAGACTTCGCTGCGATTATTAACCCACCTCAAGCAGCTATCTTGGCCGTTGCATCAGGGCAGAAGCGCCCAGTCGTGCGCGATGGTGAGCTGGCTGTGGCAACAGTTATGACGGCAACACTCTCTGTTGATCATCGTGCTGTTGATGGTGCCCTCGGGGCGCAGTGGTTGAACACGCTGCGTGACCTCATTCAGAACCCTTATTCTCTGGTGCTTTGATCATGTCTGACCTATTTGATCTCATTGTGATCGGTGGTGGCCCAGGGGGCTACGTTGCAGCTCTGCGCGCGAGCCAGCTTGGGATGAATGTGGCTCTTGTTGAGAGCACACATATGGGCGGTGTTTGCCTCAACTGGGGATGTATCCCTACGAAGGCTCTGCTTCGCTCTGCTGAGGTGTATCATACACTTGGCCATCTACAGGAATACGGCCTCTCAGCTAGTGCGCCGTCATTTGACCTTGCAGCAATCGTAAAACGCTCTCGTGGTGTTGCTGATAGAATGGGCAAGGGCGTTGCTCATCTTCTGAAAAAAGCCAAGGTCAGCACATTTGATGGCCGTGGCCGTTTGGCAGGCCGTGCTGGTGAAGCGCATAAGGTGTCGATCAGCAAAGATGGCAAAGAGACGGCTCAAATTCGTGCGCCTCATGTCATCTTGGCAACAGGGGCTCGTGGGCGTCAGATTCCTGGTCTAGAGACTGATGGCAAGTTGGTCTGGGGTGCGCGTGAGGCGATGACCCCAGATATTCTGCCAAAACGTCTGCTGGTGATTGGCTCTGGTGCAATCGGTGTAGAGTTTGCCTCTTTCTATCGTGATCTCGGCTGTGAGGTAACAATCGCTGAGGTTGGCGAGCGTATCTTGCTGGTTGAGGATGCTGAAATCAGTGCACAGGCACAGAAGGCTTTTGAAAAGCGTGGTATGACCATTCATACAGGCGCAAAAGTTGGGCCTCTGAAGAAGGGCGCGAACGAGGTTTCCACAACGATTGAAACAGCAAAAGGCAAGTTTGACCTAACGGTTGATCGTGTAATTTGTGCTGTTGGCATTGTTGGGAATGTAGAAGACCTAGGCCTTGAAGGTACAAAGGTACAGGTTGATCGCTCTCATATCGTTGCAGATGAGTTCTGCCGCACAGGTGAGCCGGGCATTTATGCAATTGGTGATGTGGGTGCACCACCATGGCTTGCACATAAAGCTAGCCATGAGGCTGTCATCTGTGTTGAGAAGATCAGCGGTCGTTCTCCTGAGCCTCTACATGTACGCAATATCCCAGGTTGCATTTACTCTCGCCCACAAGTGGCTTCTGTTGGTCTTAGCGAAGCAAAGGCGAAAGAAGCAGGCTATAAAGTGCGCGTTGGTCGCTTCCCATTCCTAGCGAATGGTAAGGCAGTGGCTATGGGTGAGCCTGATGGTATGACCAAAACAGTCTTTGATGCCGAGACAGGTGAACTGCTCGGGGCTCATATGATTGGGGCAGAGGTGACAGAGATGATTCAGGGATATGTCATTGCTCGTACGGGTGAATTGACAGATGCTGAATTAATGGAAACGGTGTTCCCGCATCCAACCATTTCTGAAACCATGCATGAGGCTGTTTTGGCAGCCTATGAGGGTGCTTTGCACATCTGATTTCATGGTTCAGCGTATCGTTATTAATCATCATAAAACCCGTATGGGGGCGGAGCGTCATCCAGAGAAGGCGCACCGTCCTGATAACCCCATCCAGAAGAAACCTTCATGGATTAGGGTGAAAGCTCCGGGTGGCAACTCTGTGTATAATGAAACACAAGAGTTGATGCGAAAAAATAAGCTGACGACAGTTTGTGAGGAGGCTGCGTGCCCTAATATTGGGGAATGCTGGTCTCAGCGTCATGCTACTATGATGATTATGGGCGAGATCTGCACGCGGGCCTGTGCGTTTTGTAACGTTACAACGGGCTTGCCTCATCCTTTGGATGAAGAAGAGCCCGCTCGTGTAGCAGAAGCTGTTGCGACATTGGGGCTTAAACATGTTGTGATCACCTCGGTTGATCGTGATGATTTAGCCGACGGTGGTGCACAACATTTCGCAGATGTTATCTACGCTATCAGGAATGCGTCTCCAAAAACGACGATTGAAGTGCTGACTCCGGATTTTCTACGCAAACCGGGAGCATTGGAGGTTGTGGTTAAGGCAAAACCCGATGTTTTTAATCACAATATCGAGACTGTACCGAGGCTGTATCCCGGTATTCGCCCGGGAGCCCGGTATTATCAGTCGATACGCTTGCTGGATGATGCAAAAAAACTTGATCCCTCCATATTCACAAAATCTGGCATGATGCTAGGGTTGGGCGAAGATAAGATGGAGGTAGCTCAGGTAATGGATGATTTCCGGGTGGCCGATGTTGATTTTTTGACATTGGGACAGTACCTTCAGCCAACAGTAAAACATGCACCGGTCAAGAAGTTTGTAACCCCGGATGAGTTTTCTGAGTATGGAGCTATGGCAAGAGCTAAAGGTTTCTTACAAGTAAGCTCCTCACCGTTGACACGTTCTTCCTATCATGCAGACCGGGATTTTGCCGAGCTTCGTGCCACAAGAGCACGGCGTTTGAAAGGTCAGGACTGATGCCAACCCATGCCGAGCAGCGAATAATTCCTTACTCTGTGGAGCAGTTATTCGATCTTGTTGCGGATGTGGATAAATATCCTGAGTTTCTGCCTTGGTGTACACGGGCTATTGTACGCTCTCGCACAGATGAAGAGTTGATTGCGGATTTGGCAATTGGCTTTGGTCCTTTCCGTGAGAGCTATACAAGCCGTGTAACGCTTGAGCGGCCTCATAGAATTATCGTTCGCCATGAGAGAGGGCCTTTTAAGAGACTTAAAAATGTATGGACTTTCACCCCGGACCCTCAGGGATGCTGTGTTGAGTTCTTTATTGATTTTGAGTTTCGTTCCAGCTTGTTGAGCAATGCTGTTGGTATGGTCTTCAATGAGGGTGTGAGACTTATGGTTCGGGCATTTATGGCACGGGCAGAGAAGATATACGGCCCTCCGATTTTCAAGAGAAAACACTAAGAAAGCAAAAGAGATCAGGATGAAGTCATTCTGGTCTCTTTTTTAGAGGGGGAGAGGATATAATCTTCCGAATAGATATTCTATTAAATTAAAGTGTTTTTTATTTAATGTTTTATTCTCGTTAATAGCGTTGTTTTCAATAAATATTCCTCTTAGGGTGGTAAGCGTCTTATTCGTTAAGGAGGATTTATGAAGAAGTTATCTCTTTCCGCTATCGCTCTGTTTGGTCTTGCAACTGCTGCTGTTCCAGCTTTTGCTGCTCATCACGGCCACCATGGCAAAAAATGCTCCATGGCGAATGAGCAGAAGAAAGCTGACGGTAAAGCAGCTCAGGCATCTCAGGACCTGAAGAAGGCTCAAACAACGCAGGCTCCTGCTGCTCCAGCAGCTCCGGCTCCAGCCTCTGCAAACTAATTTTCACGGTAAGTGAGAGTTACGAGAAAGCGGCCATAATGGCCGCTTTTTTTATGTTTAGAATTCGCATTCGAGTATTTGTTGCGTATAAAGTTTAGTCATTTTCTAGTGCAGCATAGATGGATAAATCACTCTCTATATTTTCGATATAAGTGTGTGTCTCTTGATACGGTAATGTGATGATCCAATGCAGCATTTTATCTTCATCGTTAAGTTTTAACTTAGTGGAGCTGTCTGTGGCAGATTGTGCTGCTTGCCACTGGTCTTGCCATTGTTGGGAATGTGTCGGCCCAGCATTATATGCGGCAAGAGTGTAGGGAATTTTTTCATCAAATCGAGTAAATAGCCCCTGCAGATAGGCTGAACCGATAGTCAGATTAATTTCTGGGTCTTGGAGTAGTTCTGCTGAAATATGTTTGTAGGGTAAATGATGAAGGCGAATAGTGTGTTCTGCCGTGGAAAGAAGAATTTGTGTTAGTCCCAGCGCGTAGCGGGGGCTTATAGCAAAGTCATCCATGCTGCTTTCTTGCCGCACTAAGGCTGTAAGTAAACCAGGTGGGAGTGTGGATGTTGGCTGAGCATAGTTTAGTTTTGGGTATCCTAAGGGATAAAAAGTAATACCCTCATGGCTCAATTGTCGTGCGGCAAGAATGGCTGGTCGTGGAAGCTTAAGAGCAAGCGCAAATTTAGAAATGCTTGTTTGGGCGGCATCACCCTGAGAGTGATTTTGTAGATATATTAAGAATTGAGTTGCCTCTTTTGGGGCATGAGCGTGTACAAGCGTTCGGGCCGCTTGGAGAAGATCTTCTCGTGCGGGGGGAGCTTCTTTTTGATGAGGGATTAATTTCAGTTTACGCAGTAAGGCAACGGTAAAAGTATGGTTGCGTGTGCTCTCTGTCAGAAAGGGGCTCTGTGTTTGATGAGATAGCGCGAGCTGACCATAAAAGGTCGTTGGAAAGCTGGCAGCTTGTTCATAAAGAGAAGCAGCTTTTGATGGCTGGGAGATTTCAGATGCACGTGCCATCCAATATAAACCTGAAGCATGTGTCGCAATATCTTTTTCAAGGGCGAGGGGAGCAAAATATTCGATCGCTTGGGATGGTGCATTTAAATAAAGCAGGGAAATATACCCAGCTAGAAACAAGGCATCACTAGTGCGTTCATGGGGAGGGATTTTTTCGAGAAGGCTTATCCCGTCCCGCGCTGCGTATGGAGTGTTACTGCGAAGGAGCTCTCTGACCAAGCTGGGGAGTTCATGCGCCCATTGAGGATGCTGCCGCCAAATAGCGGTTGTATATAGTTTAGCGGGGTTACTACTGAGCCAGAGGTGTAGAGCATCATCTAAACGGTCATGTAAGCGTAGATACTTCAGGCGGTAAAAGAGGAGTGTTGGATCGTTTAGCTGAGCTGTTTGGGAAAATGTCTTATCGGCATCATCTGTTGCAAATCGATTAGCCAAACGTGCTTCTAAAAGTAGCGTTTGTTGTGTTGGAGGAAGGCGTTTAGCTTGCCTCACGGCGGCTTCGTAAGGGCCGTTATTTTCTAACCTTTGGTACCGCTGCCAGTGATCTTCTGTTTGAAGGGTAGAGGAAAAATTGGCGAGGAATAAGGTCTCGTCATCTTCTGTAGTGATGATGTCTCGCCAGATACGCCGTGCTTGAAGAGCACTATTGTGAAGATAAGGGCTGCAGGTTTGAAGAAGGTCTATCCGTGAAATTGAGAAGCGCGGACATAGTTTTTGTAAAGTTGTAGGGTCTTTCTCGGTCGTCAGAGCGCGTTGCAAGCGGTATTGAATGCGCCCTTGGAGAGGCCATTGAGGGTTTTTCTGTAAAAAATCTGCATAGCGGATGGCAGAGAATGACGGAGCATCTGTTGCAGCAAGGTTATACCACTCAGCCAGCTTGGTGTAGTTTTTGAATGTAATGCCCACGTAGGGGGGCGTATTAAGGTGGCATTGGGATAAGCACAGAAGCAGCAGCACGGCACCGGCTTGGCCAAGCTGGTATAGACTGTTCTTATGGTGGCGCAGCGCCTTATAAAGAGAGAGAAGTCCAGGCATCAAGGCCTCCACGGATGAGAAGATGGAGGGCAAGAGCTAGGAGAATGGCTAGGCCAAACCATGTAAGCCAGCGTTGTTTTAAGAAGAAGGTTGGCGCAAAACACGCAAAAAATGTGATAGCAAAGATAGAGACAATCAGACCAGTTGCCATAAGGGCATGATGCTGGAAGGCAATGCTGGCTGTGGCGATGTTGCTATCTAAGCTTAACGCGATGTCGGTAATGATAATTTTTAGGATCGTTTCAGACAGGCAATGTGAGCTTCGTGCCTCTTTAAAGCAATGTGGGGTGGTAAGTGTATTTAGGCAGTCTCTACAGGCCCATAAAAGTAAGAAGCCAGCAATAATTTTAGCATAAGAGAAGACAAGAAGATCACACATAATAAGTGTAAGACCAACGCGTAGTAGAATGGCCAAAATAGCACCTAAAGCAAGGGCTACGTGTTGTTTTTGTTTTATCATCCCCTGTGCGGCGGTATGAAGAGCAAGAATATTATAGCTGCTTAATGCGAGATTGAGCAGGATGATAAGAAGCACGAGCAGAGTAAAATACAAAGGGGCGGGAAGCACCATAGTAATCTTTCTTCCAACTCTGTGTATGGTCGTGTGTAGGGGGCTGGAGGCAGCCGTTAAATTGCTCATCAAGAAAGCTGAGATTATATAAACATAAAATCTCTTCCGATGGGAGGGAGAAGGATCAGGCTGAAGGAAATTTAAGAAAAAATATTATTCTCTCTGTTGCAAAAAGGACCAGTTTCCTTTTCTTTTTTGTTTCAGCACTGGGCAAGGTGCTAATATTTGGCTAATCAGGCTCCGATTGCTTTTTGCTTCAGGAGTTACGTCATGGTTCCCCGCTATTCGCGCCCTCGGATGACGGCCATCTGGTCCCCAGTCAACCGGTATCGCATCTGGTTTGAGATTGAGGCACTGGCTTGTGAAGCCCTTGCTCGCCGGGGTGAGATTCCAGAAGAAGCGGCTAAGATCATTCGCACAAAGGGTGATGCTGCTATGGCAGTATTCTCCGAGGCTGATGTCGCCCGGATTGATGAGATTGAGGCAGAGACCCGCCATGATGTTATTGCATTCTTGACATGGCTGGCTGAGAAGGTTGGGCCTGAGAGCCGTTTTGTCCATATGGGCATGACCTCTTCTGATGTGCTGGATACATGTCTTGCTGTACAGCTTACACAGGCAACAGATATTCTCTTAGAGGATATGGATGCCGTTCTGGCTGCGTTGAAAAAGCGTGCGTACGAACATAAGCAGACAGTTACGATTGGCCGTAGTCATGGTATTCATGCTGAGCCTATTAGCTTTGGGCAGAAGCTTGCTGGTCACTATGCTGAGTTTGCACGTAATCGTCGTCGTCTTGAAATTGCACGCGAAGAAATTGCCGTATGTGCAATCTCTGGTGCGGTAGGGACATATGCTCATATCGACCCAGAGGTCGAAGAATATGTTGCTAAGAATCTTGGGCTGAAGGCTGAATCTGTTTCTACACAGGTTATTCCTCGTGATAGGCATGCAGCTTTCTTCTGTGCACTAGGTGTGATTGCTAGTGGTATTGAGCGCCTAGCTGTAGAGGTGCGCCATCTGCAGCGTTCAGAAGTACGTGAGGCAGAAGAGTTCTTCCATGCTGGGCAAAAAGGTAGCTCGGCAATGCCGCATAAACGGAACCCTGTTCTTTCAGAGAATCTTACAGGGCTGGCACGTTTGGTGCGGTCTTACGTTATCCCTGCTTTGGAGAATGTGGCTCTGTGGCATGAGCGTGATATCAGCCACTCTTCTGTTGAGCGGAATATCTGCCCAGATGCGACAGTCGTTTTAGACTTCGCCCTTGGGCGCCTCTCCGGCATGATGGAAAAACTGGTTGTTTATCCAGAGCAAATGCTTGCCAATGTAGAAAGCCTTGGCGGTGTTGTACATTCGGGTGAGGTGCTTCTGGTTCTGGCTCGTGCAGGTATTTCTCGTGAGGATGCGTACCGGATTGTTCAGCGTGCAGCTATGGAAACATGGACAAAGCTTGGTACCCCAGAAGGACGCACTTTCCGCGAGAATTTGGAAGCTGACCCGGATGTTTCCAAACGTGTCGAAAAAGCTGTGTTAGAAGATGCGCTAGACCCTGCACGTCATCTGCGTGCGGTGGATCAAATATTTAATCGCGTTTTCGGTTAAGAAAAGGGCAGGGGGCTGTAAGCCCTCTGCCAAAGCTATGGCCTCGCATGGTGGTATCTCTTTGTGATAGGGATATGTGCTAATGTTGGCTTTAGGCATGCATGTTTAAGGATGGATGATTTCATGGCCCGCCGTCGTCAGATTTATGAGGGAAAAGCCAAGATCATTTTTGAAGGTCCAGAACCGGGAACGGTTGTTCAGTACTTCAAGGATGATGCAACAGCGGGTAATGGCGCTAAGAGTGGTGTCATTACAGGCAAAGGCGTTCTTAATAACCGGATCAGTGAATATCTGATGCAGCGTTTGGGTGAGATGGGGATCCCAACTCACTTTATGCGCAGCTTAAATATGCGTGAACAGCTCGTACATGAAGTGGAAATTATTCCGCTTGAAGTGGTTGTGCGTAATGTTGTGGCTGGGTCGCTCTCCAAGCGTTTTGGTTTGCCTGAGGGCGAACGCCTCTCACGTACGCTCGTTGAGTACTACTATAAGAATGACGAGCTGAATGACCCACTAATTTCCGAAGAGCACATCGCTACTTTTGGGTGGGCTCATCCTCAAGAGCTGGAAGAGATTCAGGCGATGGCTCTCCGTGTGAATGACTTCCTATGCGGGTTATTTACCGGTGTTGGCATTACTCTAGTGGATTTTAAGCTAGAGTTTGGCCGTTTGTGGCAGGGTGACGAAATGCGGATTGTTCTGGCAGATGAAATTTCGCCAGATAATTGCCGTTTGTGGGATATTCGTACCCAAGAAAAAATGGATAAAGACCGCTTCCGCCGTGATATGGGCGGCGTTGGTGAAGCGTATCAAGAAGTGGCTCGTCGTCTCGGCATTTTGCCAGAGAGCGGGCACGGTGAGAATGTATCTGCGGAGGGTGTGCAGTGAAGGTCAGGGTTTTTGTATATCTGAAAGAAGGCGTGCTGGACCCGCAGGGGAAAGCCGTAGGTCATGCGCTTCAGACACTTGGGTTTAAGGGTGTTGAAGATGTGCGTATTAGCCGTGTTGTCGAGCTGGATGTCGATGCCGTTGATAAAGCAGCTGCTCAGAAACAGGGTGAAGACATGGCACGCGCCTTGCTGGCAAATGAAGTGATTGAAGATTTCCGCGTGGAGGTCTGTGCATGAAGAGTGTCCAGAAGGTAGGGCTGTTTCTGGCAACAGCAGCGGCTTGTATATCTCTAGGACATGCCGCACAGGCACAGCGTATTTCAACGCTTACAGGTAAGAGCTTAGGCACACTCTGTAGCCAAAAAGCAGGGGCACGTCTTTGCGATGCTTACCTTGCTGGCGTAGCGGATAGTGAAGTGTGGTCTCATAATTTTGACAAGCTAGAGGGTGTGCAAGCGCCGACAGCTTTTTGCGTTCCTAAGAATGTAAAGGGCGAGCAGATACGCTCTCTTCTTGTTGGATGGTTAATGAGCCATCAGGATGCATTAGCTCAGCCTGCTGGGCGTGCTGTGTACCGTGCTCTGCATGAAAATTATCCTTGTTCTTCGACGATTACTCCTGCCGCAAAGGCAGTACAGCCGGGAGGCATGAAATGAAAACTGGCATTGTCGTATTTCCGGGCACCAATCGGGAGCGCGACATGGTGCAGGCTCTGACCTTGGCCTCTGGCCAGGCTCCACAGATGTTGTGGCATCAGCAAGATAGTGTTGATGGGCTTGATCTTGTTGTTCTTCCCGGTGGCTTTAGCTTTGGCGACTACCTCCGTAGTGGCGCTATGGCAGCTCACTCTCCCATTATGAATGCTGTGCGTGCGTTTGCTCAAAAGGGTGGCTATGTGCTGGGCGTTTGTAATGGCTTCCAGATTTTAACGGAATCTCAATTACTGCCGGGTGCATTGCTGCGTAATGCGGGGATGCGCTTCTTGTCGCAGGATTGCCATTTGAAGGTAGAAGGGCGTGATAGCGCCTTTACTGCTGGATGGCAGACAGGTGATGTCTTCCGTGCTCCTATGGCGCATGGGGATGGCAACTATACCGCCGCGCCGGATGTGCTGGACCGCCTAGAGGGCGAAGGGCGTGTTGCATTCCGCTATTGTAATGCTGATGGTGTTGTGAGCGATGATGACACACGCATCAACATGAATGGCAGCGCACGTTCTATCGCTGGTGTTCTGAGCGAAAACCGCCGCGTATGTGGTTTGATGCCACATCCTGAAAATCTTACGGATGAAGCCGTTGGTGGCACAGATGGTTTGCCACTATTTAAAGGGATCATGGAGGCAATGGGCGTATGACCACAGCAGCTGTTGATATTGATCTAGCCCGCTCTTTTGGTCTGAAAGATGACGAATATGAGAAGGTGCTATCCATTATGGGGCGCACGCCGAGCTTAACGGAGCTTGGTATCTTCTCTGTGATGTGGTCGGAGCATTGCTCTTACAAATCCTCTCGTCTGCATCTTAAAACCCTACCGACAAAGGCGCCTTGGGTAATTCATGGTCCTGGTGAGAATGCCGGTGTTGTGGATATTGGTGAGGGGTTGGCTGCTGTCTTCAAGATGGAGAGCCATAATCACCCATCCTTTATCGAACCTTACCAAGGGGCAGCGACCGGTGTTGGTGGCATCTTACGTGATGTCTTCACCATGGGAGCGCGCCCTATTGCTAACCTAAATGCCTTGCGTTTTGGTGCGCCAGATAACGCAGATACAAAACGCGTTGTTGATGGTGTTGTACGTGGTATTGGCGGTTACGGTAACTGTGTTGGCGTGCCAACGGTTGGTGGCGAAGTGAACTTCCACCGCTCTTACAACGGCAACCCGCTTGTTAATGCGATGACGGTTGGTCTCGCACAGCAGGATCGTATCTTCCTTTCCGCTGCGGCTGGGGTAGGAAACCCGGTTGTTTATGTCGGTTCTAAGACAGGGCGTGATGGTATCCATGGTGCCACGATGTCCTCCGCTGAGTTTGATGCTGAATCAAGCTCTAAGCGTCCGACAGTGCAGGTAGGCGACCCCTTCACCGAGAAACTGTTGATTGAGGCTTGCTTAGAGCTGATGGCAACAGATGCTGTGGTGGCGATTCAGGATATGGGTGCTGCTGGTCTGACATCTTCTGCTGTGGAGATGGCAAGCAAAGGTGGGATTGGTATCGACCTAGAGTTGGATCACGTTCCACAGCGTGAAGCCAATATGCAGGCCTATGAGATGATGCTTTCTGAGAGTCAGGAACGCATGCTGATGGTTCTGCGCCCTGATCGCACAGAAGCGGCTCGCAAAATCTTTGAGAAATGGGAGCTGGATTTCGCCATTGTCGGTCACCTTACTGATAGTGGGCGTATTACTGTACGTCATAAAGGGCAAGTGGAAGCAGATATTCCGCTTGGTCCTTTGGCAGATGAAGCTCCGATCTATGATCGTCCGACAGAGCCATATGATGTGCCTGCACCACTAACTACACCGGCTGACCCAGTTGGTATTGAAGGTGCTTTGCGCACGCTTTTGGCGTCATCTGATATCGCATCTCGTGCGTGGATCTGGAATCAGTATGACAGCACGGTCGGTGGGCAGACAGTGCAGCGTCCAGGTGGGGCAGATTCCGCTATCGTGCGTGTCGAAGGGACTAAGCGTGGCCTCGCAATGACAACAGATTGTACGCCACGTTATGGTCAGGCTGACCCATATGTTGGTGGGGCACAGGCTGTCGCTGAAGTATGGCGTAACCTAACGGCAACAGGCGCTAAGCCATTGGCGATGACCGATAACCTAAACTTCGGTAGCCCAGAAAACCCACGTATCATGGCGCAGTTTGTCCAAGCTGTGAAAGGCATTGGTGATGCCGGCCGTGCGCTCGACTTCCCCGTGGTGAGTGGTAACGTCTCACTTTACAACGAAACACGTGGTGAAGACGGTCAGGCAACGGCGATTCAACCTGCTCCTGTTATTGGCGGCGTGGGTGTGTTTGAAGATGTCGCACAGTCTATCGGCCTTGCTATGCCTGAGGAGGGTGAACTTCTTCTCGTTGGTGAGACACGTGGCGAGCTTGGGCAGTCTCTTTGGCTGCGTGAGGTTTGCGGCCGTGAGGAGGGGGCTCCTCCTCGTGTAGACTTTGCTGAAGAGCGCCGTAACGGGGATTTTGTCCGCGGGCAGATTCAACAAGGTGCGGTTGATGCGTGTCATGACCTTGCTGATGGTGGCCTTCTTGTCGCCCTGGCAGAAATGGTTATGGCGAGTGGCAATGGCTGTAAATTGCAAACAGCGCCTCATGGCATGGCAGAGCATGCATATTGGTTTGGCGAAGACCAAGCACGATATGTTGTTGTCACACGTCAGGCGGATGCCTTTATGGCACAAGCTGATGCGGCAGGCGTGCCAGTGCGTCGCCTTGGGCATGCTGGAGGGGAAACTCTACAGCTTGCAGACGATATCTCATTGACGGCGCAACAGCTTCGTGATTTGCATGAATCCTTCTTCCCACATCTTATGGGAGCTGAATGATTATGGCGATGTCAGCTGAAGAGATTGAGCAGACCATTCGAGCCGCATTCCCAGATGCCCAGATCCAGGTAGAGGATCTGGCAGGGGATGGAGACCACTATGCGTGTGAGGTAGTTAGCGAAGTGTTTCGTGGCATACCGAGAGTAAAGCAGCATAAGTTGGTCTATGATGCTTTTGGTGGACGTGTCGGCACAGAGCTTCATGCTCTGGCCGTTAAGACACGGACCCCGGATTGATTTTGAGGACATGTTAGAATGAGTGAAGCGGTTTTCCAGACGATTCAGAACTTGATCGATACAAACCCGGTCATGCTCTTTATGAAAGGGGATAAAGACTTCCCACAATGTGGGTTCTCCGCTCGTGTGGTGCAGATTCTGACCCATCTTGGGGTCCCATTTGAGACAGACAACGTTCTTGAAAGCCCAGAAATGCGGCAGGGGATTAAAGACTTCTCACAATGGCCAACGGTTCCTCAGCTTTATATCAAGGGTGAGTTTATCGGGGGATGTGATATCGTGACCGATATGTATCAGAGTGGTGAGCTCGAAAGCCTATTGGCTGAGAAAGGGTTGTTGAAAAACGCAGGCTGAGGAGTTTTAGGCAGAATTCTTGCTTAAATACTCTCTCAGAGCGGTTTCTTGTTGATTTGTGACAAGAATTATGCTCTCGTTGTTGAGAATTTATGAGTTGAGGATTCTGTCTATGGCTTTTTTAAAGTCATTGTGATTGTGGAGCGGGAGAGTAGTGTGATGATCAAATCCCTTAAGGGAGGGGTATTGTTCGGTATGCTGGGTTTTGCCTGTGTTATGGCGACTCCAGCTCATGCAGACCGGGTATTGACCGAGCATGAAGCGAGCAAGCTGACATTCAGAGCTCTTATCGCTCCACCTTCAGCTTATCGGCATAGCCGTAAGCATGGTAGCTCTTTTCAGGTAGCTTCTGCTCGTCGTCATACTGCTGTTACCGTTCGGAATGTTGCGTTCCGTGGTCGTGTTATTACACGTCATCGTAGTGGCTCTCACCGTCGCCGTGGCTGATGAATGGTAAAGGCACCCTTTGGGTGCCTTTTTCGTATAGTGTTGGATGAGTTGTTTGCGTGCTTAGCACGCTTTTTTTATGTCAGCTATTGGGCTGGTGAGAGCTTTCCCTTAGTACAGGCGCAAGGCGTCTTCTATATGGCGTAGTGTGCCTGCTGCATCTACGATAATGACATCAAAGCGTATATTGGGGCGATGCCATTGTGGTTGTGTCTCTATAAGAAAATGAAACGAACGTAATAGTCTCTGACCTTGGCGAGGGGAGAGAGCGTAGCGGGCGTCTGTTAATGTAGTGCGCTGTTTTACTTCTACGGCAATTAGATAGTTTTTATTCGCAACGATAAGATCAATCTCTCCGCAGGGAGTGCGTCGCCGTTGTGCAAGAATTATGAAGCCGTGTTCCTGGAAGTAACGAGCTGCGTTACTCTCAGCAGCCAAGCCGGTTTTGTAGGCTTGGCTGCCCCGTTGTTTCTTGTGGTAAGAAAGCGGGGGAATGGAAGTAATTTTACTGTCCACGAAGGATACGAGCAGCCTCAACCGCGAAATAGGTGAGGATACCGTGACATCCTGCACGGCGGAATGCCATGAGGCTTTCCATGATGCTTTTCTCACGGTCTAGCCAGCCATTTTCTACTGCAGCCATGATCATGGAATATTCACCAGAGACCTGATAGGCGAATGTAGGGGCTTTGAAATGTTCCCGCACACGGTGAATAATATCAAGGTAAGGCATGCCAGGCTTAACCATGACCATATCGGCACCTTCTTGCAGGTCCAGAGCAACCTCGCGCAAAGCTTCATCGCTATTGGCTGGGTTCATTTGGTAGGTTTTTTTATCGCCATGCAGCAAAGCATCAGAGCCTAGAGCATCGCGGAAGGGCCCATAAAAGGCAGAAGCATATTTGGCGGCATATGCCATAATGCGTGTAGTTTGTAGGCCATTTTCATCTAAGAGTTGACGAATGGCCCGTACCCGACCATCCATCATGTCAGACGGAGCAATGATATCAATACCAGCTTGAGCTTGGTTGAGAGCTTGCTTGCTGAGAATATCGACAGATTCATCATTCAGGATCTGCCCGTTTTTGATCAACCCATCATGCCCGTGCGATGTATAAGGATCTAGGGCAACATCGCCTATTAAGGCGAGTTGCGGGAAAGCTGCCTTAAGAGTGCGAGCAGCGCGGCACATGAGGTTATCTTTATTAAGGGCCTCAGTGCCATATTCATCCCGTTTAGACATAGGAGTTACGGGGAAGAGGGCTATAGCGGGAATGCCGAGCTCTACAGCAGGGCGTACATGCTCTACAACGAGGTCAAGGCTGACACGCTCAACTCCTGGCATAGCAGCAACTTTCTGGCGTTGATTTTCACCTTCACAGACGAAGATCGGCCAGATGAGATTATCAATATGTAGTTGGTTTTCGCTTACCAAACGCCGTGTGGCATCATCGTGTCGATTACGGCGTAAGCGTGTATGGGGGAAAGAATTTATCATCATGGCGACATGATGACTCTTAGGGCTGAATATGACTAGGGGAAAAGGAAATTCAGAGGAATCTTTTTCTGTATATTCGTCGTGCTCTTTCTGTGAATGGGGAAAAAGCTGAAGACGAAGTGATTACCGCCCGTAATCGAGGAGTACGGGCGGTGCTATGAAAGATTATTTTGTGTCTTTGAGGTGGCTGCGTTTCATACTGTAGAAGAAATATACAAGCCCACCGATTAGGAGCCAAATGATTAGGCGAACCCATGTCATTAAGTCCATAGAGACCATGACAATCCCACAGGATATGATGCCGAGGAGAGGGACGAGGAAAGGGCCTCCCGGTATTTTAAAGAGACGTGGGACCTCAGGTTGCCGTAAACGAAAGGCCATGACCCCAGCGCACACAATGATAAAGGCGAGCAATGTCCCGATGGAGGTCATTTTACCTAAAATATCAATAGGCAGACAGGCAGCCAGAATGCTGGAGATGATTGCCGTAATGATGTGAGAACTCCATGGGGTACGGCTACGCTCGTTTAGGCGCTCAAAAATAGGAGGGAGGAGGCCATCCTCTGCCATGGAGAGACAGATACGGCTCTGCCCCATTAGTAAGCCGTAAATCACGGAGATGTAGCCGAGTGTAATGCCCAGTGTGACGAGGCTTGTGAACCATGAAATATGGAGGCTCTCAAGCACTGTCGCAACAGGGTTCGGATCGTGAATCATGACGTGATAATTCACAACACCCACAATCACAAAGGAGAAGATAGCATAAACAACAGCCGCAAGGAGCAGGCTGCCTAAAATGCTTAGGGGAATATTTCTTTGTGGGTTGTGGCTGTCCTGCGCTGCAGTGGAGACAATATCAAAGCCAATATAGGCAAAGAAGATAAGTCCTGCAGCACGCATCACACCACTTGGGCCAAAGGAGCCGAATTGCCCTGTATTAGCTGGGATAAATGGGTGAAGGTTAGCTGCTTTAATATGAGGTAAGCAGATAGCTGTCACACTGCCAATGATGAATAGTTTCAGTGCGACGATAGCCATATTTACCTTGCTAGAGCCCTTTGTGCCCTGCATCAGCAAAATAGTAACAGCTAGAATGATGAAGACGGCAGGAGCATTAAATAGCGCCCGGACCATATGGCCATCTGCTGTGAAAACAGGAGTACCGGTTGAAGCTAGGAAGCGCGGGTCGAGAGAGAGGCCCATTTCATGGAGAAGGCTTCCAAAATAACCAGACCAGCTAGAGGCCACAGTAGAGGCGTTAACTGTATATTCTAGGATGAGGTCCCATCCGATAATCCATGCAATACCTTCCCCCATAGCGGTATAGGCATAGGTATATGCAGAGCCTGCTCGTGGAATCATACCGGCAAGTTCAGCATAGCAAAGCCCGGCAAAAGCACATGCGATGGCTGCGATGATGAAGGAGAGCGTAACAGCGGGGCCAGCATATTGGCCTGCGGCAACTCCTGTCATGGAAAAGAGGCCAGCCCCCACAGTAACCCCAACCCCAAGCGCAATTAGCTGCCACGGGCCCATGACCCGTCTCAGCCCCGCAGGTTGGCTAGTTTCCGCTTGGATAGGCTTTGTACGCCAGAAAGGCCTGGTCATGCAGGTATCTCCACTATGGTTTAAATAGCTTGGTCAGAACCGGAAGCAGGTGTTTCTTGCCTAAGATGGCTATGACGTATGCTATAAGCGAAATAAACGACAGCACCAATGGCTAGCCATACAAATAGCCGTAACCATGTCAGCCCACTCATAGAAAGCATAACTGCTCCACAGGATAAAATCCCAAGGCAGGGAACTAAAAGTGGGCCACCAGGTAGGCGGAATGTTCTGTGAGCATTGGGGGCTTTAAAGCGTAACGCAATGACACCACCACAAACAATCACAAAGGCTGTTAATGTTCCAATAGATGCCATATTGGCGAGAACCCCAATCGGCAAGCATGCTGCTAATGTGCCGCTTACAGCGAAAGTGAGCAGATGAGAAGGAATGGGTGTTTTGCTTTTTTTGCCAAGTTTATGGAAGAAAGCAGGGAGAAGCCCATCTTGAGACATGCTGAGTAAGATACGGCTTTGTCCAACCAAAAGCCCATACACGACAGATATATAGCCAAGGCAAATGCCACCTTTTATGAACAAGCTCAGCCAAGGCAAATTGATGACATCCATAACGGTAGCAACCGGGCTAGGGTCATTCGCAAAGCGATGATAATCGACGACGCCTACAAACACAGCTGAGAAGATAACGTAAATAATTGCACAGATGATTTGGCTACCGAGAATAGCAAGCGGCATTGTGCGCTGAGGGTTAGCCGTATCATGCGCTGCAGTAGAAACGATATCAAAACCGATGTAAGCGAGGAAAGCCATACCAGCTGCTCGCATAACACCGCTGAACCCAAAGACCCCAAAGTGGCCTGTGTTCTGAGGAATAAAAGGATGGAAATGGCTGAGCTGTACATGGGGAGCGCAGGCGATGATCATCCCAACGAGTACGCATAGCTTAACAATTACGACAAGGCTATTGATGCGAGATGATTCACTCATACCGCGGACAAGCATTGCGGTGACAAGCCAAAGGATGACTAAGCATGGCGCATTGAACCATGCATGAGCTGTGCTGCCATCTGCCAAGGTGACGAGGGTCATTGGTGGGTTAAGGAAGCGGGGATCAATTACAATCCCCCATCCTTTTAAGAAGGAGGCCATATAGCCAGACCAGCTGGAAGCCACAGCAGCTGTGCTAACCGAATATTCTAAAACTAGATCCCATCCAATAATCCAAGCAACAAGCTCACCAAGTGCAGCATAGGCATAGGAATAAGCGGAGCCTCCAGAGGGGATCATGCCTGCGAGTTCTGCATAGCACAGCCCTGCAAAGCTTGCGGCAATAGCAGCGATGAAGAAGGAAAGAGGGATAGCCGAGCCCGCATATAGCCCTGCAGCAACTCCTGTAAGAGAGAACAGTCCCGCCCCTATGGTTACTCCGACCCCCATAGCGATAAGTTGCCATGGGCCGAAGACACGTTTGAGGCCTGTTGTTTCGGGGGCGTTAGGAACGATGGCTTTTTTGCGCCACAGAAATGACATCATAAGGGGGCTTCCACTCGAATATGTATGCCGCGACGCTCTGATAAAGACAGCAAAGGAAAGAGGCTTCCCCTAGGTGGTAGAGAACCTAAGGAAAGCCTAACAACCTAAGCAGAGCTGGCTAATGTGGAAGATTATTACAAATTTCTATCAGCTTTGATAGAGTTATTGCGTAATTTGCTGTTGCGGATGCTGTAAGTGAAATAGATGAGGAACCCCAGCGCCAGCCAGATCAGCAAGCGTAACCATGTTAGTCCACTCATGGAGACCATAACGATCCCGCATGAAAGAATACCTAGAAGAGGGATCACGAAAGGCCCACCAGGTACGCGGAAGCTACGTTGTGTTTCGGAGGCTTTAAACCGGAGTGCTGTAACTCCTGCACAAACGATGATGAAGGCGAGTAATGTGCCGATAGATGTCATTTCACCCAAGGTGGCGATAGGTACACACGCAGCTAATGCACTAGAGGCAACAGCTGTGATGATATGAGCTGTCCAAGGTGTTTTTGTGGATTTATGAACGCGTGCAAAGATGGGCGGTAGTAGTCCATCTTCTGCCATGTTCATGGCAATGCGGCTTTGCCCAATCAGTAACCCAAATAGAACAGAGATAAACCCTAGGGTGATTCCTGCTTTTACGAGGCTGGCCATCCATGGCATGTGGATGTGATCCATCGCGGTGGCGACGGGGCTCGGGTCATTGGCGAGGCTGTGATAGTCGGTAATACCAATCAGCATTGACGAGAAAATGACATAAACTGTTGCGCAGGCAATTAAGCTGCCGATGATGCCGATAGGCATATTGCGCTGCGGTTGTTTTGTGTCTTGTGCGGCGGTGGAGACAATATCAATGCCGATATAGGCAAAGAAAGCCATACCTGCTGCCCGCATAATACCACTTACGCCAAAATGGCCGAATTCACCTGTATTTTCAGGAATGAAGGGATGAAAGTGGCTTGTATCAACAAACGGTGCGCAAACGGCAATAAGGCTCGTGATAATCAGTACTTTGATAATGACAACAGCCGTATTGACACGCACGGAGATATTCGTCCCACGCATAAGCAAAAGCGTGATGGCAGAGAGAATAATCACCGTTGGAGCGTTAAACCATGCATGCGCTGAGCTGCCATCAGCTAATGTGACTGGCGTCATGGGAGGGTTAAGGAGGCGGGGATCTATGAGAATCCCCCAACCTTTTAGGAATGATGCCACATAGCCTGAAGCGCTAGAGGCAACTGCGGCTGCCCCAACTGTATATTCTAAGATGAGATCCCAGCCGATGATCCAGGCGATAATTTCGCCTAAGCCTGCATAAGCGTAGGAATAGGCCGACCCACCAGAAGGGAGCATGCCTGCGAGCTCTGCGTAACAGAGTCCTGCAAAACTTGCAGCAATCGCGGCAATAAGAAATGAGATTGTAACAGCAGGCCCCGCATTTTGGCCTGCGGCAACCCCGGTGAGAGAGAATAACCCCGCCCCAATTGTAACACCAACGCCCATAGCGATAAGGCGCCACGGGCCGAAGACCCGTTTTAGCCCGGCAGACTGATTTGCAAGGTCTGAGACCGGTTTTGTTTGCCAGAAGGGCATCTTCATGGGAGGGCTATCTCCATTTTTTTAAACGTAATTATTCCGCAACGATAGACGTGGTTTACTCCTGCGCCTATAGAAAGGGAAAGTTTTTTTGCGGGGAGATGGATGACGATGTCCGAAAACACCAATCAGTCCGGTCTGCAATCTTTTTTTCATGCGCCGCTGAAAGAGAGAGATCAGGAAGTTAGCGCGCTGCTGAATGCTGAGCTAGAACGCCAGCAAGACGGTATTGAATTGATTGCTTCTGAGAACATGGCATCCGCCGCCGTGATGGAAGCTCAAGGCTCTGTTCTAACAAATAAATATGCAGAAGGTCTGCCTGGTCGCCGTTACTATGGTGGCTGTGTGGATGTTGATAAGGTGGAGAATCTAGCTCTCGACCGTATCAAGAAAATCTTTGGTGTTGAGTTTGCAAACGTGCAGCCTCACTCCGGGGCAAATGCAAACCAAGCTGCATTTATGGCACTGGCAAAACCCGGCGATACCATTTTAGGGATGAGCCTTGCTGCTGGTGGGCATCTTACCCATGGTGCGGCTCCAAACTATTCCGGTAAATGGTTCAACTCTGTTCAGTATGGCGTGCGTGGTGAAGATGGCCTGCTGGATTATGAGGAAATGGAACGTCTTGCCCGCGAGCATAAGCCAACCATCATTGTTGCTGGTAGCTCCGCTTACCCACGTGTGATTGACTTCCCACGCTTCCGTAAGATTGCCGATGAAGTTGGCGCTTACCTAATGGTTGATATGGCTCACTTCGCTGGGCTGGTTGCGGCTGGGTTGTATCCAAGCCCTGTTCCTTATGCAGATATCACAACCTCCACAACGCATAAGACACTGCGTGGCCCTCGTGGTGGTATCATCATGACCAACAACCCTGACCTTGCGAAGAAAGTGAACTCCGCTGTCTTCCCTGGCTTGCAGGGTGGCCCGCTGATGCATGTGATTGCAGGTAAGGCTGTGGCTTTTGGTGAAGCTCTGCAGGATGAATTCAAGCAGTATCAGCAGCGCGTTCTTGCAAATGCTCGTGCATTGGCAGATGAGCTTCTGAAATGTGGCTTTGATATCGTCACCGGCGGGACAGACAGCCACCTCGTGCTGGTTGACCTGCGCCCTAAAAAGGTGACTGGTAAGAAGGCAGAAGCTCTTATGGAGCGTGCTGGTATTACAGCCAATAAAAACGCTGTGCCGTTTGACCCAGAAAAACCATTCGTAACATCTGGTGTGCGTCTTGGTAGCCCAGCTGCAACAGCTCGTGGTTTTGGTGAGGCGGAATTCCGTCAGGTTGCTCGTATGATTGATACAGTTCTCAGCGCTGATGAGAACGACGATGCGACGTTTGAACGTGTCCGTAAGGAAGTTAAAGAGCTGTGTGCTCGCTTCCCAATCTACAATAAAGCATCTGCTTAATTGTAGATTCTATGGGGTGTGGTTGCGAACCACACCCCATAAGGGCATTAGCCCAGTGTTTCTGGCGTGATGATGCGGATTCTATGTTGAATATGCCGCTCAATATCACGCAGGCGGGTACGTTCTTCTAACGTAGCGAATGTTACGGCCCGACCAAATTTCCCCGCACGTGCGGTGCGTCCAATACGGTGAATATAAATCTCGGGGCTTTGGGGAAGGTCCATATTCACGACAAGCTGGATATCATTAATATCCAAGCCGCGAGCTGCAATATCAGTTGTGATGAGAATACCATCTTCTTGGTTTTGATAGCGTTCTAGTGCCTTCTTGCGCTCGCCTTGTGTCTGACCACCATGAAGAGAAATAGCTTTAAAATTTTGCCGGCGAAGAAGCTTAGCGGTGAAGTCAGCTTTTTGCTTTGTCTTGGTGAATATAATTGTACGGCCAGCTTTCTTCTTTTTGTTTTGGCTATTCATCTCCAAAAGCCGTTGGAGTAGGGGCTCTTTTTGGTCTTCTCTGATAAAGAGCGCCTGCTGCTGGATGCGCTGAGGGGTGATCTCCTGCTCGTCTAGTTCAACACGCACAGGGTCTTTTGTAACCTTCTTGGCTAAAGTCATGACGGGTTCAGGCAAAGTGGCTGAGCAAAAGACGGTCTGAGGCTTATCGGCAATATAAGGCACGAGTGCCGTCATGCTAGCCGAAAATTCATCATCTAAAAGGCGGTCAGCTTCGTCTAGGACGAGGTAAATGATGTGTTCTAAGGTAAGGTCGCCTTTTTCAACAATATCTAGAAGGCGGCCATGTGTGGCCACAATAATATCAGCCCCTTGGGCAAGAGAGAGAGCTTGTTGTTCCTTAGGGATGCCCCCGCAGACAACACGAGTACGTAAAGGAAGTTGCCGGCCTAATTGGCGGCAAACTCCAGCAGTCTGCATCGCAAGGTCGCGTGTCGGCTCTAGGATGAGAATCCGAGGGATGGAATCTTCATCCTGTTCGGTTTTAAGCTCTGAGAGTTTTTGTAGGGCTGGCAGAACAAAAGCGGCCGTTTTGCCGGTTCCTGTTTGGCCGGGGAGGAGGACATCTCGTCCTGCGAGGAGGGGAGGAATCCCTTCTTTTTGGATGAGTGTAGGGCGTTTCATCCCGGCTTTCTGTGCAGCTTGGGCAAGGAGATCTGAAAGGCCGAGGTCTGTAAAACTTGTTTGTGTCATAAAAGCTGTTCTTGCCAGAAGGGGATGAATTGCAGAGATAGGAGAGTAATTTCCTAGGGGGCCTCACATATGCTTGCAACCATTATAGCTGAAGATTTCGCCGGAATGCGCTCGCAAGGGCAGGGTTTAGCTGAAAGAGCAGGCTTTGAGTGGGAGTTCCAACCAATTTTTGTAAAAAAAGGCGATATATTTTCGAATCTACCTGTACGATTCTGGCCCCAACCGCTTAAGAGGTTGGAAAATATAACGCTCTCTCCAGCAACAAAACTCATTATTAGTGTTGGTGGAAAAGGCGGCTCTGCTGGAGCCGCATTAGGACGTCTTCATCACCTACCTGTTGTGCAGATACAAAATCCTCGTATTCCCCTAACTGGCTATGATCTGGTGATTGCTAATCAGCATGATCATCTCAAGGGTAAGAATGTGTTTATCGCACGCACTGCATTACATAATGTCACCCCAGCGCGTCTTCTGCAGTCAAAACAGAAGTGGCAGGAAGAGATACGCCAAGATGCTGATAAAGTATTGGGGGTTTTGCTGGGTGGTGCAAACGGGCGCTATAAATTTGATGATAATGATGCTGTCATCATCGCAGAGAAGATCAATTCCTTTATACAAAATACAGGAATGCGTTGCGTGATTACGCCGTCTCGTCGAACTCCAAGCGCATCTTTATCTCTTCTAGAGCGCCTCCTAGAGCCTTCTCGTGCGGTGGTACTCTCAGGTCAGGGAACAGAAAATCCTTACTTAGGGATTCTTGCGTGTTCTGATCTCCTGGCAGTTACGCAAGATAGCGTATCAATGATTTCTGAAGCGGTTGCGACAGAGGTTCCTGTAGCTATTTTACCATTAAAAGGGCGTTCTGCTCGAATAGAGTATTTCTTGACCGAGCTCTTAAAAATGGGACGGGTGCAGTTAGGTTTAGAAAATATTTCTTTAAACCGGTGTGATCGCCTTGACGATACGTCTTTAGCAGCAGAAGAAATATATCGGCGTATTCAGTTTTAATGAGATAAGGAACATTCCGAATGTTGGATATTAGCACCTTCGGCCCACAGGGAGGGAATGTTCTCTATAAGGCGTTAAGCCATCCGCTCATTGTAAATGAAATGAGAGCACTAGAGCAGGAGCTCTCTGCGCGCAAAGTCGCGATTTATGACCCAGATAATTATTTACGCACTGTCCAAGGTCTTTACCCAAAACTTAAAGCCTCTGTTATTTTAACGCATGATAGTGAGGAAGTTGGGAAAGATGATGGGCAAGGTGGCGTAAAACACGCCATCATTCACCTTGCCTCATGTGATGTGGATTGTGTGCTCGCTCTTTCTTTTGAGAAGGAGAAAATGAAGACCCGCTTAGGCGGGGTGCTTGGTGATAAGCCTCTGTACACGCTAGAAAAAGCGCGGCTTCCGGGTAAATTCCAGCCTTATAAGCGGCCATATCTAGATAAATGTAACTTTGCGACTAATTTTGCATTTTTTAGAGAGACAGAACAATTCAGCACGCGCCTTGTTACGGCCAATTATTGGTCTAATTACGGCGCAGAAGCGCTCTGCTATTGGCTCCGTTTGTTTGATGAGACAGGCGCTGTAATGGCAGAATGGGAGCACAAAGTTATAGATGCTTCTGCTGGGGTGGTCATTGATAGTTGTGAAGTTAAGGAACGCTTTAATTTACCTTACTTTACAGGCCAGTTGTTCATTCATGTAATCGGTGCAAAAGGGCATGATGTCGTAAAATATGCCCTAGATACTTACGGCAAAGGAAATGACCCGAGCCTTTCTGTCACGCATGATGCAAATGCATGGCCTTCGATGCGCTTTTCTACTCTACCCGCCCCAGATGAGGGAGAAGAGGTACGGTTGTGGCTGCAAAATAGCCACGGGACTCTTATTCCTAAAGGCGAAATTAGCTTCAATGTCATGGGGGAAGAGACGCATTTTCCAATTATGGAAGATATTGCTCCTTACGAGACCCGGGCTATTGATGTTGGTAAGTTGGTCCCAAATATTACGTGGCCAGCTCAGTTAGAGCTTCGCTCTGGCCAGCATTTGGTTCGTCCTCGCTATGAGATCGTTCAAAGAGGGCGTACGCGTATTGCGCACATGAATGTTGAACGTGCGAATTTGCAGCCTGACCCATCTATTAAGGCGATGTCTCCATTAATGGGACGAGGCTTTGTTCTGCCATTTCCTGTGCTCTCGCCTTCAGAGTTTGAGAGCTTTGTTCAACCAAATCCCATGTCTGAATCTTTAGCGACAATGCCTCTACGGTTGGACCTTTTCGATCAAAATGGCCAAGAACTAGGTTCGCATTTTCTTGGGAATTTACCTAGAAATCATAAAGGCGCTTGGGCAGTTCATGAACTCATGAGCTGCGCTGGGCATGCAGAACTTGTTTATGACTTCCGAGATGGCGGTGTTGCCGATGGCTGGTTACATGCGCTGATGCGCTATCGCCACAAGCAGACAGACCATGCTGCTGAAACCAGTTTTGGAGGCCATATCTTCAATACATTAATGACATGGCGTTCAGAGCCACAGTCATATTCTGGCCCGCCGCCTGGTCTTACAACACGCTTGTTTCTTAAATTAGGCCAAATGTTTGAAGGGCAGAGCCTCCAAAGTTTTTGTCAGCTCATTTATCCGACCTCATTGAGGGAGGGGCGAGAATCTTCTCAAACATGTCTGCACCTCCATACGGCCACTGGTGAAGAGATTGCGAATGTGTCTATTCAAATCCAGCCGTCCGGCTCGTACATGGTCAAACCTCATGAATTGTTTGAGGTAGATGCTCTAAAACAAGCGGGAGAGGGAGGGTATGTTCTTATTCGAGACCTCACCTGCCGCCTTTTCGGCTATCACGGCCTCCAATCCCCACAAGGTGCCTTCTCGCTAGACCATATGTTTGGCTTTTAGCACTTGAAATATAGGCTCTTTTCTTCTTTGGCCTATTGTCAATATTCGGGGTGAGTGTTAGAAGGCACTCACCCAATGAAAGGATGCGTAGCTCAGCGGTAGAGCACTGCCTTCACACGGCAGGGGTCACAGGTTCAATCCCTGTCGCATCCACCATGTTTTCCCCAGAAAATATTCCTTTTCAGACACCAGTAGCAAGTAGATGGTTGTTCGCTTCCGTTTATAAGTGACTGTTGAAACGCGTGATTCGTCATATAAATTAACATAAAACTGACACAGCGTTTTGGGGGGATGTTTCTCCAGCAAGTCGTTTCACCGGTTGTTTCTGTTCCTGTGGAGGCTGTTTCTTCGTCTTGCTCTTTGCTCGGTGGGTATATGGCCCTTCCACTTTCAGGGTGCTCCTGAAGACAGAAGGGCGGCAAGCCGTCCGCTATACCATTTACCGTTCTGAGGGCGAGCTGATCGGCTTGGCTAGTCGCCTCAACAAGTACATCAAAACAAAAGAAGCCTCATCAAAAGCCTGATTGTTGTTCGCTCACATCTGCAGATTTTTGCGAAAAATTGCCAAAAACAATTTTGAGCCAGGCTTTGATGCCCCCCGTTCAATTTATATCATCCCACATTCTTCGGCAGTTTTGAGACAAGCATATTCGTTTTCAACGCGACCTGCATTAATTTCAGAAACAGCAGAAGTGGCCACGCTGGATCCTTTTCTTGTTCCAAAGCCCATGTGTTCGGATCGTTGGTGATGCTGGAGCGTTTGTCAGTTTTAACCTGCTGGCGATCCATGACCCATTCCAGAGCGGATTTTCCGTTCACCTGATAATCATAGGCTTCCAGCGGGATATCTGTGATTTCGATATGATCATTATAAATCAGATGGGTTTTGTCAGGGATGCGTTTGCCATCCTCACCACGGGTTTTGGCAAAGG
>CAMKWS010000011.1 GCA_946476985.1 uncultured Acetobacteraceae bacterium
TATTATTGTTATATTTGAGCCCCAAGACACGCAGGCGAGCATTAAAGCCCATGGAGGTGTTGTAGAGTACCGCTCCAGACTGAATGGAGAGTAGCCCTCCTGAGGAAATAGTTTGTGTCGTTGAACTGTCGCTGGTGCTATCCGTATCCGCCAGTAGAGATACGAAGTTGAAGGAGTTGTCAGAGTCGAGTGAGAGTATTCTCGGTGAAAGGTCGTTATCGTCACTAGTGCTATTATTGCCACCTGCCAAGATAGCGGTATTGATAGCTGTGCCCCCAGAGGCAATGGTGATCTCATTTCCGGTGCCGATTTGTGCGCCGCTAATCCATCCACCGCTGTTTACCTGAATATTCGCTACGGATGCGCCGGAGAGCAGTACGCCGGATGCGCCGCTCATAATGGTGAGATTACTGACCGCCGCCCCAGAGGTAATCGTGCCATACCCGGCGCTGATCACCATATTGCTGACAACAGCTTGCGAGGCAATGAGCCCGGTTCCACCATCTGTAACGGAGATATTTTGAACAGTTGCTCCGTTTGCAACGGTATTTGTTGTTTGATCAATGTTGAGGGAATTAACCCAAGCGCCACTTGAGAGTGAAATGGAGCCCCCAGATCCTGCACTGATAGCGGTAATACTCGCGCCAGAACTAAGGGTGACGCCACCTCCGCTAGAAGCGTAAACGGTGCTGAATTGCTCTTGCTGGCCGAGGACAAGCATCCCGTTCGTAAGGCCGCCAGTGACCTGGATTGTAGGGTTTGTGACGGCACCACTTAAAATGGTGGCTGTACCGCCATTGATGGAGAGAGTTCCTGTGGTTCCTCCAGAGCCGATGACGAGTGTTCCGCCAGAGAGGGCATTTGCATTTACTGCGTAAGCCCCATTGCTGATGATAATAGTACCGCCAGAGGCAGAGCCATATGCGCCTGTGCCAACATTGGCATAATTAATACTTACCCCAGAGGCAGTGAGGAGCCCTGTACCTGTTTGTGCAGCATAGAGGGCATTGAGGGTGGCACCGCTGAGGATCTGAACTGTGCCCCCATTTGCCTGAGCATTATCTCCAATAACGCCGGAGGAGAACGTGGCGGCTCCGCCAGATTGCAGCATGGCCCCGCCGGATAATGTTGCACCCGCATAAAAGTACGCAGACCCATTGATAATGGTAGCGCCGCTTGCTGTACCTGTGCTGATAATTGCACTGCCGCCATTTTGCACAGTTAGGTTTGAGACAACGGCACCATTGATAAGAAGGCCTACCCCACCACTAGAGAGGGTCAGGCCATTAATTGTACCGGCGTTATCTATAATTGTGCCGCTATTATACGCTGAGAGTTGAGAGCCGGTAACACCAGGGGAGAGGGAAATAGTACCTGAGTTTCTTGCCGTACCATAATAGATGCTGCCGCCTGCTGAGACGGTTTCTACGCCTCCATTAACATCAGCATATAAGCTGGTGCCCCCAGGTAGGACAGTACTTTGGGCGCCGCTGGTAATGACGGAGGAAACAGCAGCGCCATCGGACCTAATAACCTCAGTGCCTCCTTGGCTTACAATGTCATGAAAGCTTGTTCCTGAGGTGTAGCTCCCTGTGGAGGCACTATAGTTGGAGTTAAGATAGGTAACATATGTTCCCCCGCCTACTAAAATTGTCCCTCCGCTGGAGGCGGTGAGGTTAGAGCCTGTTGCTCCAGAGACGGACAATATGGCGCCGCTGATGGCAGTTGCGTTGAAAGACACCCCGCCGTTAATAACCTGGGTTGCGCTAGTACCTATGAAAAGCTGGTTAAGAGAGCTACCGGTAGAGAGAACGAATTGAAGCCCGCCAATGGTTCCCCCAACGGCAGTACCGCCTTTGCCGATAAAATAAATGCTTCCAGGATCAAATGTGCCCCCAGAGATTAATCCCCCAGATCCATCAGCAAGGTAGCCTTTAATAACAAAGGATGTACCGCCGCCACCGGCGAGGGCGACGCCACCTTGTCCGACATGTGGGTTGAGTGCTGTCCCGGCTCCTACAGCGCGGTCAGCATATGGGCCGGATGTAACAGCGCCGGCAAACATAGCCGCACTGGAGGTAATCACGGCATTAATGACGGTTCCTTGTCCCACCGCTTCAAGGGAGCCGCCAGAATTTGTTGTGCCGTTGAGCAGGGTGCCACTTGGCCCGGCAATAGCGGCATAACCGTTGGCCTCTGTAATAACGGAATTAATCGTCCCGTTTAGCAATGTAATATTGGAGTTCTGGCCAGACTGGTTTGTGCCCGCAATATAATATTGTGAAATGCTAGGGATAGCGTCAGATTGAATGGAAGACCCGCCTATGAGGACTTTCCATCCTGCTGGAGCGTTAGCCAAGCCAATTGTGCCCCCCGAGAGCACAGAACTAAATAGGCCAGAAGAGGTGGATGTGGAACTCATAAAAAGGGAGGTCCTTTAAGCGGGGGCGGGGTAATAAAGCGGGGGAGAGGTATTTAAGCGGCGGCCTTTCGAAAATATCGTAAACAGGAGTGAACTTCCTCTGGGGGAAGTTGTTCAAGGATGAGCAATACCCCATTTTCTTCAGGAAAGCTCATTGTTAGTTCGGTTTCCCCTTTAAAAAGAAGTTTTCGCCCCTGCGAAGGATGGGGTTGTTCAAAAAATTTTGTGGGAAGAGGTTCATCTTCTTGGTCAGTTTGAGGAAAGGGGGAGGGGATATTTCCCGACCACAAATTGCTCTCTGCTTCTAAACTGCCGCCAAGGAAAATGACCATGATTTCCGCACCTGCGGGCAGGTATACTTGGTAGGGTTGGGCTGTACTGCCGGAGAGAAGCTCAACCTGGAAGCCATTGTGCCGATAAAGCGTTGTGGCAGTAAGGGAACCATACGAGGTAATAGGGTCATGACAAGGAATCCGCTGCAGACCGGGGCCAGCGGGAGA
This sequence comes from uncultured Acetobacteraceae bacterium, assembly GCA_946476985.1. Lineage (GTDB taxonomy): Bacteria > Pseudomonadota > Alphaproteobacteria > Acetobacterales > Acetobacteraceae > Bombella. The sequence goes on from CAMKWS010000011.1 coordinate 2,923, forward strand.
GAAAAACCACTCATGGAATTTGTGCAGTATGTGCTTGCCTGACATGCGGTGACTTAAAACTGGTTCCGAAGATGCTCTGTAGCTATCCCCTCCTTCACCCCGATGGAAGGTTTTGCGACAGATTGTATGCGATAGAGAGCTTGAAGGGGAAGTATTATTTTGATGTTTATTTTATTGCAAGTAGTATTTGCGGTTAAATTATAGTTAATAAAAATTAATAAAATAATTATTTTATGTAATTAAAGAAAATAAAGTAAATATATTTAAAATAATATGATTTTAAATAAATAATATAAAAATTATATTGTTAATTAATATATAACAAAAATGTTATAATAATATATCTGATGCCACTATCGGTTTTTTAGTTTTTCTATTTTGGGATGATTTGGTGTCCACGGAAGGATTCGAACCTTCGGCCCCAGGATTCATACCACTTCGACTTTCGCCGCCACTCCTTTACTGTAGGGAGTGTTCGTGGTCTGGACTGTCTCTTCACCACAGGGTTCCCCTGCCGCGGTGTCGCCCGTACAGTCTCTACACCTTCCAGCACGATATAGCTGGCTTGGCTCGGGATTGGCCTAGCCCCCTTAGATAAACCAAAAGAGGACGGTAGCGTTCCCCGAATTTGAGCGAATTCACCGGATGGTTTGCCAGTTCCGGTGCCCAATTCATTTAGGAATCCTGTGCTCTATCCTGCTGAGCTACGTGGACACGCGTCCATTTCCGTAGCGGCTTTTTGTTTTATCTGCAAGTTATCTTTCTTTATCTCGTATGAGGTGGCGTTTGCGCATGTAAACCTCTTGGCCTGTGCTGTTGCGCACGATATGTAGGGGGTAGTTTGATATGTTCGTACTGCTAATGCTCCCGAGTTTGCCAGTTTGGAAGCTATGTCTATGATCGGCCTTGGCACGGCCCCTGTGGGTTTATTCATGTCTTATTTGTCATTGAATTTAGTTCATCGTTCCACTGGCATGTGGTGTGCATTGCGCCGCCCCTTAGTTGTTTCTTGCATGGCAGCCGTAGCTGTGGCGGGGCTTGCTGGCTGTAGTGGCGGGGCGAGAGATCCTTCCTCTCTCACATTGCCACGTAATCATCTTTTAGGTGTTGATCGTGGAGCACAGGGGGGGAATGACCAGTTACGGGGTGGCGTGAATGCGTATCTATGGCGTGGTGCTATTGATACATTATCCTTCATGCCTATGGCCTCGGCCGATGCTCAGGGAGGGGTGATTTTAACTGATTGGTACCAACCTCCAGGTGCACAGGATGAGCGTTTTAAAATTGCGACATATATTCTGGATCGTCGCCTTCGGTCAGATGCGATCCGTTTAACAGTTTTCCGACAAACTCGCCTTAATAAGGGAGAATGGCAGGATACACCGCCGGTTGCCAGCACAGCGGCAGATATTACCGCGCGTATTTTAGAACGAGCACGTCAATTGCGTGCAGAGAATGGTGGCAAATAAGTCGGGACCGGATGAAAAACATGACAGCGAACACGAATATTCCCGTTGCAACTTTCGACTTTCATGCGCGTGAGCCTTACTGGCAGACCCGTTGGGCTGAAAAAAAGGTTTTCGAGGCTCCTGATATTCCACCGGCAGATAAGCCTAAATATTATGTTTTAGAAATGTTCCCATACCCTTCTGGGCAGCTGCATGTGGGGCATGTTCGTAATTATACTTTGGGTGATGTTGTTGCGCGGTATAAGCGGGCACGGGGTTATGCTGTTATGCACCCGATGGGGTGGGATGCATTTGGCTTGCCTGCTGAGAATGCGGCGCGTGAGCGGGGTGTGCATCCGGGGAAGTGGACATTACAGAATATTGCCACTATGCGAGGCACATTGCAGCGTCTTGGTTTCTCGTTGGATTGGAAACGTGAGATCGCTACCTGTTTGCCAGATTATTATGGTCAGCAGCAAAAGCTGTTCTTAGCTATGCTAGCTGCAGGGCTGGTGGAACGGCGTGATTCTTCTGTAAATTGGGATCCTGTGGATCAAACAGTGCTGGCTAATGAGCAGGTGGTAGATGGCCGCGGGTGGCGCTCCGGTGCATTGGTGGAGAAGAAGACGCTCTCACAGTGGTTCCTCAAAATTACCGATTTTGCTGAGCCTTTATTGGATGGGCTGAAAACGCTTGATAAATGGCCAGAGCGTGTGCGTGTGATGCAAGAGCGTTGGATTGGTCGGTCTGAAGGGGCGAAAGTACGCTTTGCTCTGCATAACCCTCCGCCGGGATATGATGCAGATCAGAATAGTGTTGAAGTCTTCACGACGCGGCCAGATACATTATTTGGCCTCAGTTTCATCGGGATTGCAGCAGATCATCCTCTGGCACGGAAGGTGGCTGAAAACAACGCAGAGGCCCAAGCTTTTATTGAGGAGTGCCAACGCACAGGAACTTCAGAAGAAGCTCTGAGCACAATGGAAAAACGTGGCTTTGATACCGGATTGTGTGTGGTGAACCCGCTGGATCCTAGCCAGACTGCGCCTGTGTGGATTGCGAATTTTGTGCTGACAGAATACGGCACTGGCGCTGTGTTTGGCTGCCCATGTGGTGACCAACGTGACCTTGATTTTGCACGTAAATATGGGCTGGAAATTCCCTCTGTTCTGCTGCCTACGGGGCAGGATGAAGCAGATTTTACTTTAGGTAAGAAGGCTGTTACCGGGGATGCTGTTTTGTATAATTCTGGCTTCTTGAGCGGGAAGAGTACAAAAGAAGCCATTAAAGCTGCGATCACACGCTTAGAAGAATTAGGTGTTGGTGAAGGTGTAACTAATTGGCGTTTGCGCGATTGGGGTATTTCCCGCCAGCGTTATTGGGGGTGCCCAATCCCCATCATCTATTGTGATGATTGTGGGGCAGTTCCTGTTCCTGAAGACCAGCTGCCTGTAACGCTGCCGGACGATGTGACGTTTGAGACGCCGGGTAATCCGCTCGACCATCATCCGACATGGAAGCATGTAAACTGCCCTAAATGTGGTTCTGCTGCTCGTCGTGAGACAGATACATGCGATACTTTTGTTGATAGTTCATGGTATTTCGCACGCTTCACCAGCCCGAAATCAGCAACGCCAACAGAACGCAAGGCTGTTGATGGCTGGCTCTCGGTCGACCAATATATTGGCGGGATTGAGCATGCGATCTTACATCTGCTTTACGCACGTTTCTTTACCCGTGCGATGCAGAAAACTGGGCATTTAGATGTTAGTGAGCCATTTTCTGGGTTGTTTACCCAGGGGATGGTTACGCATGAGAGTTACTCTGATGATGGCCAGTGGCTGTATCCTGAGGAAGTGGAGCAGCGTGGTGATGTGGTCGTGCGGAAAGATAACGGCAAGATTGTCAAAGTAGGCCGTTCCGAGAAGATGTCTAAATCTAAGCGTAATACAGTCTCTCCTGTAGAGATTATTGAGCGTTATGGTGCAGACACGGCGCGCTGGTTTGTCTTGTCTGATAGTCCTCCAGAGCGTGATATGGAGTGGACGGCTGCGGGTGTGGCGGCATCTGGTCGGTTTATGCAGCGTTTATATAGGTTGGTGCAGGCTGTTGCAGAGCATGATGAGGCGTCTGCCGAGCATGGCGAGGCGGGAGATGATCTGCGTCGGGTGACACATCGTACTATTGTAGCCGTAACAGAAGCTTTAGAAGGGTTTAGCCCGAATGTGGCTGTCGCAAGGTTGCATGAGCTAGCTTCTGCTTTGGGCGATGCGGAAGGTAAAGCAGGTGCAGGGCTTTCGGCGGCCCGTCGTGAAGCTGCGTATGTGCTGATTATGCTGATTTCGCCTATGATGCCGCATCTGGCTGAGGAATTGATGCTTATGCTAGAGCCCCAAGGGGCTATGGTGGTGGAGCGGACATGGCCAGAGGCTGACGAGAGCTTGCTTGCTGTACGAAAGGTCACAATTGCTGTGCAAGTACTTGGCAAGCTACGGGGAACCGTTACATGTGCGCCAGATGCTGCAAAGGATGACGTGTTAGCGTTAGCAAAAGCGGAGCCTAATGTTGCTAAAGCGTTAGTGGGCAAGCGGATTGTGAAAGAGATCCACGTGCCCAATCGGATTGTTAACTTTGTGGTAGCGGGCTGATTATGCAGGGTTGGAAAAAACAAATACGCTGTTGGGCAGGAGTATTGCTGGCAGGAGCTGGTTTTGTCAGCCTAGGTGCGTGTGGCTTCCAACCCTTGTACGGGAAGCAAGACAATAAAAAGGCGACAGTCGCGCAACAATTGCAGCAGGTGTTTGTTGCGAATATTCCATCACGCTTTGGTCAAACACTGCGTTTAAGCTTGCAGAAAGAAATGGCGGGGGACGGGCCAGAGCATCCGCAAGGCTATATATTGCGGGTGAATGGTTCTGCTTCGCTTGAGTCGGTAGATATTCATCAGGATAACACATCTGGGCGCACGCGCGCTGTTGGGTGGGCCGATTGGCGTCTCTTTAGCGTTGGAAAGGTGCCACAGCTTTTAGCGCAGGGTTATGCACGGACCTTGGATGGATATAATCTTAACATTGAGCAATATTTTGCCCAGACGCTGAATGATGAGACATTATATAAGCGTATTAGCGAAAATTTAGCACATGATATAACCACACAAGTGGCGGTGTGGTTCCGGTCTCATCAGGCGGTAGGGCAAGAAAAGACTATTCGTCCTGGGCGTGATCGCTATCTTGACCATATTCCGGGCACATTGAATACGCCATTCCGCATGTTGGGGGTTGATGGCTTCCCTGCTGCGGCAACGGGGCGTGTGAATAATAATGCCTCTACAGCGACGGGCGAAGATAGCCGGAATCTGGAGGAAGAAGAGGATAACGGGTTGTGAAAATAGATGCGCGCTCAGCGGGACGCACTCTTGCTGAGGCGGGAAGCTGGCGCGTTATTCTACTTTATGGTGATGACTCTGGGCTTATTCGTGAGCGCGCTAAGCAGGCCGTTGCAACGGTTATTGATGACTTTGAAGATCCTTTTCGTCTCGCTCGCTTAGAGGGAGACGAACAAAATCGCTTAGAGGAAGAAGCTTTTGCGCTCTCTCTTACAGGTGGGCGGCGGGCTATTTGGGTGCGAGATGCACAAGATAGTATTCTGTCACAATTGCAAAAAAGTTTAGAACCGGACAGTGATACGCTTATCGTTCTGGAAGGGCCAAGCCTAACGGCACGTTCCAAATTACGTGTTTTTGCGGATAAGCATAAGCAGGTTGCTGCGATAGGATGTTATCCAGAGGAGGGGCGTAATCTTGCCCGCACAGTTACAGACCTTCTTGCAGAAGATAATATTCGAATAGATCGTGATGGTCTGGCGTGGTTACTGGGGCATCTTGGTGCAGATAGGGCATTGGTACGAGGCGAGCTAGAGAAGGTACGCCTATATGGAGAGCCCGGACAAACACTAACATTGGATGATATCCGTGCCTGTGTAGGGGATTCTGGTCAGGCATCGCTAGATGATGGTGTTTATGCTGCTTTGGCGGGGGATCGTCTCATGGCGGACCGTGCGTTAGAGCGGGCCTTAGCGGATGGGGCAAGTCCTGTGGCTTTTGCTCGTGTCGTTTTGATGGTTCTAGAACGTTTTTCTCAAGCGGCTTTGTACGTACAGCAAGGGCAGTCTCGCCAAGAGGCGATGGCGTCTCTCAGGCCCCCAGTATTTTTTAAGCGTAAAGCGCAGTTTCAATTAGGGTTAGCACGGTGGTCTTTTGAGGCATTACAGCAAGCTGCCCGTGCAACGCAGGCTTTAGAGCTTGCGTGTAAGCAGAGCGGTGCCCCTGATGAGCTCTTATGCCGGCGGCATCTTGTGAGGCTGTGTCATCCTCGTGCATTTGAGAACGAGTAGTGGTCTGATTCCATCATTGTGATGGGTGGATTTAGAAAAATTAATAATAGATATAACTTGTTTCTTACCTCTTTGTAACTAGCTTAGCAGTTATTGAGGATGCTTCTTAATTAAATAATATATTGTTTTTATAGACTTTAACTGAGTTTTAAAGGCTGGAGAATATATCCAGCTATTGCGTATCAGCCGTAACTAAAATTAAATTTAATATAAGATGATAATAATTATCATTTAAAGAAAGTGGCAGAATGATGACATAGAGGTGATGGAAAACGTATGAGCCGGTTTGTAAATAGTTGCCTGAAGCCGCTTTCCGTGGCGGTAAGTTTAGGGGGAATAGCCGGGGCCTATACGGCTACCGCAGCGATTGCGGATACGGCTCATGATGCGACAACATCTAAGGTCAATGATGCGCGCTCATCTACACAGGGTGCAGAGGGCCAGTCTGTAACGTCCCATTCTGTTGAGCATATTCATGTCATTGGGCATCCGTTCAATACGATGCGTACGAGCAATGATATGGGGCGTATGCCTCAAGATGTAATGCATACTGCTCAGACAATTGATGTTGTTCCACGTGAATTGATCCAGCAGCAGAACGCAAAATCTCTGGATGAAGCTTTGCGGAATGTGCCTGGGATTACCTCATCGGTTGGTGAAGGTGCCGGTGGGATGAGTGGAGATCAGTTCCTCATCCGCGGTTTCCCTGCTCAGAATGATATTTATGAAGACGGTCTGCGGGACTTTGGTGTTTATACGCGTGATAGTTTTTTCCAAGATTCTGTAAATGTTATCAAAGGTCCATCTTCTGAAGTCTTTGGTAATGGGACAACAGGTGGTGCGATTAATATCGTGACAAAATCACCGACATTGAAAAACCATTACAATGCGGATTTCAGCGGCGGTTCGGCGAATTACTATCGTGGTACGGTGGATATTAACCAGCGCATTGATAAAACAACGGCCTTCCGTATTGAGGGGATGGGAACTTCTAATAATGTAGAAGGGCGTGATTATGCCGCTGCACACCGGTGGGGGATTGCACCATCCATAGCTTTTGGCTTGGGTACCAAGACAACGGTTGTGCTGCAGGTAATGCATCAATCATCTGATAATGTGCCAGATTATGGTGTGCCGGTGACGAAATTACCAGGCCAGACCATGGGGCGACCAATTACAGAGAAGAAGTCTCTCGGTGTTTCACGTGATAATTGGTACGGAAAGAAGCAGGACCATGATAATAGCGAAGACACAATGGAGACATTGCGGTTAACGCATAAGTTTAACTCTCACCTAACACTGCATAATGACTTGCGGTTTGGTGAGTATAGTCGTGATTTTGCCGCATCATCTCCACAATGTGCCAATGCACAATGTTCTGAAATTCAGCTATATAATCCTGGCTATAAGAAGGTTACGTCAAGTTACGGGCTAAATGGTGGCCCAATGCCGTATAAGCAGTCGAGCTGGTCCTTCCAAGATGTTGCATCTATGCAAGCTGATTTTAATACTGGCTTCCTGAAGCATCAACTCGTGACGGGTTTTGACTTTGAATATGTAGAGGATTCTCGTCGCCAATATGCTTATGATGCTATGGGGGCAGGGCGGGCTATTCCCTGGCAAAACACAGCTTCTCCACAGCGTGATACGTATCAATATGCGACATGCCGTGCTGATTCTGGCAGTTGTTGGAAGAACACTAACTATAGTTTAGGTCGCCCTGATTCTAGCGGATATGGCTTTGATACTGGTCTATTCTTGTACGATCAGATTTGGTTTAATAAATGGCTCTCTGTGAAGGGTGGCTTACGTTGGGATCATTGGCAGACCATGTATAAAACATGGGGAGCTGATGCACAGACAACAGATGAGAGTGTTAAGAGCTATGGCAAGGCGCCCTCTAAGGCGGCTGACTATCATAACTCTACAGATGTTGTGAACCCAACGGCTAGCCTGCTGTTTACGCCGAATAATTGGCAAACTTTCTACTTTACATATGCAAGTTCTACGACCCCAATGGGCATGTATGTAACCAATGGTTCCATCCCCGTGCGTCCAGCATCTAATGGGCAAGTTGCGACGCAGCCTGAGCGGTCTCGCTTGTATGAAGTTGGTACCAAAATGAGCTTGTTGCACGATCGTCTAGGGGCGACGATCTCGCTCTTTAGGTTGGATAAAAGTAATGCACTTACGTCTGATCCGATCTCTGGGCAGGTACAGGCAACAGGTATTCAAGAGCGGAACCAAGGGCTGGAGCTCTCGTTGGGTGGGATGATCTTGCCTGGGTGGAATGTCTCTGCCACTTATGCGCTTTATGATCCACGTCAGACATCTGGTGTGAATAAAGGCCGTAACATCCAGTATGTGCCGCATAATCAGGCAACGTTATGGTCTGCTTATGAGGCTTTCCCAGGGAAACCTTGGAACTTCACCATTGGTGGTGGTGTGACATGGCGCCAAGGGGTGTACCTAACCCTTGCGAATGATGCGAAAGTACCTGCGAATGTAGAGTTCGATAGTGTATTGTCTCATCGCATTAATCGGCACTGGGTTGTCTCTTTGAACGGGTATAACCTCTCAAATAGGTTAAACTATAACTCGCTCTTTACAGGGCGCGTAACCCCAGCTCCGGGGCGGACCTTCCTTGGGCGTCTTAGCATGGAATATTGAGAGATATATTCTGTGATGTTGGTGAGCCTTTTAGGTCGGCATTGCTAAATATAAATTGGTGAAAAAGGCCGCTATAAGTTTCGTAAAAGAAGCATATGGCGGTCTTTTTTGTGGAATGAGGTGATAATACGAATCGTATTATTTATTCATTTTTTATTTATAAAAATATCCGTTTAATTCAAAATAGATATAGAATAAATCTAATTTATTTATAAAAAGTAAAACATTTTTATTTATTATTTACAATTATCATACGATAAAAATGAAGAGAATGTATCTTTTATAATACAGATATAAAAATAAAGGCCGGCTGGGTCTGTTTTAAAGTTAAAATTAAGAATTATTCGCATTTATGGGGATGCCTTTCTCGGAAGAGGTATCATCTCAAATGCGGAGCGCTTCGTATGAGCCGTTTTATTCACCAATGTTTAAAGCCTGTTTCGGCTTTTCTCACATTAAGCAGTGCGGTTGGGGCTGCTTATGCTGATGCAGCAGCCACAGAAGATACGACATGGTCGAGTGAGGTATCTTCACCGGCTATGTTGCCGGGGTCCGATGGCCTCGTAACATTAGATGAGCAAGAAAGTCATAGTGGGGCAGACGGTGTACAAGCCCGTAATGTGGAGCGGATTCATGTTATTGGGCATCCGTTTAATACAATACATGCCAGCAATGACATGGGGCGTATGCCGCAGGATGTCATGCATACTGCACAGACGATTGATGTGGTCCCCCGTGAATTGATCCGTCAGCAGAATGCGAAATCATTAGACGAAGCGCTAAAGAATGTCCCTGGTATTACGGCCTCTATAGGTGAGGGGGCTGGAGGGTTAAATGGGGATCAATTCCTTATTCGTGGTTTCCCAGCACAGAATGATATTTATGAGGATGGATTGAGAGATTTTGGTGTCTATGGGCGGGATAGTTTTGCGTATGATTCCGTTAATGTCATCAAAGGGCCATCATCACAGGTCTTTGGGAATGGGACCACTGGTGGGGCGATTAATGCCGTCACCAAAACACCTAGTCTTACAAATCATTATGGGGCTGATTTTAGTGGCGGGTCTGGTAATTACTTCCGTGGTACGGTGGATGTTAACCAGCGCATTAACAAGACAACGGCCTTCCGCATTGCAGGGATGGGAGCTGCGAATAACGTAGTAGGACGTAATTTCTTGCATGATCAACGTTGGGGGATAGCGCCATCTGTCGCCTTTGGGTTGGGGACAAAAACTACGCTCATCCTACAGTTGATGCATCAAACAGATAATAGTGTGCCTGATTTCGGGATGCCGGTTGTAAAGGCACGGGGGTCTGTTTATGCACGTCCGCTTTCGGAATATGGGGTGCCGCGTCAGAACTTTTTTGGCAAGCAGCAAGACCATAACCATACTGACGATACTATGGAGACTTTGCGGCTAGCGCATAAATTTAATTCCCATTTGACTTTCCGTAATGATCTACGGTTTGGGGAATATAGCCGTAGTTATGAGGCCTCAAAAGTTGTGTGCAAGGCAGGTTGTATTGCAGCGATCAATAGCGGCCTTTTGGCGAATGGCCTTGTAAACCGCACAACGCCGCATAATAGCGTACCTTTGCCGTATAAGCAGTCGAGCTGGTCATTCCAGAATGTGGCTTCTGTGCAGGCTGACTTTAAAACGGGGACGATACGTCATCAGCTCGTTGCGGGTGTGGATATGGAATATGTGCATGATTCCCGCAAACAATATGTATATCCCGGTGAGGTGCAAGCGGCGAACCTCTTATCGCCGAACCCGCGGGAGGTTTCATATGCCTCTGTTCGGTTGCTTCCTGCTGGGCAGAATGCTGCAAACATGCCGTACTTGCCTGGAATTGGGAAAAAACCAAACAATAATGGTTATGGGTTTGATACGGGTATCTTTTTGTATGACCAGTTATGGCTTGCGAAGTGGGTCTCTTTGAAAGGTGGCTTACGCTGGGATCGTTGGCAGAGTGGGTATAATGTGACAGGTGGCCCAGATGAGGTAAATCGTACCATCAAGGGCACAAATAAGTCTCTCGGTATGATTTCCAATGAGGATAAGCACTTTCCGCAGACGACCAATACCGTTAACCCAACGGCGAGCCTTATTATCACACCGAGCAAATGGCAGACGGTTTATTTCACATACGCTAGCTCTACCACGCCAACGGGTATGTATGTGACCAGCGGCGCCGTGCCTGTACGGCCGGGGAAAAAGGGAACGGTGGATAATAAACCCCAACGTGCTCAGCTTTATGAAATCGGAAGTAAATTTAGTTTCTTACATGACCGTATGGGCGCCACGATTACCCTCTTTAGGTTGGATAAGAATAATGCCCTAACAACTGATCCTGTCTCCAATGCGACTTTGAATACAGGAGATCGCCAGCGGAACCAAGGGTTGGAATTGTCTCTTGGGGGAATGATCCTGCCGGGATGGAATATCACAGCGACGTATGCGTTGTATGACCCCAAAACGACAGCTTCAGCAACGGCGGAGCATCGTGGCAAGCAGATTCAATATGTGCCGCATAATCAGGCAACATTGTGGTCTGCCTATGAGGCATTCCCTAATAAACCGTGGAACTTCACTGTTGGTGGTGGTGTTATTTGGCGGCAGGGCGTTTATCTAACCAATGATAATCTGGCTAAGGTCCCAGCCAATGTTGAGTTTGATACGGTTCTTTCGCATCGCATCAATAAACATTGGGTAATGGCCCTTAACGGGTACAACCTAGCAAATAGGCTTAATTACAGCACGTTATTTAGAGGCTTTGCTAGCCCGGCGCCGGGGCGGACCTTCTTGGGGCGCCTAAGTATGGATTATTAAGTTTTCATAGTTAGAAGAGGAATATGTCTCCGCCAATATGTGTTTCATATAGGCGGAGGCGGCCTTTGATAGGGTGTAGAGGTAAATTCCACTAATACGTTGAAATTATTATATTTCATAAATGAACTTTGATCTTATGATAGGTTTTTCTTTTTAGTTATGAGTTTTGTGAGAGTGTATCTTTTCACACTCATAAAGTCTGTTTTTCGCAGAAAACAGGGGTAAATGTGTGTATTGTGTGGCGATAATATCACATTCACAGATGGTGAAAAATTTAAATATTTTTTCACGATTGAAATTGAGAATAATTATCATTTAAAAAAGTTTAGTTTTTGAGAAATTCATTCCCTACACGGAGCCCCACGAGTATGAGTCGTTTTATCCATCAGTGTTTAAAGCCTGCCTCGGCCGTTCTTACATTAGGTGGCATGGCAGGAGGGGCATATGCTGATACCCATGCCGTGCAGTCCTCCCCCGCAGTGTCTCCCGTTGAAGATCAGGAGACGATGGAAGGCGAGCAGAACGGCCAAGCAAGCGATGCTTCGGTTAAGGGGCAGCATATTGAGCATATTCATGTCATTGGGCACCCGTTCAATACGATGCGTACGAGCAATGACATGGGGCGTATGCCGCAGGATGTGATGCATACTGCTCAGACGATTGATGTTATTCCCCGTGAACTTATTCGTCAGCAAAATGCGAAATCGTTAGATGAGGCATTGAAGAATGTCCCCGGCATTACGGCATCAGTTGGTGAAGGGGCTGGGGGACTGAATGGTGACCAATTCCTTATTCGTGGTTTCCCAGCGCAGAATGATATTTACGAAGATGGTCTGCGTGATTTTGGCGTTTATGGGCGTGATAGCTTCGACTACGACACCATCCACGTTATCAAAGGTCCGTCCTCTCAGGTCTTTGGGAATGGGACAACCGGTGGTGCGATCAATGCAGTGACAAAAGCCCCCAACCTTACCAATCATTATGGGGCTGACTTTAGTGGTGGGTCTGGGAATTATTATCGTGGCACGGTGGATGTAAACCAGCGAATTGATGACACAACCGCTTTCCGTATAGAGGGGCTTGGTTCATCTAACGATGTTGTGGGGCGTAAAGGCGTTTCTGACAAGCGGTGGGGTATTGCACCATCTATCGCTTTTGGGCTGGGAACGAAGACAACAGTTGTCTTGCAGGTCATGCATCAGACAGATGATAGTGTGCCAGATTATGGTATGCCGGTTGTAAAGGCACAGGGTTCCGCTTATGGGCGGCCTATTTCTGAATATGGGGTGCCACGGCAGAACTGGTATGGCAAACAGCAGGACCATAACCATACTGATGCAACAATGGAGACATTGCGTTTAAAACATCAGTTTAACTCTCACCTGACCTTCCACAACGACCTCCGCTTCGGCGAATTTAGCCGTGATTTTGAGGCTTCTAAAGTGCAATGTGGGGCTGGCTGTGTTGCTGCTTTAAATAGTGGTGATTTTGCTAAGGGGGCTGTGACGCGTAACACAAATGGCAGTGTGCCTTTGCCTTATACGCAGTCGAGCTGGTCATTCCAGAATGTCGCGTCCTTACAAGCTGATTTTAATACAGGCTTTTTAAAGCATCAGCTCGTTACAGGTTTTGACATGGAATATGTGCATGATTCCCGTCATCAATACACATATGCAGGCGCTTCTACGAGCAATCCTATGCCGACAGCGAATTTGCTCTATCCAGATGCAGGAAATGTCTCTGACGCTGTAGCGCGAAAGGTGCCCGCACAGGCCAACTCTATGCCGGTGATTCCGGGCATTGGGAAAAAGCCGAATAGTACGGGCTATGGGTTCGATACAGGCATTTTCTTATATGACCAAATTTGGCTGACCAAATGGGCCTCTGTGAAAGGGGGCTTCCGGTGGGATCGTTGGCAGAGTGGTTATAAGGCGACAGGTCTTACAAGTGCAGATAACCCTGATAAGAGTTTCCCACAAACAACGAATACGATTAACCCAACGGCGAGCCTGATCTTCACCCCTTCGAAGTGGCAGACAGTTTACTTTACGTATGCAAGCTCCACGACCCCGACAGGTATGTATGTAACGAGCGGTGCGATCCCCGTACGGCCGGGTGCGCAAGGGACAGTGGATAATCGTCCGCAACGTGCTCAGTTGTATGAAGTGGGCAGTAAATTTAGCCTGTTGCATGACCGGTTAGGGGCAACGATTACCCTCTTTAGGTTGGATAAGAGTAATGCGTTGACGACAGATCCTGTCTCTAACTCCACAATCAATACGGGGGACCAGCAGCGCAACCAAGGGCTGGAGCTTTCTTTGGGAGGGATGATCCTTCCGGGATGGAATGTCACAGCGACTTACGCGCTCTATGACCCTAAAACGACGTCATCAGCAACGGCTGCGAACCGTGGTAAGCAGATTCAATATGTGCCGCATAATCAGGCGACGTTGTGGTCTGCTTATGAGGCCTTTCCCGGTAAGCCGTGGAACTTCACTGTTGGTGGTGGGCTAACGTGGCGTCAGGCTGTGTATTTGGATAATGCCAATACAGCTAAAGTCCCTGCGAATGTGGAGTTTGATACAGTTCTGTCCCACCGTATCAATCGCCATTGGGTGGTGTCTCTTAATGGTTATAACCTCTCAAACAGGCTCAATTATAATAGCCTCTTTACGGGATATGCGACCCCAGCACCGGGGCGGACATTCCTTGGTCGTTTGAGCATGGATTATTAAGAAAAATTAGGCTCCGGGCTTCGCTTTTTTGCGGAGTCCGGCCTTGTATAAGATGCTATATAATGTGAGGCTTTTCTTCTAAAGATGGTCATAGTCACCTTTGCAAGAGAAGCTATGTCCCAGCTCAGTTTCTATAAGGGTATCGTTCTATGATGTTACATATTCCCGGTGTGCTTTCAGCAGACGAACTGGCTGATATTCGTGCGCGTTTAGCTGCGGGTACGTGGGTTGATGGTCGCGGTACGGCAGGAGAGCAATCTGGCAGTGTGAAGAATAATCTTCAGATACAGCCTGATAGCCCGTTAGGGCGTGAACTTTCGACATTTGTACTGCGCAAGTTGGGGGTAAATCCGCTTTATAATAGTGCTGTATTGCCGCTGCGCCTCGTACCGCCGTTGTTCAACCGCTATGATGAAGGGATGAATTTTGGCGCGCATGTAGATAATGCCTTGCGGCCCATTCCCGGTACGGGGCAGCGTATTCGTACAGATGTGTCCAGCACATTATTCATCTCTGACTTGGATGAATATGAAGGGGGAGAGCTGGTTCTTCATGGCCCATCTGAGGAAAAAAGAGTGCGCTTGCCGGCAGGGGATATGATTGTTTATCCCACAACGGCCCTGCATACAGTAACGCCGGTAACACGGGGCAGTCGCTGGGCGTCTTTCTTCTGGGCGCAGTCGGTTATTCGCTCACAAGAGCATCGGTCTATTCTCTTCGACCTTGATCAAAGCATTATGGCTCTGGGGCAGAAGAATGGTACAAATGATGCGGAGGTTTTGCGCCTTACCAACGTGTATCATAATCTTTTGCGCACATGGGCTGAGATGTAAGTTCTTTGATAAGATGTGCGTATTATAAAAAAGGCCCGGTACGATCCGGGCCTTTTTCTTTGGTGATATATCGGGGGCGTGCTCAGAAGCGCGCTGTGACATCAAGGTAGTAATAGCCACCATTAATGCCCAGCTGTGATGTGCTGAGATAATATTTCGGCACGCCAAGATAGCGGTTATTTTTCGGCACCTTAGTAGGGTATGCTGCAAAGATATTATTGCCGCCTAATGTTGCGCTCCAATGGCGTGTTACATTGTAGGTGACAGAAAGATTGGTCGTCCATTTCGGTTTGTTGTGGAACTGAAGATAGTTCGTTGTAGAGGCGGTCGATGTATTATTATTGGTGTAATAGGTCAGTGCAGAGGTTGTCTGCCCATAGCGGATCTCATGTAGGGAGACAGCCCAACGATTGTGAGGGGATATCCATGTCCCACCAAAGATGATCTTACTGCGTGGGTAAGCAGTAGTGATGTACGCTACACTTGGCGCATTGAGGATAGGGCTGCCATCACTGCGTGTGGTTTGATGGCGCAGGCGGGTGCGGTTCAGGTTGATGGAGGCATCCCAATTAACACGTCCAGCATTATTGAAGTTGCTGGTGTAGTTCATGGTTAAATCAAGCCCCTGCGTGCGCGTGTTGGCCACATTCGCAAACCACTGGGTTGAGAGGTTACTATTTGTGATATTCGCAGGCAGATTGGTAATACCATTTGTGCTTAGGATATTAGCTGCAGTGGCTCCATATAGATTGTTTCCTGGGAGGATACGGCCTCGTAGATCAATTTGGTAGACATCTGCTGTGACATGTAGCCCCTTAATGGGTTCAGCGATAATGCCTCCCTCAGCACTTGTGCTTTGTTCTGGTTTGAGGCGTTGTGCACCATTGGCGAGTGCTCCAGGGGAGTTTGCTGCAATGAGACCACGGGCCACGGTAGGGGAGAGCGTGAGAGAGGAAAAATGCTCTTGCGCTAGTGTCGGGGCATGGAAGCCGTTGCTGAATGTTCCGCGGAAGGCAAGGCGTTTAGAAACATCATAACGGGTTGAGATTTTGCCTGTCTGTGTATTACCGACATCCGTATAATGCTCATAGCGGCCTGCGGCATCTACCTGCCAATGGCGGGTGAGGTGGGTCGCAATATCAACATAGCCAGAGACAACATCACGGTTAAAATTACCGGCATTTTGTGCATTTGTTCCTGCAAGAGAGAGGCTTGTTCCCCCGCCATATGTGCTTGCAGCGGAGCCTTCTCCGATAGAGTAGGACTCATAGCGATAGGCTGCTCCTCCAGCGATGTTAATGCTGTGAGGCCAGAAGGCAAAAGAAAGCTTACGGTTTAAGTCCAGTCCTGTTGTCCATTGGGAATTATTATAGCCCTGCACTTTATTATATTTGGTTTGCAAAGCATCGGCTGGGAGGGCTTTATTGGCATCGCTTTTGAGGCCGATATTATCAAAGTCACGTCCATAAACGGTGGAAAGGTCCCAGTGCCAGCCGGAGATCTTCCCTTTAAGCCCTGCGGTGACTTCAAAGTCATTTTCTTCTAGCGTTTGGATAGGGGAATATCCATCAGGATAAAGTGCCTGATATCCAGAGTAGCCATTAAGAGTAGAAGCTAAACGATAATTCTGGAAAGCCTCAGCATGGCGGTGGGCATAGGTTGCGCTGCCATAGGCTTGTAGATTGTCTGTAAAGCTATAGCCCGCATTAATTGCGATAGACTCACGGGTTTGTTCTGGTTGGCTGAGGAGTTTATTTACTGTTGTGCCTGTCCGGCTATCTGGTGCAGAGCGGAAGGCGTGGTCTTGATGTACGAAATCACCGCTTAAATGGACAAACCCACGGGAGCCGAGGGCTAACCCGCCATCTAAGAAGATGCCTTGTTGATAGCCATCTCCACTGCTGGTGATGCCACTATTAGAGCGAAGCGTGAGGCCGTGATTTTGTTTTTTCAGAATAATATTTACAACGCCTGCGATTGCGTCAGAACCATATTGAGCTGAAGCACCGTCCCGCAGGACTTCGATATGATCAATCGCTGAGAGGGGGATCATATCAATATCTGTTGGGGTTGTGCCCTGTTGAGGGCCAGCGTCCGCATAGATATTGGCTGTTGTATGGCGCCGGTGGCCATCGACAAGGATGAGCGTTTCGTTAGAGTTTAACCCACGAAGGCTGATGGAATCTGTTAGCGCACCTGTATCAAACCCGCCTGTTGGCACAGTAAGGGAAGGCAGCAATAGCTGCATTGCATCACGCAATGTTGGCTGCCCAACGCGTGTGAGTTGTTTGGCGGAGACAACATCAACAGGAGCAATCGCATCTCTTGCTTTTTTCCCTAGCTCGCGTGTGCCGGTAATAATAATGGTTTCATCACTATTAGAGACATTGCGCGCTTTAGGAGCAGTGTGGCGCACTGGGTTTTGTGCAGAAGAGGTATGTTTTTCTGTGTGTACGGTGGTATTTTGTGGCATTTCCGCTGCATGGGCCTGACATTGCAGAGCCACACCGACGCTGAGTAGCGATGGAATAGATGCGCTAAGAGGGAGGCGAATGTAGCGGGCGATCATAGTAAAATGGTGCCTTCGGTTAGATAATACGCAATGAGATAGGACTGCTGTACAGCCGTATTTATCCGCGCAGGATAGTTAGCCTGTTTAATTCAACAAAAATAAATAGTTAAATTTAACAAACCACTTTCCGTGCTGCATATTATAAAATGTTTGATAAGGCGATATCTTTTTTAGAGGATTAGTAAATTTTTTTAAAAAATGCTTAATTTGTACCAAAGCATATTTCACTATTTCTATAGTGAAATATATGGGGTTATTGCACCTAACAAGATACAAGCCATGACAGGGCTGATTAAACTCTTCTGAGATGGAGGAGAGAAGAGCGTATTAGATATATTAAGGGGAAAGCTTAAAAAAGGTCTCCCTACACCCTCCGTATCAAAAGACGTAAAGAGCGCAGGGAGAGAAGAGCTTAGTCCAGCTCTTCGTTAGGGGTGACAGTAGACACTTGCGCCCGTAGGCCGCTCTGCGGAACTTGGATATCTATTTCCAGCTTGGAGCATTTCTGCCCACGGTCTAACTTTACGCGGACATTATCTTCATCCACGGAGACATGGCGTGCTAGAACTTCTAGAATTTCAGCATGAAGAGTGCGGAGAAGGGTAGAATCCCCGCCTTCTTTCGCTTGCCGCTCGTGCGCAAGGAGAATTTGCAAACGGTCACGCGCAACATTGCTGCTGGTGGCTTCTGGGCGTTTGCGGGTGAAGAAGGAATCTATAAAACTCATGCGCCCCTCTTTTTGAAGATGCGGCCAAAGATACCACGTTTTTCAGTTGGGACACTTACAGGAATATCTTCACCCTCTAGGCGGCGGACGGCCTCAAAATAGGCACCTGCAGGCGCACTATCAGGGGAAGCTAGTGTAACCGGGGCACCCACGTTAGATGCCTTTAGGACATCTTCACTCTCTGGCACAACGCCAAGAAGTGGGAGAGACAGAATTTCGACAACGTCTTCAACGCTCAACATTTCGCCACGAGCAGCACGGATAGGGTCGTAGCGTGTGATAAGAAGATGTTTCTCTACCTGTTCCCCACGCTCAGCTTTTTCTGTGCGGCTATCCAGCATACCGATGATACGGTCTGAGTCACGAACAGAGCTAACTTCAGGGTTCGTCACGATAACAGCATAGTCTGCATGATGCATCGCAAGTTGTGCGCCACGCTCAATGCCGGCAGGACTATCGCAGAGGATCCAGTCGAACTTTTTGCGGAGCTCATCCATGATAATGCCAACACCTTCTGGCGTTAGGGCGTCTTTATCACGGGTCTGAGAAGCTGGTAGAATGGAAAGTGTGTCGCAGCGCTTATCACGGATCAGCGCTTGGTTAAGCGTAGCTTCTCCTTGAATGACGTTGATCAGGTCGAACACAACACGGCGCTCTACCCCCATAATGAGGTCGAGGTTACGCAGTCCGACATCAAAATCGACCACGACTACGTTCTGTCCGCTCTTTGCAAGGGCTGCCCCTAGGGCAGCTGTAGTGGTCGTTTTACCAACGCCCCCCTTGCCTGATGTAACGACGACGATCTTTGCCATGAAACTTTCAGCTTTCCTGTAATTGGCCCTGTAACTTGCGTTACGATTTATTCCGAGTGTGATGCATCTTTGGCAGAGCCATCATAATAGAAGTTCTGCTAGATTACAGATCAAGAGGCGAATTGATAAGATGTATTTCGCTCAAAACTCTAAAAAACTTCACTTTAAGTTGAGCGTGTTCCCCCTGAGAGAGAAATAACACGCAAGCGCTCACCTTCCAAGCGTGTCTGAGTAGGAAGGCCTAGATATTCAGATGGCATTTCTTCAGCAACCATGTAGAAGCCATCAATGGCGAGAAGTTCGGCTTCTAATTTGGTTGTAAAGATACGAGAGTTAGGCCGGCCATCTACCCCTGCGATAGCACGCCCACGTAAGGGGCCGTAAACATGGATAGAGCCCCCAGCAATAATTTCTGCACCAGATGAAACCGCGCCGATAATAATGATATCACCATCGGGGTTCTGGATAGACTGCCCAGAGCGCACAGCACGGTCGATAATGAGGGGTTCTTTTGTTTGGGGAGGCTCTGGCTTTTGTTCGGAAGTGTCTTCCTCGGGTAAAGCGACAGGTCCGCTGGGGCGTCCGCCATTGAGTTCAGCTGGCCAGTCCCATTTTTCAAACGCGGGCCAAGAGCGGTCTGCCCCTTCAATGCCGATTAAATGGATATGGCGTTGGCGGAGTTCGTCTTGGAGGCTGGCAAGCTCTTCGGTTTCTGCATCAACTAGGCTAAGATCGAGAATAATAGGCTGGCGATTGAAGAATCCCGCGGAGCGCTTCATGTGTTGGTCTAGCCCTGCAAGCCACGTTTTAAGCGGTGCTTCTGGGGAAAGGATGAGCGCCAAGAATGAGCGTCCGCGGGCCCGAATGGTCATTCCGTTCGATCTTTGGGCTTGCGCTGAGGGCTTATCTGAAGGATGAAGCGATTGAGAGGCAGAAGGGGTGGACATGAAGCAGAGTTTACCAGTCTGTTATATTCGTTTTACAGAGCGTCTCGTGTTCCGTAGCGTCGAAGTGCCGTAGGAAAGACTTATGCGTATATTGCATCACCAACCTCTTTTTCCGCAATCGCGTTTTGTGCGGCTATTGTTGGCGGAGAAGAAACTACCCTTTGATCTCGCTATTGAAAAGGTGTGGGAGCGAAATGAGAGCTTTCACAATTTAAATCCTGCCGGTGAAGTACCTGTTCTGGTTGAAGATAATGGTATGGTTGTACCTGGTGGGGGCGTTATTGCAGAGTATTTGGAGGATGTTTACCCAGAGGTTCCTCTTTTAGGGCGTAATATTGCCGAGCGTGTTGAAATACGCAGATTAATTGATTGGTTTGAGCGTCTTTTCCAGCAGGAAGTGATGATTAATCTTCTTGGTGAAAAGATCGAGAAGCGCCTTTATGGCTATGGCTTGCCTGATGGCAATGTAATGCGTGCCGGTTATAAAAATCTTCGCTTCCATCTCGATTATATCGGCTATCTTGCTGAGACGCGGACATGGCTAGGTGGACCTGTGATTTCTGCGGCAGATTTTACAGCTGCGGCTCATATTTCTTCGTTAGATTTTCTGGGTGATATTGATTGGCGCCGGGCGCCTGCTGTGCGAGATTGGTACGCACGGATTAAGTCTCGCCCCTGCTTTAGGCCGTTATTGGCAGATAGGATGAGTGGCGTAACCCCCCCTGCTTATTATGCGGATTTAGATTTCTAAGGCAGTTTTCCCTGCAATAAGTATAGCAAAGAGGGCGGCACACGAGTGGGCTATAATACCCAAGCACATAAGCAGAATTTGTGGGATGTTGTTGTTATTGGTGCTGGTGCTGCTGGAATGATGGCCGCTGCCACCGCCGGGCAAGCGGGGGCGCGTGTGTTGGTGCTAGACCATGTAGATAAACCCGGGCGGAAGATTCTAATTTCTGGCGGGGGGCGGTGTAATTTTACGAATCTAAAAGCTGATTGGCCCTATTATCGTTCTGCCAACCCACGCTTTTGTCGCTCAGCTCTTGCACGTTATCAGCCACGGGATTTCTTGGCTTTAGTGGAGAAGCACCGTATCGCTTGGCATGAAAAAGAAGAGGGACAGCTTTTTTGTGATCATTCAGCCCAGCAAATTGTCACAATGTTGGAAGATGAATGTAAAGCGGGCAAGGTGCGCTTCTCATTAGGGTGTTCCGTAATTGATGTTACGCATGATGGTAGTGTTTTTACAGTAAAGACGTCTCGAGATCTTGTGCGGGCTAGGTCCATTATTTTGGCAACGGGCGGTATGGCGTTGCCAAAATTGGGAGCGACGGATTTTTCATTACGTTTCGCACGGAGGTTTGGTTTGGCGGTGGTCCCTCCAGCTCCAGCACTTGTGCCTCTGCGTTTTTCAGTGCCACAACCTGAATTGGCTGGAGTATCTTTAACCGTTACGGCGACACTTCAGGCGCAGAAGAAGCCTAGTTTTACAGGAGGGATGGTCTTTACACATAAAGGTGTATCTGGGCCTGCGATTTTGCAAATTTCATCTTGGTGGGATGGCCAGGGCGCGTTGAAGCTTAACCTGGCGCCCGGCAAAGAGATGTATGATGAGATGCGTATAATTTGTCAGAAACGTCCTCGTGCTCATGGCCCTGCTCTTTTGGAGGGTTTGCCGGTAAGGTTAGCACGCTCATTGGCGGGGAAATTCTTGGATGACCGTCCGTTAGCGGAGCAACCAGCTAAGGCTATTCGTGCTCTTGCCGCACAAGTGGAGAGTTGGGTCTTTACCCCAGAGGGGACGGAAGGTTACGCTAAAGCTGAGGTGATGCGTGGTGGTGTGGATACGGCCGAGTTATCATCTAAAACAATGGAGGCGCGCCGTGTGCCTGGATTGTATGTCGTTGGTGAGGCGGTGGATGTTACAGGTTGGTTGGGAGGTTATAATTTCCAATGGGCTTGGGCGAGTGGCGTAGCAGCTGGGCAAGCTGCAGCAGAACGCGCTAATATGTTGATTTGAGAGTATATGTTAGCGTCCTAGTCATTAGGTGGGCGATTTTAGTGGCATGCTAAGGGGAGCATACATGCAGGAGAAACAGGAGCACGTTCGTCAGGCAGGAGGTACTGCTGCTGATGAGGCCGGAGGGCATGGCTCTGCGGCTGTTCTACCCCACGGGCCGGTTGAGCTGTTGTTGGTTGAGGATGATGATAGTCTCGCGGAGGAGATTGTAGCCGATCTTCGAGGGCGTGGTTATATTGTTTCTCGTGCATCAACAGGGCGGGAAGGGCTTGAGATGGCCCAGAAGGGGCAATTCGGCCTGTTGATTCTTGATCGTATGTTACCTGAGATGGATGGACTGAGCGTATTAGAAAGCTTGCGGGAGCAGGATATTACAATGCCTGTTCTTGTGCTTTCGGCTCTTTCTGCGGTGGATGATCGTATTAGTGGCTTGAAAGCTGGTGGTGATGATTATCTGACCAAGCCATTTGTTTTAGAAGAGCTCGCTGCTCGGTTGGAAGCTTTGCTGCGGCGCCCTGTTTATGGACGGACCTCAATCTTAAAAGTTGGGCCGTTGGAGATGGATTTGATTGAGCGGACGGCCCGGCGTGGTGAACGTGAGATTGACTTATTGCCAAGAGAGTTCCGTCTGCTTGAGTATATGATGCGCCGTCCTAATGCCGTGCTTACACGGACAATGTTACTTGAAGATGTGTGGAGCTATCGTTTTGTCCCGCAGACAAACTTAGTGGATGTACATATCGGTAAGTTACGTCGGAAAGTGGATAAAGAGGGTGAAGAACCGTTGATTCACAGTATTCGTGGTGTTGGGTTCTGTCTGCGTGTTCCGGAGTGATCTTTTTAGAACAGCGGCCTTTCGACTTACTTTAGCACTGGCGTGTACTGTTGTTGTCGGGATGTTGCTGGAGATCACGCTGCTTTATGGGCAGGTGAGTGGTTATGAGGCCTTACGCACGAATGATCTGCTTCGGCGCTCTGCGGCGGTTCTTATGCAAGAGCCGCCAGGAGAGCTGGAGGTTAAGCTTAACGAACGTAGTACGAATGAATTACGTGTTTTTCTAAATGGCGCAGCTTTATTTGATCAAGATCATCACCGCATAGCGGGAGATATGGCCTCATGGCCGGAGGGGCTTACCATGACCCCCTCTGTGCAGATATTACCTTTTTTTCTGCCTGATCATAGCGTGACAGTCATGCGTTTTTTGGTGGTGGAAGTTCCCACCATACAAAAAGGAAAGGCGCGTTTTCTAGTTTTAGGTCGTTCGCGCCATATGGCGGATGAATTGCGCCACATGGCGCGTAAATCCACGCTGTATTCAATACTTCCTCTAGTGTCCTTTGCTCTTATCGCAGGTATTTTGCTGAGCCGTCGTGCGCTAGGGCGTATCACTAAAATGCACGATACGATCGAACAGATCATGCAGGGGGAGATGCGTGAGCGTCTGCCTGTAGGGCGCGGTTATGATGACCTTGATCGTCTTGCGGGTTCGGTTAACCGTATGTTGGACCGATTGGAACAGCTGATGGGGGAGATGAGGGATGTAGGGAATGACATTGCTCATGACCTGCGGACCCCTTTAGCCCGTGTGCAGGCCCGTTTAGAACGTGTTGAGGCATTGTCTCAGGCGCTTCCTGAAGAAGAAGGTGGACGTTTTGAGCGCGCAGTAGGGCTATGCCGGAAAGATCTTGAGCAATGTTTCTCTATTATTACGGCCCTATTGCGGATTGGTGAAATTGAGAATGGCCAGCGTCGTGCGGGTTTTAAAATGATGGATGTCATGTCGCTTGTGACAGACATTGTGGATCTGTACGAACCCATAGCTGAGACGCAGGGTTTAGGGTTGTTTGTGGCTATTGGGCAGGGGCCGGTTAAGATATGGGGTGATGCAGATTTGCTGAATGAAGTTTTAGCGAATTTGTTAGAAAACGCCCTCAAATTTACCCCTAGAGGCGGGCGAATTACCCTCAGTGCGGGGTATAATGAATTGCAAGAACCGTGGGTGGAAGTGCGTGATACAGGTGTGGGGATTCCTGCTGCAGAGCGCAAAGCGGTGATGTCACGTTTTTATCGTGCAGATAAAAGCCGCAATATCCCAGGGAGCGGCTTAGGGCTTAGCCTTGTGGCAGCTATTGTGCATTTGCATGGTGGACGGCTTGTAATTGAAGAAAATCTTCAAGGTGGAGAGCAAAGAAAGGGGACGGTTTTTCGTGTTATCTTTCCGCTTGTTAAGGCGCCATAGAGCCGTTTTTGGGTTTTTAAAAAATCTTTTCAGAGGAAGGGCGTTCTTTCTTTGGGCCGTGTCGGTATAATCACCACGGTTGAAAGTCGGCAGATATATCTAAGGCCGATGAAATGGGCAGAGGCACAGAGTGCTGGGCACAGCAGGGATGGCATAATCCATTTGCTGTATGAAGGAGAAGCAAATGTGGTTTGTTGTGCGCCCTGAGATGCAGCTAGGCGTTATATATTTATGAATGCGATTGTCGTAACGGCTCTTAAGCGTCCTTACACATTTGTGGTCATGTCGATCATGATCCTTATTTTTGGGGTGCGTGCGATTGTGAGCACGCCAACAGATGTCTTTCCGAATATTCGTATTCCTGTTGTGGCGGTTGCGTGGTCTTATGCAGGCCTAATGCCAGAGGAAGTGTCTGGACGTATTGTTTATTATTATGAGCGCGTCCTTACAGCGACGGTTAATAATATCGAGCATATTGAGAGTAACTCATATTACGGCCGTGGTATTGTTAAGATATTCTTCCAGCCGGGGACAAATGCTTCCGTTGCGCAAACGCAGATCACCTCTGTTTCGCAGACAGTTATTAAGCAGCTGCCCACAGGTGCAACCCCACCGTTGATTGTTGCGTTAGATGCTTCTTCAGTGCCGGTGCTGACACTGCAGGTGAATAACCCGAACATGTCAGCATCAGAGGTCTATAATATGGCCTCAAACCTTATCCGGCCGGAGCTGGTCTCTGTTGCGGGGACGGCTATTCCCAATCCATATGGCGGTGTCGCTGCTGACATTATGGTGGATATTGATCCCGTTAAATTGCTGGCGCATCGTCTATCTCCGGTTGATGTAGCTACTGCGCTAAATAAACAAAATATCGTTTTGCCGAGTGGCGACCAAAAGGTGGGACCACTGGATTTGATGGTGCGGACAAATTCTGCTCCACGGGATCTGGATGCGTTTAATCGGATGCCGATTAAACAAGTAGGTAATTCGGTTATTTATCTGCGTGATGTTGCGTGGGTGCATAAGGGGGGGCCCCCTCAAACAAACGCTGTTCTGGTGCGTGGGCATCAAGCTGTGATGATTGTTATCCTCAAAAGCGGTAATGCGTCTACGTTAGATGTGGTAAATGGTGTAAAGAAGCTCTTGCCGGAGATTCAGAATACTCTGCCAGAGGGCACGAGTATGAACATCCTGACAGATGCGTCTGATTTCGTAAAAGAATCTGTCGTGGATGTTGTGAGAGAGATGCTCACAGCGGCTGTGCTTACAAGTCTAACAGTTTTGCTTTTTTTGGGGTCATGGCGTTCGACGGTTATTGTTGCTGTGTCTATCCCTCTGGCTATGCTGTGCGCTATTATTGGCCTTAGTCTCGCTGGGCAATCAATCAATGTGATGACATTGGGGGGCTTAGCGCTCGCTGTGGGTATTCTTGTTGATGATGCTACAGTGATGATTGAGAATATCGATGCCCATCTTCATATGGGTAAAGAGCTGGAAACAGCTATTATTGATGCTGCAAATCAGATTGTTATTCCAACATTTGTATCCACAACGTGTATCTGCATCGTATGGTTTCCATTGTTTGAGCTAACGGGCGTTTCGGGTTGGTTGTTTATGCCCATGGCTGAGGCAATTATCTTTGCGATGATTGCGTCATTTGTCTTGTCTCGTACACTTGTGCCGACAATGGCAAATTGGCTGTTAGCCACACAGGTGCGTCAACAGCGTGACCCTGCTTATGCCCAGCGGCATAAAGGCTTTTTCGGGCGTTTCCAAGAAGGGTTTGAGGGATATTTCGAGCGGTTCCGTAGAGGGTATCATGAGGTATTGCTTCAGCTGCTGGCGATACGTGGCCGTTTTATTTTCTTGTTCCTTTCAGGGGCTGTGTCGTCATTACTGTTGCTTGTCTTTGTGGGGCAAAACTTCTTCCCAGAAGTGAAGTCCGGTACATTGCAAATGCATATTCGCGCTCCCGTGGGGACGCGGATTGAGGAGAGTGGTAAGATTAGCGGGCTGGTGGAAAAGAAACTGCACGATATTCTACCCGGACAAATTAAGCTTGTTGTGAATAATTGTGGCTTGCCGATGAGCCAGCTAAACCAAGCTATGGTGCCGTCTCCCACAACTGGTTCACAAGATTGCGATGTGACAATCCAGCTTGCGAATTCTGAGAGCCCTATTTCAGAATATCGTAAACGTTTACGCTCTGCGCTGGGCGATGCTTTTCCGGGGACGGTCTTTACCTTCCAGCCGGGGGATCTAACAGCCAAGATCCTTAATTTTGGTTTGCCATCGCCGATCGATGTTCAAATTGTCGGGCGTAACTTGCAGGGGAATTATAATTTCTCTGTCCATTTGGCGCAGAAGTTGCGGAAGATTGTTGGTATTGCAGATGTCACTGTGCAGCAGCCTATGACACAGCCAACATTGCTGATTAATGTGCATCGTAGCTTTGCTATGGGTACTGGCGTTACAGAGCGTGATATTGCGTTTAATGCTCTGACCACACTTTCCGGTAGTTCGCAGGTGGGGCAGACTTATTATCTTAACTCACAGGGGACATCTCAGCTGATTGATGTTCAAACCCCTGCCAGTTATCTGCAAACATTAAATGACCTTGAAAAGGTGCCTGTCGATAAAGGGGATGGCAATCCTCAGAATAAGACAATGCAAATCATGGGTGGGGTGAGTCAGTTTGTACAAACAGGTACACCGGCTGAGGTCTCTCATTATAACATCATGCCAGTCTTTGATATTTATGCCTCTCCTGAGGGAATGGACTTAGGTACTCTATCTCGCGCTGTAAATCGTGTTGTTGAGCAAGAGCGTGCGTATTTGCCGCGTGGCTCTAGTATGGTTGTGCGTGGGCAGGCCGTGACGATGAATAATGCTTATGTCCAGCTTATAGGCGGTTTGTTGCTGTCTATTGTGATGGTGTATCTCATCATTGTCGTGAATTTTCAGTCATGGTTGGATCCGTTTGTGATTGTTATGGCCCTGCCAGCGGCTTTGGGGGGTATCGCATGGAGCTTGTTCCTCACACATACATCCTTATCCGTACCAGCATTAACGGGAGCTATTATGTGCATGGGCACGGCGACGGCAAATGCCGTGTTGGTTGTTGCTTTTGCGCGTGAGAGGCTGGCCGAACATGGCAATGCCATCCTAGCTGCATCTGAAGCAGGCTATGAGCGTATTCGCCCTGTCTTGATGACAGCTCTTGCGATGATGATTGGTATGGTCCCAATGTCTATAAGCAATTCCTCTAACGCACCATTAGGTAAGGCGGTCATTGGAGGGTTATTGATGGCAACAGTGGCAACCTTATTATTCGTACCTTGTGTTTTTGCTTTGATTCATCACAGGTCGTCTGAACAAGACGGTACCGCCTTAGAAGGAGACCGCGCGTGAGTTTACCGTCCCATCAGATGTCGGATGAGAGAGGTCGTAAAGGGCGTTTTCTCCTTTTGGCGGTTATCGTGCTGTTGTTTGCCCTTATTGTGTATGGGATAGCGCAGCGTGCATGGCAGAAGCGTGAGCTGGCAAAAGAAACGGAAGAAGCTTCTATTGCACGGGTTGCGTTAATACGCCCTCAGCCCGGGCCGCAGACGCGGCAAGTGGATCTTCCTGCGAATTTGGCCGCTTGGTATGAGGCTCCCATTTATGCGCAGGTCTCTGGCTACGTGAAAATGTGGTACAAAGACTATGGCGCACATGTAAAACGTGGTGATCTTCTGGCTGAGGTTAGTACGCCGAGTATTGATGCGCAGTTCGCAGCAGCGAAAGCTCATTACAATGTGGTGCTTGCCCGTTACCGTTTGGCAATGATTACAACGCGCCGCTGGTCTGCATTGCGTGGAACGCAGGCCGTTTCTCGGCAGGAGGTTGACGTACAAGCAGCGAACGCTGCGGCGCAGAAAGCCGAGCTTGATGCCGCTGCGCATGAGGTTGAGCGTGTGCAGGCGCTAGAGGACTTTAAACGAATTGTTGCACCTTTTGATGGAATTGTGACTTCACGTCTCGTCAATGTGGGGGATTATGTAAACGCGGCAGGTGGTAACCTGACGTCGCGCGGGGCTATTGCTGAGCTCTTTTCAGTGGCTGATGTGCATAAGATCCGTGTGTTTGTGTCTGTCCCACAGGATTATGCGAGCGTGATTTCACCAAAGATCAGTGCAGATTTAAGTGTGCCTCAATATCCGGGGCGTTTGTTTAAGGCGCATTTTTTGGCTACAGCGAATGCGTTTAATGCTTCAACACGCACAGTAACTACAGAGCTTGCTTTGGATAATCCCGAGGGTGAGCTATGGCCTAATTCTTACGCAACGGCTCATATTCATGCCCCTGGAGACCCTTCAGTTTTGATCGTTCCTAGTAATGCATTGATCTTTCGTGCGGAGGGGATGCAAGTTGCTAAGGTACTCAATGGGCGTGTTCATTTACAGAATGTGCAGGTCGGTATTAACTTTGGCATGACAACACAGGTTCTTTCTGGTTTGTCGCTCACAGACGATATCGTAGCCAATCCAACAGCTGATCTTCTGGAAGGGGATGAGGTGCGGATTGTTCCATCTACTCGTGGGTATAATGACCAAAAGCCTCAGATGCAGCAGCCTCTTACAAATGTAACAGCCAGCGATTTGCGGCGTGTGGGAGCCATGGCGCCTGATGAAGCTGCTGCTGATGTGCCTGCAAAGGCTGGAGCGAATAATGGTGGAAAAGGGGCTCCACTAGCAGGTGCCGGGCAGGGGAGGCGTTAATGGTGCGTTCGCGTCCTTGGCGGTTCAGTTTTGCCCTCTTGTCTGCGGGTGCTTTGCTTCTTAGCTCATGTGATTTGGCTCCGCGCTATCATGCACCTCATTTTCTCTATCCAGAGGGTTGGTCTGGCAAGGGGGTTATGGGTGATGCTAAACCTGCTGACGACGTTGTGCGCGGCCTGTGGTGGAAATTATTTCATGACCCGCTGTTAAATGATTTAGAAGCGCGGCTAGAGGCGTATAACCCAGACCTCCAAGCTGCGGCAGAAGTCTTCACCCAGGAGCGTGACATTGCCCGTGAGACGGAAAGTCGTCTCTATCCGCAAATCGCGGGCGGGGCCCAGATGAGCCGTAATAAGCAGTCTATGGGCAAGCTCTTTCTAAGGCGCACGAGCCTCACTCCTGTTTATGAATCTAACGAGTCATATAGTGGGGCAGCTACTTGGGAGCCGGATTTTTGGGATTCCATTCGCAACCAAACGCATATGCAGAAGAATTTAGCGCAAGCTGGGGCGGCTCAATATGCGGTAGCACGGTTAAGTTTGCAGGCTGAACTCGCATCAAATTATATTGCTTTGCGAGGGATTGATGCAAAATTAGCCGTATATGATGATTCCATTCATTACTTTCGCACTGCTGTGGAAATTACGCGTTTGCGCCAAGGTGGAGCGATTGGTGCTGGATTGGACGTGTCTCGTGCCGAAAATGAATTATACGCAGCTGAAGCGGCAAAAAGTGATCTTTTAGTCGCTCGCCAACTGCAAGAGCACGCTATTGCGGTTATGGTGAATATGGCGCCTGCGAGCTTTCATATTCAGCCTTTAAAAGGTTTTAGGATGCCTTTTGAAACGCTCCATGTGGATGAGGGTATTCCTTCAGTCTTACTGGAGCGGCGGCCTGACGTTGCAGTAAGTGAGCGGCGAATGGCGGCGGCAGCTCGTGCTATTGGTGTCTCTCGGGCGGCGTTCTATCCGCATATCACGATTAGTGCGACAGGCGGCTTTGAGGATGCAGGATTTGATCTCGCAAGTGTATCGAAGGCATTTTGGCGGGTCGCTGTCCAGGCGGTTCAACCCTTGTTTATGGGGGGCGCACGGCGTGCAGCTTTGCAAAGAGCGTGGGCGCAATATAGAGAGCGTGTCGATGCTTATAGGGCGACAGTTTTAGATGCTTTTCGTGATGTTGAGGATGGTCTAAGCCAAACAAAATATTATCATCAGGAAGAGCTCCAGCAACGTAAAGCAGTGGAGGCTGCTTTAAGAACGCAATCTATGACAATGGCTCTGTATACTGGGGGGCTGACAAATTACTTGGACGCTCTTGTGGCTCAGCAGGCGGCCTTAAGGGCTCGCTTGCAGGAGGTACAAGCGCAAATGCGGCAAGTGCAGTCCACGGTACGTCTTATCCGCGCTCTTGGTGGTGGGTGGAATGTCAAGCTTCTTCCGGATATTAAGGCGATAGATCCTATTGGTCCTCTGCAATATCGTGGCCTACATCACGCGCGTCCGGCAGGAGAAGTCCCAGTAGGGAAGGCGCAGTCTGGCTCAGAAATTGATCCCCCAAAGGCTGAAAGTGATCTCACAGGAGCGGTTGCTGTTCCTTCGAAATGATTTGCTCTTGACGGAGGTGGGTAAGCTGGTTTACGAGGGCCGCTCAAGTCGAACGCGGGAGGTGGAGTTGTGTCTTCGTCGTCTCAACCGCGGTTCGGGAACTGAAAAATAGGGAGTCCCGGATATGGCCAAAAAAGTTGTTGGCTACATCAAACTGCAGATTCCGGCTGGTAAGGCGAATCCGTCCCCACCAGTTGGTCCAGCGCTGGGTCAGCGCGGTCTGAACATCATGCAGTTCTGTAAAGAATTTAACGCTAAGACGCAGGGTCTTGAGCCGGGTATGCCAATCCCGGTTGTGATCACCGCTTATGCTGATCGCACCTTTACCTTCATCACGAAGACCCCACCAAACACATACTTCCTGCTGAAAGCTGCCAAAATCACAAAGGGTAGCCAGACAGTTGGTCGTGCTGCGTCTGTAGGGTCTGTGACAGTTGCTCAGCTTCGTGAGATTGCTGAGACGAAGTTTAAGGACATGAACGCAAACGACATCGATGGTGCCGTTCGTATGCTGGCTGGTTCTGCCCGGTCGATCGGTCTCGACGTGGTGGAGGGCTAAGACATGGCCAAGAACAAACGTATTGCTGCTCTGCGCGCTAAAGTTGATAGCAACAAGCTGTACACACTCGAGGAAGCTGTGGCTCTGGTTAAGGGCAATGCAACAGCTAAATTCGATGAAACAGTTGAGTTCGCAATCGGTCTGGGTGTTGATCCTCGTCACGCTGACCAGATGGTCCGCGGTCTGATCTCCCTGCCGCATGGCACAGGTAAGACATTGCGCGTTGGTGTGTTTGCACGTGGCCCTAAAGCTGAAGAAGCTCAGGCTGCAGGTGCTGAGGTTGTTGGTGCGGAAGATCTGGCTGAGAAAATTCAGGCTGGTGAGATCAATTTCGATCGCTGCATTGCTACACCAGACATGATGGCTCTGGTTGGTCGTCTTGGTAAGATCCTTGGTCCACGCGGCCTGATGCCAAACCCACGTCTGGGTACGGTTACAATGGATGTTAAAGGCGCTATCGAAGCTGCTAAATCCGGTCAGGTGGAATACCGCGCTGAGCGTGCTGGTGTTGTTCATGCTGGTGTTGGTAAGGCTTCCTTCACAGAGGTTCAGCTTGCTGAGAACGTCAAAGCATTGGTTGATGCACTTCAGAAGGCTCGTCCATCTGGTGCGAAAGGGACATACCTTAAAAAGGCTTCCCTTTCTTCCACAATGGGCGTAGGTGTGCGTCTTGATCTTTCCAGCTTCGAAGCTTGATCTGGAAAGATTATAAGGAATCGCCACTCTTCTAGAGTGGTGGAAGAGGCGGCCTTGTGCCGCTTCTATCCTGTCCTAGAGCGCACGTAGAATTCTTTGAGGGTTCTTTAAAACCCGATTAAGGGTGCGGGCGTCAGACGGGTGAGACAACATTACTTCTTCAAGATGTTAATGCGGTTTCTCTCTATGGACAGGCGAGCGGGTCATATTTCGGTTTGTGCTGGGGTGTGGCCTATGGGTAACCTGGCTTGAGATATTCAAGCTAACGAGGAGACAGGTTTTGGACCGTACGGAAAAACGGGCCTTTGTCGAGTCCCTCAGTGAAGTGTTCGGCAGTACGTCCATGGTTGTCGTCACCCAGAATTTGGGTCTGACGGTTGCTGATGCGACAGAACTGCGTCGTAGCATTCGCGCTGTGGGTGCGACATATAAGGTCGCGAAGAACCGCCTGGTCAGCCGTGCTCTGGATGGGACCCAGTTCGACGGCATTGCGCCTCTACTAAAAGGCCCGACGGCTATTTCATGGTCGGACGAGCCGGTTGGTGTGGCGAAGGTGCTGGTCGAGTTCGCCAAGAAGAATGACAAGCTGGTGGTGCTTGGTGGTGCCCTTGGTAACCAGACGCTGGACGTCAACGGTGTCAAGGCTCTTGCTGAGCTTCCATCTCTGGACGAGCTGCGTGCAAAGCTGGTGGGTATGATCAATACACCGGCAACACGTATCGCAGGCGTCACCCAGGCTCCGGCTGGGCAGCTTGCTCGCGTTCTTGGTGCCTATGCCAGAACAGGCGACACAGAAGCCGCTTGATTAACAAGGTGCCTCGCGTAAGCGAAGGCGTCTATTATTACGCATCTTAGAGGAATTTATCATGGCCGATCTGGCAAAACTGGTTGACGAACTGTCCGCACTGTCCGTTCTGGAAGCTGCTGAGCTTTCTAAGCTTCTTGAAGAGAAATGGGGCGTTTCTGCTGCTGCTCCTGTTGCTGTTGCTGCTGCTGGTGGCGCTGCTGCTGGTGGTGAAGCTGCTGCAGAGAAGACAGAGTTCGACGTTGTCCTGGCTAAAGCTGGTGACAAGAAGATCAACGTCATTAAAGAAATCCGTGGCATCACAGGTCTTGGCCTGAAGGAAGCTAAGGAACTGGTTGAAGGCGCTCCTAAGACAATCAAGGAAGGCGCAACCAAGGACGAAGCTGAGAAAATCAAGAAAGCTCTTGAAGATAACGGCGCTTCCGTCGAGATCAAGTAAGAGTATATCCGTTACGACCTTGCATTGTGAGGTCGTCGGAGCGAGTGGGCGGGTGTCTTTGGCGCCCGCCCCATTTGCCGTTGACAGGAAAAACGCTTAGTATTTGGGCATTCCGTCACGCGTCACAGGTAGGATTAAACCAGCCCTTCAAGTCGTCCGAGTATCGTAGTCATGAGGACGAGTGAGGCGGACGACTCGAAGGTCTGGTTCAGAGGCAGGATAAGATGAACGCGATCACAAAATCGTTCACAGGGCGTAAGAGGATCCGCAAGAGTTTCGGGCGCATTCCCGAGATTGCGCCGATGCCTAATTTGATTGACGTGCAGCGGGCTTCCTATGAGGCTTTCTTGCAGATGAACGTCCGCCCCGACAGCCGGGAACCGGCTGGCCTTCAGGAGGTGTTTCGTTCCGTCTTCCCAATTCATGATTTTGCTGGCCGTGGCCGGCTGGATTTCCAATATTATGAATTTGAGGAACCAAAGTATGATGTGGAAGAGTGCATTCAGCGCGGCTTAACATATGCTGCACCGCTGAAGGTGGTTCTGCGTCTTACAACATGGGACATCGACGAAGATACGGGGACCCGCTCCATTCATGACTTGAAGGAGCAGCCGGTCTATATGGGCGATATGCCGCTCATGACCGATAATGGTACGTTTATCATCAATGGCACAGAGCGTGTTATTGTATCGCAGATGCACCGTAGCCCGGGTGTGTTCTTCGATCATGATAAAGGCAAGACACACTCCTCCGGTAAATATCTTTTTGCCGCGCGGATTATCCCTTATCGCGGTTCTTGGCTCGATTTTGAGTTCGATGCAAAAGACATTATCCATGTCCGTATTGACCGTAAGCGTAAGCTGCCTGTAACAACCCTTCTCTATGCTCTTGATGGTGCAAATTACCTCAAGGCTCGCGAAGAGAAGTTGGCTGAAGGTGGCGATGTTGACGCGCTTGAAGTTTCCGGGATGGACGAGGATGAAATCCTTGCCAACTTCTACGGGATCGTGCCTTTCACACGCATGGGTGATGATTGGGCACGTCCATTTGACCCAGATGCTTTCCGTGGTCTGAAGCTATTAAGCCCGCTGGTCGATGCTGATACGGGTGAAGTCGTTGCAGATGCTGAAACAAAGCTGACAGCACGTGTCGTCCGTAAGATTGCAGAGAAGACCCGCGTTGTGCGCGTTGGTCGTCTGGATATTCTAGGCCGTTTCATCGCTTACGATCTCGTCAATGAGAAAACTGGTGAGATCTACGCTGAAGCCGGTGAAGAGCTGACAGAAGAGAAACTTGCAGAACTGGAAGAGCTTGGTCTTTCCGAACTGCCGGTTCTAGCTGTTGATAGCACGCATGGTCCGTGGATCCGCAATACTCTGATGGCGGATAAGAACACCACTCGTGAAGAAGCGTTGATCGATATTTATCGTATCATGCGTCCGGGTGAACCACCGACCCGTGAAACAGCCGAAGCTATGCTGCGCGGCCTTTTCTTCTCTCAGGATCGCTACGACCTTTCTGCTGTTGGTCGTGTGAAAATGAATATGCGTCTGGATGTTGATGCTCCTGATACGTTGCGTACGCTGCGTAAGGAAGACATCCTGCGTACTGTGAAGATTCTGTGTGATCTGAAGGATGGTCGCGGTCAGGTCGATGATATTGATAACTTGGGTAACCGTCGTGTTCGCTCTGTCGGCGAATTGATGGAGAACCAGTATCGCATCGGTCTGCTCCGTATGGAGCGTGCTATCCGTGAGCGTATGGGATCTGTCGATATTGATACGGTCATGCCGCATGATCTGATCAATGCGAAACCCGCCGCCGCAGCAGTGCGTGAGTTCTTCGGTTCTTCTCAGCTCAGCCAGTTTATGGATCAAACCAACCCACTGTCTGAGGTTACGCATAAGCGTCGTCTCTCAGCTCTTGGGCCGGGTGGTCTTACACGTGAGCGTGCAGGGTTTGAAGTTCGTGACGTGCATCCTACCCATTATGGTCGTATCTGCCCGATTGAGACGCCTGAAGGCCCAAATATTGGTCTGATTAACTCTCTGGCAACATATGCCAAGGTGAATAAATATGGCTTTATTGAAACGCCATATCGCCTTGTGAAGGATGGTGTCTTCCAGGATGGGTGGAAATATCTGTCCGCTATGGAAGAAGAGCGTCTTCTGGTTGCCCAGGCAGATGCGAAACAAAGCAATAACCGTCTGACAGATGAGCTTGTTGCTGTGCGTCAGACAGGTGACTTCCGTTTGGTGCCACCTGAACAGGTGACAGCATGTGACGTGTCTCCGAAACAACTTGTATCTGTTGCTGCAGCTCTTATTCCGTTCCTTGAAAACGACGATGCTAACCGTGCCCTCATGGGTTCGAACATGCAACGTCAGGCTGTGCCATTGGTGAAGGCTGATGCCCCACTGGTTGGTACAGGGATGGAAGGTCCAGTTGCGCACGATTCTGGTGCGACAATTATCGCAAAGCGCGGTGGTATTGTTGACCAGCTTGATGGTGCGCGTATCGTTATTCGTGCAACAGATGAGCAGGGTGCTACACAGGGCGTTGATATTTACCGTCTGCGTAAATACATGCGCTCCAACCAATCTACCTGCCTTAACCAGCGTCCGCTGGTACGTGTAGGCGATCAGGTTGCTGCTGGTGATATCATTGCTGATGGTCCTTCTACAGAGCTGGGTGAGTTGGCTCTTGGTCGTAACGTGCTCGTGGCCTTCATGCCATGGAATGGTTACAACTTTGAGGACTCCATCCTGATTTCTGAGCGTATTGCTCGTGATGACATCTTCACTTCGATTCATATCGAAGAGTTTGAAGTCATGGCTCGTGATACAAAGCTCGGTCAGGAAGAGATCACACGCGATATTCCAAATGTCGGTGAAGAAGCACTGCGCAACCTCGATGAAGCTGGCATTGTGTATGTCGGTGCTGAGGTGAACCCAGGCGATATTCTCATCGGTAAAGTGACACCAAAGGGTGAAAGCCCAATGACACCAGAAGAAAAACTTCTGCGTGCTATCTTTGGTGAGAAAGCATCTGATGTGCGTGACACGTCCCTTAAGCTGCCACCTGGCACAAGCGGGACTGTTGTCGATGTGCGTGTCTTCTCTCGTCGTGGTGTGGATAAAGATGAACGTGCGATGGCAATCGAGCGTTCTGAAATCGAACGTCTTGCAAAAGATCGTGATGATGAACGTCTTATCCAAGAGCGTAGCTTCTATAGCCGTCTTAAAGAGCGTCTTTTGGGGCAGAAAGCTGCTGCAGGCTTTAAAGGCATCCGTGCAGGAACAGAGATTACAGCTGACCTTCTAGGTGAGCATCCACGTCCAACATGGCGTAATATCCCTGTTGAAGATGTGGCGGTTACAGCTGAGCTTGAAACCTTATTCCGTGAGTTTGATGAGGCTGTAAGCCGCATTAACAATCGCTTTGATAATAAGGTTGAGAAGCTGCAGCGTGGTGATGAGCTGCCACCAGGTGTAATGAAGATGGTTAAAGTCTTCATTGCTGTGAAGCGTAAGCTGCAACCTGGTGATAAAATGGCTGGTCGTCACGGGAACAAGGGTGTGGTTTCACGCGTTGTTCCAGTTGAGGACATGCCATTCCTTGAGAATGGTCAGCCAGTAGATCTGCTGCTTAACCCTCTAGGTGTGCCTTCACGTATGAATGTGGGGCAGATTCTTGAGACGCATCTTGGTTGGGCTTGTGCAAATATTGGTCAGAGCATTGCGACGATCGTTGATGATTATCAGCGCACAGGTGAGCGGCGTCAGGAACTGCTGGATCGACTGAAAGATGTTTATGGTGAAAAGATCTTCGAAGAAGATATTGCGACCATGAACAATGATCAGTTGGTTGAGTTGGCGAATAACCTGCGTAAAGGTGTGCCGATTGCAACGCCAGTCTTCGATGGTGCGTCTATCCCAGATATTGAGGGTATGCTCCGTAAGGCAGGTTTGGATACATCTGGTCAGTCACAGTTGATTGATGGCCGTACAGGTGAGAGATTCGAGCGGCAGACAACTGTAGGTTATATCTACATGCTGAAGCTGCATCACTTGGTTGATGATAAGATCCATGCTCGTTCGATTGGTCCTTACTCGCTGGTTACCCAGCAGCCACTTGGTGGTAAGGCTCAGTTCGGTGGTCAGCGTTTCGGTGAGATGGAGGTCTGGGCACTTGAGGCTTACGGCGCTGCATATACACTGCAGGAAATGTTGACTGTTAAGTCGGACGATGTTTCCGGTCGTACAAAGGTCTATGAAGCGATTGTTCGTGAGCAGGATGACTTTGAAGCTGGTATCCCAGAGAGCTTTAACGTTCTCGTGAAAGAGCTGAAGTCACTTGGTCTGAATGTCGAGCTTGAGCAGGGAGGGCTGTGAGGACAGTGCTTTCTTCCGCTTCTTCTTCATTGTTCATGTTTAACGTGCCGGCGGGACGCCGTCCGGCACAGTGGGGTTTCGGCAAATGAACGAACTCATGAAGATTCTGGGTCAGTCTGGTCAGTCAGGCACATTTGACCAGATTCGTATTCAGCTTGCTTCTAGTGAGCAGATTCGGTCCTGGTCTTATGGTGAGATCAAAAAACCAGAAACGATCAATTACCGTACCTTCAAGCCTGAGCGTGATGGCCTGTTCTGTGCGCGGATCTTTGGTCCAACGAAGGACTATGAGTGCCTGTGCGGTAAATATAAGCGGATGAAGTTCCGCGGTATCGTTTGTGAGAAATGTGGTGTGGAGGTCACACTTGCTAAAGTTCGCCGTGAGCGGATGGGGCATATTGACCTTGCATCTCCTGTGGCTCACATCTGGTTCCTGAAATCCCTGCCAAGCCGCATTGCAACGATGCTGGACTTGCCGCTTAAAGATGTTGAGCCGGTTCTGTATTTCGAGAAATTCCTTGTTCTGGACAAAGGTGTTTGCGAGACAGACCAGGTTGAGTCTTACAAGCATGGTAAACGGCGTGATCAGTATCTTCTGGATGAGATCCGTTGTGAGGAGCTTCTGGACGAATACGCTGATGATGGTCTTGATGTCGGCATTGGTGCTGAGGCTATCAAGCGTGCCCTTTCAAGCTATGATTGGGGTATCCCTAATGCGCAGGAGCGTGAGCTGAGCCTTGCTGCGCGTGAGCGTGGCGAACCAGATCCTTTCGATTATGACGCAGAAGTCATGGAAGAGGATTCTGAAAAGACCATCATGCGCAAGAAGTTGCGCAAGGCGACCTCTGAGGCAGCTCGTAAGAAGCTGGTCAAACGTCTCAAGATGGTTGAAGCTTTTGTTGAGAGTGGTGCGCGTCCTGAATGGATGATCATGGACATTGTTCCTGTCATTCCGCCAGAGCTGCGTCCTCTCGTGCCGCTGGATGGTGGTCGCTTTGCGACGTCTGACCTGAATGATCTGTATCGTCGTGTTATTAACCGTAATAACCGTCTGAAACGTCTGATCGAATTGCGTGCGCCAGATATTATCGTTCGCAATGAAAAGCGTATGCTGCAGGAAGCTGTTGATGCGCTGTTCGATAACGGTCGTCGCGGTCGTGCTATTACTGGTGCTAACAAGCGTCCTCTGAAGTCTCTTTCAGATATGCTGAAGGGTAAGCAGGGTCGTTTCCGTCAGAACTTGCTTGGTAAGCGTGTCGACTATTCTGGACGTTCCGTTATTGTGGTGGGGCCAGAGCTTAAACTGCATCAGTGTGGTCTTCCTAAGAAGATGGCCCTGGAGCTTTTCAAGCCGTTCATTTACTCCAAACTGGAGAAATATGGTCACGCGACAACCATTAAAGCTGCAAAGCGTATGGTTGAGAAAGAGCGTCCAGAAGTTTGGGATATCCTCGAAGAGGTTATTCGCGAGCATCCGGTTATGCTCAACCGTGCACCGACGCTCCACCGTCTTGGGATTCAGGCGTTCGAGCCTAGCCTCGTTGAAGGTAAAGCTATTCAGCTTCACCCACTGGTCTGTACAGCGTTTAACGCTGACTTCGATGGTGACCAGATGGCTGTTCACGTGCCGTTGTCGCTTGAAGCGCAGCTTGAAGCACGTGTGCTGATGATGTCCACAAACAATATCCTTAGCCCGGCAAATGGTAAGCCCATTATCGTGCCGTCTCAGGATATTGTTCTTGGCCTGTACTATCTGAGCTTGGAAGTTCCTGAATATCGTCTCACACCTGATGAAGCTGTGATCGAAAACGGGAAAGTGGTGAAAGCGGCTCCGCCTGCTTATGCGACTGTTTCTGAGATCGAGGCTGCTCTTTTATCCGGGGCCTTGAAACTGCACGATAAAATTCGTCTGCGTATCGAGGTGAAGGATGAAGAGGGTAAGGTTGTACGTCAGACAGTTCTGACAACACCTGGCCGTGCGCTGATTGCTCAAATCCTGCCACAGAATCCGGCAATTCCATTCAGTCTGATTAACCGTCAGCTGACGAAAAAGCTGGTGTCTGACGTGATCGATACTGTGTATCGTCACTGTGGGCAGAAAGAAGCTGTCATTTTCTGTGACCGTTTAATGTCTCTTGGTTTCCGTCACGCTGCTAAGGCTGGTATTTCCTTTGGTAAGGACGACATGATCGTTCCTGCTGAGAAAGCTACCTTGGTTGAGAAGACCAGCGAAGAGGTCAAAGAGTTCGAGCAGCAGTATCAGGAAGGTCTGATCACCGCTGGCGAGCGTTACAATAAGGTGGTCGATGCATGGTCACGCTGTACAGATGAAGTGCAGGCGGCGATGCTGAAGGAGAT
Source organism: uncultured Acetobacteraceae bacterium (assembly GCA_946476985.1). Classification (GTDB taxonomy): domain Bacteria; phylum Pseudomonadota; class Alphaproteobacteria; order Acetobacterales; family Acetobacteraceae; genus Bombella. The sequence goes on from CAMKWS010000011.1 coordinate 42,771, forward strand.
CTCCAAGCAGGTTCTTGGTAAGCCAACAAACTCTGTCTGGATGATGAGCCACTCCGGGGCTCGTGGGTCACCAGCACAGATGAAACAGCTTGCCGGTATGCGTGGTCTGATGGTGAAGCCATCGGGTGAAATTATTGAGCAACCGATTGTGGCCAACTTTAAAGAAGGTCTCTCGGTTCTGGACTACTTCACCTCCAGTCACGGTGCCCGTAAAGGTCTGGCCGATACAGCTCTGAAGACAGCTAACTCCGGTTATCTGACACGTCGTCTGGTTGATGTTGCACAGGATTGCATCATCACAGAGACAGACTGTGGCAGTGAGCGTGGTCTGACAGTTCGTGCTGTTATGGATAGCGGCGAAGTTGTTGCGTCTCTTAGTGAGCGTGCGCTGGGTCGTACTTTGGCACGTGATGTTGTGCATCCGACAACTGGTGAGACACTGCTTGAGCGGAATCGTCTGCTTGATGAAGCTGATGTTGAGCTTCTCGAAGGGGCAGGGATTGAAGTTGTTGAGATTCGCTCTGTTCTGACCTGTGATAGCCAGGCAGGGATCTGTGCCCATTGTTACGGGCGTGACCTTGCTCGCGGTACACCGGTGAATATCGGTGAGGCTGTTGGTGTTATCGCTGCGCAGTCCATTGGTGAGCCTGGTACACAGCTTACAATGCGTACCTTCCATATTGGTGGTGCGGCGACCCGTGGTGCTGAGCAGTCCATGGTTGAGGCGTTCCGCGATGGTAAGGTGACGATCCGTAACCATAACGTTGTTGAGAATTCTCAGAACGTACCTGTGGTTATGTCTCGTAACTGTGAAATCCTGCTTACGGATGAAAACGGTGCTGAGAAAGCTCGTTACCGTGTGCCATACGGTGCGCGTTTGATGGTTGCCGAGGGGCAGGCCGTTAAACGTGGCGATAAGATGGCTGAGTGGGATCCATACACACTGCCAATTATCACGGAGCAGGCTGGTACAGTTGAGTACCTAGATCTGATCGACAGCATCACGTTGGTTGAGCGGGTTGACGAGGTTACGGGCCTGACATCTCGTGTGGTTGTGGACTATAAACAGGCCTCTAAGGGTGTGGATTTGCGTCCTCGCCTGCAGTTGAAGGATGCCAAGGGTAACGTTGTGCGTCTGGCTAATGGTAATGAGGCACGCTACTTCCTCTCACCAGATAGTATTCTGTCTGTGGAGAATGGTACTGTGGTTCACGCAGGTGACGTGCTGGCACGTATTCCTCGTGAAGGTTCCAAAACACGTGATATTACCGGTGGTCTGCCGCGTGTGGCAGAGCTGTTTGAAGCACGTCGTCCGAAGGATCACGCAATCATCGCTGAAGGTGATGGGCGTATTGAATTCGGTAAGGACTATAAGGCGAAGCGTTGTATCATCGTGAAGAACGATGAGACTGGCGAACAGACAGATTATCTCATTCCAAAGGGCAAACATATTTCCGTGCAGGAAGGTGACTTTGTCCAGAAGGGTGACCCTCTGGTTGACGGGCCACGTGTGCCTCATGACATCCTAAAAGTTATGGGGATGGAGGCGCTGTCCGATTACCTCGTGAATGAGATTCAAGACGTTTATCGTCTGCAGGGTGTGAAAATTAACGACAAACACATTGAAGTGATTGTTCGTCAGATGCTGCAGAAGGTAGAAGTGCTCGAACCTGGTGATTCGACCTATCTGATCGGTGAAACAGTTGATCGGATTGAGTTTGAAAGAGATAATAAGGAACTTCTGGAGAATGGGCGCGAGCCGGCTAAGGCAATGCCAATTCTGCAGGGTATTACAAAGGCGTCTCTGCAGACGCAGTCCTTTATCTCTGCAGCTTCTTTCCAGGAGACCACACGTGTCCTGACAGATGCAGCAACATCTGGCAGAATCGATACACTTGGTGGTCTGAAGGAAAATGTCATCGTAGGTCGTTTGATTCCTGCTGGGACAGGCGGTGCTATGAGACGGTTGCGTAATTTGGCGGCAGATCAAATGCCAGCTCAGGTGCAGAAAAGCAAAGCTGAGGTGGAAGACGCCGCTGAGTAATAATTCTGGGGTTAAAGCCTCTCTCCGTTGGTAGAGAGGCTTGACTCTAAGGCCAAGCCCTCTTAGGGTTCGCGCCTTAGACAGTTCCCACCTTTATTGGTGTAGGAATCGTCCCAGGATAAAAAATAGCGTCTGGTGCTACTTTTGTTTCGTAAGAAAAAAGGTAAAGTCCAGAGGCAAGTAGCTTCGGAAGAGGGGAGTCTTTCCCTTCTTCTGTGCAATTGTGCGAAAGACAGGCGGTTCAGCCGCGTGTCGGTTTGAACGGAATGTCGTGACGGGGGGTAGGCTCCTGTCAGCATATGGACAAGGATTGGGAAGGGCGCATGCCGACCATCAACCAGTTGATCGCAAAGGGCCGTGAGCCGGCCGCAAAGCGGAACAAGGTTCCTGCTCTGCAGGGATGTCCGCAGAAGCGTGGTGTTTGCACACGTGTATATACTGTAACGCCTAAAAAACCGAACTCCGCCCTGCGTAAGGTTGCCAAAGTGCGTCTGACAAATGGGTACGAGGTGGTGAGCTATATTCCAGGTGAGGGGCATAACCTCCAGGAGCATAGTGTTGTTCTTATCCGTGGTGGTCGCGTGAAGGATCTTCCCGGTGTGCGTTATCACATCCTCCGCGGTGTGTTGGATACGCAGGGTATCGCTAAACGCCGTCAGCGCCGTTCGCTGTATGGCGCTAAGCGGCCGAAATAAGGGGTATTTGGAATGAGTCGTCGTCATCGCGCTGTAAAGCGTGAGATCCTTCCCGATCCAAAATTCGGAGATGCCGTCATTACGCGTTTTATGAACGCTCTTATGTATGATGGTAAGAAATCCACTGCAGAACGCATCGTTTATGGGGCTCTAGAAGTTCTTCGTAAACGTGGTGGTGCGTCTGCGGATCCGGTGGCTATGTTCCACTCGGCACTGGATAACGTAAAGCCGGCTGTTGAAGTTCGCTCTCGCCGTGTTGGTGGTGCAACTTATCAGGTTCCGGTTGAGGTTCGTGCGGAACGTCGTCAAGCTCTAGCGATACGCTGGTTGATTGACGCTTCCCGTAAGCGTGGTGAAAACACCATGCAGGACCGTCTTTCCAATGAGTTGATGGACGCGGTGAATAACCGTGGTGCAGCCGTCAAGAAGCGGGAAGACACGCACCGTATGGCTGAAGCCAATAAGGCATTCAGTCATTATCGCTGGTAATATACTGGCAAAGCTTCTGGTCACTTTTCGGCTTAATGTCGCTAAAGTGGCCGGCATGAAGTTTCAGTCATACCTCTGGCCCCTGTTGGGCTAGGGTTTTGGAGAGAGACGATGGCAAAGGCTAAATTTGAGCGTAACAAGCCGCATGTTAACATCGGCACCATTGGTCACGTTGACCATGGTAAAACTTCGCTGACGGCTGCAATCACAAAGACACTGGCAGAGACCGGTGGTGCGACCTTCAGTGCTTACGACCAGATCGATAAGGCACCAGAAGAGCGCGCTCGTGGTATTACGATCTCTACAGCTCACGTTGAGTATGAGACGGAGAACCGTCACTATGCTCACGTTGACTGCCCAGGTCACGCCGACTACGTGAAGAACATGATCACCGGTGCTGCCCAGATGGACGGTGCTATCCTGGTTGTGTCCGCAGCTGACGGTCCAATGCCACAGACACGTGAGCACATCCTGCTCGCACGTCAGGTTGGTGTGCCAGCTCTGGTTGTTTACCTGAATAAGGTTGACCAGGTTGATGACCCTGAGCTTCTAGAGCTCGTTGAGATGGAAGTTCGTGAGCTTCTGTCTTCTTACGACTTCCCTGGCGATGATATTCCCATCATCAAGGGTTCTGCGCTGGTAACATTGGAAGATGGTAACCCAGAGCAGGGCAAGAACTCTGTTCTTGAGCTGATGAAAGCTGTTGACAGCTACATCCCTCAGCCAGAGCGTCCAGTTGACCGTCCGTTCCTGATGCCAATCGAAGATGTGTTCTCCATCTCCGGTCGTGGTACAGTGGTTACAGGTCGTGTTGAGCGCGGTGAAATCAACGTTGGTGATGAGGTTGAGATTGTTGGTCTTCGTGACACAACAAAAACAACAGTTACTGGCGTGGAAATGTTCCGCAAGCTGCTGGATCGCGGTGAGGCTGGTGACAACATCGGCGCTCTGCTGCGTGGTACGAAGCGTGAAGATGTTGAGCGTGGTCAGGTTCTGGCAAAGCCAGGTACAATTACACCGCACAACAAGTTCAAGGCTGAAGCCTACATCCTGACGAAGGAAGAAGGTGGCCGTCATACGCCATTCTTCACAAACTATCGTCCGCAGTTCTACTTCCGTACAACGGACGTAACTGGTGTTGTGACCCTGCCAGAAGGCACGGAAATGGTGATGCCAGGTGATAACGCTACCATGGACGTCGAGCTGATTGCTCCGATTGCTATGGATGAAGGCCTCCGCTTCGCTATTCGTGAAGGTGGCCGTACAGTGGGTGCCGGCGTGGTGGCTT
>CAMKWS010000012.1 GCA_946476985.1 uncultured Acetobacteraceae bacterium
GAAGCTAGATAGGTAATCGCTGAATCAGATGCCTACTACCTTTCTCCCCTTTGCTTATGAATTGTGAGGGGAGAGAGGTTTGTAGGGTAGGGAAGATCAAGCAGCCGTATCAACGAGGACGATCTCACTATCTTCAATGGCGTGGATAGTGAGTGTCTCTGTCTCTGAGATAGCAGCACCATCTTGCTGGCCAACAAGTTCTCCTTGAACCTTTACTGCACCTGCGGCGAGAACAAGATAGGCAAGCCGTTCTTTGCCCAAAGCATAGTCAAGTGTTTGACCTTTTCTGAGTGTCGCTCCAATGACGCGGGCTGGGGTGTGAATGCGCAGAGCGTCTGTGTCTTCTTCATACCCAGAAGCGAGAATAACAAATTGCCCACTACGCTCTCCTTTGGGAAAAGTTTTGGTCCCCCATGAAGGGGCATGACCTTGTTGGTTAGGCCTAATCCATATTTGGAAGATCTTAGTTGGGATGGTTTCATGGTTATATTCGCTATGGAAAATCCCTGTACCAGCGGACATAACTTGTACATCGCCAGCTTCGGTACGACCTGTGTTACCGAGGCTATCTCGATGCGTTATGGCTCCCTGGCGTACATAGGTGATAATTTCCATGTCGCGGTGAGGGTGGGTGTCAAAACCTGTCCCAGGGGCGATGGTATCGTCATTCCAGACGCGAAGTTGCCCCCACTGCATACGCTGAGGATCAAAATAATTCGCAAAAGAAAAATGATGCTTCGCAGTAAGCCATCCATGATCGGCAGCGCCAAGTTCCGCATATGAACGAACAGAAATCATAAGATTTCTCCTTTATGAATGATTATTATGCGGTATTTTAAAAAGAGGTATTACGTTCTTATATAGAAATAATAGAAAGCTATTGTTTCCTTTTTTATGCTTTATAGGGCTAGGAGGACTTGGAGAGGGCTATAGACACACCATTGTATAGTGGGCGAAGTGCTTTTCTCGGAGATTACACCATGAGACTGCCAGATTTTGAAGCGTGGGCTATTTTTGCAAAAGTAGCAGAGCATGGCTCTTTTGCTCGGGCAGCTGATGAGCTTCATCTTTCACGACCAACGATATCGAAGGCGGTGGGACGACTGGAGATGTCTCTAGGGGTGTCTCTTTTTTCACGAAATTCCCGACAACTTTCGGTGACAGAGACTGGACGCTTGTTGTTAGGACGAGCACAGCGCATTTTATTAGAAGCAGAGTTAGCTGAAGGGGAAGCGCGTGGAGGTAAAGTGAAACCTTCAGGGCTTATCCGCCTTACGGCACCGATGACATTTGGGGTTCGCCATTTATCACCTATTTTACCTGCGTTTTTAGAACAATATCCTGAGATTGATCTTGCTGTGAATTTTAGTGATTCTTTGGTGGATCTGGTGGCAGAAGGGTACGATCTTGCTTTGAGGATCTCCTCTTTGGGGGATTCATCTTTGCGGGCGAGGCGTTTATGTACGGTGCCGTTACATCTTGTGGCAGCGCCTGTTTATTGGGAGCGTATAGGTCGGCCGCAGCACCCACGGGACCTCAAAGATCATAAAAGTTTCGTGTATATGAATGGTGCTGCAACAGGAATGCTTCGTTTTCAGAAACATGGGACAAATGAGGAATATCTCTTGTCTCAATCATCACGCTTTCAGGCGGATAATGCAGAAGCTTTTTTACCCGCTTTAAATGCGGGTTTAGGTTTTGGTGTTTTCCCGCAATTTATGGTGGATGATGGGTTGAAGAGTGGCCGTTTAGAGCGGGTTCTGCCGGAATGGGAAATGGCAGAGATTGGTTTATATCTTGTCACTCCCAGCAGTACGTTGAGGCCGGTACGTGTAACATTACTGCTAGATTATCTGACTCAAATATTCAGCCAGCCGCATTTAGACACAGCTTTATAAATAAGAGTGTCCGCCCGCTTGGATGAGGGGAGTGTGCAAGCGGGCAGATGCTTTAGATGAGGCGATAAATGGTAATGCCTTGGCGGTTATGCTCTTGCAGATATGACACAAGTGGCGTGTCGATCACATAACGATGCTCTTTCAAAGAAGAGGCATTGCGGAAATAGAGTTCTCCCTTTTCCCAAATAGCAAAGCCTGTGTGGGAGACGTCTAGCCCGATGAGAGGGCTATAGATACCTATGATATCGCCGGTTCTAATTTTGCAGGCTAAAGCAGCTTTATCAGAACTTTTAGCCGCAAGAGCCTGTGTTGGAAGATAGTGGATACACCGTTTTTTAACGGGAATATTCGGCACATAATAGCCAGTATTATTGGGTTTGAGGTTAAGCTTTTTCTTTGTTTTCTTGGCAAGAGGTCCGAACCTGCAGCTTACATCACGGCAGAGGCGTGGTGAGCCGGTGAGCCAATCACTTAAAAAGTGGCGACGTTCTGCAAATTGTACATGATGATGGAGATAACGTGTTGAGATAAGCTCTTTTAGAAAGCTCGTTTCATCGTGGCTTGCGCTTAAGGCAACAACAAGCTCGACAAATGTCATGCAGTTGACCCCTGTAAGGGAGAGGGTGAGCTGCTCTTTAACTGTGGGCGAGCCGATGAGGGGGATATCTTTATAGGGCGTGCCCAGCATAGCATGTGAGATAAGAGCAATGCGTTCTGAACGTGTTTGATGCGGCCCTAAGCTTGTGAGTTGCTGGATGAGAGTACGCTCGTCTTGAGTGGCGAGCGTAGTGGCGGCTGAAAAGACGCTGCTTTTAGCAGGAGTTGGGGGCGGCCCCTCCTGGGGAAGAAGAGGAGGGGGAGCAGAGCTTTGCGCTTGCGTGGAGGTAGCTGCAGCGGCTGTGGAGAAAGCGTAAGAGAGGAGCCCCAATTCGGCCCCAATACCTGCAAGGAAGAGACGCCTTTTCATAGAGGGTGTACCTTTGCCATGAGTTAGACAAGATAACGTGCGCTTTGCTCTGCCATTATAAAGTGAATCCCAATGTCATTTCCATCCTGAAGATTATGATAGATCTTCCGGGTGTTATCGGTATTGCTCTCGAATGTTTCTTTCACATGGGTGACAAGTACCTGCAGGCCGCGGATGTAATGGCGTCCCCCACATTCATGCCCGAGGTCACGCAATGCTTGGAGAAGATCTTTAGGGCGCATATGACCGAAGAGAGCATTATCTGCACGGCCATCAGGATAGGTTGCTTCCATAATAATGGCTTTTAGCTTGCCTTCTTTTACAAGAGGAGCAATGGCCTGCCAGACGGTATTTAGATGTGCTTTGCCTTCTTCTGTGTTGGCTTCCGTATCGCCCATATACAGCACAGCATGGTCATTATGTTTGATGAGAAAGGCTGTTGAGGTTGTGTTGCCATGGGCAAGAGGCCACGCTGTAATATCCAATTGAGTATGAGTGATGCGCTCAGTCTGGCCGGGTGTCATATCCTTATAGTGATATTTACCGATGTGAGGCTCAGCCCCTTGGTTGCCCATATTCCCCCAAACGCGGTTGTTGAAGAGGTGCTCGGAGAGGATCTCACGTGTTTGGGGGAAAGCGTAAATGGGTTTAGCTGTGTCATCTGGTGAAGAGAGAACAAGGCCTGCAACATGGTCGAGATGTGCATGGCTAATGAGGTAGGCGCGGATTGTTTGGTGTAAGACAAGTCCAGCACGGGTGAGAGAGGGATCCAAGTCTACAGGGATATCATTAAGGATGTGTTTTTTCTCAGCGCGTTTTAGCCCGTTCCCTAATGTACCGGCATCACATAGGACAGCCTCATTCGTGCCAAGTGGGCGGATCATATAGGAGGACATGTTGCCATCTAATACGCCACTGCGTGCCCCTAGGGCGATGATCTCAAAGCTAGGGTTACTATGGGCAAAAGTGATGGGAGCTTCTGCCGGTTGTGCGCTAAGGCTAGAGAATTTCTTTTTAAGAGCGTTTAGAGTTTGAATCGGCATGGTCTCTTTTTCCTAATAACTAAAGGAACGAGGGCTCCTAGAGGTGTGGTCCACATGTTGAGGACGTGTTTTGATAAGATAGGGCTTCGGCGCTAAAAGCGATTAGAATTGCCTTGGGGCTGTATCCCTATTAATGGTTTCTCAAGTTTAGAATACTCTCACCTTGGGAACAGGGAAAGAGGAAAGGAAAATCCATGCGGTTTTTACCCCTTAAGATGATGGTACGCATGATGGGTGCTGTGTTTGGTCTTGCCCTAGTTGGGCAGGAGGCCGCCACCGCGGCAGGGGCCCCATATGGTGCTGAAATGCCGGCCCAATGTGATAATGCGCGATTTGTAAAAGATCAGGCTCAATATGATCAGCGTTTTAGCGCACGTCCTGTCCCATATGGGCAGCATCTAGATTTGCCTGAACATATCTGCGGCAAAGTAATCCGTGTGTATCGATCACGTCATACACGTAGTGGTTGGCATGGGTATTTTTTGATGTCTGTTTCTGGGGGAGCCCCTCTACGCATCGTCTCGAATTTAGATGAGATGTCTGCCCCGGCGTGGCCATGGGTAAAGGTAGGTGACCAGGTCGAGGTGCAGGGGCGTTATTATTATGATGGCCCCCACCGTCAGGGCTTAGACTGGACACATCACGGAACAAGCCGTCGTTGGCCATGGGCGGGATTTGTGAGTGTAAACGGCCAGCGTTACCAGTAAGTGATATCTTACCCCCGTAGAGTATATCAGGCGGGGGTAAGTTTTTTTGAAGAGTGAGAGTTGGTCTTTACAGGTCGGCTTGACGCTGCCGTGATATGGAAAGTTAATTTATCATCACGGGCCCCAATTTTTACGGTACCCCCCTCAGTTAAACGACCAAAGAGAATCTCCTCAGCCAATGGTTTTTTGATGTGCTCTTGGATCAAGCGCCCCAGAGGGCGGGCTCCATTGATGCGGTCATAACCGTGTTCGGTCAGCCAGTTACGGGCTGTTGTAGTGAGTTGTAGAGAAATATGCTTCGCCTTAAGCATCTCCTCTAGTTGGTGTGTAAATTTGCTTACAATATGACGCACAACATCTGGTGAGAGTGGTGCAAAAGGGATGATGGCATCTAGGCGGTTGCGGAACTCTGGCGAAAAGAGACGTTTAATGGCCTCTTCATCGTCACCAGAGCGAGTGGTGCGCCCAAAGCCTATAGCTTCCTTGGAAAGGTCGCTTGCGCCTGCATTGCTGGTCATGATGAGGATAACATTGCGGAAATCGACTGTTTTGCCGGTGTTATCTGTTAGCTTTCCATGATCCATTACTTGAAGGAGGATATTGAAAAGGTCGGGGTGGGCTTTTTCAATTTCATCTAACAGTAAGACGGCATGGGGAGTTTGGGCGATGGCACTTGTGAGGAGGCCTCCTTGTTCAAATCCAACATAGCCGGGTGGTGTACCGATAAGCCGAGAGATGGAGTGTGCCTCCATATATTCAGACATATCAAAGCGAATTAGTTCAATCCCTAAAGATTGGGCTAATTGTCGTGCGGCTTCTGTTTTGCCAACCCCCGTAGGGCCGGAGAACAAATAGCTGCCGATTGTTTTCTCACTATCACGCAACCCAGCACGGGAGAGCATAACAGCAGAGGCAAGAGCATTTAGAGCATCATCCTGCCCATAGACAGCACGGCGCAGATCTCCTGGTAAAGCACGAAGGGCTGTGCGGTCATCTGTGGAAAGATGGCGTGGCGGGATATGTGCAATCCGAGCAACGGTTGCTTCAATATCTTTAACGCCAATTGTACGGCGCTTGCGACTATCGGGGAGCAGGCGGCAGGCAGCCCCGGCTTCATCGATAATATCGATCGCTTTATCTGGTAGTTTACGGTCGTGGATATAGCGGGCAGACATCTCCACTGCGGCTTTAATCGCAGGGTCGGTAAAACGGATATCATGATGTTTTTCGTAGCGCTCTTTTAATCCACGAAGGATACGGATTGTGTCTTCTTGAGAGGGCTCCGTGACATCGATTTTTTGAAAGCGCCGGGTTAAAGCGTGGTCTTTTTCAAAATGCTGGCGGTATTCCTGATATGTGGTGGAGCCGATGCAATGCAGTTTCCCTGCAGCAAGGGCTGGTTTGAGTAGATTGGAGGCATCCATAGAGCCATTTGTGGTTGCGCCGGCTCCGATGAGCATATGAATTTCATCAATAAAGAGCAGGCTGTCAGGGTGCTGCTCAAGTTCATTCATAATAGCTTTTAAGCGTTCTTCGAAATCTCCACGATAGCGGGTTCCTGCCAGAAGGCTACCAAGGTCGAGACTATAGATGTGAGCGTCCTTGAGGATGGCGGGGACACGGTTTTGAATAATGCGGCAGGCGAGGCCTTCTGCAATAGCTGTTTTCCCAACGCCCGGTTCGCCCACAAGGAGAGGATTATTTTTTGTGCGGCGGCATAAAATTTGTATCACGCGTTCGACTTCTTCTTCACGGCCAATGAGGGGGTCGATCTTATTCTGTGTGGCGCGCTGATTCAGGTCCGTGCAGTAGGTGCTGAGAGCTTCTTTGGTATTTGCATCAGAAGATTCGTTTGTTTCTGCACTGTCGTTATGTTTTGTCCGTCCTTTTTTAGAGGAGCGTGCGTCATGGCGTGTGGCGCTGGTAGCTTCATGATGCTGCATACTATGGATGGCATCTAAGCGTGTGAGGCCTAATTGTTGGAGGAAGAAAACAGCATGACTTTCTTTTTCTGCGAAAAGAGCAATGAGAACATGCGCGCCTGTCATCGTAGAGCGGCCTGCACTTTGGATATGGATGGCTGCGCGCTGGATAACTCTTTGGAAAGCTGCCGTAGGTTGAGGAGCTTCTTCTTGGTCTGTGGTGGTAATACTTTGTTGTTCGGTTAGGAGAAAATGCTCTAGGTCGTGCTGCAATTGGAGCACGTCTGTCCGGCAGGCTGAGAAAATGGCCATAGCATCGCTATCTTCGCAGAGAGCGAGAAGGAGATGCTCGAGCGTGATAAATTCGTGATGATTCTGCCCGGCGATCACAAGGGCGCGTTGGAGCGTCTGTTCTAATATGGAAGACAACATGAGGGCGCTCCTTATGGCACGAAGATATGTCAGAGTGACGAAACGGCGTAAGGGAAGACCAGTAGAAAGAACGTGCTTAGAACAAAATGGAGATGTTCTTACGCTTTCTCAAGGGTGCATTGCAGTGGGTGATGATTTTTATGCGCTAAATCCATCACGAGGCCGACCTTTGTCTCTGCAATTTCATAGGTAAATACGCCACAAACGGCGCTACCATGGTTATGGACCTCGAGCATAATAGCATGGGCTTCATCATGATTTTTATTAAAGAAGTTTTCTAGAATAAACACAACGAAATCCATGGGGGTATAGTCATCATTTAGAAGCAATACCCGATACATAGAAGGGTAAGAGATCTTGGTTTTCTTACTTGTTAAGGTATCGTTCTGTGCGGTTATATCATCACGTGGGATGGTGGGGTGGCTGATACCCAGATGCGTCATGCTATCCTCTCTTACCGTAGTGGTATGTGCCTAAGCTAGGTTGTGCGAGCTAAAGCGTATGGCAGCCATTCGCTTTACAGTAAGTTTATGTCTCTAACTTATATATGGCGTGTGTTCCACTTAGGTGGGATGCGCTGTTATTAGAACCATACTTAACAGATGGTATCATATAACAGATCTTCTCTTATTGAAGAGGGATATTATCAATCTTGTTAAAGAAATTATTAAAGAGAAACTTAAAAAGTCACATTTTGTTGAATGTAAGGACTGGAAGTACCTAGACATTGCTGTTGCGAGGATTCTAAAGTGCGGCCACCAGCCTTTTGATTCGCCAGTAGGGAAGCCTTTTTTAATGCGCTCGCTTGTAAGCCGTGCCTTGTTTTCTGCCATTTTTTGTATGGCACTATTTTCCGGTACGGCACGGGCGCAGTATGTCGGTCATGTATCATCTGTTGTCTTAGATGCACGGACAGGGGCGATTCTCTCAGAAGATAATGCCGACTTACAGCGTTATCCGGCCTCTTTAACGAAGATGATGACGCTTTATATGGCGTTTCAAGCTTTAGAGCAGGGGCGGATTACCTTGCGTGATCAGATGCCGGTATCGCTTCATGCGTCTTTGCAGCCGCCTTCTAAATTGGGAATGCGTCCGGGGACGCATCTTTTAGTAGAGAAAGCGATCCTGGCGTTAGTGACGAAATCTGCCAATGATGCAGCCTCTACATTGGGGGAGTATCTAGGCGATGGGGATGAGGAACGTTTTGCTGAGCGCATGACATTCCAAGCGCGGAGCTTGGGTATGGAAAGTACAACATTCCGGAATGCTTCCGGCTTGCCAGACCCAGACCAAATCACCACCGCACGGGATCTTGCTGTACTTGCACGTGCATTGCTGCATGATTACCCACAATATTACCATTATTTCGGGGTGAAGCGTTTTTTCTTCCGCCGTCATATGATTGAGAACCATGACCCTCTTCTTGGCCTTTATGAAGGGGTTGATGGGTTTAAAACCGGATATACAGACCTTGCAGGTTATAACCTGGTGAGCTCTGCTCAGCAGGGAGGGGTGCGTTTAGTAGGTGTTGTGTTGGGTGCGGAGACGAACGAGCAGCGCATCAATACAATGGTTCCCCTACTTAATCAGGGTTTTATGAGCATGGGATTGGCTCCTTTGCCATATATTGCTCCCCGCATTACACCGCGGCGGCGTTTTATGCAGCCTCATCATATGCGGCGCGGTGTTGTATTGGTGGCGTATCAACCTCGGTTTGGGGGAGTGCGTCATACAGCGCATATGTGGGCTTCACGTCGTGGGCACCACCGTTCGTAGTTCATCATAAGTCGGTTAAGATGTTGTAATGATTGCGTCCACCTGTGTGGGGAGGCGTTGCGTCATTATGGGATATCTATTTTCACTTCATATGAGGTCTTGCTTTGGTGGTTGGCGAGGCGCATCTTGCCAAGACTATTCAATATCATTGTGTTCATAAAACAGGACGATAACGCTTTATGGCTTCTCATAACGACCGCAGTATTCAGCATTATACGCCAGAGGATTTTAAACATCTTCGGGCGGCGGGGCAGCTTGCTGCGGCAACATTGGATATGATCACCGAGCATGTGCGCCCGGGTGTCACGACTGATGAACTTAATCAGATTGTTCATGATTATACACTCGCCCATGGGGCAACCCCTGCGCCTTTGAATTATCATGGTTTTCCCAAATCATGCTGCATCTCGCTAAATCATGTGGTGTGTCACGGTATCCCAGGAGAGCGTCGTCTGCAGGAGGGGGATATCCTCAATATCGATGTGACCTCCATTCTAAATGGGTGGTATGGCGATACATCCCGTATGTATGTTGTCGGTAAGCCACCTCGGAAGGCCGAGAAGCTGATTGATCTGACATATCAAGCGATGATGCTAGGAATTGAGCAGGTCCGCCCCGGGGCTACATTGGGTGATATTGGTCATGCTATTCAAAGTTTTGCGGAAAAGAATCGTTTAGGTGTTGTGAGGGATTTCTGCGGCCATGGTATTGGGCGGAATTTCCATGAAGCTCCAAGTGTGCTGCATTATGGTAAGCCCGGCCAAGGGACAGTCCTAAAGCCTGGTATGGTCTTCACCATTGAACCAATGCTGAACCTAGGTCGCCCGGACGTAAAAGTCCTCGCTGATGATTGGACAGCTGTAACGCGGGATCGTTCGCTTTCGGCACAGTTTGAGCATCAACTTGGTGTAACAGAAGATGGGTACGAGATTTTTACCCTATCTCCTAAAGGGCACACAAAACCGCCTTACTCTTTGTAAGAAGTCTTTACTTAAAGGGTGTATGTGCGTTCTGGACTGATAGCATCATGATGAGAGAGGAGCCGCAGAGATGACAAAACATTTCAGGCATAAACTGGGTGTTGGGCTTGCGATAAGCCTCTCTTTTATCAGCACAGGAGCCATAGCAGAGCCGCTAAGTGCGGCTCATGACCCTTTGGCCTACGGGCCAGATACTTTACGCCCGGGGAGGCTCGTTGCAGGGCATCGGGGGATGGTTGTGTCTGCTCAGCATCTTGCCTCAGAAGCCGGAGCGCGTGTCCTGCGTGAGGGCGGTAATGCGGCTGATGCTGCTGTAGCAGTGGGTTATGCGTTGGCTGTTGTGTATCCTGCTGCAGGTAATTTGGGCGGGGGTGGTTTTATGACACTCAAGCCAGCTCATCGCCCTGCGATTTTTATTGATTTCCGTGAAAAAGCACCGCTTAAAGCGACAGAAACAATGTACTTAGATAGTACAGGTAAGGTGCAAGCAGGATTGTCTACCATTGGGTGGAAGGCGGTAGCTGTACCGGGAACGGTTGCGGGGTTAGAGGCTGTCCGTCAACGTTGGGGGCGGTTGAGCCGCAGGCAGGATATGGCTCCGGCGATTGCTTTGGCACGGGATGGCTTTGTGTTAGAGGAAGGTGATGTGGAGCTCTTGCGGACTTCGACATCATTTTTCCAGCAGGATAAGTATGCTCGGCCTATCTTTTTGCGTCCCGATGGGAGTGAGTTAGAGGTAGGAGATCGCCTTATCCAAAAGGATTTGGCGCATACATTGGAGCTCATTTCTAAGAATGGAGCGAAGGCTTTTTATCAAGGGAAGATTGCTTCAGAGCTTTTGCGTGTAAGTCAGCAAGGGGGTGGTTTGCTCTCGGCTGAAGATTTGCGTGCGTATAAGCCTCGGTTTATGGCGCCTGTGCAGTGCCATTATCGAGGGTATCAGATTGATACAGCACCTCCACCAAGCGGTGGTGGGGTGGCTTTATGTGAAATTCTAAACATTTTATCAGGCTATGATATGGGGCGGCTGGGGCTTCATAGTGCGGCATCTGTCCGTGCAGAAATTGAGGCTATGAGGCATGCGTATTCAGATAGGCGTGACCTTGGAGACCCCGCTTTTGTTAAAAATCCTCTCTCACATTTTTTAGACCCTGCCTATGCAGCGCAAATTCGGGCTGCCTTGCCACAGGGGCGTGCTGTGGCATCTGAGGCGTTAGTGGTAGGTGTAGCCCAGCCGGGAGACGTAAAAGCAACTGCCCCGGTGCGTGAGGAAAAGCATGAAACAACGCAGTTTTCTGTGATCGATAATGAAGGTATGGCTGTCTCTACTACCTATACGTTGGATGGGTGGTTCGGTGCCGGGGTGATGGCAGGTCATGCAGGTTTTTGGCTGAATGATGAGATGGATGATTTCTCTATCAAGCCAGGTGAGCCGAATATGTTTGGGATTGTAGGCTCACGTGCGAATGCCATTGCACCAGGCAAAACGCCGTTATCTTCTATGACGCCGAGTATTGTGAGTCGAAATGGTCATGCTGTGATGGTGACAGGGAGCCCAGGAGGCTCTCGTATTCCTACGATTGTGTTATCGAGTCTACTTGGTGTGGTGGATTATGGACTTGATCTTGCGCAGGCGGTGGATTTGCCACGAATACATGAGCAATGGCAGCCCGATGGGGTGGAGGTAGAAACTGGTGCGTTATCTACCGAAGTACAAAAGCAGCTCGAAAATGAGGGGTACCATTTTATCGCTCATCGCCCGTGGGGGATTACGGAGGCAATTTTAGTTGGTGGGCCACGTTTAAAAGGGCCTCAAACGGGATTGTTCTATGGTGTGGCTGACCCTCGCCACCCGGGTGGAGGAGCTGTCGGACCATAAGGGGAAAAGAAGGGCTTGCCTGCCCCCCCTGTTTCTGTGCTAGAAGCCGAGCTGGGAGATCGGCCCTGGGCGGTTGACTTGCAAACCCGGTCAGGTCCGGAAGGAAGCAGCCGTAGTGAGTTCAATCGGGTTAGGTGTCCGGTCTCCTCATCGCCATATTGAGGCCTCTGGAGGCAGAGACCGAGGCAGCCATATTTACTGTCTGAATGGTCCTTCCAGTTTGTGATTATGCGGGAGGAGCGTTACCTTCGTGACTGATGACGAAATTCCTCTCCCGCCGGAAACAGGCGGTGGTTTTTTTTCTGATCCTTTAGCCGATAATTCTGCTACTCAAGTAAACACCACATCGGGCACGAAAGCTGATGCTGGTGAATATCGTGTTTTAGCGCGTAAATATCGTCCTCGTACGTTTGATGATCTTATTGGCCAAGAAAGCCTAGTACGGATTTTACGCCGAGCTTTTAGCATTGGCCGTGTGGCCCATGCTTTTATGCTGACAGGTGTACGGGGGGTCGGGAAGACAACCACAGCTCGCATTATTGCCCGTGCGTTGAACTGCACAGGGGAAGATGGCAATGGCGGCCCCACAGCAGATCCATGCGGGGTATGCCCGAATTGTAAGGCTATTTTAGCAGACCGCCACCCTGATGTGCTTGAGATGGATGCTGCCTCACGTACAGGTGTGGATGATGTGCGTGAGATTATTGAGGCTTCTCGTTTCCGTCCTATGCAGGCACGGATGAAGGTCTTTGTCATCGATGAAGTGCATATGCTTTCACGCAATGCGTTTAATGCGTTGTTGAAAACTCTTGAAGAGCCGCCCGCACAGGTCACGTTTATTTTCGCAACGACAGAGCTTCGTAAAGTGCCGGTTACGGTGTTGTCTCGTTGTCAGCGTTTTGATTTACAGCGTGTGCCACAAGATATGTTGGCAGCGCATTTCGCCTCTATTGCTCAAAAGGAAGGAGCAACTTTAGAGGATGGCGCATTATCGTTAATTGCACGGGCTGCGGATGGCTCAGTGCGTGATGGATTATCTTTGCTTGATCAAGCGATTGCTCAAGGGGCTGCAGATACAGCGAGTGTTGCTGATATGCTGGGGCTGGCAGATCGCGGCATGGTATTTGATCTCCTAGAGGCTGCGCTGCGTGGGCAGGTTGCACAAGTATTAGAGATCGCAGGCAAGGCTTATGCACGTGGGGCAGACCTCGGTGTGTTACTTGCCGATATAATGGATGTTCTGCATCTTTTATCACGTATTAAAGCGTTGCCTCAGCTACGTGAAGGACACGAGCTACCAGAGATTGAGCGTGTGCGTGGCGGAGAGATTTCTGAGCATATCAGTATGGCGGTGCTGGGGCGGGCATGGCAGTTGCTTTTAAAGGGGCTGCCAGAAGTTGATATGGCTCCTAATCGTCAACAAGCGGCAGAGATGGTGTTAATACGCCTCTGTCACGCGAGCATGTTGCCAACGCCTGATAAATTAATTCGTCAGCTCCAAGCAGCGCCTACGAGTGGTGAAGGGGGAGGTGAAGCTTCTACAGGTGGAGCTTTGCCTTTTGCACCTTCCCCGGGAGGTTCTAGAGGATTCCAGAATTTTACAGCGCCTAATGGAGGGGGGGGCTCTAGTTCTTCACCAAGCAGTTCTGATGGGACACCTCAGGCACGCCGTATGGGGGAGGTATCTCAAGCGCTGTCCTCTGGAGGGAGGGAGACCATCAATCGTGGGGGTGTTGTTTTAGAATGTGTCCCCCAATCTGAGCCGCTTTCTTCTGAGGAGGTCCATGCTCAGATAGCTCAGCGTAAGCAAGAGGCGGCAACGTCTGATACAACATCATCTGCCTTGCGTTTGGTCACAGAAGATGGTGAGCGTGTAGATGATATTCAGGCCATAGCTGAGTCATCGCCGCAGAAGACAGGGCAAAACGAGGCTGCTGCCGCTGAGGCTATAGTGCCTCCCATGCCGAGAAGTTGGCGTGAAGTGGTGGCATTAGCTAAGCAGCAGCGTGAAGTTCGTCTGCATGGTGTGTTGCGGCTCGCCGGGCATGTAGTGGTGTTTGATCCGCCTCGTCTGGTGGTACGGATAGATGATACACCAGCAAATCAGCGGCGGGCGTATAAAGAATTATCCGCAATGTTGGAAAGGTTATATCCCGGCCAATGGCAGGTAGAGCCTTCTACAGAGCAGGGTGAGCCGAGTCTTGATGAACAAGGGGCGGAGCTAGTTGCCGCGAACCAAGCTAGGGTGCGGGAGAATCCTCTGGTGAAGGCGATTTTGCAGAGATTCCCTAGAGCGGAGATCGGCGAGGTAACGGATCATTCCCTCGATGATTATGGTCTGCCTCCTGAGGAGATTACACCTTTGGGTGAGGATGTTCCACCGGATTGGGAGTTTGCGCCAATTGATGCAGATTCCATAGAAGAAGATGATCTTGATTAAGCAAGATAGCGTTTTTGGTGTCTGCTCAAGAATGAAGATGGGAGAGAATATATGAAAAATCTTGCAGGTATGATGAAGCAAGCCACGCAGATGCAGGCTCGCATGAAAGAAGCCCAAACACGTTTGGCGTCGATGGAGATTGAGGGTGAAGCGGGCAATGGTCTTGTGCGTCTGCGTTTGACAGGTAAGGGCGAGATGAAGGCGATACAGATTGACCCTAAACTGGCAGATCCCGAAGATATGGAAACATTGCAGGATCTCGTCTTAGCAGCTTTTGCCGATGCGAAGAAAAAGACAGAAGAGGTCAGTTCTGAAGAAATGAAGAAGGTGACTGGTGGTTTAAAACTCCCACCAGGGATGGACCTACCTTTCTAAAAGAATCTCTTTATATAACGGTAGGATAAAGCGTGCATATTAGCCCCGAGATTGAAGCTTTGATTGCTCGTCTAGCGCGGTTGCCCGGGTTAGGGCCGCGTTCGGCGCGGCGTGCCGCTTTGGCGCTGCTGCAAGAGCCGGAGAGTCGTTTGCGCCCCTTGATAGGGGCCATGCAGGAGGCGGCACGCAATATCCATACCTGCCCAAAATGTGGCAATCTTGATAGCCTCAGCCCATGTACAATATGTGCAGACACGCAGCGTGACCCTACGGTGATTTGTGTTGTCGAGAATGTTGGAGACCTTTGGGCGTTAGAGCGCTCTGGCGTGCATCGGGGGCGCTATCAAGTTTTAGGAGGAGTGCTTTCGGCTCTCTCGGGCTTTGGGCCGGATGATCTTAACCTGACAGGGCTGCTTGAGCAGGTGCAGGCGGGAGAGGTTAAAGAAGTTATTCTGGCATTAGGAGCAACTGTTGAAGGCGCAACAACAGCACATTGGTTGCAAGAAAAGCTTTCATCTTACGATGTGCCTGTAAGCCGCCTTGGTCACGGTGTGCCCATTGGTGGTGCGTTGGATGTGTTGGATGAAGGTACTCTGGCTGCAGCATTATCCTCTCGCCGGGCTTTATAAAAATGCTGCCTATTTCCTCTCACATTCCCCGTGTTGCACTGGTAACAGGCGGTGCGCGTCGTCTAGGGCGTGCTATGGTGGAGATGCTGGCCTCTGAGGGGTTTAAAGTAGCGATTCACTATCGCCGCAGTGCAGATGAGGCGCATGAGCTTTTAGAGAAAATTGGCGGCAAGGGCTGCATTGTCCATGCGGATCTCGCAGAAGAGGCCGCTTTATTGCCTTTGTTAGCAGAGGTGCAAGAGCAGCTTGGCCCTATTGGCGTGCTTATTAATAATGCTTCTGTGTTCCAGCGGGATGAGCTTGGCTCAGTCACACGGCAAAGCTGGGATGAGCATATGGAGCCGAATTTAAGGGCGCCTTTTGTTTTGTCCCAAGCGATGGCGGAAGCCTTACCTCAGCAGGCGCAAGGGGTGATTCTTAACATGCTCGACCAACGTGTATGGAATCTAACCCCACATTTTGTCAGCTATACCGTGTCTCGTTCGGCCTTATGGAGTCTGACACAAAGCATGGCACTGGGGCTTGCGCCGCGTATTCGGGTTAATGCCATAGGGCCTGGGCCTGTTTTGCCGGCTTCAGGTCAGTCGGATGAGCATTTTGAAGCGATGTGCCGTAAGACGCCGCTGCAATCAGGCGCGTCTCCTGAGGAAATTGCTGCAATTGCCCGTTTTTTTCTTATGGCACCGTCTGTTACGGGGCAGATGATCGCCCCTGATGGTGGGCAGCATTTAAATTGGTCCCCTGCCCCATAAGGGGAGAGGTCTGCGCTGGGCAGTAGCCTTTGGCGATCTGCATAGATGTGCAGCTTGAGAGCGGAGATGTGTTTATCTCTAGCCAGCTCATGAATGTTATATTATAACATAAATTATATTTTAATATTTCTGTGAGGGGCTATGCCGCTTATCCGACAGGGCCGCACTGCTCTACTAGGCATTGGGCTGTTTTTAATATGGGCTGTACCATCGGCATTGTGTGCAGAAGAGACTGCTCCGCCTGTAGAGCAAATAACGGTGACAGGCTCGCTGCTCAAAGGAGGACGGAAGACCTCGCCTAATTCTGTGCAGGTCATTACGAGAAAAGAGATTCAACAAAGCGCTGTAACATCTTTGGGTGATTATTTGCAGCAACTCCCTTCTATTGGGTCGTCTGGTTCCCCTAACAGTATGACGAATGGCGGGAAGGGGGCGTCTTGTACGGATTTGCGCAATCTCGGCCAAGGGCGTGTCCTTGTGTTGATTGATGGCCGCCGTGCGCCCCTAAATGCGGGGTCTGAATGTGTGGATCTTAATACAGTACCGCGTGAGCAGATTGAGAAAATAGACATTTTAAAAGATGGTGGTTCTGGCCTTTATGGGGCAGATGCCATGGCGGGTGTGATTAATATTCATCTTCGGCATAATCTTACAGGCAGCCATATAACGTTGCGTGGGGCGATTACGCAGGTAGGCGATGGGCGTGGTGGTGAGATATCGGCATATCATGGGTTTAATTTTGACCATGAGCGTGGGAATCTCACAATCTTTGGCAGTTATGGCACAACGGGGCCTATTTATAACCGCGATCGCTCATGGGCGGCTTTGCCTCAAAATGATAACCCCGCTACAGGGAGTCCGAGCTATGGGTCGTCCATCATTCCTTCAGGGGTGCTGATAAACCCGCAGACAGGCCAAAAGATGGTGCCGGATGGTGCTGGGGGCTTTCGGTCTTTCATGGCGTCTGACCGGTATAATTTTGCTCAATATTCAACCATTATGAATCGCCATGATAATGCTGCGTTTTCGGTAGATGCGCATGAGCGTTTTTCTAAATTTATCAGCCTATATGGGGTGGTGCGCTATAGCCACACACTGGTAGGGCGCACGCAATCACCTGCACCTATTCAAGGGAGTGTGCCGCCATCCTCTCTTTTGTCATCATGGGTGCTACCGGCCGCCAACCCGTATAACCCTTGGGGAGAGGATGCTGCGCTGCTCAAGCGTGCGGAGGATATTGGCCCGCGTCGGAACAACATCACTACCGATACATGGACCTTCCTGCCCAGTATAAAGGGAGAGCTGGGTGCTGGATGGGATTATGAAGCTTCTTTTACTTATGGAAAGAGTCATCTCTCGTCTCGTACAGAGAATATGGTGAATTATCGCCATTTGTTAGAGACAACAGGTACGCGCCAACTTGATGGGGAAAATACGCAGAGTGCGGTGATATATGACCCCACGATATGCTTGGCGGAGAGCGGCTGTGTGCTGCAAAGCCCTTTTGCACCATATAGCGAGCAGGCGAAGAATTATGTGCGTTTTACGCAGCACGACCAAGCAAATTACCAGTTGCGGGATACATTGCTGCGCTTTCGCAACGCACATTTATGGGCCTTACCGTGGCGCCATGCGGGGGCGTTAGGGCTTGTTGTGGGGATGGAACATCGAGGCGAGCAGCTGAGTTATTATCCTGATACTGTTGTCGTACGGGGAGAATCTACAGGGGCGGCGGGAGCATATACGGGAGGGGGCTTCCATGTCACAGAAGGCTATGGCGAGTTGCAGCTTCCTCTCTTGCGGCATGCACCTTTTACGCAAGATTTAACAGTGAATCTCCAAGGACGGGTTTCGGCATATAATCGGTTCGGTACGACTCTGAATTGGAAAGCGGGCCTACATTGGGCCCCTATAAAAGATATCGCCTTCCGCGCGACATTAGGAACATCATATAGACAGCCGGGGTTATATGACCTCTATGGGGGGCGCACATTAAGCTATGCTTCAGCGTCTGACCCTTGTGCGTATGTATCCTCTTATGGCGTGCAGGCGACAGCCGTTGCGGCGCGTTGCCGAGGAGAGGGGATTGATCCTGCCCATTTTGCGTCATCCCTTGTAGGGCAATTGCCGACATTGACAGGCGGTAATACGGCTCTCAAGCCTGAGCAGGGGCGCACGGTGACATTGGGGGTGGATCTTACGCCGCGCTTTTTAAAAGCTGTGCAGGTCTCAGTGGATTATTGGCATTATAGCCTCAGTAATATGATTACGACCTTGAGCACGCAGACATTGTTAGATGGATGCTATACAGGCAGTGAGACGAGCTTTTGTTCGGCCATATTGCCGCGCTCTAATAGCGGTCAAATTACAGCGATTGAGGCGCTCCCACAGAATATTGGGGCCTTAAAGACGGATGGTTTAGATGTCACGGCGCATTATACAACAGAGCTGACAGCAAAAGACCGTCTTATTTTTTATGGCAATATGCAATATCTTTTGAACTATCAGCAGCGTTTTAGCCAATATAGTGGGTGGCAAAATTATGCAGGTCGGCTGCTATATTTGGCAGGAACAGGGCGCCCCCGCCAGCAAACATCACTGAGTGCAACATGGCGGCACGGGGCTGTTAGTGTGATGTGGATGTCCCGTTTTGTAAGTGGGATGCGCCTTAATGATGGTTTGCATGATCTCTCCCCTGCGACATCTGGTCGTACCCGTGTGGGCGGGACAGTGCTGCATGATGTCACTGTGAGCGGGCATGTGCGCGGCCTACAAGTGATGGGCGGGGTGAGCAACTTATTTAATCGTCGCCCGCCCTTTGTGCCGGATGGGGCGTTTAATACGGCGTTTTCTCAATATGCCGGCTATATTCAAGGGCGCAGTTTTTTCGTGCAAATGGGGATGGATTTTTAAGGAGAGAACGGTTTTGTTTTCGGTAGCAAAGCCGCCCTTGTGTAGCGTTCTATTAAGAAAGAAAAAGGTTGCTTAGTATCGCGGCGATATAAAACAGCACGATTTTCTAGCACGATCCCAAAGGGAAGATTATGAAAGCGGCTCTGTAAGCGGTGGCGCTGAAAAAAGCTTTCCCCCAAAGCGCGTCCGAAAGGAATATGCCCTCTTGCTAAGCGTTGTCGTGCTGTGGGGAGGAGAAGAGCAGGGATATAAATGTTCCAAGCCTCTGATAACAGGATATTGCGGCAGAAGAGCTGCACATGGCGTGTTGTAATAGCCGTATGCGCCTTTAGCGAGAGTAGTTGACGTGCATCATGTACGAGTTGTGGTGGGCTTACAGTATCAATTAATTTTGCTGTGATCGGGGCTGAGCAGGTTTCTTGTAAAGCAGCAGTGGCGCTGTCTCGTGCTTCTAATCGTGCGGCAAGTGCAGCTGTAGCTGCGGGAACTGTAAGAGTGTGGGAGAAAGGCGAGGGCTCTGCCGCAATAGCAGGGGGCTGAATGTGAGGAGGTGCTAATGTCAGGGCGGTGAGCCCTAATGTTGTTTTAAAATGAGAGCGATGTTGGCATAAAAAAAACCGTACCCCTTGTGAGGCACGGTTTTTAAAAGAGGGGGAGCCACTTGTGGTTTTAGCCATAGTCAGTCTCTCCCTACACACAAGTCATACGCTTATATAATGCGCTATGTCGTGCTTAGTTATCGTCACGATCGTCTTTATCTGTCGTCACTTCGATATCGTTGCTGATATCGTCGTCATCATCCAGAGTATCATCGTTTAGATCATCGTCATCTGTATCGGTGTCGAGATCTACATCATTTTCGTGCTCATCCTGAGAAAGGTTTTTCTCTTTCTCATCTGCCAGCTCCTCATCCTGCTTCAGCTGGGAGAGGTTTGTTGGCTGTGTCGTCCCGCATTTAGGGCAGACAGCTGGCACGCGAGTGAGATCGTAAAAGCGTGCGTTACAATCAACGCATGTCCGTTTCAGACCGAGTTCTGGTTTAGCCATGATATTGGAAGCCCGTACTGCCACAAAAAGAAGTGTTTGGGCCATGCCACTGAAAAGGCCCTCTGTCAAATATTTCTCATTTTTTATGATTCGGCAATGAGGTGCCTGAACTCTATAAACTGTGAGGGGACATATTGTGGCAGATCGTGTTTTTACGACATTTAGGGGACAGACTTTCACCGTTATATGCGATAATGTGCCACAACTAGCGTGAGAAACTCATTGATATTGTAAAGCAGGATGATGACAGAACAACGCCCTTTGACAGTCTCTTCCGCGCCGACCGGGCTTTCGGGGCGTGTGAGTGTTCCTGGTGATAAATCCATTAGCCATCGTGCATTGATGTTTGCTTCTTTGGCTGAAGGCACAACGGTCATTACCGGTCTGCTGGAGGGGGAGGATGTTCTCCGCACAGCAGGAGCAATGCGTGCTTTAGGTGCAAAGATTGTTCAAGAAGCAACAAAATGGGTTGTTGAAGGTTGTGGCGCTGCTGGGCTTAAAGAGCCGGAAGATGTTCTGGATATGGGAAATTCCGGCACAGCAGCACGTTTGCTTAGCGGTGTTTTAGCAACGCATCCCTTTATGAGCGTCATGACAGGTGATGCCTCTTTGCGGAGCCGCCCAATGGGGCGTGTAAGTGTACCTTTGGCAGGGACAGGGGCGCGATTTGTCACTCGTGCTGGGCAAAAATTACCGATGGCAGTAGAGGGTACAGGTGAAGGCAAGGCGCTGCATTACCGCTTGCCGGTGGCCTCTGCTCAAGTGAAATCTGCTGTTCTTTTGGCTGGGTTAAGTTGCCAAGGTGAAACAGTGGTTGAAGAGCCAGTGCCCACACGTGACCATACTGAAAATATGCTGCGCCATTTTGGGGCGGATGTAGAGGTTACCGCCCTGCCAGAAGGCGGGCGCCGCATTGCAGTGCAAGGACCTGCATCTCTTAAAGCGCGTGATGTTGTTGTGCCGGGGGACCCTTCTTCTGCAGCGTTCCCGGTGGTGGCAGCGTTGTTGGTGCCGGGGTCTGAGATTGTTGTGTCTGCTGTAGGCCAGAACCCTTTGCGGACGGGGTTGTTTAAGACCTTACGTGAGATGGGAGCTTCTCTAGAGCTGCGCGATGAGCGAGTAGAAGGTGGTGAGGTTATTGGAGACCTCTATATCCGTGCAGGGCGCTTAAAAGGGGTGGATGTTCCTGCTGAGCGTGTGCCGTCCATGATTGATGAATATCCCGTTCTTGCTGTGGCATGTGCCTTCGCTGACGGCGAGTCTCGTTTGCGTGGGTTAGCTGAGTTGCGGGTGAAAGAAAGTGATCGTCTCGCCTCCACAGTCGCTTTGCTTGAAGCTAATGGCGCAGATGTGCGTGTTGAGGGTGATGACTTGATTATTCAAGGGCAGGCTTCTCTTCCAGGAGGAGGCACTGTCTGCACACATATGGATCATCGCCTTGCCATGAGCGCTGTGGTTCTTGGTCTTGCAGCAGAGAAGCCTGTTAAAATTGATGACACCGCTTTTATTGAAACGAGCTTCCCAGGTTTTGTTGAGCTTATGAACAGCCTTGGTGCGGGGCTTGCAGCGTGAGTAAGCGAAAAATGAAACATCTTATTATTGCGATTGATGGCCCGGCTGCTGCGGGCAAAGGGACATTAGCGCGGCAATTAGCTGAGACGCTGGAGCTGCCTTATTTGGATACAGGTTTGCTGTATCGTGCTGTAGCACGCCGGGTGTTGAATGCAGGGGGAAACCCGGAGATAGATGGGCCAGAACATGCGCAACAGCTTCTTCCCGAGGATTTGCACCGGGATGATTTGCGTGTGCCAGAAGTTGATCGTGCAGCATCGCTCGTTGCACGGGATGCAGAGGTGCGCTCTGCTCTATTAGAGCGGCAGCGAATCTTTGGCCGTGCGCGGGGTGCTGTGGTGGATGGAAGAGACATTGGCACAGTCGTGTTTCCAGATGCTCATGCCAAGTTTTTTATTACAGCCTCTCCGGAAGTACGCGCACAACGGCGGTATGAGCAGCGCCATGGAAGCGCTTGCGCCGATTCTAACGCATTGGCAAAAGAAATTGCGGCTCTGAATGCACGGGATGAGCAAGACGCCTCCCGTGCAACGGCACCTTTACGGCCAGCTGAAGATGCTGTGAAAATTGTTACAGATCATTTGGACGCCGCATCTGTTTTGGCAAAAGTATGCCAGATTTTGCAGGAACGTGGCCTCATCCGCATTTAAAACGCATCTTCCCTGTTGACAGCCCCCCCTTTGTGGGTGTTGGTGAAGGGTCTATCCCTTTGCACAGCCGCAAGGGGAAGGGGTTATGCCATGTGGCATAACTTTTGGATTCTTTAATGATGACTTCTGCCTTGGCTGTGAGGGGGAAGGAGACGTTGTTTTTTCGAAGCTCCGATAAGGAGAGAAAAAGCAGCGCAAGGCTGGGTGTTGGGTTGTCTGCAACCTAAAACACTCTGGAATGCTGGAATTACATGGCTTCTGCCACTCAGAATACACCGAACCACGGTACAGAAGATTTTGCAGCCCTGTTGGAAGAAACACTGGGCAGCGACAGCGCGTTTGACGGTACAGTTGTCCGTGGGCGCGTTATCCGTCTGACAGACGATCACGCTATTGTTGACGTTGGCTTGAAGAGCGAAGGCCGCGTGGCTCTGCGTGAATTTGGCCCTCCAGGCGTTGCGCCGGATGTTAAGCCGGGTGACGTGTTCGAGCTGTTTATTGAACGCTACGAAGATCGTGATGGCTCTATCGTTCTTTCCCGCGAGAAAGCTCGCCGTGAAGAAGCATGGACAGCTCTTGAAAGCGCATTCGCTAACAATCAGCGCGTCAATGGTACGATCTATGGCCGCGTAAAAGGTGGCTTCACGGTTGATCTGGGTGGCGCAATGGCCTTCTTGCCTGGCAGCCAGGTTGATATCCGCCCAGTGCGTGATGTCGGGCCGCTTATGGGTCAGCCACAGCCTTTCCAGATCCTGAAAATGGATCGCGCACGTGGCAATATCGTTGTGTCACGTCGTGCCGTGCTCGAAGAGACACGTGCTGAGCAGCGCTCTGAGCTGATTCAGGGTCTGAAGGAAGGCATGATTCTTGACGGTGTCGTTAAGAACATCACCGATTACGGTGCCTTCGTTGACCTCGGCGGCGTTGATGGTCTGCTGCATGTGACAGATATCGCATGGAAGCGCATCAATCACCCATCTGAAGCTCTGCAGATTGGTCAGCCAGTCCGCGTGCAGGTGATTCGCTTCAACTCCGAAACACAGCGTATTTCCCTTGGCATGAAGCAGCTTGAGGCTGATCCATGGGAGAACGTGGCTGTTAAGTACCCAGTCAATGCTCGCTTCACAGGTCGCGTGACAAATATCACCGATTACGGTGCGTTTGTTGAGCTGGAGCCAGGTGTTGAAGGTCTGGTACACGTTTCTGAAATGTCCTGGACGAAGAAGAACGTCCATCCGGGTAAAATCGTGGCAACTTCTCAGGAAGTCGAAGTCATGGTTCTGGATGTGGACAGCGCAAAACGCCGTATCTCCCTTGGCCTGAAGCAGGTTCAGCGCAACCCATGGGAGCAGTTTGCTGAAGAGCATAAAGTTGGTTCCGTCATCGAAGGCGAGATCCGTAACATCACCGAATTCGGTCTGTTCATCGGTCTGTCCGCTGACATCGATGGCATGGTGCACATGTCTGATCTGTCTTGGGATGAGGCAGGTGAAGTTGTCATGTCTCGTTACGAGAAGGGCCAGGTCGTTCAGGCTAAGGTTCTTGACGTGGATGCAGAGAAAGAGCGTATCTCTCTCGGTATTAAGCAACTTCAGGAAGACCCAGCTGCTGATGTGCTAGAGCGCATCAACAAAGGTGACGTTGTCACCTGCGTTGTGACCGCTGTTCAGAGCAACGGTATTGAAGTCAAGGTTGATGATGTACTGACAGGCTTCATCCGTCGTGGTGAGCTGGCTCGTGATAAGGCAGAGCAGCGCCCAGAGCGTTTCGCTGTCGGCGAGAAGGTTGATGCGAAGGTTGTTGGGCTGGATCGTTCTTCCCGCAAGCTGTCTCTGACAATCCGCGGCCGTGAGGTTGAGGAAGATAAGCAGGCGATCAGCGAGTACGGTTCTTCCGACTCTGGTGCATCCCTTGGTGATATCCTTGGGGCAGCTATTCGTCGCCGTACAACGGAAGACTAATAGCGCACTTTAAGATGCGGGAGCGCCCTCGCTCTCGTTAAAGTGATAAAAGGGTGGCCATTTTATGGCCGCCCTTTTGTTGTTTTAGGGGGGGATGGTAGGTAGATTTGAAGAGATAACCTTGAGGTAGTTGTTACGATTATATTAGCATTGTGTTACATAAGGCGTAACTACAGCATGATTATAATGTTGTGAGAAAATACATGGTTGCATACGGGGTAAAGAATGGCCGTTATTTATAATACTAATTATACACATAACCCCAACGCTTATCTAACACTGGCTATTCAAAGAGCTGCTGAGGCGTTATTTGGTAAGGAAAATATCGTCCTTGCTGATAATATGTCATTAGGGGAGGCTGCAGCCTCTGGTGAGCATGACACTTTATTATGTATTGACGGTCAGAGACTAAATCAGGCTCTTATTCGCCGTATTCGTCCTGCTTTTAAGACTTTGATTCTTTGGACATTTGAAGACCCTTTCATGGGGGAATTAAATAGCCAAGTCTCCCCATTATTTGATTATATCTTTACCAACGATCCTTCGTCTGTTGAGACATACCAAGGCAAAGGGCATTATCTTCCATTGGCGGCAAGTCAATGGCTGCATGAGCGCCCCGTACGCACCGCGGGGACGTATGATTACGATCTCTTTTTTGCGGGAACTATGTGGCCAAACCGTGTGCAGACACTGCGCCGTGTTTTGACAAGCTTTCCAGATGTTCGCCTTAAACTGGTTTGCCCAAGTAATGAGTATTTGCCTCCATTACCAGACGATATTGCTGCTTTAGCGTTACAGCGCCCTGTTAGCCATGAGGCGTTTATTGATTTTGCCAATGCAAGTGCCGTTACTCTGACAATGTTTCGCAATTATGCGGGGCATGGGGATGTGAGCCAAGCAACGGCACCTGGGCCTCGCTTCTTTGAGCTAGGTTTGGCAGGAACGGCACAGGTGGTTGAAGTCGCTCCAGGGATGGACTTAAGCCACTTCAAAACAATTGATGGTGTGCAGCTTGCCCATAATGACGATGAAGTTGTTGAGGGTATTTCTCGTCTATTGAGTAATGGAAATTTACGCCGTCGTTCTGCCATAGCATCTCAAAAATCTGTTGCGAAACAACATTTGTATGAACATCGCCTGCAGGTGATTCGTGATGTTACAAAAGCAAATTTTGCCCGGCGTGCGCCAACTGAAGTTGTGGTACCTGTACGGCGTAATCGTTTGCGGGTGCTGATGTGCACACACTCCACCATTCATGAGCAAGTATGGGGAGGCGTTGAGGTTTATCAGAGAGAGCTTTGCTCGTCTTTAGGGCGTGATGTGGAGTTCTTCTTTTGGTTACGTCGTGGGACATCATGTCGCTTGTTATCTGCCAATGGGCAAGAGTTAGAGCATTTTGATGTCACAGAGCGGGATTGGCAGGATGTTGTTTGTGATGCCGCTGAGGAGACAGCTTTCTCCAGTGTTTTGAGCCAATATAATATTGATGTTGTTCACTTCCAACATCTGGGACATCATGCTCTTTCCTTACCGCTCATCGCGAAGGCGAATGGGACAGGTGTTCTATTCTCTGCTCATGACTTCTGGCTTGTATCCTCACGCTATAATCTCCTGAATCAAGATATGCGGCATGTAGAGGGTGAGTTCACCTCCGTATTGGGGATGGATATCATGCTCAAGTTAGCTGAGGGTGTGGAGTATGGCGGGGAGCAAACGCGCCGCGCCTTTATCGACCGGATGTTGCATCATGTTGACGCGATTATGTTCGGGACGCAGCATTCTCGGGATTTATTACATAAGATTTATCCAGTGCTGGATCGTAAGATCAGCCTAGTTAATGGGATCCCCAGCCCAGATACAACTGTACCGGTTGTGCCCAACAGCTATAAGCCTCTTAAAGGGCGGCCATTAGGGGTGGTGATTGCCGGAAACTTTGTGCGAACAAAAGGGGCGGATACGATTCTAGCCCTGATTGAGGCAGCTCATCCTGATTATTTTCATTTCCATATTCTTGGATATGTCCACCCAGATTATCAGCCTGTCCTAGAAAATATGAAGCGGCCAAATGTGACTGTACATGGTCGTTATGATGTAGGCAGCACAGATGTGATGAAGCAGGCTGATGTTGCGCTGTTCCTTTCTATATGGCCCGAGACATATTGTATCTCGCTCTCAGAAGCTTGGCAGTATGGTCTGGTCCCCATTGTGACAGATGTGGGAGCCTTGCATGATCGTGTGGATGACGGCGTAAATGGCTTTAAGGTGCCGATCAGCCGCCCAGATATTGTGTTGGAGCGGTTGGAGCTTTTACGCTCTTCCGAAGATATTCGGCAGAAGATGATGTCGGCTATTACACCGGCTCTATGGACGCATGAAGGGGAATATGCTGCAGGCTTGCTGAAGCTGTATCATGACCTTGCGCCACGGACACAGTTAGGTGTTTCAGAGCTGATGTTTGATGCAGGGCAGGTGCATCTATTGCCGATTAGCTCTTGGAAGAACCAAGCTCCACCAAGGCATATTTTTGATCCACCACTTACGCGCGATCTTTCGATCTGCTTGCCTGCGCATATTAATGATTGGTTCGCTATTCAGGGTGCGAATTGTTATGTGGATGACATTTGTCATCATGTGCTTACAGAAGGAGCAGAGAAGACCTTTAAGTCTTCTGATGAGTTCCACCTTAGAGGATGGATGTTCTTACCGGAGGTTAGTACCTCTGGTCAGGTTTACGTTGTGCTGATTAATGAGGATACGGCTAAGCCGTTAATCTTTATGAAGGCCGAGCGTGAAATTCGGACCGATATTTCCGAATTGTTTGGAAGTGATGTTCCTCGTCGTTCTGGTTTCTCGGTACGGGCTGCTTTGCGTGGAACGTGGTGTGAAGGTAAGTACCGTATAGGGACAATCAACATCATTAATGGGCGTGGCGCATTCCAGTTGCTGCATCATGGTGTGGAGGTTGAAGGGGCAAAGGTTAAGGCTATCCGTTCCCTTAAGCCTGATAATGGTACGATCTTGGCGGATTTCGCACGGGTGTTGAATAGTGATACTCTGCTTAGAGATACGCCATTGGCACGTTTCCCAAGGGGGCGGTTCTTCCCTCATGAGCGTGGTGAATTGCTGTACTTCATTGACCAATTTGAGTGTGTCACGGTTGATAAGAAAGACACCTCTAAGGACGTTAAGGAAGATGAAGGAGCATTGGTACTGCGCGGGTGGACATTCCTAAGCGGGTTGGGGCGTTCTGGCGTGGCGTTTGTCGCGATGGTTCATGAGAGCGAAGATGACGTTGTGCTTTTCGCTGTAGAGCGGTTCGCGCGGAATGATGTGCAGGTTGTCCATCGGGATGCTCCTTTGTGCTCGGGCTTTAATGGTCTCTTGCGGCCATGGAAGGGGCAGCTCAATTCCAAGGATGGCTCTTGGCGTTTAGCTCTTGTGAGTATTGTGGGTGAAACATTCGGTATCACCGCAACTGATTTATGTGCTCAAATGAAGCAAGGTCGTGCTGAGGCTGTGCAGAATAAGAAGCCGACAGCACAGCAGGCAGAGCGTATGAAAAAGTTGGTCACACAGCTGGCGGATTATCAGATAATTCATGGCTGATCTTGCACCACATAGCGAGGATGTCGTGAGCGATACAGGATGTAAACCGCGTTGGTTGGGGTTTGATGAGTGCTGGTATCGCTTGCGCTATCTCGGTGTGCAAGATTTGATGGAGCAACATGGCTATGAAGATGCCGAATTGTTCTATCAAGAGGTAGGGTGCCATCGAGGGCACTCGCCTAATCGGTATTTTGATGAAGTCTGGTACCGGCAAAGATATGCCGATGTCCGCCGTGGGATTATTGAGCGGCGTTGGCGGTCTGGATTTGAGCATTATTGTAAAGAAGGTTATAGCCGTTACGCACCGCATTGGTTGTTTGATGAGGTAGCGTATCGCCGCCGTTATGTGCAGCTAACGTCTCAAGCTTTAGAGCGAGATGGGTACAAAAATGGGTATGACCATTATCTGTCTTACGGTGAGGCACGTGGCTTTCAGCCTGGGCCGTTTATTGATACGCAGCTCTTACAACTCATGGCGCAACAAGAGCGTAAATGGTTTGGTGAAGAAGGGCTTTTAGCTTCATGGCTCGCATTATCGCAGGTTGTTGCGGATGCTATGCCATCTTCATGGTATTTTGACCCTGTATGGTATTTGGACACATATCCGCAAGTACAGGTTGAGATTGATGAGGGGCGATATAGCAGTGCGCTTCATCATTATTTAACGAATGATACGCCTAGTGAGTTTAATCCCTCGCCGTGGTTTGATGAGCAATATTATCGTCAAAATTCACAGGATATTATCCCGACTTTAGATGCGGGGAGATTGCGTAATGGGTATGAGCATTTTGTGCGGTTTGGAGCGCATGAGGGGCGTAGTCCGATCGAGGGGGTGGACCTTTCGCAGTATAAGCAGAATGCCATTGTGAGGGCGGAATGTGAAAGTGGGCTTTATGATAGCCCCTTTACACGTTTTGTTGCTGAAAAGGCAGGATCTGCTGAGCCTGTTTATAGTGATCTATCATGCGTCAGTGAGGAACAATCTCGTCAATTATTTCGAGATGATGCAGCGCTATTCCTGCAAACGATTGCACGCCATCCGTTAGATTTTCGTGTGCGTGGCATGGCTGAGGTGAGTGTGATCATGGTGGTGCATGATCAGTTTGACTTAACACTACAAGCTTTGGCGTCATTACGGGCAAATTATAACGGTGCGATTGAGCTTGTTTTGGTAGATTCTGGCTCGTGCGATGAGAGTTCTCGTTTGGAAGGGCTTGTCCGAGGGGCGAAGATCATCCGGCATGTGACGAATATTGGGTATTTGATGGGCTGTAACGAAGCCCTTTCTCATGCCACTGCCCCTGCTGTGTTGTATCTGAATAATGATGTACGGTTGTACCCTAATGCGCTGTATCATGCGTTACGGCGTTTATACCGGGAGGATACAACCGGTGCCGTGGCTGCCAAATTGGTAAGAACAAATCTCTTTTTACAAGAGGCTGGGTCCATCATATGGCGTGATGGCACAACATATGGTTATAGACGACAGGATGACCCTAATATTCCTGAAGCGAGCTTTAGCCGTGAGGTAGATTATGGCTCGGCGGCTTTTTTGTTGGTTCGAGCCGGGTTGTTACACCGTTTGGGGGGATATGATACTGATTATCGCCCAGCGTATTTTGAAGATACAGATTTATGCGTACGTTTGCAGAAAACGGGGGCGCGTATTGTATATGAGCCTTTGGCGATGGTGGAGCATTTGGAGTTTGGAAGCTCTGGGCAGGAGGGATCGCATCGGCTCATTCAAAAACACTGGAAAGTGTTTGCGCATAAACATTTAGAGTTTTTACGCCACCAACAGCCACAGCATATTCGCAATGCTTTGCTGGGACGTGAGAGGCGGCGTCCAGGGCGTCAGCGTGTCCTCTTTATTGAGGACAGAATTCCTTTGCGTGGTCTTGGTTCAGGGTATGTCCGCTCGAATGATATCGTCCGTGCTTTGGTGGCATTGGATTATCACGTGACGGTCTATCCCGTCATGAGAGAGAGGACCCCATCTTTTCTGTTATATCGGGACTTTCCTGAGGAGGTAGAACTGGTATGGGATCAAGATGTAGCTTCGCTTCCTGCCTTTTTGGAAGAACGCGCTGGATATTATGATCTGCTTTGGGTCGGGCGTACGCATAATATGGCGCAGCTTTTGCCCGTTCTAAATGAGGCGAGTCGTTTTCTTCCCCATTGCGGTGCTGTGTTGGATACAGAGGTTGTTGCAGCTCCGCGTACTCTTTTAGAGGCAGAATTTATGGGGCAACAGGCTGATGCGGAGACAGAGCAGAAGACTTTAGATGAACTGCTCGTGGAGGAGCTCCAATCTGCTCATTACTGTCAGCAAATTGTGGCGGTGACAGAGCACGACGCAGGGCTCATCCGGCGGGCGGGATATCCTAATGTTATGGTGTTAGGGCATAGCATGGCACCTAATCCAACGATGCGGGCTTATGAGGAGAGGAAGGATATTCTCTTCTTAGGGGCATTCCATAGTGAAAGATCTCCAAATTATGACAGTATGGTATGGTTTGTGGATGAGGTCTTACCTCTTTTAACAAGCCTCAATGATGAGATTACACTGCATATCGCTGGATATGTGCACCCCTCGGTGGATATGACCTTATTAGGACAACATCCACGTGTTGAGATTCTTGGTCCAGTTGATGACCTAGAGGCGCTGTTTAATCAGTATAGGGTTTTTGTAGCTCCAACGCGTTTTGCAGGAGGGCTTCCCTTTAAGGTGCAAGAGGCTGCTGCACGGGGGCTGCCTATTGTGGCGACATCCCTTTTAGCTGAACAGGTGGGGTGGTCCTCTGGGAAGGAGTTACTTGCAGTGTCATCTGATGATGCGGAGAGTTTCGCTCTTGAGGTAGAGCGGCTCTATAGTAATGAGGCATTATGGCAGTCTATACGTCAAAATGCCTTAGAGGCCATAAAACGAGATACTGATCCTGATAGCTTCAAAAATAATTTACAAAGTATTGTCAAAGCATCGTTGAACTAACAGGAATAAATAGGGTTATTAAGGGAGAAGAGAACACATGGCGGGCGTAGAAGAGAAGCAGGATAAGATGAAAGACGGAAAGTCTAAAGATACAGATATTTCAAATCCAGGCAGAAAAGTACTTTTATGCAGTGGTGGCCGTTATGAGAGCCAAGCGAATGCGCAGGTTCGTGCCACGATTATGGAAGGGCTTGAAGGCTGCTTTGGAAAAGGAAACGTTGTTTCTGTGCATATCACAGCAGCGGCAGCGGCGATTAAAACATTGCGTCCTGTTTTGGTCTTTGCAACAGGCTCTTATCTGCCTGAAAGCACCTATTTTGGTGAGGTATCCCGTGAGGCTCGTAAGATTGGAGCCGTGACTACCTTTTGGGCTACGGAAGATCCTTATGAGCAGGATGCCCACTATCAAATCGCTAATGATTTTGATGTGATCTTCTCTTGTGATCGTTGGGGGCATAATTTCTATCAACGCGATCGTGTGTTCCATCTCCCATTAGGCGCGTGCCCAACCCTTCATTATATGCCGATTGATGAAGGAACAGAAAAAACAATCGATGTGTTGTTCTGTGGTGTGGCGTTTAGCTCCCGTAAGGAAGTAGCACGCAACTTAATGCCTGTTTTGCAGAAGCTGAATATACGTTTCATTGGCCCAGGTTGGGGGGAGATGGGGATTGGCTTTTCCGACAATCGGATTGAGAAAGACCAGCTCATCAAGCTTTATAGCCGTTCACGCATTGTGTTGAATTTGGGGCGTTCTCTCCATTTTGAGAATAAACGTTTCATGATTTCTCCTTCTACGCCAGGTCCCCGCACTTTTGAGGCTGCCTTGGCGGGTGCTTTCCAAGTGTTCCACGAGGAAACATATGAATTGCGGCGTTATTATGATGCTGATGAAATTCCTGTTTTCTCTAATCGGGAAGATTTCGAGAGGATTATCGATAAATATCTGGCCGATGATGCTCTACGCTTGCGGATGAGTAAAAAAGCGCAAGAACGCACAATGAGAGAGCATCTCTATGTGCATCGTATTCGACAAGCGGTTGATTACTTAAAGGCTGAAAAACTGCTCTAAGACTGGGTAGATTGAATTGTAGGGTATGTAAAAAGGGCACTCTTCTATGAGTGCCCTTTTTATATGGTGGCAGGGAAGAAGGCCGGTAACGGCCTTCTTTTGTTAGTGAATGGTAGGTGTCTGTGGTGATGGGCCAAGGATGATACGTGCCATATCCGTCGGGCGCACCCATTTTGCGAATGCTTTTTGAACATCCTCCGCTTGGAGTGTGAAAATAGCTTGAGCGGCTTGATCTAGACTATCTAACGGGAGGCCTAGCTCAATGAGAGAGAGCCAAGTTTCTGCAAGGGAGCTAAAGCTTGCACGGCCCATAGGAAAGCTCCGTAACAGGCTGGCCTTGGCGAGGTTAAGCGTTGTGTCGGAGACAGGGGCCTGCTGTAGGGAGATTATATCCTTAAGGGCAAGTGCCTGTGCAGCCTCTACTTTTGCAGGGTCCGCCCCAAAGGAGATAGAAAAACTGCTGCGCGTGCGGGAGTAGTTGAAGGTGCTGCCAACACCGTAAACATAGCCTGTACGGACACGAAGGTCTTGCATGAGGAGAGATGAGAATCCATCACCTAAAATAGTATTGCCAACGGCCAAGGCGTGGCGGTCTGGATTGGTGACGTTGAGGCCTAATGTTTCAATTAAGCTGACTTGGTCCTGTGAGCGACCAGGGTCGGCTACGACAGCTTGGCTCGCACGGCTTAGGGGGAGTGGTGGCAGGTCCAGCTTTGGAACAGGGCCTTTGGCTTTCCAGTTCCCAAAGTAAAGCTCAATATTTTTACGAGCCGTCTCGGGGGTGATATCTCCGATAATAACAATGGTTGTGAGGTCTGGCCGATATGTTTTTTCATAATAACGGCGGACATCATTTAGGGTTAATTTACGAATAGATTCTGGTGTGGCCTCCCGTAGGCTTGGGTCATTCGCAGGGGCGAGGGCCTTCTTTGTGGCGCGCCCGAAGCGATATGCAGGAGAGTGTAAGGTTCCTTTTTGTGTGCGGGCTTCTTGCTCTCGCGTAATGGCAAATGCTGTGGCAGGGAAGGCGGGGTGCAACTCATGCTCTGCAAGGAGAGAGAGGCCTTTGCTGAAAGAGCCTTTTAAGGTGCTCAGCCGGAAAGTAGAGCCAGCTTCTTCATCTGCGGAGATCTCATCTAGGGCACGGGCGAGGGCAAGTCTGTCATGGCGCAAGCTACCGTAAAGGAAGAGTCTGTTTGTTAGTGAGGCAACGCCCTCTTTCCCTTTGGGTTGTTCAAGAGCAGAATTTTGACGAATAGCACCAAATAGCTCAATTGTACGGCTAACATGCTCCGGTTGGACAATGAGGCGAATGCCATTGGCTAGGGTTGTGGCATATGGTTGTGGTGAGGCAGGGGGAAGTGTGAGCCGTGCAAGAGCATGCTCAGCCCAGTCCGGGAGGGTGACATGATTGGTAGGAGGGTTTGTAAAAGACTCTGCTCCGCCAAAGCCTTTGTCGGCAAGTGGTTTACCCGAGTTACTTGGGGTTAGCGTAGCTGTGATTGCTTGCTGAGGGGCGAGCCATTCTTTTGCGAGGGCGTCAATATCGGCCTTAGAGACTTTCTTAAAAGCAGCGATCATATCTCGTGGGCTTGTGAGATGCTGAATTGCCACGGCTTGGGACCAGCTTTCAGCTAGCCCACTAATGCTATTGGCATTAAATTCGAGAGCTGCAATTTCACGACGGCGGGCAGCCTCTATGAGGTCGCTTGGGAGGCCATCTGTACGGTAATGCTCAATAATTTTTGTTAGCTGAGCTTGTAGTGGCGCAGGATTTGAGCCTTGGGGGAAAGCCGCAAATGCGGTGGCAATACCGCCTTGGGCCTCGGGGTCGTACATAAAGCTAGCTTCTAACGCTTTTCCTGCAGGAACTAGAGAGAAAAGGGCCCCTCTCTGGCTGGCAAGAACATCTGCCAGTAAAGTTGCAGCAGCGTAGCGTGGGTCACGCTGGCCGGGGAGCCGCCATGCCATGGTTACTAGGCCAACGGGGAGGTCTGTTGGGAGTGCGAGTTGTTGTGGTTGCTGTAGGGGCCGAGGTGTAACCGTGGGGCGGTTGGGCAATGGCCGTGCGGCAAGCCCTCCAAAAGCGGCTTCGACTTGTTGGAGTGTTTTTGTTGGTTCCACGTCGCCCGTAATAATGAGGACGGCGTTGTTGGGGGCGTACCAGCTTTTGTAGAAGTCCTTTAACTGTGAGGTTGTTGTGGCATCAAAAGAGGAACGACTACCAAGGGCGTCATATTCATAGGGAGTATCTTTATAGAGGCGAGCCCGGACCTGGGAGAGATAACGGTATATAGGGCTTGAGAGGTCTCGTGAGACTTCTTGTTCAATCGCACCACGCTCGTGGGACCATTCTGCATCTGTAAGAGTGAGGCCTTCCATACGGCCTGCCTCTATGCGGAGGAGGAGATCGAGGTCACTTGCGGGGGCTGTAAAGAAATATTGTGTTACGTCGGCGGTCGTGTCGGCATTATCATTATTCCCGAGACGTGCGCTAAGGGTAGCGAGTTGGTCTCGGCTGAGGGATTGAGAGCCATTGAACATCATATGTTCTAAGGCATGGGCCATGCCGGGAAAGCCCTGCGGCGCATTAACAGAGCCAACCTCATAATTCAGCATAGTCTGCACAACAGGGGCGAGGCGGTCTTCTACAATGATAACACGCAGTCCATTTTTAAGTGTAGCCCGTGTTACATGAGCTGCCTCCTGTAGGGCCTGCTTATGTTGAGTAGAACCGCTTGATTGTGTTGGTGCAGGGGGAGCTGCATGTGCTGGTAGAGCTACAGACAGTACGCCAGTAAGAAGAGAGGCCGCGAGAAGGGCTGGGCGCAAGAAGGAAGAGGGCTGTTGCATGAGGGTGCGTCCTTGTCGTCCAGTAAAGTTGTGTGAGCAGGAGGGAAATCTTCCCTTTATATGCAGAACGTGCTGCGGATATCGCCATGTTGTGTTTTTTGGTATGATACTGGCCTATACTGAAACGATCGGCAAGCGTAAGGAGGGAAGACGGCAAGATGAAGGCAGGCTTTGTTCAAGCTTTTGATGATTTTATTCTCGATAGGTTGTTCCAGCCTGTGGCAGATCGTCTGCCAGAGCCTATGACGGCGTGGTCTGTAGGGATTAATTTTCAGCTTGGTTCTGTTATTTTGCAGGCGGCTTGTGCGTTGCTCCCTCTTTTGTTGAATGGTGCTTCTTTCAGTGAGAGTGTGCAGACAGTGCTGGTGTTGTTATGCAGTGTCGTGCTGTTTGCTGGCTTTTTACGGTTTCGCCCTCTTGTTCGTCCTGAGACGATGAATCCTTTACGCCCGATGATGCGGAGCTTACGTCTCATTTGCTTAGGTTT
The DNA here is from genome assembly GCA_946476985.1 of uncultured Acetobacteraceae bacterium. Lineage (GTDB taxonomy): Bacteria > Pseudomonadota > Alphaproteobacteria > Acetobacterales > Acetobacteraceae > Bombella. Next base: position 34,954 of record CAMKWS010000012.1, read on the forward strand.
TCTTGTTTATGAGGCGTTTTCTGTTTTTGGTGCGCCAGCTGGACAAGGAGGGTGGCTGTGGAATCGGATTGCTTTGTTATCGCAACTTGCATTTGTGACAGGCTTGTATTTCATGGCGTGTCAGCCACGTCCTCCTCGGTCTCAACGTTGGGTAAATGAGCGCACCTCAGTAGGGCCTATTGTGCCAGATAATATAATGTAATGAGCATGTATCATCTGTGGGGTTGGGCTACCCTATAGATGCATTATTATAATGCAGTTCAGGGAAATAAGTTTTTTATGAAAGTACCTCTCCATTATTCCAAAATTAGGAGCAGTATATTGGCCTTGTTGGTGTCTATTTGTGGCCAGCCTGCTTATTCTGCGGGAGAGGTTACAGTACCAGCAGGTCAGAACGCTTCTTCTTTAAATATGTCTGCAAGCTCGGCCCTTTCTAGCAATGTCGCTACATTGCCAAGTAAGGAGGCCTCTGCTGCATCTAAGGGAATGTCGTCATCTAGCGGAGTGGCGCTGGGGCAGGGTAGCAAGCAGGCAGCTCCATTACATGGAAGTACCATAAAAATGGGTGAGAATCATCTTCTCATTCCTCTGCCGCAGGAAGAAACGGTGGGGCGGCAGGATATAGAATATCTATGCCGTCTTGATGATAACAAAGCGAGTGAAGCAGAGAAGTCTCTACGAGCATCTCTGCCAAATGGTGTTTTTACGGCAACCTATTTTAGTGCAGATGCTATGGCGTTGGTTGTGTTGCCAGTGGATGGTCGCGTGATGGTATTTGCAAATGTTGTTGCAGATTCTGGCTCTAAATATGTGGGTGACCGTTATACATGGTGGGCTAAAGGTAGTGACGTTATCTTCTCCCGTATAGATAAGGGGGATGCTGAAATTGCCTGTCATGTTGAAGCATCAAGCCA
>CAMKWS010000013.1 GCA_946476985.1 uncultured Acetobacteraceae bacterium
GCCAACGCCAACGCCAACGCCAACGCCAACGCCAACGCCAACGCCAACGCCAACGGTTCCTGTTGCTGTGGCGTCGCCTGCTCCTGTTCCTGTGATCCCACTTTCACCTGCGGCGCGGCGAGCTTTATATGAGCAGCGTCAAATCGTGCGGCAGAAGGGGCATCGTCGTTTAGTATATGGGCGTCACTTCCTTTCAGAGTGGGAACGCTACAAGCAGCGTGAAGCAGAGCAGCAGGAAGAAAAGCGTAAAGCTCTTGCTGTAGCTGCAGCGATCGCAGAACAGCAGCATGCGAAGCAGATTACCGCTGCTGTTTTGCCGGATGTTATTAATGCTGTGCATAGTGACGCTATTTCAGATGAAGTGCTAACCCGTAACCGTTATAAGCCGCCATCTGTAGATGATCAGCATTTCTTTGGAACATGGGGCGGTGTACAGCCATGGCTTGTTCACCATGGTGTTAGTTTGCTTGTTTCTTTGAACGAGGAACTCGCAGGTAACCTGACGGGCGGTAAAAAACGCGCTAATAGTAATGCTGGGCAGGTAGGTGTTGAGCTAGATATTGATTGGCAAAAGCTCGCTGGGCTGAAAAATTTTAAAACACATACGATTATCGTGAATGGTCATGGCCGGAGTGCCTCAGCAGACTTTGGCGATACGTTAGCCGCCTCGCAGGAGATTTATGGTGCACGAGGCAATGTGGTAGCACATTTGGTGGCTATGTATGCAGAGCGCTCCTTTTGGCATGAACGTGTTGGGGTGAATGTCGGCTGGATGCCTGTTGGGTCCTTTTTTGCAGCCTCTCCGCTTTTTTGTGATTTTATGAATGTTGCTATCTGCGGTAACCCCGGGCCGAATAAATATACGAATGGTAATCGTGATTGGCCTTCGGGAAATCTCGGTACCGTTGTGCATGTAATGCCGATCAAAGATTTTTATATCATGGGCGGCCTCTTTGCCGTCAGCCCTCATGGGTACAATGGCGGTATTTCTGGGTGGTCTTGGGCGCAATCAGGCTTAGGCAAATTTTCTACTCCTGTAGAATTAGGGTGGTTGCCAGAGCTCGGAAAGAATCACCTCACAGGGCATTACAAGCTTGGTTATTCTTACGATAATTCCCGCTATCCTGATCTTTATAGGGATAATGATGGTCAGCCATGGCAGCTGACAGGCCGCCCACGAGCTTATCATGCAGGTATGAATAGTGCATGGCTGATGTTCGATCAGATGTTGTTACGGCATGGTCCGGGTGAGACGAATGGTCTGATTCTTCTTGGCGGTGCTATGTACACAGATGGTAAAACTGTCTCTGTGCATGATCATGAATGGGTTGGTTTGCTGGAGACAGGTCGTCTGTGGCGCCGCCCGCTCGATACGGTTGGGGCGATGTGGCAGCATATCGATATCAGCTCGTCTGCTACGCATCAGCAAGAGACCTCACAAATGCTAGGGCAGCCTTTTTTACCTAACCGTTGGGGAGCCGTGGATGGCGTTCAGTCTCATGAGAATGTATATGAGCTGTTCTATAGTGCACATGTCGCACGTGCGACTGCTTTGCAGCCGGATTTCCAGTATATCCAGCGACCGAGTGCATCAACGAAATATCATGATGCCGCAGTTTTCGCTTTGCAATTTACAGTGGTGCTCTAAGGAGCGCCAAAGATATGCAGCTTTTGTCATCTAAGGTTTGCTTCTGCTGTGAAGGGAGATCCTCCCTTCACAGAGATGTATTTTTGGTTAGCTGATGAGACTTTCAGCAAGTGCATCTACATCGCATTCTCGCGTGTAAAAACTTGTCACAAAACGTACGAGCGTCCCTGAGACCCCATCAGGGGTGGGGAAGGTATAGAATTGGTAACCTTCTTCACTCAGCGCATTAAGTTGCTTTTGCGGCAGAATAGCGAAAATCTCATTACTTTCTGTTGCAAAAGGCAGATGTACAGCTGGGTGCTGATGCAGTGCTTTGAGTAAGCGCTGGCACATGGCGTTGGCGTGGTGGCAATTGGTAAGCCAGAGGTCGTTCTTTAATAAAGCTAAAAGCTGTGCTGCCATAAAACGTTGTTTCGACCATGAATGGCCACCACGTTTAATACGGTGTTCCATGGTTTGGATCATCGGGCGGGTACGTTCATTTACAAAAAAGACAATTGCCTCTGCTGCCATTGCCCCAGCTTTCGTCCCTCCAAAGCTTAGGGCATCAATGCCCGCTTGCCATGTTGTTTCTGCTGGGGTGCAACCCAAATGGTTAATAGCATTACCTAAGCGGGCACCATCAAGATGGACGCTAAGCCCATGTTCATGTGCAGTATGTGCGAGTTCAGTTAGTGTGTTGCAGGAGTATACCGTGCCCCACTCTGTTGATTGTGTAAGTGACAGCACATGGAAGGGAGGGCTTAGAACCCCTTTTTCTCGGTTCTGTATGAGTGTTTGATGGAGGGCAGCAGGATTCATACGCCCTTCGGGGGAAGGGATTCCTGTAATTTTAGCACCATGAGTGAAAAATTCAGGCGCTCCACCTTCATCGTTATTAATATGTGCGCTTTGGTCGCAAACAATGCCCCCATAAGGTGGCACCATGGCAGACAAAACAAGTGCATTTGCAGCTGTTCCTGTTGCCGCAGGGAAGACAGCGACCTCAGTTCCAAAAAGCGCACTAAAATGTTTATTTAATATAAGAGAAAGGTCATCTTGCCCGTAGGAAGGAAGATTGCCCATCTCGTTTGCATCAGCAAGTGCTTGCATGACTTCAGGGCATGCGGGGGTTACATTATCGCTGGCAAAATTCTTGCGAATATGGTCACTCACCGGACTATTCCTTTATTCTGCTAAGGCAGATCAATTCTCTTACTTTATCCCTAGCTGAAAGATCAGGTCTTGTCATGTATTCCCCTATGCGCATAGAGAGGGCGCATAGATGGGGTTTTGGGAGTTTGCTTATATGACAGAATCTTCACGCAATGCTGTATCAGTCGAAGGTGCGCAGCTGATTGATGGCAAAGCCATGGCTGCACAAATGACAGATGACATTCGCCAGCAGGTGGAAAAATTGGTGGAGCAAGGGCATGAATTGCCTGGTCTTGCCGTGGTTTTGGTCGGGAATGATCCAGCATCTGAAGTTTATGTGAAGAATAAAGCGATTCAGACACATCGTGCAGGTATGAAGTCATTCATGCACATGATGCCAGAAAGTACCTCTCAGGAGGAGCTTCTCACCCTTATTGATGAGCTGAATGCGAATCCTAAGGTGAATGGGATCCTTGTTCAGTTGCCACTACCTGCACAAATCGACCCTATTGTCGTGACGAATGCTATTAAACCAGAGAAAGATGTGGATGGCCTAGGTGAGGTTAATACGGGCCGCCTTGCCTTGGGAATGAAAAATGGCATTGTTCCTTGCACTCCGCTGGGATGTTTAAAGCTTTTGCAGTCTGTCCATAAGGATATGACAGGTCTGCATGCTGTAGTGGTAGGGGCCTCTAATCTGGTAGGTAAACCTATGGCTCAGCTGTTGCTGAAAGAGAATTGTACTGTTTCGGTGGCGCATATTCATACACGCAATATTGAAGAGATCACCCGTCAGGCAGATATTCTTGTCGTTGCAACAGGTAAGGCCGAGCTTGTGAAGGCAAATTGGGTGAAGCCTGGAGCAACAGTGATTGATGTTGGCATTACCCGACTGAAAACAGCAGAAGGTAAAAGCCGCCTTGTAGGCGATGTGGATTTTGAGGCCGTGCGTCACGTTGCTGGCTACATTACTCCAGTGCCTGGTGGTGTTGGTCCTATGACAATTGCTTGTTTGCTGCATAATACGTTTCAGGCAGCACGCAGCGAGGTAAATCTCTCAGAGTAATCTGACAACATTTTGTGGTCCTCGGCCGTTTATTTTATGCCGGGGATCACTCTTTTTATATGAGATTTTGGGTGTAAAAGTAGGGCGTGTTAGTCTTTGCTTAATAGTGTTACACAATCGCTTGATTGTCGGTAGTTAATGCGATACTGCCTGGGTAAAGCTCGATTTTCTGATGTGAGCTATTTCCGCATAAATATGGCGGTTATTTTTATAAAATGCACACTGTCAGGTCATGTTTTGGCCGTGTGATGTGAGTGTAATTTAGAGGTAAATATGGCGCAGTCTGATACGCAGTCTGGAAATCAATCAGCCGCACAGGCGGCTCCTGCGCCTAGTCTTGCTGCTGAGAGAGGCAGAGCCGATCATTCTACGCGTAAGATTATTCTTATAGCCGTTATGGTTTTGGTCCTTTTGGGGATAGGTCTTTACCTCTTTCTAAACCGCAATAAGGTCGAAACAGATGATGCCTATGTTACGGGCCGTAAGATCTCTATTGCAGCTCATGTGAGTGGTTATGTTTCTCACTTGCTGGTGGATGATAACCAGTTTGTCCATAAAGGTGATCTGCTCGTGCAGATTGATGGGCGTGATTATCTTGCCCAGCTTCATCGGGCTGAAGCAGCTGTTACTCAGGCCGAAGCCGACATGCAGGCTTATAATTTGGTGCGTGCCATTGCAAAGAAGAATTATCCTGGTCAGCTTGTTGTAGCTACGGGGGCTTTAAGCGCAGCAAAAGCACGGTTGTTTCGTGCTCAGACAGATTATGACCGCCAACATCGTGTGATTCGTGCGGCAACAAGTCAACAAAATATAGATTACGCACGTGCTGCATTAGATGAAGCACGCGCTGCTGTGAAGCAGGCCCAAGGGCAGCTTACTCAAGCAGAGCCGGTGCAGGAGAATATCGATAACGCAGATGCTCATTACGGGCAGGCGCAGGCTTCTTTAAAAGCAGCTCAGGCTTCTTTAGAGCTCGCACAGCAAGATGTTGCATGGTTGGATATTCGTGCTCCACAGGATGGATGGGTCTCGCAACGAACTGTTGAACAAGGAAATTTTGTACAAGTCGGCCAAGAAATGTTCTCTATCGTTGCACAAGATGTTTGGATTGTTGCGAATTATAAAGAGACACAGCTTGCTGATATGCGTCCTGGCCAGAAGGCTGAGGTGAAGATTGATGCTTATCCTCAGCTGCATCTTAAAGGGCATGTTGAGTCTATTCAAAAAGGGTCTGGTGAATCTTTTAGTGTTTTCCCACCAGAAAATGCGACAGGGAATTTCGTAAAAACGGTCCAGCGTATTCCTGTTAAAATTCTTATTGATAGTGGTTTAGACTCTCAAATTCCTCTTGCTTTAGGCATGTCGGCTGAGCCAACTGTTTTTGTGGGTGAGTGAGGCCAATTATGGCTGAGCAAGATACCCAGCGAGAGTGGAAGCCAAAGTATAACCCATGGCTTGTTGCGGTGGTGGTTACTTTGGCTGCCTTTATGGAGGTGCTAGACACCACCATTGTGAATGTGGCTCTACCGCATATCGCTGGCTCATTGGGGAGTTCATATGATGATGCCACATGGGGGTTAACATCATATCTCGTCGCAAACGGGATCGTGCTGACAATCTCTAGTTGGCTGTCTCGTACCTTTGGGCGTAAGCGATATTTTCTCGTTTGTATTGCGATGTTCACGCTCTCATCATTTCTTTGTGGGCTTTCAACATCCTTGCCGATGTTGGTGGTCTTTCGGCTTATGCAAGGTTTTTTTGGCGGCGGATTACAGCCTGTTCAGCAGGCCATTATTTTGGATATTTTCCCCCCAGAAAAACGTGGAGCAGCCTTTGGGCTAACGGCTATTGCTATTGTGGTCGGTCCTGTGCTGGGTCCGCTTGTGGGGGGGTGGCTTACAGACACCTATTCATGGCGTTGGATCTTTTTCGTTAATGTGCCTTTTGGCATTATGACCGTTATGGCTGTTATGGCTTTAGTGGAGGACCCCCCGTGGGAGAAACGCCGGCGTGAGCGGGTGGATGTGATCGGTATCAGCCTCATATCTCTTGGACTAGGATGTCTAGAAGTTATGGCCGATAGGGGAGAGGATGATAATTGGTTTGGCTCTCCTTTTATTCTTACTATGGCGATTTTGGGGGGGATATGCACTATCGGGGCGATTATTTGGCTCTGTAAAGCGAAGGATCCACTTTTGCGGTTGAGTGTTCTAAAAGACCGCAATTTTGCTCTGGGCACGATTATGATCGGTGCTGTGGGGATTCTTCTCTATTCATCAGCTGTTATCGTGCCGCAATTTGCACAGCAGGTGCAGGGCTATACAGCCACAATAGCTGGGCGGCTTATGGCCCCAGGTGGTCTCGCAGTAATGTTTCTCATCCCATTGGTAGGGATGCTGATGAAACATATTCAGGTGCGCTACATCATAGCTTTTGGTTTCTTTCTTCTCGCCCTATCATGCTTCTTTGCGGCAACTCTCTATGCTGATGTTGATTTCTGGTATTTAGTGTTCTGCCGTGTGCGGCAAACAGCTCCATTAGCGTTTTTATTCGTGCCTATCTCCACCATTGCCTATTCTACTCTGCCAAGGGAGTTGAACGGGGATGCGTCTGCGCTATTTAGTATGGTGCGAAACTACTTTGGTTCTCAGGCAATTTCGCTCTCAACTGCGGCATTAACCGAAATGCGGCAGGTGCAGCAGAATGACGTTGCTGCGCATGCGGTCGCATCACGGCCTGAACTACGTCACTATGTGTTTGATGTACAAAGGCTTGCAGAAACCCACGGCCTTGCCCCGTTAAAAGCACATAGTTTTGCGATTGCGCATTTGTATAAGGACTTCCTTACACAGGTGTCGATGCTAGCTTATAATCAACTTTTCAATGTGTTGGGGATATTAGCGCTTTGCGTGGTGCCGTTCTGTTTTCTCATGTCGCCTATGAAAGGTGGCGGAGAAAGCGGAGGAGGGCATTGATGTTGCATCAAGCTGTTTCATTATCGTTTATTGATGGTCACCCTGTAGGAGCAATGCTGTGAAAGATGTTCGCGCGTTCCGTTCTATTCGTTATGTATCGGGTTGTTGCTCCGGCTCTTTGATGGGGAAGCGGTTACTCTCTGGTGTTGCGCTATTAGCTTTGGGGGGCTGTTTGATGGTTGGCCCCAAATATCATGAGCCAAAAAATTGGGCACCGGATCATTACGACCTTCATAATGGCGCTAAATCTACGCATGCAGCAAAGGAGCAGCCCTCCCATTCTCCTGTTAGTGTGGTGACGGAACACCCTGTGGCAGATGCGTGGTGGAAGCTCTTTAAAGACCCAGAGTTAACATCGTTAGAAGATCGTGTGGCGGGGGAGAACCTCTCCTTTATTTTAGCTACGCAAAATTTGGCTCAAAGTCGTGCGCAGATGTTGGTCGCCGGTGCGGAGCGTTTCCCTAATTTATCTGCTCAGGGGGATTATATCCGCGCACAGCATAGCTCTAAGCAGTTACAAGAGATTATTAAACGCGTAGGGCGTGGCTTCCCCAATACAGCAGGGCAGGAGGCGAATTTCTTGCAGAGCTCGCAAGATGCGACGGTTCCTTTGTTAAATCAGTGGCAAGATAGGATAGATGCTACCTACGAGCTCGATCTCTGGGGTCGGGTAGCTTACCAATATCGTGCTGCTAAAAGCATCATGCAGATGAGCGAGGAAGAACGTCGTAGTGTACTCATCGCACGGCAGGCGGACATGGCGCGTGATTATTTGCAGTTGCGTGGGGACCAGAAACGAAAGCGTATTTTAGCGGCTAATCACGCAACGTTGCAAAAACTTCTAGACCTCGCGCGGAGCCGTTATCGGTCTGGTTTGGTTACTGAGCTAGATGTAGATGGTGTGCAAGCTCGCTTACACGGGTTAGAGGCGCAGCAAGCTAATCTTGAGCAAAGTATTGCACGGGAGATGAATGCCATTGCTTTATTACTTGGCCTTCCCCCTCAGAGTTTAAATGCTGAATTGCAGAAGACATCAGAAATTCCGACAGTTCCTCCTGTTGTTCCAGCTGGTCTGCCATCCGAACTTGCTCATCGTCGCCCTGATATCCGCGAGGCAGAAGCTCATTTGCGAGAAACTGTCGCGGAGGTGGGTGAAGCTGTGGCAGATTTTTACCCTAAAGTGACGGTAACGGCTGATTTTGGTTTTCAAACCCTTTCTTTTAGAGATTTAGGGTTTTGGAATGCTCGAGCATGGAATGTGGGGCCAACTATTTCCTTACCTATCTTTCAAGGTGGGCGGCTTTATGGGCAGTTAAAATTGAAAAAAGCGGCCCAGCGTGGTGCCGCGATTGAATATCGGCAAACTGTTCTACAGGCATGGCATGAAGTTGATAATGCTCTGCAAGCTTATCATGATGAGCAAATGCGTTGGCAAGGGCTGATGCGCTCTGTGGATGACGAGAAACGGACGCTTCTCCTTGCTATGGATCAGTATCAGTCGGGTCTGGGGACATATCTTTCTGTGCTTGAGGCGCAAACAAATCTACAAAATGCTCAGCTTGAGCAGGCAGGAAGTGATAGCGAGTTAGCTACTAATCTTGCACGTCTCTATAATGCGTTAGGTGGCGGTTGGGCTGAAGTGCTACCAGAAGCCGCTCAGAAACAGCACTGAAGTTACGAAAAGTCGTAATACAGGCCTCTTTTACCTGCAGTGGTTACATAGGTGGAAGAGGCCCTTTTTTTAAGGAGCTTAAGTGAGCTGGAAGCCTGAGGTGACTCGGTGTCAAGAGGATATCTTTGTTACTCACAAACTTTTCCACACCCCTTATTCGGCAGAAAATAAGGCGTTTTTTGCTGTTCTGTAAATGATTATCCACAAAATGGGGATAAGTTATTTATTGCTCTGTGGTTAAATATTTATGTTTGGTTAAGTTGTATTTTGCCCAGAGGAAGTTGATGTAAAAGGCCGGTAGTGGAGAACTACCGGCCTTTTTTATCCACATTTATTTATAGATGAAGATATTTCCCCCCTCTACGAACTTTACATAAAGAGTTAGCAGAGGGAGGAGGAGAGGTTAGAAGATTTCGATATGGCTTTTAAAGCCAAGTAGGGCGGCATTATGTAAGCTGCCTTGCCCATTGGGGCGTATGAAATATTCCAAAAGTGGCTGGAAGATGATCCCTCGACTTACGTGGATAGCGTAGTTAATTTCAAATACAGAGGCATGGCGCTGCACGCCGGTGGCATGGTTGGGTAATTTGCTGAACTTACCTGCGTTAATTAGCATGCCTTCTGTCGCTTGTACGCCGGGAGCAATTTTTTCATACGTGAAGGAGACGCCAAACGTATCAAATGGGCGACTGCGGAAGATGCCGCGGTCAATCAATGCGCCATAAACTTGCCACTCACGCAGGGCGATACGTTTATCGTTATAAAGGAAGCCGCTGAGCAGAGTGATCCCGCGCTTTTTATCATGATAATGGTTCATGATGTGTTGGTCAGCCATGAACCAAGCCCCAAACCCATCATGGTGGGTGCGAGGGGAACGCCCTGTTAATGCGTAGGGTAGGCCTTCACTATCGTAATAGTTATCTGGGCTTGGTGCTGTCATGAGAACGCCACCAATTTTGTAGTGGCCTGGGTGGTTTTTCCCAAAGATTGGTTCCCATCCCATTTCAAATGGTAGGCGGAAGCCGTTGATATTCCCACCGTTGAACTTAAAGCCAGTACGGTGTTGTTTGTTCTGATAGATACCGTTCTCACCAGCATAAAGACCGGTTTGAAGATAGAAAAACCGTGCGGGACGCACACGCACACGCCCTGCCCATACAGCTGCAGGGTAACCACTCGTAAAGGCGCTGTCTGTAGCGGCTTTAGGACGGCCGCACATGCTACCATTTTGGAAGTTACAAAAGAGAGGGCTGTTTTGGAAATCAGTCATCTCTGGCATGCGTCCGGCAGCAATAATAAGGCGCCCGCCCATTAAGGTCTCTTCGCCATAAGCCATGACTAGGTGGACAACAACGTTACCACCCCCGCCGTAATCTTCAGACGCATGGTTGAGCCAATCCCCAAACATGCGGTTTGCTGTGGTCCCATACCGACCAACTGTAATGGCATGGGTTGCAAAGCCACGTAGGCCAACCAGTCTTTCCCAGTTTATGTTAAGGGAGACCGCATACTGTCCGGCATTACTAGCACCTTGCTTGTAACGGGCGAAATGTTGAGAGTTGGGGTAAGACTTTGTTGGTGGGGTGACGGCACCTGCAAATTCATTTGTATTGTCTACAAGCATGGCAATGCCGCGTTTACGCAGCCAATCGGTCATGCCGAATCCATGTGGGAAAACAGCCTCCGGGCGTGAAAAAGGCGGGACAGATGTTGTATATCCATCATGTTCCGGCAGGGGTGTATCCACGCGTTTAGATGGTTCATTACCAACGATTTCGTCAAGAACCTGTGCATGAGCTGCAAGAGGAGTCAAGAAAAGTACGCAAGTAAATAGTAGATTTACAAAAGAAAAATTTTTGTTGTTAAAATATGATGTAATAAATGAATTAAGCTTTCGCCATCCATTACTTTTGTATACAGTAAGGGTTTCTCGTGAGATGCGTTTGATAGGCACTCTGATAAGGGTTTCTGTAATAAGAGCGGAGTATTCCATTTTTAAGTTCACCCTCATTTTCTTAAACTGTACCAGATTAGTCTGAACAATACTTCCCAAACTATATATGCTATCGTCTTCTGGTAAATGATTCACTAAGTTATATCAAAAGATATCGTCTATGTGAGTATTTTTCATCGTATTTTCTCGGTTAGGGAGGTCTCACGGGATATATGGCGATGTTGTGATAGGCCTTTTCACCAACCTATGAGTGTGGGAAAAGCGGAGTATGAGCACCCCGATTGAAACACATACCATTCATCCCATCCCTCCAGATCAGCGTCATGGCAAGGTAGCGGATCTTTTTTCAGTTTGGTTCAGTGCGAATATGACACTCCTTACGGTCGTGACGGGGGTGCTGGGACCTTCTGTATTTGGGCTTTCCTTTTTTTGGTCTTTGCTTGCTTTGGTCATGGGAAATGTTGTGGGGGCCATATTTATGGCTCTGCATGCTGCGCAAGGTCCACGCTTAGGCGTGCCGCAGATGGTTCAGAGTAGAGGGCAATTTGGCATTTATGGCTCTGTACCGATTATTGTACTTGTTGTGCTGATGTATATCGGTTTTGCGGCATCGAATTGTGTGGTGGGGGGGCAGGCTCTTGCACATGTTGTACCGGACTTCGATGGCCGTTTAGGGGTGCTTTTTATAGCTTTATTGACACTGCTTCCATGCGCTTTTGGTTATAAAGCGATCCATGCGTGTTCACGGTTAGCAAGTCGGGTGTCTATTCTCGCTGTTGTGTATGCCATTGGTTGTGGGATCGGCGGTTTCTCTTGGGCAGTCTTGTCTGATGGACATGGTACTGTAGCGGGCTTTCTTGGTGCTTTTTCTGTTTCTGCATTATGGCAGATAGCCTACGCGCCTTATGTCTCAGACTCTTCACGTTACCTGCCAGACAGTGTGCGTTCTAGCCAGCATGCATTCTGGGCAACATATGCGGGGACAGTTATAGGGGCTGTTCTGCCGATGGTTTTGGGGAGTTTGTTGGCGATTAGTTATCCCATGTTGCCATTAGCTGGGGCTCTTTCTCACACCGGAGGGTACTTAGGGAATATTATCCTACTTATTTTGGCACTTGCTATCCCCTTGGCAAATGCCATGAGTGTCTATTGTGGAGCGTTATGTAGCCTTACTTTGGTGCAGACATTTTTACCGGCTTGGCGTGCGGGAGTTAAGGCGCGGTTGGTGGCAACAGTTCTTTTATTAGTTGCGGCTCTTGCCATGAGCCTAGGCATGGTAGGGGATTTTTTAAGGGCTTATACATCGTTTCTGGATATTTTAATGGCTGTGCTTGTTCCGTGGACAGCTATTAATCTGTGCGATTATTATTTCCTTCGCCACGGAATATATGATGTGTGGGCTTTTTTTAGAGCTGATGGTGGGCCTTACGGTCGGTTCAATAGCCGTGCCGTATTGGTGTATGTGCTGGGCGTTGTAGTCGAAATTCCTTTTCTTAAGACAGGCCCGTATACGGGGATGTTTGTATCTTCTTTACGTGGGGTGGATATATCGTGGGTGGTAAGTCTTTTTGTTACTGCAAGTGTGTATTGCATTTGTTTCAAGGCTTATAAACGTACTGTTTAATTGCGGATGTTTTCCCTACCGTTTCCTCAAAAATATGAGGAAATATATGGGGTCTGGCGAGAGAGTGATGTATCTTAATTCTAACAGGACTAATAGGGTTCCATTATATAAGACATAACAATAACTTGTTAATATCAAAGAGTTTCTTCTATAAAAAATAGGTCGCACGTTAGGTTGGCTCTTGCCTCTGCTGTATCTGGGTAGAGGGTGGATCGCCTAGGAAGACCAATAGTATGGCGTGGAGCAGCCTTTGCGGCGGGCCTATGCAGCACGTTCGAGTTTGCGGGGGTGCTTTATATGGTGCGGCTGCGGGTATGGGGTTTCCCTTTTGTATGTCTGTGCTTATCCATTTTATGCTGGGGAAGCGCCATAAGACAGCACGCCTATGCCTCTGATATTACCTTTGCAGTAATTGGCCCGCATGAATACGATTTGCCGGTAGATTTTGAAAAACCGTTTAATGTGTTTGTGCAGTATGGTGATGGTAATGCAGCCGGCTCATATTATAATGGGCAAGGGGCTCGTCGTCCTGGTATGGGAAGTCATACTTGGGCAGGAATGAGCAAGTATGTGCATTTCTGGTCTATGAAATCTATCCCACATGTTGGCTTTGCGTATGAGGTGATCCAAACAGAGAGTTATCGCCTTGCAGATGGTACCAATTTTGGTGGGTTAGGGCCGGTTATTAGCGGGCCTGCAGTGTGGTTCAAACCAAATGCACATAGTACTTTTGGTATCCAAACATTTATGGAGACCCCAAGCGCAACAAGAGCCGTACTAAACCCTCAATATTGGTCTAATCTCTCAAGTTTTATGTTCGATTATGAATGGAAGCATTTTAGTTTTGATGGAGATTTAGGCGCTGTTGTGGGGTCTACCTTACACCAAAAGGGGCAGCATTCTTATCATCCTGGGACAGCATTCCACAGCAATTTACGGTTTAGTTGGAAAGCTAGTCGTGCTTTGGAGCCGTTCTTTGCGTTGGATTGGCAAAATGTTGCTGGATTGTACGATAATACAATGGCGCATTATGTTGCGAATACGAGTAGTCGGGAAGTCGCTCTAGGTGTGGGGGTGATGTGGAATATAACCCCGACCTTAAATATTACGACACGCTATTCGCACTCTGTTGAAGGCCGTAACGTGCCGGAGAGTAATGCATACTACTTTAAGCTTGTTTATTTATGGCAGGGGGCTGTGTTCTCTCATTACTAAAGGGAGTATCTCCAGGCCTTGGTATAAGGAATACATAGAAGAAGGGGCTGTGAGATGTGTTTTATAAAGCGTGTGCATGCGCTTTTACGGCCGGAAGTAAGCGGCCCTTTAGTTCTTCTCGCTTTCTCGCTAGGTGGATTAGTTGCCGCAAACACGCCTTTGCAGTCTTTCTATATGGCACTGCATCATAGTTTAGGGGTGGTAAAGCTCCCGTTTGGAGGGGGAGACGTTTCTTTGCCCAGTGTAGCAGAATGTGTAGAGATTGGGCCTATGACGGTCTTTTTTTTGCTCATTACGTTAGAGTTGAAAAAAGAGCTGGCTTTTGGGCATTTATCGACAATGCGGCAGTGTATGTTGCCGCTATTTTCTGCGCTGGGTGGGGTGTTGGTACCTGCCATTATTTATATGCTCATTGTTGGGAAAGATGCTGATTTACGTCAGGGATGGGCAATTCCTGTAGCAACAGATGCTGCTTTTACGGTGCCTATATTGTTGGCATTGGGGCGGTTTGTTTCTGAGGGGGGGCGCATTTGGCTTATGGCACTTGCCATTTTTGATGATGTTTTGGGTATTTTAATCATCATTCTTTTTTATGGTGCTTCTTTAAATTTTATTCCTTTGTTGGGTGTTTTTATATTGGGTGCAGGGCTGGTGACACTGGCTTGGTGTGGTGTCAGTGCGCTCTGGATTTACGGCATAGGGGGCGTGCTGTTATGGGGAGGCATGCTGATATCTGGTGTGCACCCTATATTGGCTGGGGTTATGGTGGGGTTATGTGTGCCTACAGCGCCTCGTAATAAGGGCTGTAGGGAACTGGCCTTATCGGATAGGGTTTCGCCACTGGAGTGTTTAGAGGGGGTATTAGCGCCGTGGGTTCGGTGGTGTATCCTGCCATTATTTGGATTTGTAAGTGTTGGCGTGTCGTTGCGTGGTCTTACATTTCATCAGCTTTGCTGGCCTCTAATTTTGGCGGTCAGTGTGGGGCTAGTGGTTGGGAAATCTACAGGTATTTTTGCAGCGACGTGGATATGTGTACGCTGTAATTTGGCTACTCTGCCAGCGGGAACATCTTGGCGCATGTTGTTTGGGTTGGCGCTCATATGTGGAGTAGGCTTTACGGTAAGCCTCTTTATGGCTTCGTTAGCATTTCCTGCATCTGCTCTGCTGCTTTCGGCAAAGTTGGGTATTCTTTTAGGCTCATGTTTTGCCGCTCTTATGGGGTGGTGTTGGTTGCGGTATGTTTATTAGCTAGGGAATTGTCTTCTGCTTTAGCTCGACATCTAGGCCATGTTTTTAGTAAGGCGTGCGAGATGAGGGTATTGAGCCTGGTAGGGATAATTCTGAAAGTGCAGGAGTGAGCTATATGAGCCACGACATAACAGACCAAGATGCGGCTGATCAGTCGATGGTGTGTGGTGAAGCTGATTGTGCCCACACGCATGAGGGCGCTCCTCCTCTCAAAGGTTATGCAGCACGCAAAAAACGGCGGAAAGGGAAGGAGTTATCGCCCAGTGGCCGTCCTATTCTTCAGCCTCCTGGAGGGCATAAGAAGGTTCTGTTGCATTCTTGCTGTGCGCCATGCTCGGGAGAAGTGATGGAGGCGATGACGGAATCCGGCATCGATTACACGATCTTTTTCTATAATCCGAATATTCACCCGGAACGGGAATATTTACTTCGTAAGGAAGAAAATATCCGTTTTGCGGAGAAACATAACATTTCATTTATTGATGCAGATTACGATAAAGATAATTGGTTTATGCGTGCGAAAGGCATGGAATGGGAGCCAGAGCGAGGTTTGCGCTGTACGATGTGCTTTGATATGCGCTTTGAACGCACAGCTTTATATGCTCATGAGCATGGTTTCCCCGTGATGACGAGTTCCTTAGGGATATCACGCTGGAAAAATATGGCCCAAATTAATGATTGTGGCTCGCGTGCTGTCGCTCCATATGAAGGGCTCGATTATTGGGATTTTAACTGGCGGAAGGGAGGTGGTTCTGCCCGAATGATTGAAATCAGTAAGCGAGAGAATTTTTATAAGCAGGAATATTGTGGTTGTGCATATTCTTTAAGGGATACAAATAATTTTCGCCGGTCAAAAGGACGGCCAGCAATTGTATTGGGTCAAGAATTTTATGGGGATGAAGAGCAAGAATCTGAATAAGTGTAGCTTCGCTACATGATATGAGAAATCGTTAAAAACAGCTTGTATGTTTCAACACGATTTATTTACTTTCACAAAAATAAGAAACGTCATACCGAGCCATGATCTGTGGCTGGGTATGCAAAGCTTATGTAGCCGTAATTTTGTAAGAGCTCTGAGCTGGGGTGAGTTTTATGGGACGTTATCATATTCGCTGTGTTATGGCGGGTTTGGCATTGTTCGCGGGTATCACAAGCCTAAATGGTGCTGCGCGTGCTGAGGCACTAGCGGCGGGTAATGTCCTAGCTACTGTGCAGAGCTCGCCAACTTCGAATATTGTAGGGTCACCAGTAAAGTCTGCGCCGTCTCAACAAGAGGCTGATTTTGGTTGGAGCCATGTTGCTGATTCATTGCGGACACAGCTAGCTCAAGACCAAGTAGCACTTCGTGGTGTGACAACTGGTCTTGCCCGTACATCCCCGGCACCGACAGGCCGTATATTAGAGCGGTATAGTTTTCGGATACATAATGTGCGCCAGCATATCACCGATGCTTTAGCGCAGATTCAGTCCTATGAAGGGTCTATAAATTCTTTACTGCAGATTCTTGGCAATAAGGAAGAGCAGGGAGAAGATCCTTCATTAACTGAGCAACGTAATATTGCCCGAAAAAGTTCGTTGGAGATTGCGGCCCTTTTGGTACAGGTGCGTGTTTGTGACTTACAGACACGACAGCTAGAGGAAACCCTCGAAAAAATGCGTAGCCAGGCTCAACAAGTGGCTTTGGTAAGGCATGTTAGCTCCCCTTTGAGTATGGATTTTTGGCAGCAGGTTCTTAGAGAAAGCACTAGTGATGAAGCTGCTTTAAATGAAGGGTTGACGCAACAGGAAGAACTTAAGCTAGCTGCGGGGACGCTCGTTGTTGTTGTGCTAGTTTCATGCTTGGGTTGGATCTTGCGCAAGCTTGTCGCTGTTATGTTCCGGTCTGCCTTAGTGCGAGCAAGCTGGGGGGAGACGGTTTCTACGCAAAAAGCTTTAGGTTTGGTACTGGCCGGTGTGGTGTGTGCAGCTCTTGCTGAAGGCCTATGGCAGGCATGGCAAATGTTGTTTCCTAAAGGGGATGCGTCCATTCTTGCTGGATATTTAGCGCAGGCTTTACCTGTTTTTGGCTTTATTGTGGGGGCGTGTGTATCCCTGTGGCGTTGGCCTGGTGGTGCGACACAGCGCAATAGTTTGTTTTTAGGGTGGGCATTGCTCTTTTATGGAGCACTGCATGTAGTTGAGGTCTCTGGTGCGTTTGGCCCCGGCGCAATTGCTGTTCTAGAGGGCGGCTTTGCTCTTTTTTGTGCTTTTTGTTTGCACATTATTTGCCGTGCGGATAGGCGGCAAAGAGTACGTGGGGAGATGAATGCACAGCAGGGTACAGCGGCTGTAAAGGGAACCGATACAGGCACGGTGTTACTCCATCATATGCCGGTTTATGGTGTTTCGGTCTTTCTCCTTATGGTGACATGTATTGCCGTTGCGGCGGGGTATATGTCTTTTGCCTTTTTGCTAAATGGCTGGGTTTTGACAGTTATTTATGCGCTGGGCACTGTCTTATTATGTATGCAGGCGTGGCGTAGTCTAGCGCGGTTAGTGTTCAATATGCAGGGCCGCTGGGGGCGTTTGTGGAGTGAACTTGGCTTAAGTGAACGGCGCCTTGCACAGCTTGAGGTTCTCAGCGCAGCGGTTGTTGGGTTGGGGCTTGCGATGGTGTTTATCGCTCTTCTACAGGGTGAGGATGGTGTTTCCTTCGCGGGAGCGTGGTTCCGTTTGAAGCGAATTTTTATTGGGGGTGTGTTTTATGGCGTGCCTCTTTCTCCTCGCCGGATTGTAAGTGGTGTTTTGCTGATTGCTGGGGTGTTTTATGCCATTCGCTTCTTGCGACATTGGCTGCAAAATCGCTTCTTCCCTGTGACATCTTTTGATAAGGGGGCACAAACCTCTGTTGTAAGTATTTTGACATATACTTTGTGGATTGCTGCTGGGTTGGAGCTACTTTCTCTTATCGGCATTTCAGTAAAAAATCTTACATGGGTCGTAAGTGCGTTATCTGTTGGGGTTGGCTTTGGGTTACAGTCCATTGTGAAGGACTTTATATCGGGGCTTATTCTATTGGCAGAAAGGCCTGTACAGGCAGGTGAGAAGATCACGATTAGTGGAAATACAGGTGTAATCCAGAGGGTGAATGTGCGTGCAACGGATATTCGCTTAAGTGATGGTACGACATTAATTGTACCTAACTCACAGTTTATTACTGCGAATGTGCAGAACTATAGTGCAGGCTCGAACCCACTTAAATTAAGTATGGTATTTGCTGTTCCATCTAATGCGAATTTAGATAAGGTGCAGGCGCTCTTTATGTTGGCTGTAGCTGATCAAGAAGAGATTCTTATGACGCCAGCGCCGCAGAGTATCTTAGGGGCTAAAATCGGTCGAACGATTGATGTTACCCTAGCGGTCTATATTGCGCGGGGGAGTAGTAGCGACGCAGTACGGACTGCTCTACTCGGGGCGATATTAAATCGCTTTAACGCAGAGGATATTAGTCTTATCCTGCGTGACGGATCATGGATATTAGATGCATAACGGCACAATATATGTGCCGCTATCATCATGTTATGGGGAACGGTGTATTATGCCGTTTTCCCATCAACGGAGCGTGCAATTTCAGCAACGAGTTTTAGAAGGTAATTACGGTCGATTTGTGTATTTTGTCCTTCAAGACGGACGACATCTTGGACAAGAGCAAAGATAAGATCTTCACGTGTCATGTTGCGGACTGGGTTAGGTGTCTCATTTGGCATCGGGTGTTCCCTGGTAATATTTTAAAGTGTCTTTGAAGAACAAGGTGCTATGTAAGATAGCTCACCTCTGGCTTTGATATTAGCAGTAATGGGTCGTGATGGGGACCATAATTTTCAGGAAGTTATTAAATATCTTGAGAAATATATAAGCATAATGAGGGTGCTTTATTGTAGCCTCATCTGTTGTTTCTGCTACAAAAGTCGTTTGAGGAATGTACCTACATATAGGTGTATATGTGGCTTTTTATCTTATTTTACTTCACTAATTTTTTATGGAATTCTGAGTCGATGTGGACCGAACAAGGAGAGGCCAGCGGGGTATGAAAGCTGTAATTATGCGACTTAGGAAGATGTTTTCCCTCGCTGCGGCATCCGATAATGTTACTGATGCGACCTCCCCTGCTTCTGAGGCTGAGATAGATCTCACAAGGCCAGTTTTGGGTGTTCTTGGTGGGGGGCTGCTTGTTGCAGCTGCTGTGTGGATCGTACACCCATTTTTACCGTCTGTGATTTGGAGTGTGACAATCTCTGTAACCTTATGGCCACTTGTGTTGAGGCTGCAGAAGATTTTATGGGGCAGCCGTCATGCTGCTGTCTTCTTTACCGTTTTAGCTGCGTTGGTGATCTTCTTCCTTCCTGCGGCGCTCATTGTCTCAATTTTTGCACGGTATATTGGTGATATTTCACATTTTGTAGCGAGTTTGCCTTCTTGGCGTATCCCAGTCGCACCGCATTGGGTGGAACGTATTCCCTATGTTGGTGAGAAGATTATCATGCGTTGGGAGCAGCTGCGGGATAATGGGTTGCCCAGTTTGTTGCAGCATGTGTTGCCGTCTCCGCAAAAGATATTGCAGATGTTTCTTGCGTCTGCCGGGAGCCTTGGTTCTCTATTGTTAGAATTTGCACTGACCCTAGTGGCTATGGTCTTTATTTTACTGCGCGCTGAGGTGATTATTTCTTTATTGAAGCGTGTTTGTGCCAAAATGGGAGGTGAGAAGGGGCTTAACCTGTTAACTCAAGCAGAGACTACAACACGAGGCGTAGCACTTGGTGTAACGCTTACGGCTATTTTGGAATCTTTATTTGGGTGGATCGGTTTAATGCTGGCCGGTATGCCTATGGGCAGTGTTATTGCAGCGTTTATGTTTATATCTTGTGTGCTGCAATTTGGTGGGTCTTGGGTGTTATTTTCCAGTGCTGCGGGGCTGTATTTTATGGGCTCACCGACACAGGCTGTCATTATGGCTGTATTTGCAGTGAGTGTCGCGATTTGTGATTATTCCTTACAACCATTCATTATTCGTCGTTACGTACGCATCTCGGTCATTATGATTATGGTGGGGGCTTTTGGGGGGTTGTCCTCCCTTGGTTTCGCAGGTGTTTTCCTGGGGCCGACTTTGCTGCTTTTGGTCAAAAAGCTTATTTGCAATTGGGCGGGCTGTACGCCAGAGCCTGCTTTATCTGCTGAAATCGCTGTTCGATCAGACGAGTAGAATGCGGCTCTGCAGGAGTTGTTGTCGTGATAAAGCGGGATCTATTGAGTTTGGCTGCGTTTATGTTGAAGCTTCCAAGCTGTAAATCCTAGCCCGATACTGAGCATAGTAAAGAGAATATCAAGAGCGCATGATGAGCGGCTATGAGGCCACCCCTTTTGGATAAAGTTAAGTATGACAGCGCCTTCTAGGCATAGCATGGATGCCCATAATATTGTGATACGGCATAGTCGTAAGGGGAAGAGAAAGCAGCTCAGCAAAGTAAGCCCAACAATTCCATAATAAAGCCAGCTTATGAATTGATAGCTTTGTTTAATTGTAAATAAATAAGATGGGGAATGGGGTGAACTTAGAGGGGTTATGTGCGCTAGCAAAGGGCTGCAAAGAATGAGAGTACATACCCCCAATAGGCACCCTAATAATGTGCCATCGCTTAGCTGGGTGAGGCGTGCGGTGGTAGGGGTATCGATGAGGTGCGTATGCTGGGGAGACTTTCTACGGCGGGCGTTTATCCATAGTTGGTTGGCTGTATAGAAAAACACAACCCCAGCTATACCGAGGGTCGCATAAAGCCAGCGTGTGAATTCACCTCCAAAGCTGCCGAAATGTAGTGCTAGGCACCATGTTAAAATATGCCGCTCAAGATTCTGATGCCCGGGGAGGTTCGCTGTATATAGAGGGGTACCGCTGTAAGGGTCGAGTAAAATAGAGCCATTATCACGTCCCATAAGGGGATAATGACGGTCAGTCCCACGTATAAATAGATAAGCCTGCTGTGAGGTGGGTAGCCAGGGCCGGTTGGGGCTGTAGAGGGGGGCATGTAGCTCACTGGGTGATGGATGTTTTGTCGTGGTACTGGCGAGAACATATTCCATCGTCATGGGGTGGAAGCTCGGCTCGAATGTTTGCAGTTTCGTTAAGATAGTGAGCGGAGCGAGGACATGACGTGGTTTTTGCGTGGTGTGTGCTGGAGGCGGAGTTTGCTGCGTCCCTATGACAGACGATGGTGGGAGGAAAGGCGCATGTGGTGGGGTAGAAGATGTGCCGCAGAGTAAAGGATATAGGGCAAAGAGCGCACTTGTTAGTGCAATAATGAGATGAAACGGAAAGTTGCATAAGCCAAGGAGGCTATGTAGGTCGAGCCAGAAGCGGCGTATATGACCATGTGGCCGGATATTCATTAAGTTGCGCCAAATGCCGGGAAAAATTAAGACCACTCCGGAAAGTAAAGCTAGCCCGTAAAGAAGGCATATGAGCGCTACTGCGGGCATTGCCCAGTTTTCGGGTAGGGGCAATCCCATGCGGCGATGTAGTCCACCAATAAAGGTTGGTACGGCGGATGATGTTATCGTGTGTAGTTCTGGCTCTGCGGAGGCTGTTTTTAAATTTACCACCACTTTGTCAGGAGAGAGGCCTAGGGGAATTTCAAAATCTGTAGGGAAGTATAAGCGTGCTGCTGTAGGGCTGCTGAGGGTAAGGATATAATGTGCAAGGGATAGATTTTTAAAATTTGTCTGTGAGGTGAGTGGGTTATTTTCTCTCACTTTATCTAAAATGATTGGTAAGTCTTCAAGTGGGATGGAAGAAGGCATAACCGCATGAGCTGAAAAGCGCGGAAGGCTCCATTGTTGGAGGGGGGCGGCAAAGAGGGTGAGCGTGCCGGCTAGAAAAGCCATAGCAAGTAGACTGCCACAACTGATGCCAACCCAGCTATGTATTGTGCGGTATCGTGCGAGGATAGAGGGAGGAATTTTCATTCTTAAATGCCTTGCATGGAAAGGCAGAAAAGAAAGAGCCACGGTAAGATACCGCCTACGATTATAGAGATGTTCCCCTTCCATGAACGTATCCCGATAGTTAGGAAGAAGATTCCTAGCCAGAGTATGAGGACCCCGAGAATAAAGAGTGAGCCAAAATCCGCCATGTTATTATGTGCGGCAGGTAGGTGCATGAGCGATAAAAATACCCCAAGAGCGGTACTTCCACCACATATGAAGCCGATTAAAAGACTTGTGATGAGGTGAGGTGCAGTCTGATTGTGCGTATAGAGAGTGTAGAGTAGAGACTGTAACTGTGATGTCTTTGTATGTGGCGGTAGAGAAGACATTAGGGAGTGCGCACGCGGTATGATGTGAATATTGCCCATAAGATCGGCAACAGACAGCTCAGTGCGGTACTCCAAAATATAAAGATAAATAAAGCCGCAATTGCTCCAAAAAAGGGGCACCATAAGAGCCATGTAATAATACCACATAGAGGTAAAATTATATGACTTACAGGCTGTGGTGGCTTGTTAGATAGAACCGTTTGGCCTGGCAGGTTGAGCCATAGCAATACAGCCCAAAAGATGCCGGTTATGGCCCCGCTAAAGAAAAATACAGCTCCCAATGTACTATCCACCATGGCATAGCGTCCTAGTTGCTTCTGTATTTGGCCGCGTCGATAAGAGAAAATCTGCCAAACAGGTTATGATATTGTTAATAAAATAGGTACTTTTACGTCAAACATGTATTTCCTATGCAGGATATAGTTTTGGTCGATGTGATTAATGGTTCTTTTTAGCAAAATCTTTTAGTGGGTGGGCGTAATTGCCGGTGAGTTCGCACAAGTAGGGTGAGTGGTAGATAATTCGTACGATAACAAAAGGCACCGAAAGAGTGGGGAGAACGACAGATTGAAATATTAAATGCGGAGAGGAAAGCATATGTGTACAGTTAGCTATATGTGAAGAGAGCTTATTGTTTTCTATAATTTAAAAAGGAATGGAAAAAAGAATGATTATTCGTCATGCAGCAAAGTGTGATCTCCCTGCGATAACAGATATTTATAATGATGCTGTAGCGAATACGACGGCTATTTGGAATGAGACACTGGTAGATCAAGCTAACCGGCTAAACTGGTTGAGTGACCATCAAATAGCAGGGTTACCTGTTTTGGTCGCTGTGGATGATGAAGATAATGTTTTAGGTTACGCAACCTTTGGGCCTTGGAGGGCGTGGGAAGGGTATCGGCACACAGTTGAACATTCTGTCTATGTGCATAAAAATGGTCGTCGTAAAGGTGTGGGGCGTGCCCTTATGCTCGCTTTGTTAGAGCAGGCCCGCATACTCGGAAAACATGTGATGATTGCCGGGATTGAAAGCCAAAATGAAGGATCAATTCGTCTTCATGAAGCGCTTGGTTTTGAGATTACGGGGCATTGTAAGCAAGTTGGGTGTAAGTTTGGCCGGTGGTTGGACCTTACTTTTATGCAAATTAATCTGGATGGACGTGAACTGCCAGAATAGCTTGCATAAGCTGCATGGTCGCTATGCTTTCTTTTCAGTTAAGAAACGATCACACCACCTTGTCGCATGGGGAAACTAGGCTCATAGTCTAGGTAGTGTTCTGTAAAGATGAACAACATTACACCCAATAAGCTCTTTAGCTTTATTTAGCGAGAAGGTGCGGAATATGACACGTTATTGTAAAGTCTTGAGCTATCTAGCCAAACGGGTGATGCTGGTTGCTGCTTGTGCAGCACTTTTCAATGTCGCTGCGGCTGAGGAGTTAGACCGTGTTTATGAGGCGCAAGTACGTGTGGTGCCAACCACCTTGGTAAATGGGCCATTACCTGTTGAGCCGGTGGTGCTAAAAGTAACCATGGGGCCTCATTTGCGTCGGCAACAGTTAAGAAAGACAGTCTCTCAAGGGCAGGGTGAGTATAAGTTAGATAAGTACCAGCTTATTTTAAAATTAAAGCCTGACTCCGAGGGGAGTTTTGATAACGGCACGTTAAGCTACAGTCTTGCTGCAAATGTAGGGCGTGTCACAAAGTCACATACGGTGACAATGCTGCCTCGCGTTCGAGGTGTTGTGTCTCTTCATGCCGGGCAGGCAACTCTCACCCTACCCGAGAGCCGCTATTTTGCGGGGACGTTAGAGTTTCATGCAGTTGCTGCAGGTTATTGATAGATCAAGGTGGATGGATATTTTATATCAGCACTCAATCGATGAGCGTTGATAAAGGGCATAGTCGTTTTGGTAAGGGGAGATATGTTTGTGAAGGTGGGGATTGAACATATTACTAAAAGTATGAAGAGAAATATGCTCTGGGGAGCGTTATGCGCTTTATGTGCTTATGTGGGTGGGATGCCTTCTGCACAGGCCGAAGGTTTTTTACCGTCTTCAGGTATTAAAGCCTCTTATAGTCCGCTTGCTATTCCAACGCGTTTTACCCCAGTAGGTGAATCACTTGAGGCTTTGCTAAACAGGCAGTATCGTGTTGTTGCAGCCCATGATGGGGGCGGTGAAGAGGTGCTTGTCCTTACAAAAGCGGAGAAAGTTACACGTGCGGATAGCACGGTGATTTGTGCGTTAACTATGCCGAACCCTGTTGCAGGACAGATGGTGACGACATCCCGTTGCTGGGCCCTGAACTATGCTACGAAATAGAGATAATAATTTTCGTAGTATGTAAAAGGAATAATTTATTAATTATTACGCTTGTGTATTAGTATAGTTTGCTATGTGATGATCCTGCGCAAGCAGAATAAAGAATATGATAATATAGGGGCGGGCAGAATGGTTGATTCAGTTTATAGTTTGCTAGGATATGAGGCAGAGGTTCGCCAGCTTGGTAAAAAGATTGGTCGTCTCTCTAAGCATGAGCTGTTCTCGCAAGATTTGTCGCTTTTACCGACCAAGAGTGGGTTGGTGACGAGAAAACATGAGAATTTTTATCGTGAGATTGAGAAGTCTCATTTATTCTACCGAGAGACTGTAAGCTCCATGGAGCGTGAGTTTCATGATTTGTGTGAGCGCTTCTCTTCAGAAGCTTATTATGCGGTCAATGACGATTTTAATAGGCTCATGGTGCAGTTTAACGGTAATGCCGCCAATGACACTTTGGCTTCTATGAGGTTTATGAATCGTTTTATTCATTGTGTTGAAAAACATGCTCCTTTCGGAGAAGATGATGAATATGTACTGTTTGCGAATTATGGTCGGCTTGTTGTTGGGTAATCGGCTATAAGCAAAAGGCTTTGGCGCCCTATTGCAGGATGGCTCATGACGTTTGATCTTTATACCACGCTTTATATTATTGCCATTATTGCAGAAGCTATGACAGCAGCTTTATTGGCTGGTAAGCTGGAGATGGATCTTGTCGGAGTATTTTTATTGGGATGGATCACAGCTTTAGGTGGCGGGTCCATCCGTGATGTTTTGTTAAATCATTATCCGTTATCGTGGGTAAAACATCCGAGTTATCCGCTCATTACAGGCTTTGCAGCATTGGCGACTATTATGGTTGCTCAATATATGCATAAGTTGAAGAAGCTGTTTTTATTATTAGATGCAATTGGCTTGGTGGTGTTTACTGTTATGGGGTGCCAAGTAGCTATAACAGAGCATCTTGCATTGGTATGTGTGATTATCTCAGGCATGATAACAGGATGTATGGGCGGTGTTTTGCGGGATATTTTATGCAATGATATCCCACTTCTTTTTCGTTCTGAGTTATATGGAACCGTATCGGTTAGTACGGCGATTGTTTTTTTGATTTGCTCTCATCTTGTTCATAGTCCGAATATTGAACTGATTATAGCGATGGTATTTGGTATTAGTTTTAGGTTGTTATCTATTCGGTATAACTGGACATTACCGCGTTTTAAGTATCGTTGATGCTTTTGTATAAAAGGTTGTTTATCTTATCCTTCTTTGAAGATGCAGCGATTAGGTGGTAATTAAAGCTTACGGTTAAGAGGAAATAAGAAGATAATGACCCGTTGGAAACAACTACGGTGGCGTGATGTTCTAGCTATTGCTTGTGGAGCTATGGTTGTGGGGGGCTGTGTTGACCAAGCGGATAAGCACCAGCAAGTAGCGTTTGATCAAGCTGTACATGATCGTATCGTGCATTATCTTGTGCAAGAAGATGAAGCTCCTTTACGGCGGCAAGGGTTGCCGGAGAAGGAGGCCCATTGGGCAATGTGGGCGATGTTTAACCAAGGTAGCTCTCAATGCGCTATTCTTGCACGTAAGCTGATGGCCAATGCGGTCATGGTAGATATTAATCCACTTTATCAGTCTGTAGAGGATATTGCGGCGATGCGTGAGCGTATCCTTAAGGGGCATTTGTGTGGAGTAGGGCAGGTCAAATAAAAGACCTGCCCTATTTTTATTTCCTTAAATAGTAAGCGTATTAGTTGGTCTGTTTCGTATAGGGAGTGACTTCTGCAGGGCTCGTTTGCATCGTGCTATTTTGGGGAATGTGGTGAGATGTTTTTAGTCCTGTGAGAACGAGTGTAATACCAGTGAGGATATCCGCTCCGCCTGTAAGAACTTTCGCAAGGTCGAAATGCGTTTTCTGTTCAATAAAGGGTAGAGAGCTGTCAGCTAAATGGGAGAGAGCTTCAATAATTTGAGGGCTGTTTTGAGCTGTTTTTCCCGTAACTAATGTAAAAATATTCTCACCAGCATTGAGAAGGCGTGAAAAGGAAGCACTGCTGTCTGTCGGGATGTTGATTGTAGATTGCGGTGCAGTGTTAGCAAGAATGTCTGACATAGAAAGATCTGCCTGTGAGAAGGTGGAGAGGAGAGGTGGAAAGAGCCTTTAGTGTGGGGCGCTCTTCGATGATGGAGGTGTCCTATTATGTTGGAAATAGTTGGTGGCCCATCCGGTATTACAGGCCAGAATGGTGAGTATTTTATAGGGTATGCACCATAAGCTCCCAGCTCGAGGGGGAGGGACGAACTTTGCTGTGATGGATGAGAGAGCAATGATGATAGCCATAACGAGAGCCTCACGCTCGGGGAGAAGGTTGAGCAATGTAGAGAGGTCCATAAGGTTGAGCTCCAGAGGCTAAATGGTGGTAAGGGGGAGCCGTTAACGGGGGGAGTCTAGGAGTTCTTGCGCGCTTTGAAGGGCTAATGTCCCATAGGGGTTTTGGCCATTTTCATAATGGATGATGGCATTGGTCAGTGCAGCAAGGGAGGCGGGCGTGAAGGGAGCTAGAAGGGTATCTGACGTACAATGCAGAGAGGAAGCGACGCTATGACAATAGGCTATAGTGTTATTCTCTACTGGTGGCGCCCATTTTGCGATAAGGCTTGAAATTGTACGGATATTGTCACGTTGGTAATAGAGGATGAGCTGTTTCTGTAATGCCTGTATTCCATCATAAGGGGTGGAGAAAATGGCAAAGCGGCCATGAGGCCCGGGCTCTGGTAGGGCGCCGGGTTGATGAGAAAAATTGAGGTTGCCCGGGTTATTGTTGCGGATGCCGCGTGGAAGGTGCGTTTGTTCTGGAGGCATTTATCCTCCAAAGTAATGTTTAAAGACAGCTAGCAAGCCTACGACAACACCACCTCCAATACTTCCTCCTGCATACCCGGCCATTTTTCGCCAGTTTTTGAGGTCCTCAATTTGGAGAGAAAGTTTTGACATGGCATCTCGTAAAGTATCATTTTGCGTTTCCATATTGCGGTCTAAGCGTTGGAGCGTTTCAGTATGGTCGGCAAGGATCGTATTATGTTGCTGGACACGTTGGCGTAACTCATCTAGGTCGCGCCGTTGGGTGAGGTAGAAGAGCATAGGTCGACTTTAAGTTTGGGTTGATGAAGGCAGTTTCTGTGAAAGAAATGCATGGAATTTAAGGGCAGTTCTGGCGTATTTCGTTTCGTTCAGCGCCGTAGTCCATAAGGAAAAGAGAGATCTTTTTCATATCTGGATGGGCTCGTAGCTCAGTGGCGACTTCTTTTTCTTCTTGGGGGGAATAGTGTACTAAAGGAGGGCAGAGTGGTTTAAAGCTCGGCTGTGTGCAGCCAGTCATACTTAAGATGGTGGCATATAGAACGAGTAATGGAGTGCCTTTTATCAGGTAATTTTGGCATGAATAAAGGGGAGCTAAGAGCATTAAAAGCGTCCCTGTGCTAATGTAGAAAGAAGCTGATTATCACTACGGATACTGTTTGTTTTGGCCGCAAGCATTTTTGTGACGGCGATGGTTGAGGCATTTGCATTGGCTATAGTGAGGTGGTCGCTTTTGACACAGGCAGCGTTCCGACCGGCGCGGTTTGCGTAGAAGATGAGGCCTGTCAAAGCACCCAATACGACCAATATAAATCCCCCTGTAAAATAGGGATTCATCTTTGTCCTTTAGGGAAGAGGG
>CAMKWS010000014.1 GCA_946476985.1 uncultured Acetobacteraceae bacterium
TCAAAAAGAAATTTAAAAAAACCCAAAATACCCCAAGAAAACCAACAAAAAATAAATTCGAACGTATCATGGGATCACCTCTTAAAAGCGTTTCCGATTCTCTGCATAGCTAGGGCTGTATCGTGATTCTTTAGCTCTTTTCATGGACTTATATGTCATCTCCTCTTTAGGTTCGGGAAAAGACTCCTTTACGCGGCCATAAAAAAAGCCAGCCTAAAAGGCTGGCTTTTAAATGCTACGATGAGCTGATCTCTTTTAAAGAGATTTGAGATCATTCTGCTGAAATTTCTCAGCGACAATGATCTCTGCCCGAGCTGCTTGAATTTGTTTACTCAAACTCACGCGATGCTCATGATCATCAGGGCCAACATTTGTCCACTGTGATTCGAGCTCTTCTAATGTCTGACGTGCATCATCTGCTGACAGATCCTCCAGAGCCCGCACCGAGTCCGCAAGAATCGTGCAGTGATCTGCTGTCATATCGACAAAGCCGCCACTGACAAAACAACGCTCCACAACTTGGTCATCTTTATACAGAGTGACCACACCACCACGGAGCTGCAACATCACAGGGGCGCGGCCTGGCATAGCCGCGATGTTCCCCTCACTGCCAGGAACAACCACCATATCGACCTGACGGTCGATATGACGTTTCTCCGGGCTTACGATCTCGGCGCGAAGAGGCATGGATCAGCCCTCCTGCTTCATCTTCTCAGCTTTCTCCATAGCCTCTTCAATTGAGCCAACCATGTAGAAAGCGCCTTCTGGCAGGTCATCACACTCACCATTCACTACTGCTTTAAAGGAGCGAACGGTGTCTTCGAGAGAGACCAACTTACCAGGAGCACCTGTGAAGACCTCAGCAACATGGAACGGCTGAGATAAGAAGCGCTGGATACGACGTGCGCGCCCAACAACTAGTTTATCTTCTTCAGACAGCTCATCCATACCAAGGATCGCAATGATGTCTTGCAGCTCTTTATAGCTCTGCAATGTGCTCTGAACAGCACGAGCCACCTGATAATGCTCTTCACCAACAATCTTCGGATCCAAAGAGCGAGATGTGGAGTCCAGAGGATCCACAGCTGGGTAAATACCCATCTCAGCAATGGAGCGGTTTAGAACGGTTGTTGCATCCAAGTGAGCAAAGGTTGCTGCTGGTGCAGGGTCCGTCAGGTCATCGGCAGGGACATACACAGCCTGAACGGATGTAATAGAGCCCTTCTTTGTAGACGTAATACGCTCCTGCAGCGCACCCATCTCTGTTGCCAGAGTTGGCTGATAACCCACAGCAGATGGGATACGGCCAAGAAGCGCAGAGACCTCAGAACCTGCCTGTGTGAAGCGGAAGATGTTATCCACGAAGAACAGAACGTCCTGACCTTCAACATCACGGAAATATTCCGCAACAGAAAGACCGGTAAGAGCAACACGAGCACGTGCCCCTGGTGGTTCATTCATCTGGCCATAGACCAGTGCCACCTTGGAACCTTCTGTGTTACCGTTTTCATCCAACTTGATAACACCAGCATCCTGCATTTCGTAATACAGGTCGTTACCCTCACGAGTACGCTCACCAACACCAGCGAACACAGACACACCACCGTGGGCCTTAGCGATGTTGTTGATCAGCTCCTGAATGATAACTGTCTTACCAACACCGGCACCACCAAAGAGGCCAATCTTACCACCCTTCAGGTAAGGGCAGAGAAGATCGATAACTTTAATCCCTGTGACAAGGATCTCGTTATTTGCAGCCTGCTCTTCGAAAGAAGGAGCTGGGCGGTGAATTGGGAAGCGTTTGTCTGTCTTGACTGGGCCTTTTTCATCAACAGGCTCGCCGACGACGTTAAGAATACGCCCCAATGTAGCAGGACCAACCGGAACGGTGATCTGGCTACCTGTATCAGTGACCTCTGCACCACGGACGAGACCGTCTGTCCCTTCCATAGCAATACAACGGACCTGACGCTCACCAATTTCCTGTGCCACTTCTAGCACAATGATCTGATCGCCATTCTTCACATGAAGAGCGTTCAGAATATGTGGCAGCTTGCCGGTAAACTGGACGTCAACAACCGGGCCACGAATCTGGGTGACGTGCCCGACGCCAGCGCTGGCATGGTCAGCAGAGCGGTTGAGTTCCTCAGACATCAGATTTCTCTCCTGCATGATCTCAGACGGCTTCAGCGCCGGAAATAATTTCGATCAGCTCATTAGTAATATTAGCCTGCCGTGTACGGTTATATTTCAACGACAGACGTTCAATCGCCTTGCTTGCATTACGGCTGGCATTATCCATAGCCGTCATGCGGGCGCCATGCTCACCAGCAGCACTTTCCAGAATGGCAGAATAGAACTGCACCTCCAGATTGCGTGGTAGAAGCTGTGTCAGCAATGTAGCCTCATCAGGCTCAAACTCGTAGCTTGCAGCGTCTGCTGATTTCTCAGCATTATCGTTCTTAGCTACTGGCAGTGGCACTAGACCAAGAGCCTCAGGCAGCTGTGTCATCGCATTGACGAAGCGGTTCCGCAGCAATGAGCAAGCATCAACTTCACCAGAATTCACCAAAGCCACAACTTGCTTAGCGAGCTTCTGTGCCAGTGAGTAAGCCCCTTCCTGTGCGCCTGCATCATTATGCAGAACATCCACAACAAGGTCTGGGTAATAACGCTTGAGAACCTCACCGCCCTTACGCCCAACAGGAAGCAAGCGCACGGTCTTACCTTCTGCCTTTAGAGCGCCAATCTTACGGCGAGCAAGACGCACGATATTGGCGTTAAAACCACCAGCAAGCCCACGGTCAGACGTCAGGACGACCAAAAGATGAACATCATCACGCCCTGTACCCGCTAAAAGAGGCGGAAGAGTGGATGGATCCATCCCCTGAGAGGCCGTTGCGACTTCGCTCATCATACGCCGCATAGTAGCGGCGTATGGGCGGGCAGCCTCAGCTTCGATTTGCGCGCGCCTCAATTTTGAGGCGGCGACCATTTTCATTGCACCGGTGATCTTACGGGTCGATTTGACCCCTGTGATCCTCCCGCGCAGTTCTTTCAATGAAGGCATGATTTACACCCTCAGGCTGAGAAACGTTTACCGAAAGCCTCAAGAAGAGACTTGAGCTCGCCTTCGCTCTCTGGCGTTAGCTTCTGCTCTGTACGGATCTTCTCCAGCACGGCCTTACCATTATGGCGCAGCTCCTGCAGAAGGGCTGCCTCATATGCTGTGACCTGATTTACTTCGATAGAATCGAGGTAACCATGTGTACCAGCATAAAGAACAGCTACCTGCTCTTCGACAGCGAGAGGAGATGTTTCTGGCTGTTTCAGAAGTTCAACAAGACGTGCCCCACGATCTAGCTGACGGCGTGTTGCTGGGTCCAAATCGGAAGCAAACTGTGCAAAGGATGCCATCTCACGATACTGAGCTAGCTCCAGCTTAATGCTACCGGCAACCTGCTTCATGGCTTTAATCTGAGCGGAAGACCCCACACGAGACACAGAACCACCGACATTCACGGCAGGGCGAATACCCTTATAGAACAGGTCTGTTTCCAAGAAGATCTGACCATCTGTAATGGAAATCACGTTCGTTGGAATATATGCAGATGTGTCACCAGCCTGTGTTTCAATAACAGGCAGAGCTGTCATGGAACCACCACCAAAGGCATCGGACATCTTCGCAGAGCGTTCAAGCAGACGGGAATGAAGATAGAACACATCACCCGGGAATGCCTCACGCCCTGGTGGACGACGCAGAAGCAGAGACATCTGACGATATGCCACAGCCTGCTTAGACAGGTCATCATAGCACAGCAGGGAGTGCATACCGTTATCACGGAAATACTCACCCATGGCAGATGCAGAGTAAGGGGCAAGATACTGCATTGGAGCAGCGTCGGAAGCTGTAGCAGCCACGACGATGGAATATTCCATCGCGCCTTCTTCTGTCAGCTTACGCACAAGGTTTGCCACTGTGGAGCGCTTCTGCCCGATAGCAACATATACGCAATACAGGGATTTCTTAGGATCACCCTCAGCATTAACAGCTTTCTGCGCCACGATTGTATCGACCAGAATAGCTGTTTTACCCGTCTGACGGTCACCAATGACCAGCTCACGCTGACCACGCCCAACCGGCACCAGAGCATCAATAGCTTTAATACCTGTCTGCATCGGCTCACCGACGGACTGACGTGGCATAATGCCAGGAGCGCGAACATCAGCACGACGATATTCAACATTCTCCAGAGGGCCACGGCCATCGATAGGATTACCCAGAGCATCCACAACGCGCCCTAGAAGCCCTTTACCAACAGGAACTTCAACGACCTTACCTGTACGCAGGACTGTATCGCCTTCGCTGATGTCGTTACCATCACCAAAAACAACAACACCCACACTGTCACTCTCAAGGTTCAGCGCCATGCCACGCAGGCCACTTCCCTCGAACTCGACCATCTCACCAGCCTGAACGTTTGTCAGACCGTAAACACGGGCAATACCATCCCCAATGGATAGAACTGTTCCCGTCTCTGAAATAGCTTCAGGCTGATCGAAAGACGCGATCTGCTGCTTGAGAATTTCTGAAATCTCGGCGGGACGGATCTCCATCACGCGGCTCCCTTCATGGCGTTCTGCAGACGGGCCAGACGCCCGGCGATCGATGTATCAAAAAGAACAGAACCAACACGCACGGTCATTCCCCCCAAAAGAGAATGATCGACATGCTCGGTCATAGCAATATTGTCGTACCCAGCTTCTTTAAGGCTAGCGCGAAGATTATCACGCTGACCGCCATCAAGCGGCTGAGCTGTTGTCACCTCTACACGCACCTCGCCACGCTTTTGAGCGTCTAGCAAGAGAACTGCATGTAGGATTTCATCCAGACCGGACAGGCGTCTTTGCTTGGCAATCAACCCAACAAAACGACGCGCCGCATCTCCCAGTTTAGCAGCATCTGTAAGAGCTTTTACAAGCTCTTCAGCACGGCTAACATCCAACCTAGGATCAGCCAACGCCACCCTGAGGGTCGGCAGCTGGGCGATAACACCCCGCAACGCACGCACCTGCTCCAGAGCGGCAGCCTTCTCCTGCTTGTTGTCTGAGAGATAGTCCTCAAAGGCCCGGGCATAACGCTGCGCCACTTCGCCTGGCGCTCTGATCTGCTTTTCCTGTGCAACCGTCACGGGTTTATTCCGTCTTCATGAGGTTCTGCTTTCCAAAAACCGGCTCATACCGGCCTCTTCCAACCGGCTGGATTCAGCACCCCCACACAGCTATGTAGAGCCACCACAACACCAACCAGTCAGCTTTCAAACCGTCCACTAACACGGCCTCTATCTACAACGCAACCAGAGCATCCCTCTCAAATAGCTACTCTTTGCCGAACAATGTTTTGATAAAGCTACATTTCTTCCTAAAGCCATTTTCCACCTTAGGGTGAAAAATACCCTTTTGCCATTTCACGGACCAAGCACGCAAAAGACGCCGGAAAACACCAGAAAGAAAAAACTTATTTTTTGAGGGAATTACTGGAGCGGGCGAAGGGAATCGAACCCTCATCAGAAGCTTGGAAGGCTACTGCATTAGCCATTATGCTACGCCCGCTCTGTTTCGGGCTGGAGATATAACCGCTCTCCCAGAGCAAGACAAGGGGGGATTCACCCCGCCCTGCAGATGTGAAAGGTTTTTTCATTTTCTTGGAGATAGTGCTTGACTTTATGGGCCTGTCGTTATCTTTTCCTGCCCATCGTCAAGCCCTGAGGGGCGGACGGTCGCAGGTCGATTCGACCCTGAAGGGGTGTAGCTCAATTGGCTAGAGCGCCGGTCTCCAAAACCGGAGGTTGCGGGTTCGAGACCCTCCACCCCTGCCACGTCATACCCTGCCCTCCTGTCTGCTTTAGAGCAAACAGGGCCAGGGCTGCATTAGTTTGAGGATAATGGTGTCGGTCAGTAAGCCGAAAGGCAATTCCCCGAAGATGCCTCCGGCCCCGAAAGGCCCAGGATTCAGCCTTCGTAGATATTTTGCAGATGTTCGTGCTGAGGCCAAACGCGTTACATGGCCAACACGCCGGAATACCATCATCACTACGGGCGCCGTATTGGCGATGGTTGTTGCGACCTGTATTTTCTTTTTTATTGTAGATCAGGTAATCGGCCTGGGTATTAGTAAAATTTTAGGCATCGGAGGCTAAAGCAGAACCATGGCAAAACGCTGGTACGTTGTGCATGTCTATTCAGGCTTCGAGAAAAAGATTGCCGATCATATTCGTGAGCAGGCTGCAAAGAAAGGCCTAGGCGACCAATTCGAAGAGATTCTCGTCCCTTCCGAGGAAGTAACGGAAGTGCGTCGTGGCCGTAAGGTCAATGCTGAGCGTAAGTTCTTCCCAGGCTATGTGCTGGTAAAAATGGAGCTCTCTGACCAAGCGTGGCATTTGGTAAAAGACACCCCAAAGGTGACAGGCTTCTTGGGGACTCGTAATCAACCAACTCCTATCACCAATGCCGAAGCCAAGCGTATTCTTAAGCAGGCTCAAGAAGGTGTTGAGCGGCCTCGCTCTAGCCTCACATTTGAGATTGGTGAGCAGGTTCGTGTCTCCGATGGTCCTTTTGCTTCCTTTAACGGAAGTGTCGAAGAGGTCGATACAGACAACCAGCGCCTCAAAGTTAGCGTTTCTATCTTTGGGCGCTCCACACCTGTTGATCTAGATTATAATCAGGTCGAAAAGCTGTAAAACAACAGCCGATTCTGTTCCTTTTTAAAGGGGCGCTCGGAAGGAATTCCTTCTGAGCGCCCTTTTTTTCATGGTACTCTGCTCATCCCATGAAGAAGCTCTATGGCTTGATCAGACACAACGCCCAGCCCCTCTCCTAACGCAGCAACTAACGCAGCACCGTTACTCCCCACTGGGCGAGGTGATACCCATTGCACAGGCATAATATGTGCTTGCTTATCGGGTGCGCCTGTTCGATGCGCTGAAAGAATACCACTTATAATCGCATGCCCCACTGCATCCATTTCAAAACGATTCACACTCAACTCAATATAAACCTGAGCGGGAACCGCTATGGAATCATTTTGTGAGAACACAATATGACCGGGCAAACGTTGTGATAAATTTTCCGCCACAACATGACCGATCATTTCACCTAACGGCTCACTCCATGCTGCCGCTGGAATGATATGATCCCGATATCCGCGTGTCCCCCTCACAATGCCATCTTTATCCAGCCTTGCTGGAACTGAAGGTGTACGCACCTCAATTGGCGTAGGAAGAGATGTTATAGAGGACAGCACCACCCCATGCTGCGGTGTAAGGGCGTAATAGGACGGGCTCACACTGCTACAACCCGCTAATCCACCAGCCCCTAAGAAAGCGAGACTCGCAACCATAGGGACAGATTTGCGGTATTTTTTTGGAGACAATAAACGAACAAAAGACAGCATGACTTAATGCCCCCTACCCACAATGATAGATGATGGATGACGATCCAGATAGCTCGACAACATATAGAACGATCGTGACATGCGCGTTAACTGTATGATGAGGGCCTCAAGATTACGGTGCATATCCGTATCCCCGCCATAAGCAGCAAGTAATGATTTAGCCTGTGTTAATGTACCATGTAGGGCTGTCATAACCGCCGGAAGATGATCATCAGCATGCTCAAGAAGATGGTTCAAAGCCTCAAGCGAACCACGCAATGCGATAAGAGAGTTCTTAACCTCTGGCCCCTTTATAGTCGCATCACTATGGGCAAGAAGATCGTTAAGGTGATCCCCAATCTGAGCCAATGGCATATTGGAAATTTTATTCGCGATAGATGAAACAGACTGAATAATGCCATCCATGCCACCGGGCTCGCTAGGAATCACAGCAATCCCATCTACAAAATCCATTTTTATAGGCGCATCAGCACTGCTACGCTGTATAAAGCTAAGAGAGATCATCGCCTCACCAGTAAGGAAGCTTACATTCTGGACAGAAGCCCTCATCCCCTTAGCAACCAAATCACTCAAAACCTCTATACTATGATTGGGCGAACGGTCTTTTACAGCCACAACACGTTCTGGCTCTAGCTGCATATCTACACGCACTTTTGGCTTCTCTGTTGCGTTACCTAACTCTAGCTTTACGCCTATAACTTGGCCAACCTGCAGGCCGAACATACTGACCTTGCTACCAGCTACCAACCCGCCTACAGCGGTATCTACATACGTTACGACATGAAGTTTCTGATGATATCGTGCGTTATCTGCCTCTTCTTGCGTATCATATAAATGGAAAACTGAATTTGGTTCAGCAGCGGCTGTATCTTCCTCCTGAGCATCTGCTGGGCGGCCAAAGGCGACCCCTCCTGACAACAATGCTTGAAAAGATTGTAGGCGCACTTGTAAGCCACCTGCACCAAAACCAACCTGCATTCCCGAGACGTTCCAAAAACGGCTATCCGTTCTCAGATAATGATTATAAGGCGCGCGGATAAAGACCTTCAGCAAAATCGGCCCTTCTCCACCAGAGGGCATCGTATATCCTAAGACCTCCCCTACCTGCACATCACGATAGAAAATCGGAGCACCAGACCCCAAAGACGCTAATTTTTGCGCCACAAGCCAGTAAGTAGACCCGGGTTGATCAGACCTCACACCTGGTGGGTTCTCAAGCCCTTTAAAAACAGTTTGATAATGCCCATCGTCCGGCCCGGGATCCATCGCAATATAAGCCCCGGAGAATAATGTCTCCAACCCTGTAATGCTGGTACCGTTAATCCGTGGCCGTACCACCCAGAAACGAGTTCTGTCGCTCAATGCACGCGAATCAACACCGCTCATCTGGATGGTCACATCCGCATGCGTCATATCGGGGCTCAAGCTAACCGACTGCACAACACCGAGCGTAACAGATTTATTTTTAACCTGCGTCTGGCCGGGAACAATCCCATCCGCCGCATCAAACGAGACGACAATGCGCGGGCCTATTGAAGCAAAATGTTGCCAGACCAACCAACCAGAAATCGCCAATGCGATAACAGGAATAATCCATAAAACGGAAAAACGAGTTGGCCGCGTACTAGCCTCAGCAGCCTGGCCTTGGCCTATATTTTTTCTCTGTTGCTCGTCACTCACGCTTTATTCGGCTCCATATCCCGTGCTTCTGACGCCCCATCATCATCCTTTGCTAAAGGTGCAGGACGGCCATCCTGATTGTACCCAGAAGCATCCCATATCTTCCGGGGGTCATACAAATCTGCTGCAAAGATAGTCAAAATGACAACCA
Source organism: uncultured Acetobacteraceae bacterium (assembly GCA_946476985.1). Lineage (GTDB taxonomy): Bacteria > Pseudomonadota > Alphaproteobacteria > Acetobacterales > Acetobacteraceae > Bombella. The sequence goes on from CAMKWS010000014.1 coordinate 9,285, forward strand.
GGGCAAAAAACACAACGCCCGGCTCTGCTTCTACCCCAGCCATAAACCCAAACCGAACAACCGCGGCTAGGATTGAAATCATAAACACATCAATCATTGACCAACGGCCAATAAACACGACTATTTTGTATAGTCTTGAAATGCGACGCAAATGGCGCTCATGCACATTGCCGTGATATTGGCACCATATCATAATTGCCAATGAAACAATTTTAAGAACAGGTACCGTAATACTCGCAAATAACACCAGCAATGCTAAGAAATACAAATCTGACTGCCAAAGCTGCGCTACACCGGCAATAATAGTATCTGGCTCGCCTTTTCCCATTTTTGTGAAGGCCATCACCGGCAACGTATTTGCAGGGATATAAAAGATAAACGCCGCAAGCAAAAAACATAATGCCGCCTGAAAGCTATTTCTCTTACGGCGCCTTAATATCTGCCCACAACGAGGGCAGTCGCCCATATCACGCTCATCCTCTACGGCACCACGTGCCACAAAGACGAGGCCACAGGCTTGGCAAGAGAGCATATGCTTCTCCGGCGGACGAGGACGTTCCTCTGCATTATATAGCCCTAACCAGCGCTGCTTCTTTACAGAACGGTGGCTCCAAATCATGTCGGCATCAAATGCTGAATCCATTGCTGCCATCAGCACCATGAGCGCCCCAAGAAGAAAAATACCAGGCCGTAGCGTTAATAAGGCAAGATCTACAAGCTTCGTATAAGCTACCAAAACGCCAATGACATAAACCTCTATCATCGACCATGGTCGAAGTCGTTCATACCACGCCAAAATAGGCCTTACCCACCGTGGTAATTCATTTCGTGAACCACCATAGAGCACCAATGCCATTAAGACGAGAACAACCCCAGGCATGATGACAGTTGTTAACCCAACCAACATGCCAATCTCTCCGAAGCCCTGAGCCACAAGCTCTAGCGGACCACTAAAGAGTGAAACAGTATTTTCTCGCCCATATACGTTAAGGGTCATTAAAGGGCTGACAAGCAAAACGAGATATAGGGCCAAAGACGCGACACAAAAGGTCAATGGAGCCGCAATCTCTGACGTTCTACGCCGGCGTGCCATATTCTCTCCACAACGAGAGCAACATAACACATGACCAGGCTTAAGGGCCGGAACATACTGAAACAACCCGCATACGGTACATTCCTGTAGTCCATCCACCACCTTTAGAAACGGCTGGTCTATATCCTGCCGCACTAAAGAAAATGCACCACCTTGGCTCCATAGCCCTTTATGAAAACGATCTTTCCTGAGCATCTTTCTCTCTTGCGCCGCTCAGCGACACCTAGCAACCCCTCTTATCACTCTTTCCTGTGGAAATATTTTTTCCCTAACCATTGCGGAGATAAGCAGTTTTTTGTATAGGCTCGACCAAACGCCGACATAGCTCAGGGGTAGAGCAACTGATTCGTAATCAGTAGGTCCTCGGTTCAATTCCGAGTGTCGGCACCATTTTTCCAATGATAGTACGGCATGATGTTAAAGGAATACCGGGGAGGTTACTCTTTTGCCTTTTTCTGGTCTTTTCTCCTTACCCGACATCACCTCTCAGCCTAACTTTCCACCTCCTCCTAATAATGTTGCAGCCCTACCGGCTGACAGCCTTCTTATTGGCTTTTTCCTACTCCTCCTTTTAGAGCGTTATCGTCATATGCGCCGCAAAAGAGAGGCATGGAAAACTATTTGCAAGCTCATTGCCATACACCAGAACACACTTGCACAGCGCCGGCAAAATGCCCTTGCGCAAAATCACTACGGCATTGTGCATGCCGAAAAATGGGACAAAGAACTCTCTTATTTTTGCCAAACAATTTTAGAGCCAACTCTCATTCAAAATCGGCTTGGCTCTTTCTGGGCACAATTAGAAAAACCCACCCTGCGTCGTATCCAACGTGTGACAAAGAAAATTATCGAAGATAATACCGCCGCCCTCGCCGCACAGGGAGCTGAAATAAGTGCAGCAGCATCTCTACAATTTAATGCCGCTATGAATCCAGCTGATTATGAGCGGCTATGCTCACATTTGCTTCAACAAGCGGGATGGAACGCACAACCCACCGCCCCCGGTAGCGACCAAGGGGTCGATGTCATTGCTTATAAAGATGGCATACATTTTGTCGTGCAATGCAAACTCTATAGCCGCCCCGTTGGGAATAAAGCTGTCCAAGAAATATTCTCAGCACGGCAACATCATTTCGCCCATAGTGCAGCGGTCGTCTCTAATGCTGGCTATACCGAATCAGCGCGGCAACTTGCCCAAAGCACAGGCGTACATCTTTTGCACCATAGTGATCTCGTAAATCTTGATGTTACCGATCTACAGTCCCAGCGAGATCTTCTTCGTTAAACATTATACCCAATAAAAAAGGCCAGCTAAATTGCTGGCCTTTTTTGTAACAGCTTATCCATAAAGTGCCTTCTCAGGCACCTTATGAGACAATCTTACAATTAAGATTTTGCTGGAACGCGGATCAGATGATCAAAGGCGGACAGAGCTGCCTTAGCACCCTCACCCATAGCAACGATAATCTGCTTGTATGGAACCGTTGTCGCATCACCCGCAGCAAACACACCAGGGATAGATGTACGGCAACGTTCATCAACAGCAATCTCGCCGATACGGGACATCTCAATGCCGCCCTTCAGCCAGTCGGTATTTGGCAGCAGACCGATCTGAACGAAGATACCATCTAGGTCCACACTGTGGTTGGTACCATCTTTCACATCCTGCCAGGTCAGACCCGTCATCTTGCGGCCATCGCCTTTAATCTCTGTTGTACGTGCATTCACCACGATATCAACATTCGGCAAGCTACGAACTTTTTCTTGCAGCACTTCATCAGCCGTCAAGACAGGATCATACTGCAACAACGTCACGCGAGAGACGATACCGGCAAGGTCAATCGCCGCTTCAACACCACTGTTACCGCCACCAGCAACAGCAACCGGACGACCTTTAAAGAATGGACCATCACAGTGAGGGCAGTAAGCCACACCGCGTGTACGATATTCTTCTTCACCAGGAACATTAAGCTGACGCCAGCGAGCACCTGTTGCCACAATGATTGTACGAGCTTTGAGGCTTGCACCACTCTCTAGCTCAACAACATGCAGGCCACCTTCCTCTGTTGCAGGGATAAGCTTAGCTGCACGCTGTGCTGTAATCACGCGAACATCATAGCTACGCACGTGACGTTCAAGATTCTGAGCCAGTTTTGGACCTTCTGTCTCTGGAACAGAGATGAAGTTCTCAATGCCAGATGTATCCATCACCTGACCACCAAAACGCTCGGCCAGAAGACCTGTGCGCACACCCTTACGCGCCATATAAATAGCCGCTGCACAACCAGCAGGACCGGAACCGATCACCAGCGTATCAAATGGTGCTTCTTCATTCAGCTTTTCAGATGCACGAGCCGCACCGGCTGTATCGATCTTTGCAAGAATCTCGGCAAGCTCCATCCGACCTGTGGAGAAACGCTCACCATTGAGGAAGACCTGCGGAACAGAACGAACATCACGCTCTTCAACCTCGGCCTGGAACAGCGCACCATCAATCGCCGTATGACGAATCTTAGGGTTAATAACACTCAGCGTGTTCAGCGCCTGCACCACGTCGGGGCAGTTATGGCAAGAAAGGGAGAAATATGTCTCGAAATGGAAATCTCCATCCAGAGCTTTAATCTGCTCGATCTGCTCGTCTTCCAGCTTAGGTGGGTGACCGCCAACCTGAAGCAGAGCTAACACCAGAGACGTAAACTCATGGCCCATTGGGATACCGGCAAAACGAACCTGAACATCAGAGTCCGCACGGCGGATTAAGAAAGATGGGCGACGGGCATCAGAGCCACCCTCTTGAAAGGAAACCTTTTCAGAGAGTTCGGAAATTTCACTAAGAAACTCCTTCATCTCGCCAGATTTCTTACTGTCATCAAGTGAAGACTCGAGGACAATATTATGGCGCAAATGCTGGAGATATCCCCGCAGTTGGCCCTTGAGATCGTCGTTCAGCATATTGATACTCCAGAGTTTCTAGAGGATGGCTTGAGGTCAAAATTACAAACAGACCCCATAAAAAAGGAGGCGCACCATGACACAGCACGCCCCCTTTTTCGAAGGTGGGGGAGCCCCCACCTGCGTTCCCTTCTAAAAGGGACAGATCAGATCTTGCCGACCAGATCCAGAGATGGGTTCAGAGTAGCTGTGTCGCCATCTTCTTTCCATTTTGCTGGGCAAACTTCACCTGGGTGAGCTGCCACATACTGAGCTGCACGGATTTTATCCAGAAGCTCAGCCGCGCTACGGCCTACACCCTCAGATGTGATCTCGATGTACTGGATCTTACCTTCTGGGTCGATCAGGAATGTTGCACGGTCAGCTGTGTGGCTGCCGTCAGCACGCAGTGCATCGAAGTTTGTAGCAATGGCACCAGATGGGTCACCGATCATGGTGTACTGCACTTTCCCGATAGCTGGGGATGTGTCGTGCCATGCTTTATGTGTGAAGTGTTTGTCTGTGGAGACACCGAAAACTTCAACACCAAGCTTCTGGAAGGTTTCGTAGTTCTCTGCCAGGTCTTCTAGCTCAGTTGGGCACACGAATGTGAAGTCAGCTGGGTAAAAGAAGACAACAGACCACTTACCGCGCAGGTCAGCATCGGAAACTTCAAGGAACTTACCATCACGGAAAGCTTGCGCTGTGAACGGCTTAATTTCAGAACCGATAGCAGGCATGGAAACCTCCTCTTTCAAAATCGGGTTATTGATGACTTCCGCCGGAATGCGGAGGCTCTCGAAAGAACATCCTGTTACCCAACGTTGTCAAGCTAGGTTTATGTCTAACCCGGCTTATAAGTAAGGTCTAATTAAAGGTTATTATTAGTATAATTGAGAATCATTATTAATCTTTATGAAGCTCGCATCTTTTTTTCTTGGCCCCAGGCGCGAGTCCGCTTATTGGTAGTATATGTCTTACGTTCCTCTTTCCGGTTTGTCCCTCAGGGACATCGAATATGTGGTCGCTGTTGACGACCTGCGTAATTTTTCCCGTGCTGCTGAACGCTGCGGGGTCAGTCAGGCTGGCCTTTCAGAACAGGTGCGAAAGCTGGAACAGCTTTTGAACGTAACCCTGTTTGAACGCTCGCGTCGGCATGTTGCGCCCACACCGGAGGGCGAACGACTTATCACCCTCGGGCGGGAGGTCCTCGCATCTGCGCGGAACCTGCTCGAGGTTGCACGCGCCCATACTGGCCCTCTTGATGGCCTCCTGCATATTGGCGTTATCCCAACGCTTGGGCCTTATTATATCCCTGGCCTTCTGCCCCGGCTTCGCCAGAAATACGCACAACTTGGGCTGCGCTTGAGTGAGAACACAACCACTCATCTTGTACAATCACTCCGGCAAGGTGATCTGGATGTCGCCTTTATGGCGCCAACAGCTCATACCGAGTCTCTCGAACATGCACCGCTCTTCCAAGAACCTTTCTTAGCGGTGTTCCCTAAAGACCACGAACTCGCCAATAAGAAACATATCTCTATCGCTGACCTGGGCCGGCCAGATCTTCTCCTGTTGGAAGATGGGCATTGCCTAAGAGACCAAGCACTCTCTATCTGCCCCAGCAGCTTCCGTCCGCAAGAGCAACGTCTTGCTACTAGCCTCGAAATGCTCTGGCACATGATCGGTGCGGGGGAAGGCTTCTCTCTTATCCCTCGCCTCGCTCTTAACAACCGACAAGAATTTGAAGACCTTGTCACTGTGCGTGAACTCAACGAACCAGAAGCTCGCCGCACCATTAGCTTGGTCTGGCGTCCATCTGACCCACGAGCTACGTCTTTTAGGGAGCTTGCTAACTTCCTCCGTGTCACAACACCAGAAGGCTGCTTACCGCTCCCAAAGACAAAGATACCGTCTTAAGTCTTACCTAACTCAAAAAAAGGGGGGCAAAATTTTGCCCCTTCTCCAAATGAAAAGGGCCGAACTTTCATTAAGAAAGTTCGGCCCTTTTTAGATTCGCAACCTATTTCAGCGTACCCATATGCCTAGGGTTTATTTTCCTAGAGGGCTTTGCGACCTCTAGGAAAATATCAACCCTTCCTTAGCTCAAGGACATCAACTGAGCATTACCACCTGCAGCGGCGGTATTTGTACTCACAAGTTTCTCTTCCAGCAGAGCCTCTGGACGTAATGTATCCCCATTGGCCTGGTAAGCTAACGGGACAGGTAGGGATGGGTTTGCAAGATTATCAGAGACAATCTTCCACAGAGCATCATCCAGCGTCTCAGCTAGAATAACAGCACAAGAACCAATGTCAGAGCGGTCCTTCACAGGACGCACTGCCTCACGCAGCACCTCTGGCATTGTATCTAGACTTGCCAGCACAGCAGGCTCAGCCAACACGGCAACAGAGTTACCACAGCTTACAGCATAGCTAATAATTCTCTTCAGCCCTGTTGCGGTTTCAGCAACTGCAAGAACACGCCCACGTGGTTCTAGACTATAGATATTGCTCTCACCCACAGGTGACGGCAGTTCTAACGTACGCCCAACTAGGCCGTGATCCATCCACGCTGTGACCTCGTTAGCCAGCTCCTTATCATCCGCGCCAAGCCATAGAAGCCAAGAACGAGCAATGCCAGGCATCTGACCAGACTTAGCCAAAGGCGTCCGGGGAGCTTCAGAGAGTTGACGGCGTAGAGCCAGAGGGCCACCAGCCTTCGGCCCTGTACCTGAGAGGCCACGCCCACCAAATGGCTGCACCCCAACAATCGCCCCAACGATATTACGGTTTACATAAAGGTTACCCGCATTCACCTTCTCTACCAAATGATCGATAGAAGAAGATACACGGCTATGAACACCAAAGGTTAGACCATAACCACTCTGGTTAATCTGCTCGAGAAGTGCATCCAACTCCAGACGTTGATACCGCAACACATGCAGAACTGGACCAAACACCTCGGCACCGAGATCTTCAACAGACTTCACCTCAATAAGAGTTGGTGGAACAAATGTTCCCCCATCACGCTCCCCAGCCACAACTGGTGCTTGGAAGACAGGGTGATTTTTGCTGCGAAGAACCTCAATATGAGATTCAATACCTTGGCGAGCCTGCTCGCTGATCACCGGCCCGACATCTGTATCCAGACGTGCAGGAATACCAATTCTGAGTTCTTCCATTGCCCCTTTCAGAAGGGAAACAATACGGTCTGCGGCATCTTCCTGCACACAGAGCAAGCGCAGAGCTGAGCAACGCTGTCCGGCACTATCGTAAGCAGAAGACACAATATCTTTGACGACTTGCTCAGGTAGAGCAGATGAATCGACAATCATCGCATTCAAACCGCCCGTTTCAGCGACCAACGGGACAGGCTGCCCATTACGGCCGAGGCGCCCATTAAGCTGTCGTGCAATAGCCTGTGCCACCACGGTGGACCCCGTAAAGAGAACACCAGCAATACGCTTATCAGCTACCAGAGCCGCCCCAACATCCCCCTCACCAGGAAGCAGTTGGATTGCCCCTTTCGGCACACCGGCCTCATGCAACATCTCAACAGCGCGCATCGCAATGAGAGGTGTTTCCTCAGCAGGTTTTGCCAGAACCGTATTGCCAGCTGCCAGAGCAGCAGATACCTGGCCGAGGAAAATAGCCAACGGGAAGTTCCATGGGCTAATACACACGACAGAACCCAGAGGGCGATGAGTGTTATTATTAAACTCACGGCGCACCATCCCGCCGTAATAGCGCAGGAAGTCAATAGCCTCACGCACCTCAGCAACGGCGTTCGGGTAAGATTTACCCGCTTCACGCACAGCAAGAGCCATGTAGGCTATATAGCGTTCCTCTAGCAGGTCTGCTGCACGCTCAAGAATAGCACCGCGCTCATCAGCTGAGACAGAAGACCACTCTGCAAACGCATCTTCAGCAGCACCTACGGCATGCCCAACATCATCTGCTGTAGCATACCGCACTGTTCCCACAAAATCAGAATGCTCCGCAGGGTTCCGCACTTCATAAGGTGTCCGCTCACCCTCAGCGAGGCCCGGCACAAGAGGACCAGCTTCATACTGCTCGGGCTGAGCTTCAAGCTCATTCCGAAGCTTCAGCAGGGTTGGCTCATCATAGAGATCCAGCCCCTTAGAGTTGCGGCGCTCATCACCAAACATATCCAACGGTTTGCGGATCTCAGGGTGGCCACCACCAACTGGGCTGTAAGAGCGTGTGATCGCCACTGGATCTTCAACCAGTTTTTCCAATGGAATATTGCTGTCACCCAACAGGTTGATGAAGGAGGAGTTCGCCCCGTTCTCCAACAGACGACGCACCAGATATGCCAGCAATGTCTCATATGTGCCAACAGGCGCATAAATACGGCAGGGACGGTCCAAGAATTTAGGGCCAACGACTTGCTCATAAAGAGCTTCACCCATGCCATGCAGGCACTGGAACTCATATTGCCCCGGCTTATAGTCCTTCCCTGCCATTGCGTAGATGGAGGCAACTGTCCGTGCATTATGCGTTGCAAATTGTGGATAAACCGCATCGCCAGCAGCCAACAATTTACGTGCACACGCAATATAGCTGACATCTGTATGGCATTTACGGGTAAAGACGGGGAAATCATCTACACCGTCAATCTGAGCTTTCTTCAGCTCGGTATCCCAGTAAGCCCCTTTAACGAGACGTACCATAATGCGGTGTTTTGTCTCACGACCAAGGGCAATGATGTAATCCAGCACGGCAGAAGCGCGGCGGCCATAGGCCTGCACAACGAAGCCAATACCATCCCAGTCAGCTAACTCAGGGTCGTGACACAGAGCCTCGAGAATATCGAGGGAGATATCTAGTCTCTCACTTTCTTCCGCATCAATATTCAAGCCGATATTATAATGGCGTGCCCGTAGAGCCAGCCCTTTAACAACAGGCCATAGTTCTTCGAGCAGACGGTCACGCTTCGCACGTTCATAGCGTGGGTGAAGTGCTGTTAGCTTGATAGAGATACCAGCACGCTCGTAAACATTCTCACCCTTAGCTTGGCGGCCAATAGCCTCCAAAGCGGCATGGTAAGATGCCTGATATTGCTCAGCATCGTGTCGGTCTAATGCCGCCTCTCCCAGCATGTCATAGGAATATGTGAAACCAGCAGCTTCACGACGGCGCGCACCTTTAAGAGCCTGCTCAATCGTCTGACCAAGCACAAACTGTTGGCCCATCATCTGCATAGCAAACTGCACAGCCTGACGTACGAACGGCTCACCACGCTTGCGCAGCATGTTATGGATAAAGCCCATACGACGTTTTGGAGCAACAAGGCGCCCTGTGATCTCTAACCCCCACGAAGCGGCATTAATCACCAGCCCTTGCTCACGCCCCATATGGGAGAGCCAGTCACCAACACTTACCTGGTCGCGAATCAAAGCATCACGAGTTGCTTTATCTGGTGTGCGGAGCAAAGCCTCTGCCATGCTCATCAGAGCCACACCCTCTGCTGAGGCAAGGCTAAATTCTTGTACGAGTGTTTCAACCAGACCTGGCTTACGATGATCCCGCAAAGCACGTGCAAGATCTAGGCCGATACGAGACGCTACAGTCTCTTCTTCTGCCTTTAACTCGGCAGCAGGGAGAAGCTCCGCCATGCAGGCTTCTTCAGGATGTCGCAACTTAGCGGTAATGGCCTTCCGTAAAGCGGAACGTTCCGGCAGTGTACCAAAATGACGTAAGAAATAAGCCATACCAAACCTTCAAGCTGATAGCGTGACAATCACTTCCTATTGTTGTGGGAGAACAAAATTCTCTAACACCACCCAGACCATGAAAATGGGGGGGTTGTCCATACAGAAAAGTAGAATTCTTGCGAAAGTTTTTTAGAAAATGAAACATATTGAACAAAAACTGCGTCTTGCTGGTAAGAAAACTCCTTATTTCTCGCCATTTTTGCACGATAATTCCGTCGCGTAAGTGTAATAAAATTTTTATGAGTTTATAAAAAAATAACGGCCTAAAAAGGGCATGAGACGGACCTATCTTTTACCTTCACGATATCGCCAATCTCAGAGACATCTACACACACGCAACAAGCAGAACGATTCTATGACAGAATGAAACCGCCCCCCAAAACACGCTCACCTTCATACATGACACATGCCTGCCCGGGAGCCGCCAAAGCGGGCTCGTCTAACAAAACCTCAGCACGTCCATTTTCTAGCGGACGCACACGGGCCTGACGCAGCCCCTCACGCGCACGCATTTGCACACCACAGGTAACACCCTCTGCTGGGGCGTCTATCAGCCAATTCATATCACGCAGCATCACGACACGACGGTTCTCATCCGTGCTGAGCTGCTGCCGTGGCCCAACGATAATCCGCCGTGAAGGGACATCAATCTTGGTGACAACCTGCCGCTCACCCGTCCCGGTATGGATATCCCCTAACCGGCGACTTTGGCCGACTGTATAGCGGGCGATGCCCTCATGCCGCCCCAATACACGACCTTCTGCATCCACAATATCACCTGGACCTTCAATCTCAGGCCGCATCGCTTCCACAAGTCCTGCGTAGGAGCCATTCGTCACAAAGCAAATATCTTGGCTATCCCGCTTTGTGGCCACATCAAGCCCAAGCTCCTCTGCCAAAGCACGCACATGCGCTTTGTCTGGCATTTCACCCAGTGGGAAACGTAAAAACTCTAGCTGCTCCCGTGTTGTCGCAAAAAGGAACCATGTTTGGTCACGGTCACGATCCACAGGGCGGTGCATTTCAACACCATCAGCTCCTTCAACACGGCGCACATAATGGCCTGTTGCCATTGCCTCACAGCCGAGGTCACGCGCCATATTAAGAAGATCAGTAAATTTAACACCCTGATTGCACGCCACACAGGGAACAGGTGTTTCCCCCCGAGCGTAAGAATCAGCAAAACTCTCAATTACACTTTCACGAAAGCGGCTTTCAGCATCAATAACATAATGAGGAAAGCCGATCCGCTCGGCGACAGCGCGCGCATCCATAATGTCACGCCCAGCGCAACACGCCCCCGGCTTAGCTGGGCCACTATGGTCATAAAGCTGAAGTGTTGCGCCAATAACCTCGTGGCCTTGGCGTTTGAGCAGCGCCGCCACAACGGAACTATCCACCCCACCCGACATAGCCACAAGGATACGCATATTAAACCTCAGTTTGCTTTAGGAAGATGAACAACAAGCCCATCAAGCTCTTCGCTCATGACAATCTGGCAACCAAGACGAGATGTCTTTTCCAGCCCGAAAGCCAGGTCCAACATATCTTCTTCATCATCTGTTGGGGTGCTCAGCTTTTCGGCCCAAGCTGGGTCAACAACAACATGGCAAGTTGCACAGGCAAGAGACCCCTCACAGGCGCCTTCTAAGTCAATATTATGCTCATGGGCAATTTCCAACACGGATAGACCAACCTGGGCCTCTACCTCATGACGACTGCCATCACGCTCAACAAAAACCATCCGGGGCATAAATCCCTCACTCCTGTATCTATGCAGCTTGCCCTTTAATCCTCTGCAAGAGCCTGCCCAAAGAGGGCTACTGCGTCATCCACATCGCTTCCCGAAGTATAACGCCCGACTGAGAGGCGCAAGCTCCTACGAGCATCATCATCCGAAAGCCCCATGGCCTGTAGCACATAGGACGGCGCACCCGATGCTGCCGAACAAGCCGAACCAGATGAAAAAGCAACATCTGGCACAGCTGCCATCATCTGCCTTGCATCCAGCCCACCTGGTAAGCACATATTCACAACACCCGGCAGGCGCTGAGCCGAAGCTCCATTTAGTCGCGCCAAGGGGAATAGCCGCCGCATACCCTGCCACAGCCGATCCTGCAAGCCTGCAAGATGTGCAATATCCAACTCGCAGCGCTCCTGCACCAAAACCGCCGCAAGACCAAACCCTATTATAAGGGGCACAGCCAAGGTGCCAGAACGCAGCCCGCGCTCCTGCCCACCGCCAGAAAATAGCGGTTGTAATCGCACCCGTGGGCGACGCCTTACATATAAAGCCCCCACACCTTTGGGACCATAAATTTTATGCGCCGAGAAAGAAGCAAGATCGACCCCCTCCAAAGAGCATGGGCCTTTCCCAAACATCTGCACCATATCCACATGCAAGAGCGCCTCCGCCTGCTTTACCAGTGGGATAAGACGTGGGAGATCATGTAAAACACCTGTCTCATTATTCGCCGCCATAATGCTGACAAGCAATGTCGGTGTTTTAAGAGCCTCCTCCAAACAATTCTCCGCAAGCTGGCCATCCGGCTCTACTGGGAGAATTACAGGTTCAAACCCTTCCACTTCGAGCGATTTTACAGCCTCTAAAACGCATTTATGCTCCGTGGCGACTGTAATCACCCGCCTGGCCGTTGCCCCCTGCGCCTTTAAGAAACGCACCGCCCCTTTAATGGCGAGGTTATTGGCCTCTGTTGCGCCGGATGTCCAAATAATCTCCTGCGGTCGCACATTCAGCGCTGCAGCAACCTGCTCTCGCGCTCTTTCTACTGCCACTTCGGCCCGGCGACCAAGGGCATGTATACTGCCCGCATTTGCAAAATCCTGCGCAAAGAAAGGGAGCATCCCTTCCAACACCACAGGATCACACGGTGTTGTGGCAAGATGATCTAGATAGATCACCCTCTCATACCTCCCTCTGCGCACAAACTTGCGGCGCTTTTACCAACCCACGCTCTGAGAAATGCTTCACCATATCGATATAAGCATTCCCAAACGCCTCCACAGACTCTTTCGTAACATTCCATGGAAGCGAAACCCGTAAAGCCTGCCCTGCACGCTCGCCCAGCCCCATAGCTTCGAGTACATGAGAGCGCGCCACCTTACCTGAAGAACAAGCCGACCCTGCCGAGACACAAAAACCAGCAATATCCAACATCATGAGCTGCATTTGTGAGGCTACACCGGGGAGAATCACATTCAATGTATTCGGCAACCTAGCCACCTTCCCCCCTACAAGTTCAGCCCCCGCTGCTACCAGAACATCCTGTAGCTGATCTCGCAACGTCGCTATAGCGACCCAATCCTGCTTTTGGCTTTCCTGTAAGGCAGCGACCATTCCCATATGTGCAGCAAGAGCTGGTGTCCCTCCACGCCGCCCTCGCTCCTGCCCGCCACCAGGTAAAAGCGGCATTAAGGGTTTATCTTCTGGCAGCAACAACGCACCCGACCCTTTAGGCCCTCCCATTTTATGAGCGGACACAGCCAGACTTGCCTCTTTCAAAAAGCCACCTTCTAACGCTTTTGAGAAATAGTCCCATTCAGCACAGCTTTGCCCAGGCATAGGCATACGCCCCGCAGCCTGCACAGCATCAATATGCAAAAACGCCTCATATTGACGGCATAATGTGGCAATATCCTCTAACGGGGCGTAAACGCCTGTCTCGTTATTCGCCGCCATAACGCACACAAGAGCTGTCTCACCAGCTTTTTGCGCCTCCACCAACAACGCTTCTAACGCACTACAGTCGATCACTCCCTGCTCATTTACAGGAATCACCCCTGCATGAGGGGCTACACGACGAACTGCATCATGCTCTGTCGCCCCGATGAGAATCCGGCGCCCTGCATGTTTTCCAAAAGCGTGAACGGCTAATGTATCCGCCTCTGTTCCCCCAGAGGTAAACACACAACAATCGGCCTCTCTACCAAAAGCTCCAGCTAAACTACGCCGTGCTTGCTCTAGTAAAGAACGTGCCTTTCGCCCCGCAGCATGGACAGAAGATGGATTCCCTTCAATAGACAGCCCATCTAACAAAGCGTCCCGCGCCGCAGGACGCAGAGGCTCTGTTGCGTTAGCATCTAAATAGATAGGCGTTGTTCCACCCATGGATAACGGAGAATGCAGCACCAATTAACCCCTTTTAACCCATTAGAGAGCCGATACAGCATATATGAGATAAGCCTCTGATAATGCCCTGCTATACCCCTCTGCAAAGCCTAATCCATATATTTTTTAATAAAAACCCTGCTTCAAGAGTCGATTTTGGTAGAAATTTAAGCCCAGAACCCGATATACAACGCCGGTATATTGCTCACAGAAAGTTAACAACTAGCTTTTTACGAGCGTGGATTTGTTCCTGGTACCTTACCCCGTGAGGCACCAGATCTATTAATTTACACACTGCTCTAGCCCCCGGGCCTACTCCGGCTGGCCACAGGGCGACAGAAGACGAGAGACGCATGCCTGAAGTGATGTTTGCTGGCCCAGATGGGCGGCTTGAAGGCCACTACCACCATTCTGAGAACCCTAACGCCCCTCTCGCCCTCGTCATCCATCCCCATCCTCTGCATGGGGGCACCATGAATAACCGTATCGCCTATACAATGTACCGGCGCTTCCAAACCATGGGCTTCTCCGTTATGCGCTACAACTCCCGCGGGGTGGGGCGCTCTCAAGGACGCTATGATGGCGGTATTGGTGAAATTTCAGATGCAGCCGCTGCATTAGACTGGATGCAAATGGTCAATCCTAATTCCTCCGAATTATGGATCGCTGGCTATTCTTTCGGTGCCTTTGTGGGGATGCAGCTTCTCATGCGTCGCCCAGAAATTCGCGGCTGGATCAGCATTGCCCCACCCGCAGATGACTATGATTTCGGCTTCCTCGCACCATGCCCTTGTAGCGGCCTCATGATTGCAGGCAGCAAAGATACCATGGCTCCTGAGCCTGTTATCCGTAAGCTTGTTGATAAACTGAACACTCAAAAGAATGTCACTGTCGATTACCGTATCTTTGAAGGTGCCGACCATATATTCTCCCAGCAGGCAGAACTCATTGCTGATGCGCTGGAAGACCACGTGACAACACGTCAAGCGAATCACTTCGCTCCAGAAGCCGAAGCTGTTGGCTAAATAGTCACCGCAGGAAGATGGACCTTATTATGACCGATATGACACTTAAAAGCCCCTTCCTGCGTGAGGCGCAGGCCCGTGGGATGATCTTTCAATGCACGGACCTCGCCGGGCTTGATGAGAAAATGTGTGAAGGGCCCATAACGGCCTATATCGGATTTGACCCCACAGCAGATTCCCTCCATGTCGGCAATGCGATGTCGATTATGATGCTGCGCCTTTTGCAGAAACATGGTCACAACCCCATCGCTCTCGTGGGAGGGGGGACAGCTAAAATCGGGGATCCATCCTTCCGGGATGAGGCCCGCTCCCTCATTAATGATGAGACAATCGCCCATAACCTTGCTGGTATTCGGGCTTCACTTGAGCAGTTCCTAAATTTCTCTCAAGATAATTGCCGTCTCGTTAATAATGCAGACTGGCTCGACAAGCTCTCTTACATCACTCTTTTGCAGGATGTCGGCGCTCAGTTCTCTGTAAGTCGTATGCTGTCTTTTGAGAGTGTTAAACAGCGCCTCGACCGCGAGCAGGGCCTCACCTTCTTAGAGTTTAACTACTCCATCCTACAATCTTACGACTTCCGCGAGCTCTATCGCCGCCACGGTGCTATTCTTCAAATGGGTGGCTCTGATCAATGGGGTAATATCGTCTCCGGGATAGACCTCGCACGCCGTACCGATGGTGCGCGTCTCTTCGGCCTCACAACACCACTTGTGACGACATCCTCTGGAGCCAAGATGGGCAAGTCAGCCAATGGTGCTGCATGGGTGCGGGCTGAGCGTCGCTCTGTTTTTGACTATTGGCAGTTCTGGCGCAACACCGAAGATGCTGATGTTGGTCGCTTCCTTAAAATGTTCACTGACCTTCCTATTGAAGAATGCGATCGCCTCGGCGCTTTAGAAGGTGCTGATATTAACGAGGCGAAAAAGATTCTTGCTACAGAAGCCACAGCAATTTGCCATGGTCGCCAAGCAGCAGAAGCCGCAGCAGAAACAGCGCGTAATGTATTTGAGAAAGCTAATACTCACGCAGCTCTACCAGAAAAGCAGCTCGATTTTTCTCTTCCTGAAGAGGGAATCCCCGCATTCAAACTCTTCACAGAAGCTGGCCTTGCCTCAAGTGGCGGGGAGGCAAGGCGCCTCATCCGTGGTGGCGGAGCACGCGTAAATGATTCCGTCATCACAGATGAAAACCAACCTATCACGCCATCTAGCCTGCAAAATGGGGCACTAAAACTTTCTGCTGGAAAGAAAAAACATCTCCTTGTTCGTTTTTCATAAACGAAACGTGATATTTTAATCTTTGACTTTTATAAGGCCGCTGGGGGATTAACACCTTTGCGGCCTTCGTTTTTTATTAAGGTTCAGCAGTATTCACCATCATGGATATGGTGAGAGAGCCTCACTATATCACGAAAATGTTATGTTGTTCCCTTATTGGAACTTTTTCGTATATATATATTTATATGGTGTTAATATGAAACCGAACGAATTTTCTTATGACACAACCTACGGCACGGCACGGCACGGCACGGCACGGCACGGCACGGCACGGCACGGCACGGC
>CAMKWS010000015.1 GCA_946476985.1 uncultured Acetobacteraceae bacterium
CTGGCTCTGGCTCTGGCTCTGGCTCTGGCTCTGGCTCTGGCTCTGGCTCTGGCTCTGGCTCGATGTCCTGTGTTTGCTCAACAAGAGCAAGCCCTAAACAAGCTAAAATTTGACGAAAATGTTCATCTCCCAGCGTATGAGGGGCTGCTCCTCTTTGGGTCTGAACAAGCCATCCCCTTGTGAGTTCTCTGAGAGAAACCTCTCTCCCCTCCCACGCTGCGGCGGCCAGCTTCTCACAGTCATCATATGTTAATATCCGCGGGGCAGTGGCCTCGTCTTGCTTAGCGACCCAGCCTTTAATCAATGCGTATAAGGCTGCTTTATCCATCTCCGACACGTGATGCTCTCCCTAGCCAACTAGCTGCTGCGCCAACGCCTCGTACCGGGCCAAATAACGCTTCATATCCAATATACTCTCAGCATGTTGTCTTACATGCTCTTGTAACTCTCTAGAGAACACTCGATTCTCTAATAAACTGATAACCGCCTCAGCTATAGCTTTCGGCTGAAAAAACGGAACCATTAAAGCCGTTTGCCTATGTGCCAAGAACTCACGTACAGGAGCTGTGTCACTTACCACTAACGGACACCCCACAGCCATGGCCTCTCGTAAAGACCATGACAACACAAAGGGGTAGGTCAGATAAATATGCGCATCTGACCGTTGAAGAACCTTCACCATCATATCACGCTCAAGCCATCCTACGAAGTGAACGCGTTTTAAGTCTAACTGCCCTTCCAATTCCTTTAGCATAGCCTCACGCCATGTCCGAGCCTCTTTGGGAGATGTACCGTAACTCACACCATCATTACCCATAATCACAACACGGCAATCTGGCCGGCTACGGAGCAACTCAGGCAAAGCGCGCATCATGCTATGAAAACCACGATATGGCTCCAAATCTCGTGCGGCAAAGGTCACCAATTTCTCATATGGCTCAATGCGGACTTTCCCAATCACAAGAGAAGACTGCTTTATAGAAGCATCCGGGCAATAACGCTCTAAATCAACGCCCTCCTCTAACAAAAACAGCTTATCTTGCGCCCAAAGAGGATATGTCTCTTTTTGAAAAATTGTCGGTGTTTGCCCAAAACCCGGCCCCGTAAGAGCTTGTAAATTAATCGAGTTCTTACACCGCACTAGAAGTTCTGCATCTTCTGGCGAAGGGAACTCTGGGTCAAAACCTACATCACGCCCATCCAACCCATAGTAAAACTCGCAATAACCGAGAATAGGTACATCTGGGAAAACCTCATTTAACTTAAGAAGCTCTCCCCATCCGTGATGCCCAATAATAATATCAGGCTGATACCCTAGTGATTTTAAAGAAGAGGCAATCTTCGCCACCGCTTCTGCCCGACGAATAGCGTGATCAAACTCCAACAAAAAAGGATGTACACCAGCAGAAGGAAAGTCCGGCGTCCGGTATAAAACCCTCCTTACTCCTGGGATATCTGGCCCCTTCCCGGCTGTAATGAACACAACCTCATGTTCGTCCTTCCGGGCCAAATATTCCGCAATATATGCATATTGCGCCGGAAAACTTTGATGGACGAAAAGAAAGCGCACCGCCCCCCCTAATATTACGAGCGGTTACGCCTACCACCACCAGAAGCTGCCACCTTTTGAGCGGCACTCTTCTTCCGTAAAGACGGTTTTACATTTTCTTTTTTAGACTTCCCCGCAACAGAAGGAGACACAACTTCCAAACGGAAAGCTTCTAACGGGGCAAGACTTTCCGCTTCCAGAGCATCATCTTCATCATCACGAAACTCCAGCATAGTCCCATCAACAAAAGTCGCAGTTAAACGAAGAGACCATTTCTGAGCAGCCTCACCTTTTAAGCGCACACGCAAACCGAGAATAGGCAGGGCCATCCCTTTCGAGCCACAAAACTGCCCGCCCTCAACCCAAGGAGAGAGCCACCCTTTACCAAGTACCGCCTGATACTCAATATCTCCGGCCTGCAACTCCTCATCTGGCTGGATAGAGAAGCCTTCAACCCATTTTGCACTCCCCACAGTGCCAACCCATTCACCTAGGCTACCGCCAACATCACCGTAGCCCTGTATATGTGCCAACACTTCATGCGCCGCTGTTTTAGAAACCGAAACCGCACCAGAAACAGAAGCCGACCCAGTTTCTACCGCCGATGAACTCGCCGTGCGCCCACTCTCATTGGACTTTGAAGACCGTGAAGCCTTAAACCCTTCCTCATTACTCGCCTGAACTGCATCCTGCACACCATCACTCAAGCAAATAACTTGGAGCCGAGGCCCCTCCACCTGACTTCCCAACTCTTGATAAGTTGTAACCATCACCCCGGCAGGGCCTTTTTTTACACGGATAAGAGCAGCACCATTCGTACCGCCCATCCAGCCATCTGCCTCAAATGTGGTAATATCCACAGCATCCGCCGCCACGCCCGGCGCACGAGAAATACGCGCTCCCGGCAAGCCAGATGGCCCTGGGGCCTCTTGCCCTGGAGCATGAAAAACACAGAACACACCAGTATTAAGCTGCATCACATGTGCCCCCGCTTTAAGGTCAATAACGCGGTTGCCCTGCTGCTTTTTCTCCTTACCTGGCATTCTGTCTCCTAATGGTTACGCCTTAAAATAAGCACTTGAAACGCTTTATATATAGTCAATACTACTACGCTTCTTCTAGCTTATTCAACTCTACACCTCTCCCCCTCAGAAACAAAATACAGAAGAAAAGTTATTCACTTTTTCTTTACAATGATACTCGTAAACGAGCGAAATAGTCTGCAAGGGTTTCCACAGGCATCCCTAATGGAAGCACACGCCCCCATTCCGGCCCTGCACATTTAATACGTTCTGCGGCTGCACCAATATCAAAACACACCACATCTAAACGCGCTTTCCACAACCACCCCAACGTGTAACACCATGTTTCTGGTGCAATAGACGGTACAAACCCTATATCGGCTTTTACCTGTGCAAGTAATGAGAGAACCTCACTCTCTTTATAGGGGCCGGTTACATCTATGCCGGCTTCCGCATAGGTGCCATCATCATGCGTACTGCCTACTAGAATCAGCTCTATGGGCATGGCATTGCGTTGAATATGACGACCCAACTCCAATACAACCTCATACCCCTTCCAATGACTGATCCCACCGAGGAGTACCACACGTAAGGCTCCCTCACGCTGCCGCCCCTCCTTATGAACAGCCTGCCCATGCCTCAAACGAGAGGGCAACAGCCCCATTTGAAGCGCTCTATCGTCTTCCAACGGCATGATCTCAATATGTTTTATAGAAGGAATATGCCGCCTTAACCGCCGTGCTGTATCTTGCGAAGGAGCAACCACCCGCCGTGCCGCACCCAGTTCATGCGTAGAGCGTAATAAAAGGGCGGGAATAGATAACCCTTCTCCCGTTACATCCCCACGTGTCGCAACGCAACGATTACACGCCCGTTCATCAGGCTCCCCGCAATAACGCCCATGTTCATCCAACAATGCGATTTGCGGGCAAAACCAAATATGATCATGAATGTAAACATCATAAGGTACATCAAGTTGGTGATGCAATTCTCGCATAAGCGGCGCATGGCCAAGTAAATGATGCCACTCTACTAGCTGTATCTTAAGCTCTTTTAAGAACTCTATGAAATACGGCCATTCATCCGGCAACGTAAAACCTATATTCGGCAAGATAAGACCCATTATAGGGCTTGCGAGACGGCACCCTCGCCCTGTTGGCTCTAATATAAGAGGCATAATCCCTTGCTGAACCAACATCTCCGCACGTTCTCTTACCGCGCGCGCCACACCACCGCCACTACGATGCTGTAGTAACAGTACCGCTCCTCTACAGCCTCGCCTTATATCTTGAAGACGCTTTATATCTATAAAACGCCGCCATGCATGTAACAGGTCCGCCTGTTGCCACCTTTGGATCTGCTCATCATAACCGGGATATAGCTGATTCAATATCTCCAAATTTCTCTGCATTAGAGGTGATCCGGCTTCCCCAAAAGAGCCGTTATTATCGTGCATAATATACACGTCTAACGCTGCGACATGCACAAATCCCTTTTGCTTAGCTCGAAGGCAGAAATCATTTTCCTCCGCATAACCTTGTGCAAAGAATTCTCGCCTAAACGGCCCTGTTGCGGCTAAACATTCGGCTGTAACAGCCATGCAAAAACCATTTGCCGTCGGCAGATGCACTAACGCTGTCTCTAAAGCTCTTTCTTGCCTCATAGAGCTAAAACATGCCTGAAAGAGCTGATCTAACGCCTCTGCCTCGTGGCGTTCTGGCGTTGGGTTCGTTATGTTCTTTTTAGGATAAGACGTTAATCCGCCTGCATTAGAAAATGCCGTAGCTGTGCCAACCGCTTTATATCTCAACCAGCGGCATAACCGTTCCATCCACCCAGAAAACACAATCGTATCGCTATTAAGTAGAATGACATCCCACCCAGCGGGAACATTCTCTAACCCTGTATTAATACTAGCGATAAAACCTTTATTTTCTTCATGATGCCGTAAGCTAATATGCCCTGTAGCGGCTAGATGCGCCAAATATGCCTTCAAAGAGCGATCTACAGATGCATCATCTACAACAATAATTTTAGTACCTACTGGCACTGTCGCCAGCACACTCTCTAAACAGCGCTGTACTATTTCCATACCCTGATAAACAGGAATAACAATAGCGCAGCCTTTATGACTCTCCTCGCCTTTCACAACAGGTACTGTGCTATGTTGCTGGGCATCCTCCAACATAATAGGCGCAGTAAAATGGCCAGCCTGACGTCGCAAAGCAACAAGCTCTGGATGTAATGGGGCTCCTAATAGAAGGCGTCCATGCTCCTCATAAAACCCTACAACCTCACGCTTTAACTGAGGAAGAGCTTTGTATGAGAAAAAGAACCCTCGTGGCTGTTGAAGTAAAGCCGTGCTCGTTACCTCTTGCGCTGGCACCTCTAAAAGAAACGGCTCAGCTTGGCCCGATATTGTCAGTTTTGGCGTAAAGTCAGGTTCACCAGGGTACCATAACCACCCGCGTACGCCCTGCGCCTCGGGCACAACAAGCGAACGGAACCGAGTAATTGCCTGCACATTAAAAGGACTTCCCAACACAGGGCGCCCATTACAAACAACCTCTAGCCGCTCTCCCTTACTCCACACGTCCGCCTTATGTGCGCATAAGGCGGCGATATCATGCACGCCAGCTGGAACATCTCCCAACAGAATATCATCTAATATTAAGGCAGCTTGCCCTGCCACACGCACACGTAGCGTACCTTTATTCGATAAAGACGCCCACCCGGGATAACCAAGGGAAAAGGACAAGGCATCCGCCAAACCATAGCAATCATTTGCAATGGCATTCCGAGATAAAACCTGCCCCATAATATGGGTAGCATCTTCTCGCATATCACAGCGGAACAAACAGCCCGCAAGAGCAAAACCTGCTTCACGTACATGGTGGTCTTCCCACAGCATACGCAAACGAGGCCGTGCCAGCTCATACATTCCCTCTGCTAACGCCACCATCGCATAGGAAAAAGTAATATTCGCATCGACCCCGGCTAGTCGCTCAGCACGGCCTAACCAAAATAGACTCTTCTTTGCCTCTCCCTGCTCACGAAAAGCCATCCCACAGATAAAAGCCTGCTGCACAGCCTGCATATGCCGGGCTTTCCAACGGGCTTTCTCCTCTTGCGTGGGGATATGACCATATCCGATAATGGCAGTGGCTTCGTCCTTCACATTTCGCCATCTTTCTGCGGTTCTGAGAGATGCCCTTCCCCTCCCGTAGCCAAAGCCTCTCCGGGCACAGCATTAACGGAAGACGCTGTGACCTCCGCTAAGTACACGGTATCATTGAGCAAAGCATGGGCTTTTTCATCCCCCTGTTCGGCCGCACGTTGCAACCATAAACGCCCCTCCTCAAGCTGAGCGTCACCGCCAATCCCCTCGAGTAAGTAACGCCCCAGCATCAATTGCCCTAGAACATGACCTTGTTGTGCAGCTTTTTCAAAATAAGCACGCGCCCTTACACGATCCTCAGGGACATCGTGTCCACCGCCATACATAGCCCCCAATGAGAAAAGGGCATCCACACTACCACCATCTGCTGCCTGATGATAAAGTGCTAATGCACGAGGGTGATCTTGCCGGCCATCAACCTGCCCCGTGACAAGCAGCTGCGCCACGCTCGCGCATGCCTCCGGCATTCCGCTCTCTGCTGCTTTAGCCATCCATGTCATGCCAGTCACCGGATCAGCCGGGACGCCACGCCCCTCAAAAACCATACGCCCATACCAATATTGAGCATTCACAACACCATCACGTGCGAGCTCAAACCAACGCACAGCCTCCGTTATATCTGGCGTACTCCCAATACCTTGAGCTAAGCAAACACCTAAATTAAATGCTCCCAGCACATCACCCGCTTCAGCTTGCTGGTGCAATCGTTTCTGCAACGATATCTGCTCATCATCTGGTCGCACGACACCAGAAAGAATCAAATTACCTAAGTCAGCATCTGCTTGGCGGTCCCCCCGCGTGGCCGCCATATTAAACCAATAGGCAGCTTTTTGTGGGTCCTTTGGCCCTCCCGTGCCCAGCAGATACAAAACAGCCAAAACACGTGCAGCAGGTAAGTGATCATGCTCTGCAGCAAATTGATACCACCGGATAGCCTCCGCCGGTTTATGTAAAAACTGCTCTCCTCGAATATATAAATCACCCAGCAAAGCCGCAGCTTCACTATCCCCCCCATAAGCAGCACGACGTAGCCAACTTTCCGCCTGAATATAATTGGCTTCCAGCCCTACCCCTTTAAGAAGCATCACCCCATAACGTGCCTGAGCGGACGGTATCCCCCCTTCTGCAGCCTGTCGGTAAAAATCTGCCGCACGAGGATACTCAATCTCTCCCCCACCAATACCATACTCGCAGACCCACCCCATTGCCGCACAAGCTAGGCTTACACCCCCCTCAGCCGCTTTTTGCAGCAACTGCACAGCTTGCACACGCTGAGAATCTTCTTCTGTGTCTTGGAGCAAGATCAGCCCCAAACCTAGACACCCCTGCAAAGACCCTTTCTGAGCAGACGCTGCATACCACTTTCGAGCTTGCTCAATGTCCTGAAGCGCCTTTGGCCCGTGAATATAAATATGGCCTAGTAAAGCCTGAGCTTCTCCATGCCCTGCCTCAGCACCTTTTTGAGCCCAATACAATGCCTGCTCAAAATCGGGCTCCTGCCGCGCAATTTTATCTTCACTAAAAGTAGAATGCAGCTCACTCTGCGAAACAGAAGCCGTAGGGTCGAACCCTTGAGGCAACCCCATGGCATAAAGGGTTGCTAAAGTAAAAGAGGCCTCTAGGTGCCCTGCCTCAGCCGCACGGTATGTCCATCTCGCTCCCTCCTCCAATGAGGGAGCAGTCCCCTTTCCTGTTAGGTAGCCTTGCCCAACAAGATAAGCCGCCCCAGCATCACCTTCACGCGCCAGTTCAGCAAAAAGAGAGAATGCCTTAACGACATCCCCTTCTTCCTGCAAACGCAGCGCACGCTTAAACTTACGCTCTGGCGAGTTAAAGAGAGAAAACACAGGGTTCTTCATAAATCCCCCCTATGAAGGTTCTCTCATACCATTCTTCACTGCAGCAATAACGTGACCAAATAGATACTGCCAGATTGTACGCTTCCCAACATCAATCTCCGCCACAACCGGCATACCAGGCCCAGGATGGAAGAAAGAGGGTTGGCCATGCAGCGTATATTTATCAACCTTAATACGAACACGGTAGAAAATGGCCGACCCTGCTTTCATGAGAGTTTCAACATTTACACCGGCACGAATATTGCCTTGCACAACATCTGTTGGCTGGAAACTATCCGCACTGATCACATGTACTCGCCCTTCTGCTCCCCCATATTCATCATAAGGGAAGCTCGCAAATTTAATTAATGCATGATTACCCTGCTCAACATATGCACTATCTTTCGGCGCCAAGATTGCCTCAATCTCAAGGCCGGAATCTGTTGGCACAAGGGTCATGACCCGAATCTCTGGAGAAATCACCGCCCCAACAGACAAAGCGGCAACAGTCAGTACGACACCATCAGCAGGTGCGCGTAACTCTATCATCTTCTGCCGCACACGCCCTTTACGGTACTCACTTTGTATTTGGTCAAGCCGACGCTGTGTTGCGACAAGCTGAGTATAAACCTCTGCCTTCCAAGACTGCACATAACCATCTCTTGTGGCTTTAAGTGCATCTAATCGATCTTGTGTACCATTAGCTGTTTGCTGTGCCGCAATCAAAATGCGCTCTACATCCATCAATGCATCTTGCGCGCCCAATGTGGAAAGACGAGAACCAACCTCCTCTTTTTGTTCACGCTGGCGCATCTGCAAAACAGCTTCGACCACTTTTAGCTTGCTGCTATACATGGCCTCATTCGCACGTGCCGTTTGGAGGTCTGTTTCCATCCCAGAAATGCGGCGGTCAAAATCCTGCATATGAGCTTGATAATCTGCCTGCCGCTTTAAAAATATCGCCTCCTGCTGGATAGAAGCTGCGATATTCATATCGGCATGATATATCTGCCCAGCTCCCTCAGCCTTAAGTCTTGCTACTTCAGCTTGGAAAGACAGCATCTGAGCTGATAAATTCTCAATATCTACCTGAGATAAAGTCGGGTCTAACCGTGCAAGGACTTGCCCCTTATGAACATAATCTCCGACACGCGCCTCTAACGACCGTACAACCCCACTTTCAACGGACTGCACAATCACTGTCGGTTCCGTTGAGATCATGCGCCCAGTAACAGAAACAACCTTGTTTAGGGGGAATAATACAATCCCCGCTAAACAGGCCAAAACAAGAGCCCCAATAATCCATACAATATACCGGGCAGATGCCGTAGCAGGCATATTCACCAGCCCTAATGTTGGAGAATGAAACTCCAACAGCGCCACAGGCATATCCCCTGGGGCAAAAGGATCCGTCGCTTTGCGTGGCCCCTTATTCCCCCCCGGTGGAGGAACCATAGAACCATGTTCAGCATGACCTGAAATCTGGGATGCGTTATTCCGTGGCGCTTCCTGATTCATTTTCACGCCTCCCCTACAGGCTGCTCACCTTGATGGGCTTCATCATGAGCAGGGCGTTCTTCCAAATGTCGGTTCTGCTGGTGCCATAACGTCCGATATACATCACAACGCTCCAAAAGCACCGCATGGGGACCAATATCAATCGCACGCCCCTGATCCATCACAGCAATTTGGTCACAATCCACCAGTGAAGAGAGGCGATGAGACACGATCACCATCGTCCTTCCCTTCGCGAGATGTTTCAAATTAGCATTTACTAAAGCTTCGGACTCAGGATCCAATGCCGAGGTCGCTTCATCTAGAATCATTAATTTCGGATCTGAGATGACCGCACGAGCAATGGCCAAACGCTGCCTTTGCCCACCAGAAATGTTCGTCGACCCCTCTTCGATCCACGTTTCATACCCTGCAGGCATGCGTTCGATAAATTCCTCAGCCCCAGCAAGGCGAGCAGCACGAATAACATCCTCAAGCGTAAACCCTGGACGCCCAGCCGTAATATTATCCTGAATCGTGCCACGAAAAAGGAAGTTATCCTGCAACACCACACCAAAAGAGCGGCGCAAATAATGCAGATTGATCTCTCTTAAATCCACCCCATCAAGACGGAGATAACCTTCATAATGTCGGCTTACCCCTTGCAAAAGACGCGTAATAGTGGATTTACCCGACCCAGATCGCCCTACTAACCCCAACATTGTTCCCGCAGGAATCTCAAAATTCACATCCGCGAGCGCCTTATTTGTGGAGCCCGGATAACTAAAATTAACATGAGAGAAGCTTAGCGCCCCTTTAATCGGCGGACGCATCCCATGTGTTAATGCATGCGTTTCCGTTGGCTGGTTCAGCACTGCACCTGCTTCACCCAATGACACGGAGACCTCATTAAAAGTCTCCATCAACCGAGCAAGACCAACCAAAGGCGCTGCCACACGCCCACCCAGCATCATAAACGCCGTCAGCGCACCACCTTGCATGGTGTTAGAATCTGTAATCACCAAATAAGCACCAATGAGGATCACCCCTCGATTGATGAACAAATTTAAGGGCATAACAAGCGTATTGCTCCAATTCGCAATACGCATTGAGGCTAAACGCCAGCGTATCACATTCGCTACACGCTCATCCCACTCGGCTTGTCGTGTTGCTTCAAGAGCAAGTGTTTTAACGGTCCGAATCCCAGCGATAGTCTCGTATAATGTTGCCCCGCGCTGCATTTCTGCTCGAACACGCTTACCTGAAAGACGCGTCATCGCCGGCAACATAATAACGACGATCAGTCCAATCCCACCAGCCGCAAGTAATGTAAGCCACGCCAAGGTAGAACTCATAAAAAAGAGTACAGGCAAGATAGTCAGTAATACAAAGGCATCAAGGATAACATTTAGCGCCTGACCAGTCATAAAGTCGCGCACTTTAAAAATAGCCGCGAAACGCCCTAAAACCTCACCTACCTGTTCCCGCTCATAGAACTCAAGCGGCAACGCCAAGAGACGATTAAACGCATGGAGGGAGATACGCGCATCCAGCCGTGTCGTCACCACAAGTGTGAGCTCTTGGCGTGCGTAGGTTAATAAAATCTCATATAATGTAAGGATAATAATAAACCCACTCAAAGAGACCAATGTGGCCATAGAGTGATAATTTACTACACGGTCAATCACCTGCATCACAATCAACGCAGGAAAGATTTGTAAAATACTCATCACCATTGAGGTGAAGACAATATCGCGCAGGCCCTGCTTCTCGCGCATGACCATTTTTGCGAACCAATAAATATCAAAATTGGCATCAGCTTCGGATTCATCACTGCGGCGTTTGATAAGAACAGCATCACCTGTCCATAATTGCCGTACCCGAAGCTCATCTACAGGGACTGGAGGCTCCCCCTCGCCCTTGAGAGGATCCCGCAACCAAATAATACCTTTTTCCGGGTCTGAGCGCACCATGAGCCCAGCGGAACCATCCCGGAATAACAAAACAATCGGCGGAGTATAACCGAGCTTAACTATATAGCGCCACCGCAGGCGCATCCCCTTAGCTACCGCTCCTTGTGCACGCAACCAGCGCACCAAGCTTGCAGGAGAAGGAGCGGCCTCCCCCGGCTCCGCCGCAAAATCTCTTATATCAAGATCGATGCCATGATACCGTGCCGCAGCCATAACAGCCCGTAAACGAACATAAACTGGGCTTACCCGCTTCTGCTCGGAAGTTTCAGGGCCTGCATTCTGACCGGCACCATCACGCCCGGAGGGCTTTCCGCCAGTTGGGGGCTGGATCTGCACACACTATCCTTACATGTATCATCGCGAACAACTGCAAAACAATAAAACCGGCCGTTTTGCTCTCACCGAAGGGAAAGTAAAGTTTGTTTACTTTTGCAGCAAGTATCCAAACCTACAAAAAAATCTCACAACATGTTTACCATATTATACTCTAACTTCATCATATTGTAGGGTCTTTCAAGAAATTGTAATCACTTTATCTAAATAGAAAGTTCACACACCTCAATAAAACCACCATGGTTGAATGAAACATATCATGCTCTCCTCCTCTCAATACGCAACTACCCTACCTACCTTTTTTCACTCCACCGTTTCCCCCCAACAAGCTCCCAACCCCAAGCTTGTTGCTCTAAATGAACCGTTAGCTAAAGCATTAGGCCTTGATATTGCATGGCTACGCTCACCCGAAGGGCTCGCTTTTCTATGCCAAGGCAAAACAGCCACCAATACTCCCGTTGCCATGGCTTATGCTGGGCATCAATTCGGGCATTTTGTTCCCTCATTGGGAGATGGACGAGCGCTTCTAGCAGGCGATTGCACAACATGTGATGGCCACTCTGTAGAGATTCACATCAAAGGCGCAGGCCTCACCCCCTTCTCCCGTGGGGGAGATGGTAAAAACACACTAGGCCCAGCCTTACGAGAATATCTTGTAAGCGAGGCCATGGCGGCACTCAACATCCCTACCACACGCGCTTTAGCAGTCCTCACCACAGGAGAAATGGTTGAGCGTGACCAGGGAGCTGTACCTGGGGCTATTCTTGTTCGTACTGCACGCAGCCATATCCGTGTCGGCCATTTCCAATATGCCGCAGCCCATGGTGGAATAGATTACGTCCGCACATTAGCTGATTTTACCATACAACGACTTTACCCCTCACTCACCACTCACAGGCCAGAACGATTTTTGGAGTTCTTTAAAGAAGTTGTCTCTCGCCATGCAAAGCTCACCGCTCAATGGATGGGTGTTGGCTTTATTCATGGCGTAATGAACACTGATAACTGCGCCCTATCTGGGGAAACACTGGATTACGGCCCTTGCGCCTTCATGGATAAATTCGATCCAATGAAGCATTTCAGCTTTATTGATCAACAAGGCCGTTATGCCTACGGTCGCCAGCCAGCTATGGCGCTATGGAACTTAAGCCGTCTTGCTGAATGTTTATTCCCCCTCTTCCATCCAGACGAAGATAAAGCCATCGCCCTTGCTGAAGACGCTCTGCACGGATTCGACCCGCAATTCCATCGCCAGTGGCTCTTAATTTTCCGCCAAAAGCTCGGCCTTGAAACTGAAGATGAACATGATATTCGACTATTAGAACATATCTTAGAAACTATGCACACAGGTAGCGCAGACTTCACCAATAGCTTCCGCGCCTTGGGAAGTACTCAATCCGCACTCCATGGTGATTATCGTGCCGTAAGAGAGCTCTTTCCTACCAATAAAGGGCATTTCGACCTCTGCCGTACAGAGCTTCTTCACCGCCTTACACAAGAAACACGCTCTCCCATAAAGCGGCAAACTGCTATGAACTCTGTAAACCCCCTTATCATCCCCCGTAATCATCGGATTGAAGAAGTCATCTCTCATGCGCTCCAAGAAGACTACCGCCCCTTCTTGCGCTTGCATTCCGCATTACAATCCCCCTTCGCCTTAACCGAAGCGGAGAGTGCTGCTAGCGCCGAACTCGACCCGCTTACAGCTCCCCCCACAGCAGAGCAGGAAGTGCAGCACACTTTTTGTGGTACATAGTTAAGATACTCTCACCGGCTTAGACTACGCGCACGAGCTAAAGCTGCAGCTAACCCCTTAGTCGAAAAGGCAAGCTTCATTGTCTGACCAGAAAAAGGAAAGACAGTTAGCGTTACAAATGGTGTTTTTAAAAGAGATGCTAGCTGCCCTTCATCAAAGGAAAGCGGCACAAGGCACCCCTGTGGCATACAGGTAGAGAACGAATATACATCCCCCGCCGGCTGAGCCGCCGTACTAATGGTTAGCCCTTTCCCAAGGTCTAACCCAAAAGGCAACACAGCCAGACCACGAACCTGCTCACCATCTGGCTCTAGCTGCACAGTCAAAACACGCCCGCCTGTCCGTCCATCCAATGCCCTCTGGCTTATACGGCATTGTATAGAGGGATCAGCCGGCCTGTTCGTATTATCACCCGTGGACGCTGATGAGGAAGCTGACCTTGCATGACACGCAAGGCTCCAATCCTGATAGCCTTCATTTAATGAATCTGCGCCATTAGGCAGAGATGTCGCTGCATAACCTGCCCCAACGCAAAACAAGCCATAGAATCCACCAACAAAAAACAGAGCTTTTTTATATATTGTCTTCATAATCTCTAATTAACTCTCCATGCCAAGCTCACAAGCCTTTGGGGTATTTTGTACCTAATTACCTCAATATTTATTATCAAGTTATTTGCGCTTACATGATGCATTCGGCTGAATACGTATCTCTTGCGCTGCTGTCGTCACTAAAAGGGCATTCCCAGGTTTATACTCGCATGGGCGGCCAATCTGCGTTGACATAAACAACGCCCCACCTTCACGATTTTGATAAGTTATCATCACACCACGAATAATCTTCTGTGTATCCGTCGCTTCCCCGCCCAGCAGCGCTCCTGCGGCTAAACCTCCCAAACCAGATGCAAGGCCTGCCCCCCAACCAACATGCCCCACGCCAGTGGCAAGCCCAGCACCAAGAGCGCCTCCTAATAAGGAGCCCCACATGCGAGATTTTTTATGATTCTTCGTATTATCAACATTCACCCGCGCGCGTGAGACAGACACAATCTGCACTACCCGCGCCTGCTGTAAAGAATTTACCTGCGATTGATCATAAACATCCGGCCGAGATTCTTCCCCCGGTGAAGCACATGCCCCTAAGATTAAGAACGGCACCAACATCACACCCATGACAGCACGAGATCGTCTTATCATCGCCTTTCCCCTTCTCCCCCAACCATATGCATTCCGCAGCCTTTACCCTCAGGCATTAAGGATCTTCTAAGCTTTAAAAGCTCTACAGCATCTTTTAAAAAAGCAGAAAAACACATTATAGACATGCCCATATTTTAAAATAGGACTGTAAAAGTCGCCTTATATAATTTTGCGGCACATCTCACCCTTGTATCCAGCCCAGCTTTGCGTGAAAATACGCTAATTATCACTGACCCACCTAGCCTCAGACTGCCCTTTATGACCTCTGCCAACACTATGGAGCATATCTGGCTCCCCTATAGCCAAATGAAAACGGCTCCTCTCCCGGTAGAAGCCGTCTCGACATCGGGCAGTACCATCACGTTAGCAGATGGGCGCACTCTTATTGATGGCATCGCCTCATGGTGGACAGCTTGCCACGGCTATAATCACCCCCATATCCGTAAAGCGCTCATCCATCAGGCAGAGACCATGCCGCATATTATGTTCGGGGGTATGGTTCATAAACCCGCACGTGATCTTTCTCGGCGACTTGCTCAGCTTTTACCGGGCGACCTAGAACGTGTCTTCTTTACCGATTCCGGTTCTGTCGCGATGGAAGTCGCCGCAAAAATGGCGATTCAGTACCACATCAATCACGGCACAAAAGACCGCCACAAGCTCCTCTCTTTCCGTGGAGGATATCACGGCGATACATTGGCGATGATGTCTGTCTGCGACCCTGAAGAAGGAATGCATCGCCTCTTTGGCAAAGCTCTCACCCCTCAAATTATTGCCGACCTCCCCACCTCAGATGCCACATTAGAGAACCTTAAAAACCTCCTTACAAAACGTGGGCATGAAATCGCTGCCATCATTACCGAACCCCTCGTCCAAGGGGCTGGTGGAATGTTGTTCCACACGGCAGAAACACTACGCCACCTCCGCCAACTCTGTGATGAACACGGCATTTTGCTTATTATTGATGAGATTTTCACTGGCTTTGGTCGTACCGGTACCAACTTTGCCTGTGAGCAAGCCGGGATTACGCCAGATATCATCACACTTTCCAAAGCGCTCACAGGCGGCACGGTTCCCCTCGCCGCCACGATTGCCCGACGACATGTGTTTGAAGCTTTCCTCTCGGATGATCCTCTCTATGCGCTGATGCATGGCCCTACATTCATGGCCAACCCCCTTGCCTGTGCGGTCGCCAATGCGTCACTCGACCTCTTTGAACAAGAACCCCGCCTTGAGCAAGTTCACCATATTTCTACACAAATGGCCGAACAACTTGCCCCCTGCCGTACTCTACCCGGTGTTAAAGATGTGCGTGTTCTCGGAGCAATTGGCGTTGTAGAACTAGAAGAACTCAAAAATCCCACCGCTCTCGGCCAAGCTCTTTTAAAAGAAGGTGTGTGGGTGCGGCCGTTCCGTAATATTGTTTATCTCACCCCCGCATTTACTATCACGCCAGATGAACTCTCTCATCTCACGCACAGCATTTACCGTGTGCTAAAAGAGCGGCAAGCATGACAGCGCTACAATCTGCTCTTAAAGCAGCTTTGGCCCAGCGTGAACATGCACATATACGCCGTTACCTTACGCCTTCTCCACGACAAGAAGGACGTATTCTTCGCAATGGGCGTGCGCTTATTGATATCACCTCGAATGATTATCTCGGCCTGTCTTCCCACCCATTACTCCGCCAACGTGCAGCAGAATGGGCAGAAACCTATGGTACGGGAGCGCGAGCCTCTCGCCTTGTCAGCGGAACATTAGATCTACATACACGACTTGAAGACAAACTCGCCGCTTTTAAAAAGAATGAAGCCGCCTTGCTATTCTCAAGCGGCTGGCAGGCGAATGCCTCTCTCATCCCGGCACTTGCGACCCTCTCCAAACAACAAACAGGCCACCCTGCGCTTATCTTTATGGACAAGCTCAACCACGCCAGCTTACATCATGGATGCCAAGCAGCGGGGATCCGACAAATACGTTTCCGCCACAATGATCTCAACCACCTAGAACATCTCCTTGAGCGTGAAGCCTCTACCAAAGGGCTTAAATTCATCATCACAGAAACGGTCTTCTCTATGGATGGTGACTGCGCCAATATTCCCGCTCTACGGGCTTTAGCTGATAAAACCGGCGCCTGCCTTTACGTTGATGAAGCCCATGCAACGGCTGTTCTCGGCCCGAAGGGACGCGGCCTTGCCTGCGGCTTGGCAGATATTACCATGAGTACCGCCAGCAAAGCCCTAGGCGGCATGGGGGCTTTTGTAACCGGCAGCCGTGCATTATGTGATTACCTCATCAATCAGGCATCTGGCTTTATCTATAGTACAGCTCTTCCGCCCGCTGTTCTTGGGGCCTTGGATGCTGCGTTAGACCTCACCCCTACACTTGATGCTCCACGTCAGCATCTCCAGCATCAAGCCGAGCGTTTACGCCAAAAATTACAAACATCCGGCTGGTCCACCGGGGCTTCAAGCACGCAAATTATCCCCGTAATGATCGGCCGTAGTGAAGACGCCTTGCATATCGCCCGCAACCTTGAGCAATATGATTTTCTGAGCGTAGCTATTCGCCCGCCAACCGTCCCTCCTAACACAGCACGACTACGCCTCGCTTTAAACAGCCAGCTAGATGCCTCAACTATCGACCACCTGGCCAACTCTCTAATCTCTTGCTTACACGCTGTGAGGCATTCATGACATTCGTCTATTTCATGCATGGCTGGGGATATGATGCCTCGTTTTGGGCTCCTCTATGCGCTTGCCTTCCCAACATCCAACCTCTTTATGCTGATGCAGGTTATTTCGGTGCGCCTGCACAGCCCCCATTACCGCAAGCTCCCTTTTGGGCAGTCGGACATTCTGCTGGCGTGAGTTCTTTGCTTCCTCATGCCCTCACCTCATCTCATTGCCTCGGGCTTGTGAGCATCAATGGATTTGCTCGTTTTTCTCAGACAGAGGACTTCCCCCAAGGGGTGCCTGGGCGCATCCTCTCCCGCATGTCCAAACAGCTCACCCGCAATCCACAAAATGTTCTCACATCATTCTACAAAATGTGTGGAGATACCACCCCGAACCTTTCCTCCAAGCTGCACATAGAACAACTGCAAAATGGATTAAAAGCCCTCCAAGACAATGATATGCGTGCCTTACTCCCTCAATGGCAAGGAAGGCTCTATGAAATTATTAGCCCAGATGACCCTCTCTCTCCCGCACGCACAGGGCTGCAGTATGCCACGCAGAGCCTCTCTCTCTCAGGAGGACATTTGTTACCACGCACACACCCACACGCATGTGCACAATATCTCCAATCACTCATGACCGCCTCCTAAAAGCTTCATGATGACAGACCGAAAACACCTTATTGTCGCTCATTTTAACGCTGCCCATGCTTATGATGATGCCGCCCATATTCAACAACGTTGCGCCCAGCTTTTAGCCGAACATATTCGGCATCGCTTTTCACATACCTCTCCACGCAACATCTTAGAGTTTGGCTGCGGCACGGGACTATTAACACAAGCCCTCGTGCAAGCATTTCCACATGCTGAATTCCACATCACAGATCTATCCCCTGCGATGCTAGAGCGCACTCAGGCTCGCCTAACACAACTTGCACAGCAAAATAGTATATCCCTTCCCACCATTCATTTTTACCAAATGGATGGTGAATCTCCGCAACCACACCCTCATGCGGGGTTTGATCTCATCACCTCTAGCCTCTGCCTTCAATGGTTCGAAAACCGTGCCGCCGCATTCTCTGCTCTTGCCTCACATCTGCGTCCTGCCGGAGCCATAATGGTGAGTACACTCCTCCAAGATAGCTTGGCAGAATGGCGAGAAAGCTGCGATGCCACGGCTATTCCCTGCGGCGTGCCAGCATATCCTTCTCTTGAACAACTCCAAAGCGAATGGCCTGCTCATGGCACAGGCCATTGGGACGCTATTGCCCTTCAAGATCCTACACCTTCCGCACGATCCTTTTTAACTGGACTACGCCTTATTGGAGCCTCACTCCCCCACACAGGGCACACACCCCGCCATGGAATAAGATTGCGCCGTGCTATGACATGGTTTGACAACCACCATACCCATGTGACCTATCACATAGGTTTCGGCAGCTTTTATAAGGAGCAGTAAAGCCATGCTACTTTCCGCCCCGCCTCCTCTGCCCACAACACCCCATGGTGTGTTTGTAACCGGTACTGATACCGGCATCGGCAAAACATTCATTAGCGCTTTACTCACCCACGCATGGCACGGCACTTACTGGAAACCCCTTCAAACCGGTTTAAGTGATGAACCTGGCGATACCGAAACCATCACACACCTCACCGGCTTACCCACCTCTCACATCATTCCCCCAGCTTACGCATTGCAAGCTTCACTCTCTCCTGCAGATGCAAGTGTAAAGGAAGGGGCGCTCCTTACTCCAACTGCGCTTACTCTTCCTCCAAGAACCCAAACCCCGCTCATCATTGAAGGAGCAGGCGGGCTTATGGTGCCGATCACACCTGATTATATGATGATCGATCTTATCGCACAGCTAGGCCTGCCGGTTATCCTTGTCACCCGCAGCGGCCTTGGAACACTCAATCACACATTATTAAGCCTCGAAGCCTTATATCAGCGGCGTATTCCTGTTCTTGGCTTCATTACAAATGGCCCAGATGTTCCACAAAACCGCTCTACCTTAGAGCGCATCAGCCACACGCCTGCCTTATGCCATATTCCCGCTCTCCCTCATGCCCCAACAGCTAAGGACGTACAGCAGCTCTCAAATTTGATCCCCTCTTGGCAAACACTGACAGCGTAAAACTTTATTTGTTATTTATTCAAAAAAGCCGCCCTTATAAAGAAAACCTACATTTTCTTTATGTACATTGTCAGGAAAGCGCCTTGTCACCTCGTCTTCAATGAAAGAGAGCAAACGGTGATAGGCATTTGATGCACAAGGTTATATATTGTCTCTATGAAACTTTATCGCCGTGATCTTATTAAAACTGGTGTTGGCCTAGGTGCTGGGCTGGCGCTATCCCGCCATAATGCTCCTTCAGCACAGGCGGCCCCTGCCCCTCACCATTTTGATGACAGTACCGTCCGCGATTTAGCACAGCAACTTTCCCAAAGCGCCTTCAGCCCCCCTGCGCAGGACCTGCCAGATGTGCTGTCGCATATGACATTCGATCAGTTTAGCTCAATCACATATAACCCGGATAAAGCTCTCTGGAAGGGCGACAACCTGGCTTTTGACGTTGAGTTCTTCCCTCGTGGCTACCTTTTCAAACCCCGTATTGAGATTTTTGAAGTCATTGAAGGGTCCGCACGCCCTGTTCCCTGCACGGCTGACCTTTTTTCTGTAAAAGACCCCTCTTTAACCATTACCAATAATACCGGCTTCTCTGGACTACGCCTGCGTTATGCCCTCAACCAACCCGGCGTGATGGAAGAATGTGCCGTCTTTCTTGGAGCATCCTATTTCCGTGCTCTAGCTAAAGGGCAAGTTTATGGCCTTTCTGCCCGTGGTTTTGCAAAAGATACCGGTACCCCTACAGGTGAAGAATTTCCCCTTTTCCGCTCCTTTTGGCTAGAAAAACCCGCTCCGGGGAATGATTTTGTCGTCATTCATGCCTTAATGGATAGCCCTTCTCTCACCGGAGCTTTCCGCTTCACCATTCGCCCGGGTGAAACGACAATTTTCGATGTCCAATCTTCATTATTTCCGCGCAAAAACATTGCTGACGGTGGTGTCGCCCCACTTACCGGAATGTATTATTTTGACGCGAATGACCGCTCTGGCATTAATGACTGGCGCCCCGCCGCGCATGACAGTGAGGCCCTCCAGATATGGACTGGAGCTGGGCAAAACATCTATCGCCCTTTAACCAATCCAACTGACCTGCAACTCTCATCTTTTAGCGATACAGGGCCATATGGCTATGGTCTCATGCAACGTAAACGCGCTTTTGCGGATTATAATGACCTCGCTTTACATTATGAAAAACGTCCATCTTTATGGATAGAGCCTGTCGGCAACTGGGGAGAAGGCAGTGTGAATCTCGTAGAGATTCCTACCCCCAGTGAAGTAAATGATAATATTGTCTCTTTCTGGCGGCCGCAGCACCCTCTCAAAGCAGGTCAAACCTATAACTTCACCTATCGCATGTATTGGGGTTGGGATACGCCATGGCCTACCCACCTGGCACGCATCCATGATACGCGTGTTGGCGCTGTAACCGATCACCCTGAAAAAATTCAATTCGTAATTGATTTTAGCGGCGAGCCATTCCTCTCTCTTCCGAAAGATACACCGTACCATCTTATTGCCCACAGCTCTGCAGGAGAGATTAAAACAACCGCCATCATGCCGAACCCAGATATAAACGGCATGCGTGCTTTCTTTGAACTCACGCCAGGCACAGCGAAGTTAAGTGAGCTGCAAGTCCAACTTGCTACCGCACAAGGCCCCATTTCTGAGACATGGTTCTATCGCTGGACAATATGACAGAGACAGACGCAACACAGCATAACGACTTTCTTCCCCCTCCCGCACCGCTCGATATGCCGGTGCAGAACCTCTCTAAAGCCCCCAATCGTTATGGGCGCTCTTTCTGGCGGCTTCCAACGACACCGGCCCTCTTATGGTTCCGGCGCCTCTTGGTGTTTGGCGGCGCTATAGCTCTGACTGCCTATAGTATTATTAAAATCAATGCTGTGTTTAATGCGCTGGGAACCAGCACTCTCGGCATTGTCATGCTCGTACTTTTTAGTATCCTCAGTTTCTGGATCTCTCTCTCCTGCGCCTCTTCCATTGGGGGCTTTTGGGCCATGCTATGCCATGGAGGTCTTGGATTAGGCATATCACGCAAGGGTACACTCCCCCCCCTGCATGAGCGCACAGCTATCTTGCTTCCTACCTATAATGAATCGCCACAACGGGTCATGGTGAATCTCCGTGCCATGTTGAAAAGCCTGTACGAAACAGGTCAAGGCGATAAATTTGATGTCTTTGTCCTCTCCGACACCACTAACCCCGATATCTGGGTGCAAGAAGAACAAGCCCTACTTGAGCTCCGACAAAAAGATTATGCACGTGGCCACCTCTTTTATCGCCGTCGCTTTAAAAATACAGACCGCAAGGCCGGCAACATTGCAGATTGGGTCACTCGCTTTGGCGGGGCTTACCCTTTCATGCTCACACTAGATGCCGATAGCCTTATGGATGGTGGCCTCATCATCCGTCTCGCTGCGGCAATGGAACAACACCCACAAGTTGGACTGATCCAGAGTTTGCCCGTCATTGTTGGCGGACGCACACTTTTTGCCCGTTTACAACAATTCGCTGGCCGCATTTACGGCCCACTTATTGCACAAGGAATTGCATGGTGGCACGGCTCCGAAGGCAACTATTGGGGACACAATGCCATCATCCGCACCCAAGCCTTTGCCGAACAAGCGGGTCTCCCTCACCTTAAAGGCAAGCCACCTTTTGGCGGACACATTCTTAGCCATGACTTCATCGAAGCAGCTCTCATGCGCCGCGGCGGATGGGCCATTCATATGGTGCCAGGATTATTTGGTTCATATGAAGAAAGCCCTCCCTCCCTCACGGATATCGCCGTAAGAGACAGGCGCTGGTGCCAAGGCAATCTCCAGCATGCGCGTATTCTTCCCGCTAAAGGCCTCCACTGGGTAAGCCGGTCCCACATGCTGGTGGGAATGGGGTCCTATATCATGTCCCCACTGTGGCTACTCTTTCTCTTATTTGGCATTTTAATTGCCCTTCAGGCGCATTTTTATCACCCCGAATATTTCGGAACCGAACGCACACTTTATCCTCATTGGCCCCATGTGGATCCTATCCAGGCACGATTAGTCTTCATCCAAACAATGATTGTTCTGCTGGCCCCTAAAGCGCTAGCTTTCATTGCAACCTGCTTGAACACTCCCGCGCGCAGAAAAACGGGCGGCCTCATCCGGCTCAGCCTCTCTATCCTTATAGAGACCTTCTTGGGCGCCCTTATCGCCCCAATTGCCATGCTGATCCAAACATCTGCTATCGTCTCTATTCTTTTAGGACGTGACTCGGGATGGAAAGCACAAAATCGAGATGATGGCAGCCTGCCTTGGGCTGATACAATCCGTAAATATTGGCTTCATAGCCTCTTTGGCATCGCCCTAAGCATCGCAGCTTGGTCGGTCTCCACCGCTCTGTTCTTATGGATGCTTCCCGTCCTCATTGGCCTCTTATTGGCTATTCCATTAGTAGCATTCACAGGCAATAGCCAAGCGGGCTCTATCATGCGGAAAATCGGTCTTCTTCTTATCCCTGAAGAAACCTCACCACCGCCTATTTTGCGCCTCGCCGCACAAGAAAGTGCAACGGAACATAAGGTGATTGAAGAGGCCTTTCACGCTCTCCGCAGCAACGAGACACTTCGTAACAGTCATTGCGCCACACTCCCTGCCCCACGCAAGCCGGGTGATCCCATTCATGTTCCGCTACTTACAGGCTCTTTAAAGCTCAAAGAAAGTGCAACACTAGAAGAGGCTCTCGCTCAACTTACACCTGCTGAGAAAGCTGCCGTACTAAGCTGCCGTGAGGATATTACACTCCTCGCCCATCTACCTCTCAGCTCCCCTAAGGCTTAAAGCAGAAAATGAAAAAGACTTTGCTGGTGTAACAATCATCAGCAAAGCCTCACCGCACCCTCCACTATCTTCTACTCCCGCAGCTCTAGATACCCAGATATTTCTGCCCTACTGAGAAAATATTACCTCTTAAAAGACGTCCCTTTTCTCTACACACGCTGCTTACGCCATGGCCTCCCCAAGACACAGTTGATCGAGCATGGCGCTATACCCCCAACATATATTCGCAGCTTATTGAACAACACCCCATTGTCTTAAGCTCAATAAGCCCTATCTCTAGAGGAGAGGTATCTCATCTCCTCGTTGCTGAGGTACTCAGTCACAATAAATTAGCCCCTTACCGGGTGGGAGTTTATTTATGTCCATTAACGTCGTTTACAAAACAACAGCACGGGCTACAGGCGGCCGTGATGGCCATGCCGAAACAACGGATGGTGCCTTCCGAGTTGACCTAGGCGTCCCAACAGAAATGGGCGGGAATGGCAAAGGTAACAACCCTGAACAACTCTTTGCCGCTGGCTATGCTGCTTGTTTTCTTGGCGCTATGAAGTTTGTTGCTGGTGAAGATAAAATCTCTCTTCCATCAGATACACATGTTTCTGCAACTGTTGGCATTGGTCCACGTGGGGATGGGGGATTTGGGCTGGAAGTCGCCTTAACCGTTTCTCTTCCAGGTATGGATAAGCCCCAAGCCGAGTCTTTACTTAAAAAGACAGAGTTTGTTTGCCCCTATGCACATGCAACACGTGGAAATATTGCAACGTCTATCAAGCTTTCCTAACAAATATTAAATTACCTTATTTAAGGAAGTATATTGGCACGTTTCTACTAAGAAGCGTGCCTTTTTTATTAAGGCCCTCTTGGGTTGAGGGCTTTTTGCGGGCCACTTTTTTAGTATATGGAGCACTGCAT
>CAMKWS010000016.1 GCA_946476985.1 uncultured Acetobacteraceae bacterium
CGGCACGGCACGGCACGGCACGGCACGGCACGGCACGGCACGGCACGGCACGGCACGGCAAAGCGTATATCAGTTGTGGCTTGATCTTTCCAAGCCAAACTTACGTTACATCGCGCCAGCACGCATCACTTTTACGCAATTATGCGTACTTATCTACTTCTATTTCTTACGAGGAAATTGCGAACGCTTTTTCATATCTCCTTCACAGATCAACACACGGGCCAAGCCCCCAAAGCCTCCCTTCCATTTGACAGAGGTTTACTGAGGATACTCCCATGACAACATCTATGAATCCTTTAAACGCTCTTTATGATGCACAAGGTGCCCAAGGCACGAGTGCAACTGTTTATGTGGCGCGCCCCCTCTCGGATGATCCCGCCATTAAAAAGCAACGCTACTGCATCCATAAAATTGGCGTCATATCTGGCGATGACCTGACCCAGCTTATTAGCCAAGCCCCCAATAATCCTGCTTTTCTCAAAGCGCCAGTAGAGATCATCGCAACACATGAGGTGGAAGATCTCCCAGGCGGGCACATAGAAACACTTCTTCACCGCTTTTTTGATTATGCACGGATAGATCACCCTGTTGAAGAAGACGCAGACGGCCAAGCTCCTCTTTATTGCTCGTGGTTCAAAGTACACCCCGAACTCATTAAACAAGCAGTCGACCTACTAAGACACAGGGTTCTACATCTCTATAAATATGACCATATCCGCCATGAGATTAGAGCCCAACGTCGTTCTGTGGAGCCGCTATAAGCAGCCTCACAGAACAAATCATATCTTTAAAAAGAGGCGTTACTTCTTCTACATCAAATACACACAACTCAGCCTAAAGCGGTACACGCTCTAGCACCCATTCCACCTTTTGTTGGCGGCGTGGCCGCTCCTTGCTTGTTGCTGAACCAACAGCCACAAACCGACCAGGACGAGATGCCACGACAATTTGAGCATTACTCTCTGGCAAACCACGCCCCATATACTGGTCATCCTCTATAAAGAGCGTGCCACCAGTCTGCCGGAAGCGCCAAATTTCATCTCCCGTATGAAGCAGAATATCCTCATCCTCCTGCGTTACACGCACATCAGGATGAACATGAAAACGTAACATAAATGATACGTCACGCTCTCCCTCTACAATTTCATACCCTCGTAGTTCCTCACCTTCATCCTCAAGGAAGAGAGAGCGTGCCCATACCACCCCATGCGAAGGATAATAGCCATCATGCGATAAATGGACTTCATGCCCGCCTTCACGAGCTATCTGACGAC
This sequence comes from uncultured Acetobacteraceae bacterium, assembly GCA_946476985.1. GTDB lineage: Bacteria > Pseudomonadota > Alphaproteobacteria > Acetobacterales > Acetobacteraceae > Bombella. Next base: position 1,275 of record CAMKWS010000016.1, read on the forward strand.
ATTGAACATGAGCAGGGCGATGAACAATACGACCGTCCGCATTGAAGTCAGAGGAGGAATCCCCCTCTACAACCAGCACAGTATGCGCCGCACTACTGCGGAGAGCACGTTTCCATGCCCCACCAACACATGAGCCACAATTTACAAACAAACGCTGCTTATGATGCGAAAATTCAAACGATAACGTCCCCGCATGAGAACGTGCATCAAACCCCCTTGCAGGGGGAGCGGCTGCATCAACCAACAACAACGCACGGCCCTGCGCTAAGCGTAAAAAGCCACCCTCTGCCATATTCGGCGCAACCACACGGTAACGCTCCGCCTGCTCTAATAAGCTCTCAACCTCTCGCGAGCTACGCTCTTGAGAACCGTTAAAAAGAGCTAATCCGCCATCTCCATGGCAAAATGCCCGTAAAACAGAACACACGCGCCCTAAGATCACAGGTAAATAATCAGGCGGTGTACATTTTAAAGCCGTGAACATCCCTAAAAGAGATGTCAGCTCCTGAACACACCTATATTGCGCCTCTGGGCTACGCTCTACCACCACGCCATCTGGCAATATGAGCCGCTCTAACTCCAGCGGCAATTGCCTTTGAAAACGCTTAAAGAACCCATCATGCTGCGGGGCAGCCATAAAAACAGCCAGCAGCCCACGCAATGCTGCAAGTCCTTCCCACCCAGATGGCGGAAGAGGAAGCAGGGCAGACAAACGCCGCCCTTCCCGTACGGCGGCATCCATGACAAGTTTTTGCGTCTCTTCTGTCGCAGTAGATAGGCAAAAATCATAATGCCCCATCCAATTAGCAAGACGTCGTCCGATCACCTTGCCATCCCGCGCGATAGAATCAGACGGTGGACGAACCGCCCATGAGGCCACAAGCGCACGCGCTAAAAGACGCGCCCCATTAGAGCCTAACGTACGTAAGTCTTTTAACCACTCAAAACTATATAGCCACAGCTTAACCTCATCAGGCCATTCTTCGTACTGCCATGTACTCCGTAAAGGGAGGCGATAAGTCTTCTGCCCAAAGCGAAACATGCCGCTTGTTAATAAAGCGGCCTGATCAACATCCCCATCTTCTGTATCATGATAAAGTAGCGCAGGCCTGACGTCTTTCCGCCCTTGCATTGGCATATGAACTAACAATAGCCGGAAAGAACGCCAGCAATATCTAAACAAACATCAGCCCCTTACAGGCCGAGATGCCGCTTGCAAGGCAGCAATCGCGCCTTTGCGGTCTTCTTGGCCAAAAATAGACGACCCTGCCACCAGCATAGTCGCTCCCGCCTCTGTTACCAATGGGGCGGTATGAATGTCTATTCCGCCATCGACAGCAAGAACAATTTCGCGTCCTGTTTGGCGGATCATCCCTGCAAGAGTGCGTATCTTTGCAACCTGGCTATGTAGGAATTTTTGCCCACCAAAACCCGGGTTCACACTCATAACAAGAATAATATCTACCATATCCATTACTTCAGAGAGAGCCTCTGGCGGGGTTGCAGGGCAAATAGCAACACCTGCCTTACATCCCAAAGCATGAATAGTCTGCAATGTGCGATGAAGGTGAGGATTCCCCTCTACATGCACAGTTATGTGGTCCACCCCCGCTTGAGCCATAGCCTCCAAAAAGGGATCTACCGGTTCAATCATTAAATGAGCATCAAACTTCGCCTGACTATGCGGGCGCAACGCTTTGATGACGGGCATTCCAAAAGAGATATTGGGAACGAAATGCCCATCCATGACATCAAGATGCAACCATGGCGCATCCGCAACAGTGCTCATCTCATGCCGCAAATTGGAGAAATCAGCAGCAAGCAGGCTCGGTGCGATAATGGGCATGCAACCTCCAATTAGGAAACGTAAAAACACTTACCATACGGATATGAGCAGAATACGCATTTTTACAAGAGAAACCAATAAGCGAACTCATCACAAAACACCATGACATACCGTCGCTATGATGGACAATTTTCTAGCGCTCTGATAGCTATATCCACGTTCCGAGGGGTGCTTTTCTCAAGCTGAGAAAGTGATGAACTCACTTAACCCTTTGAACCTGATCCGGTTCGTACCGGCGAAGGGACAGGAAAACTTATTTACCGGCATTTTGCCTCTTCAGCCTGAACTAACGCCACACTCGCGAACCTTCTCTATCGTGTTACGATGAAGGTTATGGTCTCATGCGTTTATTATTCCCCCGTTTATGGACGCTGCTTCCCTCTCTCCTATGCAGCACAGCCCTCGCACAAGCTGCGGAGATAACATCGTCATCCGAATCTACGCAGAAAGCCTCACCGCATATATCCACACATGTTCATACACTCTCAGCGCAAACAGCCTCTCCACCACGCCCTTACTCTGCGCAAGATGTTGAATATATCAACACACATGCCACAATAGAGACCCTTCCCGGTGGCGGGTTGATCCGCCCCCAACATGGTACACAAGCCGCCAGCGCAGTAAGCCGTAGCTATATGGATGTCCAAGCCCCAACGGCAACAGCCTTTCAGCTAGCAGCTATATTGCCTGGGGCGAATATTGCCACCTCAGACCCCTTTGGTATCTCTCCTCAAACGAACCTTTCTGTGCGTGGATTAAATGGCGATGCCATTGGCTATGTTTTAGAGGGCATGCCCCTTAATGATATTGCCTATTATGGCGGCTATCCCAGCCAGTTTGCTGATACAGAAAATTATAGCGAAGTCAGCCTTCAACAAGGCTCAGCGGACCTCAATAGCCCTGTGCTAAATGCCGCAGGCGGGTTGATGAATGTCTCCTTCTTAAACCCCTCCTTCAAAACAGGCGGTCTCGCCTCCTTCTCTTATGGCTCGTATAACGCCCGGCGCGGCTTTATCCGCCTCGAAACAGGGGAGATTGGCAAAACGGGTATTCGCGGCTTTGTCTCTTACTCGAACACCCATGTCGATAACTGGCGGGGGGCTGGGTACGACACACGCCAGCATATAGATTTCAAATTTCTCAAAGAATGGGGCAAAGGTAACAGCGCCAGCTTGCTCGGCTCTTGGAATAAAGCCATCACCAGCTATTACCCCCATGTTGGGCTTTCTAACTGGCAAACTGGCGGCATCCACGCTGAAAACCTCGCCCACCATTATGATAGTGCTGATAGCCAAGGCGGTCAGGATTATTGGCGCCTCTGGCGCGACCCAGAAGAAACACTTTATGTCGGCGCTCCTGTGCGCTTACGCTTTAACCAGCATCTCTCTTTCGACATTACCCCCTATGCCCAAAGTGCTTATGGGAACTTCCCACAAGGCTCCTCCCTTTCCGGTACGGGGAACTATCTTGGTACCCAACCCGCAGGGCCACTCCCACTCGGCACCAACCAAACAGTTAGGGCTGATTATACCCAACGCAGCTACCGCTCCGGTGTGAATATGGCCTTCCATGCCAAATATAAATGGAACGAATTTTCCATCGGCTATTGGTATGATTACTCTGATGATAACGAGCAAGCCCCCTACACACTTGTGCGGGCAGATGGCTCAGCAGACAATATTTGGGGGGATAAAAACCGCGCGCGTATCCTCTTACCCAATGGCGCTCCCTTTATGAGCTATTCCTTCCATACAATGGCGCAAGTAAATGCCCTTTTTATAGGCGACCATATCTCTCTATGGAGGGATAAACTGGCTATAGATATCGGCTTTAAAGAGGTCATGCTCCACCGTTGGGGCACTAATGCGATGCCCGATCTCAACCAGCATAATGTGACCAATAACAGTGCGGAGCCGCTGCCGCGCTTTGGTTTAAGATGGAATATGACAAAGAAAGACCAGCTCTTTCTTAATGCCACAACCAATTTCCGCGCCCCGGCAGTTACGGCCTATTACAACACATATAATGCCGATGGCTCCCTCGCTACGGTTGGCACAGGCCGCTTAAAGAATGAATATTCCATCGCTGAAGAATTTGGCTACCGCCATACAGGTGACTGGCTCACAGCAAGTGTGACCTTCTTTAACTATAACTTCACCAACCGGCAGGTGCAGACCAACCCCACTTACAACCCTAATATTACTACCACGATCAATGCCGGTGGGCAGACCTCTCGTGGGGTTGATGCTGAACTCGGCACACGCCCCTGGCACCATCTCAGCCCATATGTATCGTTTGAATATCTACATGCGACGATTGATAATAACCTCCCCTCCGGGGGCGATATCCTCCCCACAGCAGGGAAAACCGCCGTGCGTAGCCCGCATTTTCAAGTTGGAGCCGGGTTACGTTATGATGATGGACATTTCTTCAGCATGATCACCATGCATTATGCCAGCCACCAATATGCCACCTTTATGAATGACGAGCGTATGCCTTCAACCCTCACAGCCGATATGAGCTTAGGATATCGCTTCCATAATATTGCAGCACTGCACCAGCCTACCCTACGCCTTAACCTCAGCAATCTAAGCAACCAACATTATCTCTCCGGCATTAGCTCCACGAGCCTCAATGCACGCAACGCGACCGGGCTACACGGCACGACCATCGCCTCTGGCGGGGCGCCGAGTTACTATATCGGTGGTGGCTTTGCTGCGATGGCAACATTCTCATCCGGCTTTTAAGCATGGCAGCATCTTCCACCGCCCCCAACTTGGATAAAGCCTATAATGAATGTGCATGGCCACGCCTCTCGCTTGAGGAGGCTATGCATATTCTCTCCCATTGGGCCTCTCCAACTATGGGAGCATCCTCACCTGCCCGTGCTAAACAGGTGATATGGCATAGCAAGCACCCTTTTTCATCAGCGGGGATTATCCAGCTGACTGACGGTGGAAAGCTTTTTCTTAAACGCCATAGCAATACATTACGCACAACCGAAACATTATCAGAAGAGCACCGCTTTGCGGCTTATCTAAACAGCAAGGGCTTTCCTGCCTGCGCTCCCCTTACCATGCGTGATGGCGGCACGGCCCTCGCATGGGGGGAATATGTATATGAGGTCTTCCCCCTTTTCACCGAGCATGACAGCTATAGAGAAACCAACTCGTGGCAGCCCTATCACAACACGCAACACGCTTATTCTAGCGGCCAGCTCTTAGGCCGTTTGCACCGTGCAAGTGAAGGTTATCACGCACCCCCACGCAACAACCCGCCGTTGATCTCCTCTATACAGCCATTACTTACCCCCACATTAAGCAGCACTCTCCCTCAATGGGCTGCACAACAAGAAGGGCTTGCATCTCTCCTGCCTTCCGATGGGGTAAAAGAGGCACTGACAATCTTGGAACCTTTCCACCAAAAGCTTGTTCCTCTGCTGCCACATATCCAGCCGCTCTGGGGCCATGGAGACTGGCATGGGTCTAACCTGCTCTGGCACGCCTCCTCTCACACACCCAACGAGCTTATCGCAAGCCGTGTGTTTGACTTTGGCATGTGCGACCAAAGCTGCGCCCCGTTTGACCTCGCCGTGGCTATTGAGCGCAGCTTTATTAACTGGCTCTCCCCCACAGGGAACATCACCGTTTATCACGACCAATTAGCCGCCTTTCTACAAGGCTATGAGAGTCAACGCCCTCGCTCTCCTGAGGAAGTCGCTCTCACCTCAGCGCTACTGCCACTTTGCCATGTGGCATTTGCACTCTCTGAAATCGCCTATTATGGACATATCCTGCAATACCAAGGGGGCGCTGATATTTCCTATCATCACTATCTTATCGGCCATGCAACATGGTTCCAGCACACACAAGGGCAAATACTTTTAGAGAGCCTTACCCGTGCTTGATGTCTCCCTCCCCCATATCATTGAGCTATGCGCTGTTTGCTTTAGTGCTGCGGGGGTCTGGCTTACAACACAGCGCTCCTTACTCGGGTGGCCTATCTCTTTCCTCGCCACCCTTTTATATGGTTGGGTCTTCTTCCATGCCCACCTTTACGCTGATGCCCTTTTACAAGCTGTTTTCGCCCTAAGCACACTTTATGGCTGGGCTTTATGGGCACGCGACAAACAAAAAGGCCTTGCCGTGGGCGGGCATGTAAGCAGCCTCCCAGCAGTACCTCTCAGCACCCGCCGCCTCATGATCGAAACAAGCATTGCCGCTTTACTCACACTAGGATGGATCATCGGGCTAAAATATTACAGCGATGACCCCAGCCCCATATTAGATGGCGGCCTTAGCGGCGCTAGCCTCCTAGCACAGTTATGGACAGCACAACGCCATAGAGAGAGCTGGCTGCTCTGGGCAATTATCGATATTTTCTACACAGGAATGTTCATAAACCGTCAGCTAGACCTCACCGCCCTCCTTTATGGCGGCTACGCTCTGCTCGGCCTCTATGGCTATAGGAAATGGCGAGAATAAGCCCTCCCCCTTCCTCTCATCAGCAAAGATAACCTTACTGCGCAAGAAGGCGAGCGAGCTCTTCATCCGTCAACCGCTGAACACGCACAGCCTTGCCTGAGGCATCATAGTAAAATACAGCGCCACCACGGTGTTCCGCATAGCCATCTGGCCGACCATCTTTCGTACGAAAGAACAAGCGTCCTCGCTCTGGCTGCGGCACCATAACATCCCCCCGAGGGACATAATGGAACATACTATAATCAGCATGATTATGCGGCAAAGCAGACCGAGGCATAGGGCTACGCACCACATCATTAAGGCCATCTGCCATAGCAGGCGCAACAGCCACGCCACTAAAAAGCACAACTCCTAAACACGCCCATTTGGCTGTTCTTTTATGCAGCATGGCCTATGCCTCTCTTTTCTATCCTCTCCCTCCCTCTTGGTGAAGGAGAGGGGTCTCTTATTTGCTCTTACGGCTCCAACCGCCCCCAAGGGCACGATATAGCGTCACCATATTCTGGAAACGTGCCGCCTCAACCATAATATGATCTTGCTGCGCTTGATAGAGCTGACGTTCCTGCACCAGCGTTGTGAGATAATTATCTATCCCCGCATGGTAGCGCATCTGAGCAAGGTCAAACGCCTTTTGTGAGCGTGCCTCCAAGGCAGCCATATGCTTTGCTTGGCTGCTATATGTCTGGCGTGCTGTTAACGCATCAGAGACTTCTCTAAAGGCTGATTGAATCGCCTTCTGATACTGCGCTGTGCTTTGCTGGAGATGCGCTCGGGCTGTACGCAAGTTCCCTTGATTCATGCCCCATGTCAGCAACGGAATGCTGATATTAGGCGAAACACCCCATGTTTCTGCCAGACGTGTAAATAACCGGCGAAACTGCAGCGCACTTGTTCCCTCATTTGAGGTTAGCGTAACACGAGGGAAGAACGCCGCACGCGCCGCCCCAAGAGATGCATTCGCTCCCAGAAGCAAATGTTCTGCTGCCATAATATCCGGCCGCTGTTCCAGCAGATCAGATGGCAACCCTGCGGGTAAGTCAGAAATTAATGTCTGCTTCCCCATAGGTGCTGGCGGTGGGAGATCCGCCGGGAGAGAGGTGCCAACGAGCAATGTCAGCGCATGCTCATCATCTGCTACCGCACGGCTTTGACGCTGCTCATCAGAGCGTGCTTGCTCCAATTGGCTTTCCACTTGCGCCAAAGTAAGCGCATCTAACTCATCATGGTCATATGCAAGCTTACTTAAACGCCATGTCTCTTGCCGAGACTGCGCCGTTTTTTGTGCGAGATCGAGGAGCTTTCTATCTGCCAACCATTGGATATATGTCCCCGCCACCTGTGAGATGGTCGTGATCCACAAATTACGCAAATTCTCAGCAGTGCTTAATGTCTGCTCTTTTTGCGCACGTGTCATATTGCGAATGCGCCCCCAGAGATCAATCTCATAAGAGGAGAACCCAATAGAGGTTTGATAGAAACGCAATGTCGAAATTTGTCGCCCTTGTCCCGGTGCGAAGCTAAACCCTGCAGTATCGGATGGCCCTACATAATTGGCCATACCACCCGCAGAAATTGTCGGGAACAACGCCGCATTCTGCACCTGATACTGCCCACGCTCGGACATCACCGCCGCCATTTGAGCAGCGAGGTCACGATTATTCTTCAGCGCAAGCTCAATCAATGCCTTTAAGCGTGGGTCGGTAAAGAAATCTTCCCAACCCAGATCAGGTACATGATGCGAAACCTCTTGCCCGGCTGGCACACCTGTATCAGCAGGGTAATCATGTGCAACACGCGGGCTAGGACGATGATATGTCGGTGCCATATTGCATGAAGACAGCAAAAGCGCACCGCTCGCACTAATAGCGGATAAAAAACGCAACCTCATGCGTTATCTCCCTCTTCCCGCTGTGCCGATGTCCCATGCGCATCTCCCTGATGCACGGCATCTTTCTGTTCAGAGAGACGCTTCACATGAAACAGTCGCAGCACCACCACAAAAAATAGCGGGACAAAATAAATAGCCAGAAGGGTCGCTGTCAGCATCCCCCCCACAACACAGGAGCCGATGGCCACACGCGCCGCAGAGCCAGCCCCTGTCGCAATTGCCAGCGGGAACACACCACATACAAAGGCGATGGAGGTCATTAAGATAGGCCGCAGGCGCTCCTGCCCAGCCTTCAACACGGCAACTTCCAAGCTATCGCCTTCTTCGTAGAAGGCTTTTGCGAACTCAACAATCAAGATCGCATTTTTCACAGCCAGACCAACGGTCGTCAGCAACCCAACTTGGAAATACACATCATTACTCAGGCCACGCCATAGCGTTGTCGCAATTGCGCCGAGTACGCCCAAAGGCAACACCAAAAGCACAGAGAACGGAATAGCCCAGCTTTCATAAAGTGCTGCCAAGCAGAGCATAATGACAATTGCTGCCAGCGCATACAACGGCCCTGTTGAGCTGCCTGATGCCAATTGCTCAAATGAAATCCCCGTCCATTCATGACCAATGCCCGGCGGCAATGTTTTGAGGATATTTTCCATCTCTGCCATAGCGCGACCAGAGCTAACGCCAGATGCTGGAATACCCTGAATTTCATACGAATTCAGACCATTATAGTTTTCCACTTTCTGCGGCCCGACAATCCAATGGCCGGATGCAAAAGCATTAAATGGCACCATCGCCCCAAGATTATTACGAACATACCAGCGGTTCAGATCCTCTGGTGTCATCCGAGCAAAAGGCTCGCCTTGAATATAAACCTGCTTCACACGGTCATTACGTGTAAATTGGTTCACATAGATAGAACCCAACGCCCCTTGAATGGTCGTGTTAATATCAGCATTACTAACACCTTGGGCATTTGCCTTTTCACGGTCGAGGTCCAGCACAAATTGTGGAGCATCCTCCAGGCCCATAGGGCGCACAGCCACAAGCAGCGGGTTCTTATTCGCAGCTGCGAGCAATTTATTACGCGCCGCTAAAAGAGCCTGATGCCCAAGATGCCCGTTATCCTCCAGCTCTAGGTCGAAACCTGTCGCATTACCAAGCTCCATCACCGCAGGCGGGTTCACAGCAAAGATCATCGCTGCAGGATCCCCTGCAAAATGCTTCATGATCTTATTTGCAATCACCATAGAGGAATGTTCACGCCCAATGCGCTCATCCCACGGTTTTAAGCGCACAAAGAACGCCCCTGCATTCTGCCCTTGGCCTGCAAAGCTAAAGCCATTCATGCTGAACACAGACACAACATCTTGGCTGTAATTTGCCAAGATATAATCTGAAATTCTGCGGTTTACAGCGGCTGTTTGCTCATTTGTCGCTCCAGCAGGCATGCTGATCTGGCCAAAAATAAGAGCTTGGTCTTCATCTGGTAGGAAGCCACCAGGCACTCTCATAAAGAGGAACACCACAGCCCCAGTGATCACCAAAAAGCCGAACATACCCAGCACACGATGGTGCAACATATGCCGCACACCAGACACATAACGGCCTGTGAGCTTATCAAACCACTCATTAAACCACAGCGCGGGGCGGAAGCTTACATGGTGCTGCACAGGCTTGAGCATGGTCGCACATAGCGCAGGTGTCATCACCATGGCCACGAGTACAGAAAGCCACATAGCCGCTACAACTGTGATGGAGAACTGGCGATAAATCACCCCAGTGGACCCGCTAAATGCCGCCATCGGCAAGAAGACCGCACTCAGAACAAGCACGATACCCACCAACGCACCGGAAATCTCATCCATCGACTGGCGAGCTGCCTCCCGTGGGGAGAGCTTCTTCTCACTCATCACACGTTCAACATTCTCCACCACCACAATGGCGTCATCCACCAGCAGCCCCACAGCCAGCACCATCGCCAACATTGTAAGAGTGTTGATGCTATAGCCCAACGCAGATAGTAGGCCGAATGTCCCCAGAAGAACAACGGGCACAGCAATAGTTGGAATTAATGTCGCACGGAAATTCTGCAAGAAAACGAGCATCACAATAAAGACCAATGCAATGGCCTCCAGCAATGTCTCAATCACCTCATCAATAGAGTGGGTGATGAATGGTTCTGTATCCAGCGGGTACACAACCTTCAGCCCTTTAGGGAAGAACTCCGAAAGCTGATTAATCTTTGCCCGCACAGCACTTTCTGTCACCATTTGGTTCGCACCAGGTGCCAGTTTCAGCGCCATCGCAGCCGCAGGCTTATTATTGTAGAAAGATGTCAGGTTATAGCTCTGCGCACCTAGCTCAACATGGCCGATATCACGCATACGCACTTGGCTGCCATCTTGCTGCACTTTCAGCAGCATAGAGCTAAATTGCTCCGGCTCATTCAAACGTACAGGGCCAATGATATTCGCATCAAACCCAACCCCTTTGCGAGCTGGCAAACCACCAAGCTCACCAGAGGCCACCTGAATATTCTGCGCCTGCACCGCACTCTGCACATCGCCAACAGTTAAGCCATATTTGTAGAGCTTATCGGGGTCCATCCAAATACGCATTGCATATTCAGACCCAAAGAGGATGTGATCACCCACACCAGACACACGAGAGAGCGGGTCCACCACGTTAGAAGCAACATAATCGGCCACATCCTGCCCGCTCATGCTGCCATCTGTGGAAATAAAGCCCAGCACCATCATAAAGTTACGGCCAGCTTTGGTCACACTCAGACCTTGAGCCACCACTTCTGGCGGTAGGCGTGGCTGAGCAAGCTGCAACTTATTTTGCACCTGCACCTGTGCAATGTCAGGATTCGTCCCCTGCTCAAATGTCAGGTCAATCTCCATATGTCCGCTGCCGTAAGACTGCGCAGCAAGATATTCGAGATGATCCAACCCAGACATTTGCTGCAAGATAGGACGAACAACCGTGTTATTCACCGTATCAGCAGAAGCCCCGGGGTCATCCACTGTAATCGCAATTTGCGGTGCGGCAATGCTTGGATATTGCGCAATCGGCATACGTGTAATCGCCACAGCGCCGATGAGCATAATAATGAGCCCAACCACCCATGCGAAAACGGGGCGGTCAATAAAAAAGCGTGATATTGACATCAGCTCTTACTCCGCTCCACGCTCAGAGGCATCAGCCTCATGAGGAGCTACTACTTTCCCAACGCGAGCTTTTTGCAAGCCTGCGACAATCACTCTCTCACCTGCTTTCAGGCCAGATGTCACAAGCCAGTTTGCCCCTACTGTGCGACCAACTGTAACCATGCGCATCTGCACAATATTCTGCTCATCCACCACCATGACATAAGCATCACCTTTAGGGGTGCGCTGCATAGCCACCTGCGGCAGTAGCAGAGCGTTAGGATCTGCCCCTTCGCGTACATGTGCATGAACAAACATACCCGGCAGCAAGAGACGGTCTGGGTTCGGCATAACACCACGCATCACCAAAGTACCTGTTGCAGGGTCCACCGTGACTTCAGAAAGTTCTAAACGGCCTGTTTGCCCATATGCAGAGCCATCTGGCAGCTCTAAGGTAACAGCGGCATCATCACCTTTGCGCTCCAGCCGCCCTTCTGCCAGCTCTCGGCGCAGACGCAACATATCCTCAGCAGCGAGATTCACATCGACATAAATCGGATCGAGCCGTGTCACCACAGCAATCGGCGTACTCTGATTCGCCGTCACTAGAGTACCTTCTGTGTACAAAGTACGCCCAATACGCCCATCAATCGGCGCACGCACATGGGTATAATTGAGATTCACAGAAGCAGCTTCTACCGCTGCCTTCGCCTGCATCACTTGCGCCTCAGCTTCACGAGCATTGGCCAGCGTATTGTCATAATCCTGCCGACTTACAGCATGAGGTCCAACAAGGGTTTTATACCGCTTTAGCTGTGCCTGAGCCCGTGCAGAGGCTGCTTCAGCCTCCATCAAATGGCCCTTAGCTTGATCATAAGCTGCCTGGAATGGCGCAATATAGATCTGATAAAGCGGCTGCCCTGCTTTAACATCCCGCCCCTGCTCGAAACTACGCGAGACAATCACACCACTCACCTGCGGACGAATCTGCGCTTGTTCATAAGCCTCTAACCGTCCAGGAAGTGACGTCTCCAACGTTACAGACTGCGGCTGAAGTGTCACCACATTCACGGCCTGTGGCGGAGGCGGTGGAGCAACTTTCTTTTGGCAGCCTGCTAGAAGCCCCAACCCTAAAAGGGCCGTGCTGCCATAGCAGACAGGGCGAAACATACGAGCAGCCAAGGACTGGCAAAACATAGGCACGAACATAAAAATGAAGGCACTCTCTACCAAAGGAAACAAGCTGCAGACGGACGGCCTTTTATGACCTCTGCTCAGCTCTTACAGATTCTATACAAAAATAATAACGGAAACTAATCAGTTTCCTTCTTCCTGGTCAATCCCTCCCTTATGAGTCCTGTTTAAAAAATATTGTGATCAAAATAACATCCCTTAAAAAACTTGACAGCTCGCAGCGGGTATCCTGAAAAAGGCTCATATTCTCTTGGATATATTAAGGAGTATGGTCCCATTCACCCGCATGACGATACAGACCGTCGTAAGAAGATCCTCAATGCGGCGTGTACTCTCCTGCAAAAGCAGGGATATCACCACACGACAATGGACCATATCGCCCACCATGCGGGGATGTCTAAGAAGACTCTCTATCTCTTCTTCCCCTCGAAGCGAAATCTATTAGAACAGCTGCTCTTAGAAGAGCTGTTTGTTCCCTTCACTGCAACGCCTGACCCCGCACTCAGCACCGCTGAGCAACTGCACGAAATCGTCTTTCACATGGCAAGCATACTGCTCTGTGAGACACGCCTAAGCCTCATGCGGACAATTATTGGGGAAACAAACCGCTCCCCTTCAATACAGCAATTAATGACAGAACTATTTCAAATTTCTGGCCGTAAGGCCGATATTCAACAATGGCTCGAACAACAAAAGCAAAATGGCAAGCTTACCTTTGACAACGCCTATGATGCTGCCGAACATCTCTTTGGCCTGACTATCGGCGGGCCTATGCTCTCTCGCCTAGCACACTGCACCCCCGCACGGGATAAAGAGGGGTTAAGCCGATATCTCAAAGAGGGCATCCGCATCTTTCTTTATGGTTGCGAGCCCAATTTACCCCGTAATACACACTTTTAATTCTACCTTACACAAGCAAAACACAGAACATAACTGTCTGCGTCAAATGTTAACGCATTGGCAAACCTGTTAACTTTGTTTTATACATTCACAAAACACATAGCAGACCAGACTGGAGTGAAGAGGTCCTATTTCCGGTAGGCCTCCCCGTTTATCGCTCATCGCAGGATTATCATATGACCACATCACCATCGGATCAGAACCGTCCAGACAGAAAAACTGTTAGTTCAGAAGGCTACCAGCAAGATCTGAGCCGCCGACATGTGCAGATGATTGCCATTGGCGGTGCCATCGGTACGGGCTTATTCCTTGGTGCTGGTTCTCGATTACAAGTCGCTGGCCCCTCTCTTGCCATTACCTATGCCATTTGCGGTCTGTGCGCCTTTATGATTCTCCGTGCTATGGGCGAGCTCGTAATGTATCGCCCCAGCAGCGGCAGCTTTGTAACTTATGCACGTGAGTTCCTAGGGGAAGGTGCTGCCTACGCCGCTGGTTGGTTCTTCTTCCTAAACTGGGCGATGACAGGCATTGTCGATATCACAGCCATTGCGCTGTACATCCATTACTGGCCCATTTTTGGGGATATTCCACAATGGCTTATCGCCCTCGGCGCTCTCATTGTTGTTGGGGCAGTGAATCTTACCGGCGTGCGTTATTTTGGTGAGATTGAATTCTGGTTCTCGCTTGTAAAAGTGCTGACCCTCGTCATCTTCCTTGCTGTTGGTGGTTATGTTCTACTTAGTGGGACACATGTTGGTAGCTATACACCAAGCATCCATCTTCTTACCCAAGCTGGCGGGCTTTTCCCTCATGGAGTTGTCGCCTCCCTTATGCTGGTGCAGGGTGTCGTCTTCGCATATGCCGCAACTGAACTCATCGGTATTGCAGCTGGGGAATGTGAGAACCCTCGCAAAGTCGTACCCAACGCTGTGAACAGCGTGATCTGGCGTATTATCTTCTTTTATGTTGGGTCTGTTGTTCTGCTAGTTTGCCTCCTGCCATGGTCTGCTTACCATGCGGGCGAAAGCCCATTTGTGACCTTTTTCCACAAGCTTGGCTTACCTGCATCTGATAGCATTATGAATTTCGTAGTGCTTACAGCTGCACTTTCCAGCCTTAACTCTGGCCTTTATTCCACAGGGCGTATTTTACGTGCGCTGGCACTTGGTGGCTCCGGCCCTCGCTCCATGAGCAAGCTAAACCGCAACTCTGTCCCTTATGTCGGAATTGGCGTGACATTATTCATCTATCTGGTCGGGGTTCTTATGAACTACTTCTTCCCGACTCAGATTTTTGAAATTGTGCTGAGCATATCATCGCTCGGTATTCTGGGAACATGGGCAACCATTCTGCTATGCCAACTTCGCCTCCATAAAGCTATTCGCCTCGGACATATTGCAGAGACGAGCTTCTCTATGCCAGGGGCACCTTATACGGGATGGATCACCCTAGCCTTCTTGCTGCTCGTCCTCGTGATGATGGCGTTTGACTACCCATCAGGCACAATCACTGTAGGAACAATCCCTGTTCTTGCCATTATTTTCTATGTTGGTTGGCGGTTGCTGAAGCGACAGAATGAAGATGATTCATAAACAACATCCAGTCCTGGATTGATAAATAAAAAGCCCTGAGAGGGAGATATCCTCTCAGGGCTTTCCTATATGCTACGCTATATATGCCTCAGCACATTAGGACAAAGGCATATTCGCCTTATTCAGTCGGCTCAGCGTCATCCTTATTCTTGCCAGGTGCTGCAGCCCCTCCACGAGGGCGCACTGTAGGCAAGTTCTCCCCTGTCACGGCATAGAACACACGCTCTGCCACATTTGTGGCGTGGTCACCAATCCGTTCTAAATTTTTAGCAACAAAGAGGAGCTCCGTGCAGGCACGAATATTACGTGCATCCTCCATCATATATGTCACTAACTCGCGGAAAAGCGTCACATAATACTCATCCACACCGCGGTCAGCGTGCCACACTTCCATCGCCTGATTAGGATCATGATTGATGACAGCTTCCACTGTCTTTTGGAGATTCTCACTCACAAGGCGGCCCATACTCCGCAAACCGGAGAGAGAAATCTGCCTATCCGCCGCAGCTTTCATAGCACGACGAGCAATAGAGGCAGCATAGTCCCCAATACGTTCCAAATCCCCGGTAATTTTAAGAGCTGCAACAATCTCTCTTAAATCAGCTCCCATAGGGCTCCGCAACGCAAGAAGACGAATTACCAAACCTTCTACATCACGCTCCAGCTCATCTACCTCTGGGTCACGTCGCGCAGCTTCATCAGCTGCTGCTTCATCATGGTCTGAAATGGCACGTAGCGCGAGGTCTACCTGCTCTTCAACGATATGGCCGACTTGCGCCACCATGGCACGAAGCTGCTCTAACTCTTGCTCATAACTAGAGACAATATGTGAACGCTCATGTGGCATAGAACTTATCCAAATCTACCAGTGATGTAATCTTGCGTCTGTTTCTGCCGAGGGTTGGTAAAGATACGGTCTGCGGTATCTACCTCAACCAATCCCCCTAAGTAGAAGAACGCAACACGGTCAGCACAACGAGCAGCCTGCTGCATATTATGCGTTACAATCGCAATGGTGAACTCTTCCTTCAATTCGTCAAGCAATTCTTCAATACGTGCTGTCGAAATCGGGTCCAGAGCGGATGTCGGCTCATCTAGCAACAACACTTCTGGCCGCGTTGCAATGCTTCGTGCAATGCAAAGACGTTGCTGCTGCCCACCAGAAAGCCCCGCAGCCGGTGCAGAAAGCCTATCCCGTACCTCATTCCACAAAGCGACACGTGTAAGAACATCTTGCACACGCTCATCCATTTCCGTACGGCTCAATTTTTCGTGCAGCTTCACGCCGAAAGCGATATTATCATAAATAGACATCGGAAATGGCGTAGGCTTTTGGAAGACCATTCCTATACGTGAGCGCAGCATGTCGAGATTAGTCGAGCTCTCAAGGATATTGCGCCCATCAAACATGACCTCCCCTGTCGCCCGCTGGCCCGGATAAAGATCATAAATCTTGTTAAACACCCGCAGGAGGGTGGACTTACCACAGCCGCTAGGGCCGATCATCGCTGTTACGCAGCGTGCAGGGAAATCTAGCGTGATGTCATGCAGAGCATGATGATCGCCGTAATAAAAGTTCAGGTCCCGTACAGCTAAAGCCACATCATGCATAGATTCACCAGAGCGTAATTCGGAGGAGGACAACAAAGGAGAGGTCATAATAGCTATCCTCTTAATTTAGCGACGGGACGCAAGCCGTACTGTAATATTAATTAAAAGCACACCAAACGTCACAAGTAAGGCACCTGTCCACGCAAGCTGTACCCAATCATCATAAGATGCCCCCGCATATTGATAGATAGCGATGGGCAAACTCGCCATGGGCTTATTCATGTTCAAAGACATGATCTGATTCCCCAGTGATGTAAACAATAACGGTGCTGTCTCTCCCCCCATACGAGCCAAAGCAAGCAGCACACCTGTCATCACACCTTTTCTGGCTGAGCGTAAGCAAAGGAACAGCGTCACCCGCCAACGTGCCGCACCTAATGCTGCGCCAGACTCACGCATGGCTGTTGGTACAAGGCGCAACATATCCTCCGTGGTTCGAACAATCACCGGCAAGGCAAGAACCGCTAAGGCCACAGCGCCAGAAAAACCAGAAAAATGCCCAAAAGGCGCCACTAAAAGCTGATAAATGAACAGGCCTATAAGGATAGACGGAGCAGACATCAGCACGTCCGCTACAAAACGCACCGTACTGGCGAAGTAATTCCCTTTCCGTCCATATTCAGAAAGGTAAATCCCACACATCAACCCGACAGGAGCCGCCATGAGCAGCGCTAAGCCTGTTTGGAGAATGCTTCCGATAATCGCATTAGCAAGCCCCCCGCCAGAGCCGGGAGGCCCCATAGGGCGTGTGAGCGTTGCCCAAGATACCCCAGCGAGGCCACGACTCAAAAGAGACCACAAAATAGATGCCAGCACGAGCAGTAACACCCCTGCTGCCGCAATACTCGCCCCTGTTGCAAGGTAGTCCACTATACGCCGGCGCAGCGCTTTACGCCCTAAACTCCACCGATCTCTCTGGGCCACATTAGAGCCCAACTCATGCACTGCAACAGCCTGTTTCATGGGAGCTCTCATTGGCGTTTCCCTCTTAGAAAGCGCGCCAACACAAGGCTGACACATGAAAGAAGCATCAAAATAAAGCCTAACGCCATCAAAGACGATAAACGTAGCGACCCTGCAGGACTTTCTGGAAATTGTAGTGCAATCAACGATGCAACCGTACTTCGCGGCGCAAAAAGCGACCATCCTACAGTTGTCACATTCCCAATAATGAATGTCACCGCCATGGTCTCACCCAGCGCACGCCCCATACCCAACACAACAGCACCAATCATCCCGTTACGAGACCACGGCACAACAATCTTGTGCATCACTTCCCATCGTGTTGCGCCAAGACCAAAGGCACTTTCCCGCAGCATGGGAGGAATAGCTTTAAATACATCCGTCATCACTGCGGTCATAAAAGGAGCAATCATAATAGCCAGGACAATCCCGGCCGCCATAAGCCCTGTTCCCACTGGCGGGCCAGAGAGCAAAGGCCCAAACGCACTATGCCGCAAGTGATGATTGAAAAATGGCTGAATATTACGAGCTATAAATGGCACAATCACCAAAAAGCCCCACATGCCAAAGATAATAGAGGGGACAGCTGCTAGAAGCTGGATTGTCATCCCAACAATGGCAGACACCCGGGCTGAAGCAATAAATGTAAGCCAAAACGCCGCCCCAAACGCCATCGGCAGTGCGAATAAAATCGCTATCGTCGTACTCACAACCGTACCAAGTAACGGTGCAATCACCCCATAAACATCATGTACGGGGTTCCACGAGGAATGTGTAAAAAAGCCGAGGCCAAAGGTTGTAAAAGCCTTCCAGCCTCCCGTCGCCATAAGGAGGATAAGCCCCCCCAGAAGAGCAAGAACCACAAGCGCACATAACCAAAGCAACCCGTGGAAAAAAATATCGAACCCTAGTCGACGTTGCTGTGAGCGCGATACAGGCGTCATGCGCATTTATTTGAAGCCTTGCCGTTATCAACTCGTTAGCAGATTCTCTACGAACCCGCCTCCGTTTCTGTGCATTAACGCCCCTGTCCTTAAAGAACAACCGCCTGAATGCTCTTAAATGCTGCTTTGGTGCCTAAAATACACCAACTGCACGCCTCATCATCATAAAATATCAATTTTTCACAAAAACACAGCCAATATATGACACTTACGTTACAGTTTGGTAGCCCAGATTATCACTATCTTTTTATGTGTAACACTCTCTTAATCTTGCATATGAGTGACGCTCACACATAAATTGTGATAGAGTATTCGCAAATACACTTTGATATTTTTCATTTTCTGGAACAGAAAATATACAGGAGTTCTTCGTGCCTTCCAGCCAATTTCAAGGCTATATTGATAAAGTAGTGCTCCATGATGGTGTGATTTACGGATGGGCAGTTGACCTCAAAAACCCACTCCGCACCGTAACACTACATATCCTCATGGATCGCCAGGAGGTCATGCAAGTTACGTGTGATATCCCACGCCCAGATGTACGTGATACTCTAAATCTCAATAATGATCGCCTCGGCTTTCAGCTCACACTGCCTGAAAATGCTTTTGATGGCCAAGAGCACGAAATATCCCTGCGTTTTGCAGATAGAACAGCTCTCCCCTTCCCTGATGAGAGCAACCCGCAACATTTCCACGACACCCTTCTGATTTCTCCTCAAACCACGGAAACCTATCAAAGCCATCTTGATGGATTACATAATGGCTTTTTACGTGGCTGGGTTGTCTCTCGCACTGCCCCTAATACCCCTTGGACAGGGGATATAGCCATTAAAGCTACAGTTGATGGGTTACCACTCGGCACTTTTAAAGCTAACCGCTATCGCGGAGATATTGTTGAAGCCTTTGGTGGCGCTCCTAATTGTGGGTTCGAAATCCCTATTCCCCAGCGCTTCTGCGATGGCCTCCCACATGAGTTTGCCGTTAGCACATTACCGGATCACCGCCCCCTTGCTGGTAGCCCTCAAACCTCTACCATAGCGGATGACCTTCTCACGATTAAGCTCGTACAATTCGAAAATACAATTGCACACTTGCACCAACAACTCACGGTTCTTCGCCGCGAAGCACGTGCTCTCATCCCCCATAAGCCAGCTAATTTGCAAGATTATGATAAATGGGCTCGAGAATATTACGCTCTTCTTGCAGAAAAAACGGCTCTACAACGAGCAGCTCACCCTCTTAAAACGGCTCCACTGGTTTCTGTTCTTTGTCCCACATGGCGGCCTGATGAAGGGGACTTCCGTGCGGCTATTGAATCAGTCCTTAACCAGACGTACCAAAATTGGGAACTCATTATCATTGATGATGGAAGCAAATGTCCTCAAACGAAGGCCATCATTAAAGAATTCTGCGAGCAAGATAAGCGTATTCACGCCGTTACGCTAAAAACAAATCAAGGGATTGCCAACGCAACCAATGCAGGCATTCGTAAAGCCCGTGGTGATTATATCGCCTTTTTTGACCATGATGACTTGCTCGAAAATGTTGCTCTAGAAGTTATGATGCGCGCTGCGCTTCATACAGGAGCAAAGCTACTTTATTGCGATGAAGATAAAATTGATGCCGTTGGGCATTTTATGGAGCCCAACCTTAAACCAGACTTTGATTACCGCTATCTTCTAGGGTGCAATTATATCTGTCATCTTACAATTATTGAGGCCAAGACGCTTAAGAAAATCGGCCTTCTTGAGACAAACTATAATGGCGCACAAGACCATGATTTTATCCTCCGAGCGACAGAAGTCCTCACAGAAGATGAAATCCACCATGTGCCGGAGATTCTCTATCATTGGCGTAAAACGCCTAACTCTACAGCAGCGCGTATCAGCAACAAAGGTTATGCTGTTCAAGCTGGTGTTGACTGCGTAAAGGCTCATCTCAAACGTCGAAAGATTAACGCGCATGTCAGCTCAATTGATCAACTTAGCCTTTATGAAATTAAATGGCCTTTCCGGCGGCGTCCCTCTGTCAGCATTATTATCCCCTTCCGCGATCAGCTGACGATGACAAAACGCTGCGTCGAATCTCTTTTGGGCCAGCTTACATACTCTAAATACAATATTATCTTAGTAGATAATTTCTCCACAGACCCAGACACGCTCTCTTGGCTAGAGAGCGTGAAGACAGATAAACGTATTTCTGTTCTACGCGTAGAAGAGCCCTTTAATTACGCCCGACTAAATAATCTCGCAGCACAACAAAGTAAGAGTGATTTTCTGCTCTTTTTAAATAATGACGTGATTATCAATCAACCCGACTTCCTCTCCCTAATGGTAATGGAAGCCCTCGCTGCGCCTACAATCGGTGCTGTTGGGGCGCAATTATTATATCCTAACGGGACAATCCAACATAGTGGTGTTGCTGTAGGGCCAGGGGTTATCGGCGTACACACGCATAGGCTCCAGCCGGGCACGGCCTTTGGATATATCGGGCGAATCCGTCTCTCTCATCAAGTTACCGCCGTAACAGGAGCAGCTATGCTTGTTCCTCACGCACTCTTTACCGAACTTGGTGGTTTTGACGAGACGCACCTCGCCATCGCATATAATGATGTGGATATTTGCCTCAAAATTAGAAGCCAAGGTTACAAAATTATCTATTGTGGAGAAGCTATCGCCACCCATTATGAGAGCCTTTCCCGGGGAAGTGACGACCGCCCTGAGCATGAAGACCGCTTCTTCCATGAGACACAACTCATGCGAGAACGCTGGGGGGAAAATCCCCTCTTTAAAAAAGATCCCACGTACCCACATTACTTTCGACAGGACCTTCGGACCTTTTTCGACCTTCACAATCCGGATAAACTGTGGTCCTGAAGAGATGCAGAGAACAAGAACATGTTATAATGTCCTTCTCTAGCAGCCTTCATCTCCGCAAGGAGAGAACGCACACAACAAAGGAGTTGATCAATGAGTAACATCAATCATTATCACACCAGCAATAATACGCCGGACAACACAAAAGCTGTCTCTATTGAAACACTAAATGCTCGCCTTGCCGACCTGATCGACCTCGCTCTGATCATTAAGCAAGCTCATTGGAACCTTAAAGGCCCTAACTTCATTGGCGTGCACGAAATGCTTGATGGCTTCCGTAGTGGCGTTGATGGTTTTGTTGATACAGCCGCTGAGCGCGCTGTGCAGCTAGGTGGCGTGGCTCTCGGCACAGTGCAGACTGTTCACAGCAACACAAACTGCGCAGCTTACCCAACAGACATCTATACAGTTGCAGACCACGTAAAAGCTCTTGCTGAACGCTACAGTGTTGTTGCCAACAATGTGCGTGAAGCTATTAAAATTACGGCTGAAGCTGGCGATGATGACACCGCTGATATCTTTACTGAGATCTCCCGTGGCCTAGATAAAGACCTCTGGTTCCTAGAAGCTCACTTCCAAGCAGAAGCTGGCCCACGCTAATCACAGCGTTAGGGCATTATTTATCTGCTCAATAAAAAGGGGAGCGCGGTATATCCGGCGCTCCCCTTTTTTATTAATCAGCCTATCTATTGGCTAGGCTACACGCCTCTTCCCCTAAAGAGACGCTGCCAAATGTTGCCGTGCAAAATAAAGAGGATCCTCTTTTAAAACATCACGCACAAGCCGCCCGTCCGGCAACGCAACATTGCTATAGCTTGGATCATCATCCATAAACTCGGCCTGCCATACTGGAGATACGGGCGCGTCACCCACAACTGCAGCAAGATCACCTTGATCCACATCTGGCTCTGGCTCTGGCTCTGGCTCTGGCTCTGGCTCTGGCTCTGGCTCTGGCT
>CAMKWS010000017.1 GCA_946476985.1 uncultured Acetobacteraceae bacterium
TCAAAAAGAAATTTAAAAAAACCCAAAATACCCCAAGAAAACCAACAAAAAATAAGACTTCCTAATTATAAGCCCCCACAAAAATCACCCCATCAGCGATTCTCAAAAAAAGAGGGAGGCCTCTCGGCCTCCCTCTTCTCATTCCCTTACTCAGCGATGGAATGGCCATTAATTAATAAGCCCCCCTCATTCGCTGACAGAGTAATTTCATCTCCATCATGAATTTGCCCCTCTAACAACAAACCAGCCAGAGGATTCTGAAGCTCTCTTTGAATGACACGTTTTAAAGGACGTGCCCCGTAGATAGGATCATACCCGGCTTCTGCCATCCATTCCCGTGCTTTCTCATCCAAAGACAGAGTGATCTTGCGATCTTCCAGGAGTTGACGAAGCCGCCCGAGCTGGATCTCCACAATCTGCCCCATATCGGCACGTTGCAGACGAGAGAAGAGAATGATCTCATCCAAACGATTTAGGAACTCCGGCCGGAAGTGGGCACGCACCACGTCCATCACGTCATTCCGTACGGCCTCAGTTGATTCGCCATCCTTCTGGTGTGCCAGAATCTCAGAACCAAGATTGCTCGTCAGCACGATGATCGTATTGCGGAAATCCACCACACGGCCTTGGCCATCTGTCAGGCGACCATCATCGAGCACCTGAAGAAGGATATTAAAGACATCCTCATGTGCCTTCTCAACCTCATCAAACAGGATGACCTGATAAGGGCGACGTCTTGCAGCTTCTGTCAGCACACCGCCTTCATCATACCCCACATAACCAGGAGGGGCGCCAATGAGGCGTGATACAGCGTGTTTCTCCATAAACTCGCTCATATCCACACGGAGCAAGGCACGTTCATCATCAAACAAGAATTGCGCCAATGTTTTAGCAAGCTCAGTTTTACCAACACCCGTTGGCCCTAAGAAAAGGAAAGAACCAATCGGCCGGTTAGGATCCTGCAAGCCTGCACGAGCGCGACGCACAGCGTTAGAGACAGCAACTAGTGCTGATTCTTGGCCCACGACACGCTCCCGCAAGACAGATTCCATCCGCATCAGCTTGGAGCGCTCACCTTCTAACATGCGATCCACTGGGACGCCTGTCCAACGAGAGACGACCGCTGCAATGCCTTGGTCGGTTACGGTATCGGCAAAGAGACCACTATTAGCCGCTGAAGCTTCCTCTTGCTGTGCTGTTTCGATCTTCTGCTCCAGCTCAGGGATGCGACTATAAAGAAGCTCAGACGCACGTTGCAGATTCCCCTGCCGCTGCGCGACCTCAACCTCAGAACGTGCTTGATCAAGCTCTTCCTTATATTTCTGCACAGCATTCATGCGGTCTTTCTCCGCATGCCATGCAGCACTCATCTCATCAGACTTCTCTTGCAAGTCAGCCAGCTCTGCTTCGAGCGCCTCTAGCCTTTCACGAGATGCAGAGTCATCCTCTTTCCGGATCGCCTCACGCTCAATCTTAAGTTGGATAATGCGTCTATCCAACTCGTCCAGCGCCTCTGGCTTACTATCGATCTGCATACGCAAGCGGCTTGCAGCTTCATCGATCAGATCGATCGCCTTATCAGGCAAGAAGCGGTCTGTAATATAACGGTTTGAGAGCGTTGCAGCGGAGACGAGCGCATTATCGGTAATCCGCACGCCATGATGCAGCTCATATTTCTCCTTAATGCCGCGCAGAATGGAGATGGTATCAGCCACAGATGGCTCACCAACAAATACCGGCTGGAAACGGCGCGCAAGGGCAGCGTCTTTCTCGATATATTTGCGGTATTCATCCAGCGTGGTGGCACCTAAGCAATGCAGAACACCACGGGCCAGCTCTGGCTTGAGGAGATTGGAAGCATCCATCGCGCCGCTGGAACGCCCGGCACCAACAAGTGTGTGCATCTCATCAATAAAGAGGATGATCTGCCCTTCAGCACTCTCAATCTCTTTAAGGACGGCCTTTAGGCGTTCTTCAAACTCACCTTGATATTTCGCACCGGCAATTAACGCCCCCATATCAAGGGACAGCAACTTTTTATTCCGCAATGCCTCTGGCACATCACCATTCACAATGCGGAGTGCCAAGCCCTCCACGATAGCAGTTTTACCCACACCGGGCTCACCAATCAGCACAGGATTATTTTTACTGCGACGTGCAAGAACCTGAATGGCACGACGAATTTCTTCATCACGCCCGATGACAGGATCTAACTTCCCTTCCTGAGCAATCGCCGTAACATCACGCGCATATTTCTTTAGTGCATCAAAGCTACTTTCCGCCGAAGCAGAATCGACCTTGCGACCTTTACGAATCTTCTCAATAGCTTGCTCTAACGCCGCAGAGGTTGCACCTCCTTTGCGTAAAGCTTCACCTGCAGCTGTCTGACTAGCTGCAATACCCGCTAAAAGACGATCTTGTGCAACATAGCTATCACCCGCAGCTTTTGCGGCAGCTTCTGCTCCATCCAGCACACGCACAAAATCCGGCGTAGGCTGCGGTTGGGATGCGCCACTTCCTTGCACGGTTGGCAATTTCGCTAAAGCAGCATCGTTAGCTTGTTGCACTTGTTTCGGGTCACCACCAGCAGCACGAATAAGCCCCGCAGCGGCACCTTGTTCATCATCCAGCAACGCTTTTAATAGATGCTCAGGTGTAAGCTGCTGGTGGTAATCTCTCAAAGCAATGGTCTGGGCAGCCTGTAAGAAACCCTGGCTACGCTCTGTAAATTTTTGAATATTCATAACAACCTCTCCTTCTCGCCCCATATTTGGCAGCGATGAATGTCCAGTCTGCCCCAATAAGGCGACAGAATGTGCCTAAAATTTGGGCAGTCATGCGTCACATTCAAGAGGTGAGGCATCATTTTTCGCAAATTAATTTACTCAACAAATGATGCTACTTTGCTTGCAGGACGCCAGAACATGCTTGCCACTTAATGAAACATTAAATGGAATCACAAAGAGGGCAAATCACGAAAATGGTAGGATAACGCTCTGTTAAGCCTCACCCACAGCGGCTGTCAAAGACGATGGATTTAGCCCTACACTACCCAGCGCACGCTGCCATTTTGTAGAAGGCTCGCCACCAAAAAGAATATCCTCCTGGGCAGGAGCCACAAACCACGCATTCCCATGAAGGATCTCTTCCTCCAACTGCCCAGCCTGCCATGCCGCATGCCCTAAAAGCATAACAGCCTTTTCGGGGCCTCGACCCGCAGCTAGCTCCCGTATCATCTCAAGGCTTGCACTAACTTCTGCAATCAGCTCCTCAGAGGCATCACCGCTTTTCTGTGAAGACGTGACCGATGGTGAGTGAAGAACAAACCCACGCCCTGGCTCAACAGGACCACCGACCCCCACCCCAAATAATCTTTTGGGTGGATTGGGAGAGACCTCGAGATGACGCAAAAGCTCACTAATATCAGGATATGTCAGCCGACGATTAACAATCATACCCATCGCGCCATCCTCTGCGGAATGGGCACATATATAGATCACCGTCTGAGCAAATTCTGTCTCAGAAAGAACAGGACTTGCGACTAAAAGCCGGCCCGTCAACGTTTCTGTAGGCGCAAGAATCGGCATAGACACCTCTTACAAAACAGCGAAGAATGATAGTGTAACAGAGAGCAAAGCCTCTGTTCATTCTATTTCTGGAGATAACATTATGCCTGCACCTCATACTGTTCTTGTTACTGGCGCCACCGCAGGTTTTGGGAAAGAAATTGCGACACATCTGGTCAAAGAAGGGCACCGTGTTATCGCCACTGGGCGGAGAACGGAGCGCCTCACCGCATTACATAATGAACTCGGCAATGCATTGTTCCCCCTCACACTGGATATGGCCGACAAAGCCACACTACGCGCCCTACCTCATAGCCTACCAGAAGACTGGCGGAATATTGATGTCCTTATCAATAATGCAGGACTTGCCCTTGGGGTGACCCCCGCTCCAGATGTGAATATTGATGACTGGGAGACGATGATCTCCACCAATATTTCTGGCCTTGTAGAAATCACCCAAGCACTGCTCCCTGGTATGATTGAGCGGAACTCTGGTTATGTTATGTCCATTGGCAGTACAGCAGGGCATTATGCTTACCGTGGTGGGAATGTTTATGGTGCCACCAAAGCCTTTGTTGCCCATTTCATGAAAAATCTCCGCACAGACCTTCTCGGCACTCCATTGCGCGTCACAACAATTGAACCCGGCTTAGTTGGTGGCAGTGAATTTAGTAATGTCCGCTTACGCGATGACGCAAAAGCAGCTGCCGTATATGAAGGCACAACACCGCTTATGCCCGCTGATATTGCAGAAACTGTCTCATGGCTTATAGGCCTACCAGCGCATATGAACGTAAACCACTTAGAGATTATGCCTGTCTGCCAAGCATCTGGCGGTTTAGCCGTTACAAAAAAAGAGGGGTAATCCCCCTCTTTCTCATGAATCACGAATAATAAGGCAGGATTTCAAGACCCTGCCTATTTTCTTTGGCCTTTTAACAAGCCACCGCCTGATTAGTCGCGATTGCGACGACGGCTGGATTTCTCACCGCTACGAGCAGCTGAAGGACGGCGTTTTGCCGAAGAAGGACCACCACGCCCCTCTCTTCCCTCACGGCCACCTTCACGGCGCCCACCACCGAAACGCCCCTTTGGCGTACCAAAACGACGGCCCGGCGGGCCACCACGACCACGGCGAGGACCACCACCGCCACCCACAGGGGCTTCAGATGGCTCAATCGTCACTTCATCCTTATCCGCACCGGCACGGCAAGCGTTAAAGCGGGCGACTTTTTCATCAGAAATCTGGAAGAGCGTATCGTCCTGCTGGATGCGAATGCTGCCGATATCACGCTTCTGCACACCACCAAGGCGGCAGATAAGCGGAATCAACCATTTTGGATCTGCTTTCTCACTCCGGCCTACACCGAGGCGGAACCAAGAACCAGACATCTCATGGCCGCGGCTTCCTCCCTCTCGTGGGCTGCGCGCTGGTGGCTCAACCGAGACGGGGCGAATATCCTCCACACGCGGTAAATGCGCTTTGTGGAAGCCCACTAACGCACGAGCAAGCTGCTCTGCATCAAAACGCTCAGTCAGCTGAGAGACAATCTCTCCAGCGACAGACGCATCGCCATTATTGAGGATAGGATCTTCAAACAAACGCTGTGCATCGCGCTCAGCAATCGCATCAGCTGTAGGAACAGGCTTCCACTCCGCTTTGATACGCGCTTGAGCCAAAACTCGCTCTGCCCGGCGACGTTGGTTAAACGGCACCATAAGCACGCTTACACCTTTACGCCCTGCACGACCTGTACGGCCTGAACGATGCAAGAACGTATCGGATGATGATGGGATACTCGCATGAACCACCAAGCCAAGGGCTGGCACGTCAATCCCACGAGCAGCAACATCTGTAGCAACACAGACACGTGCTGAGCCAGAGCGTAAGCTCTCAATCGCACGGGAGCGCTCATTCTGTCCCATTTCACCGGAGATAGCGACAGACGCAAATCCCCGTTCCAGTAATGCCGCCTGAACCTGATTAACCAACAGACGGGTGTTACAGAACACCATCGCTGTTTGGCTTTCGTAATAACGCAGAACATTCACCAAAGAACGCTCCACTTCTTGCGGGGCAGTGACAACACAACGGTGGGTAATATCAGCATGCTGCTTCTGACCGGAAACCGTATCAATCCGCTTTGCGTCTTTTTGGTAACGCCGCGCCAAAGACGCAATCTCACGGGCAATTGTCGCAGAGAATAGAAGCGTACGCCGCCCCTCTGGGGAGGCATCCAAGAGCTGCTCTAGCTCTTCGCGGAAACCCATATCAAGCATCTCATCGGCTTCATCCAGCACGATCACACGCAAAGATGAAAGCTTCAGCTTCCCACGGGAAAGATGGTCACATAAGCGACCGGGTGTCCCCACCACAATATGCGCGCCACGCTCTAAGGTGCGGGCTTCACGCCGTGCGTCTGTCCCACCAATACAGCTTGCAATGCGGGCACCTGTCTCAGCATAAAGCCATGTAAGCTCTGTCTGCACCTGCATAGCAAGCTCACGCGTTGGCGCGATAACTAAAGCCAGTGGTGTTTTCGTAGGGGGAAGTGTCTCCCCATCTTTCAAAAGGTCTGAAGCAAAGGCCAGACCAAAAGCAACTGTTTTACCAGAGCCTGTCTGCGCAGAGACCAATAGGTCTCGTCCATCCAACCCTGATTCTAAAACAGCCTCCTGCACAGGCGTTGGCTGTTCATATCCACGCCCTTTAAGGGCACGGGTCAAAGCGGGATGGGTATCGGGAAAAGGCATCGTCAACGAACACTCGGTCATACACACGCCACCGCAAACCAGAATGCAGTAGCCAGAAAGGCGGTCAATACCCTTTTACGCCTACGAACGCCAGAGAATACTCACCACAAAGAAATATCTCCCCCCGTATCAGGAGGGTAGATGAGCTAACAAAGCTCTAAAAAACAAGTTGTTAACTCGCGATAGGCTTACGCCCAATAACTGCACGGACAGTATCTTTCCATGCAGTAAGATCTTCAGGAGGGACAACCTCTCCCGTATCTAGTTCTGCCAGCCCAGCGCGTTGCATTAACGCACTTGTGAAACGCACACGATCTTCTGGCTCTAATGCCTGCCAAATTGCCACAGCCTTAGCTGGCACAAATCTATCAGAAAAACTCACAATCAAAGGCCCACCCGGGCGCAACACCCGAGCAATCTCCTCTAAGACCTGCTGCGGCTTAGTGAGATAAGCAAGCCCATCGCATAACAGCACACCATCAAAGCTGGCATCCTCAAAAGGAAGGGTCACTGTTTCATTAAGATTCTGCACGATAGAGCTTGTAAGCGCTTTATTTGCCTCAAGAGCAGGCTTACTCACATCAAGGCCAATAAACTCCTGGAACACAGCATCTTCAGGCAAATGGCTTAACGCACCACTCATTACATCAAGCGTACGTCCCCCTACCGGCAGGGTTGTACGATAAAGAGCTGTAACGGCTGTGCGCGCTCCCATATCCATAAGAGAGTCTAAATCTTGCCGCCCCCAGAAATCCTCTTCTGACTCTGATGACGCCTGAGTAAATGCCTTCTTATGTAAGCCTTGCACGCAGTTTCCTCTCATCGGCCTTCACTATCACCTCGCCCATATAACAGACAGAACGCAATAGTATGAATGACTTTTACAACAGCCTCTAATATAGAAGGAACAACAAATGAACAAATGTCCTGCTGGCAGCTCTCATGCAAAGCAACCTAGCCCCTCATAAAAGGGCAAAAGCCATCAGTCTGGCTCAAAGGGCTTTTATGAGAAGAAAAGGACAAATTTTTCTACCTGGTGGGGGCTTTGATGAGCGTTTCCTTTACGAAAATGCACGGACTAGGCAATGATTTTATTATCCTAGATGGCCGAACAGCTCCTCTTACCCTCTCCTCAGCACTCATCACCCAACTCTGCAACCGCCGTACAGGTATCGGCTGTGACCAGCTCGTTACCCTCACTCCTCCCACGCAAGAAGAAGCAGATGTGCTAGTGCGCTTCTTTAACCCGGATGGCTCCGAGGCTGGTGCATGCGGCAATGCCTCCCGGTGTGTGGCATCTCTGCTGGACAATGAGCCCGTTTTGCAAACACAGAACGGCCTTTTACCAACATATAAGCAAGGCGACTTGATCTCTGTCCTCATGGGCGCACCGAAGCTCAACTGGCAAGATGTTCCCCTCGCCCATGCCTGCGATACAGCACATTTACCACTTTACGATGCTGCTGCTTGCTCTATGGGCAACCCGCACGCAACGCTGTTTCGTCCCATTGAGGATGCCGCCACATTAGGCTCCACTTTGGAATGTGATCCCCTTTTCCCGGAACGGGCGAATATTGGCTTTGCAGATATTCTCTCTCGCTCACATATCCGCCTCCGTGTGTGGGAGCGTGGTGCCGGCCTTACCCTTGCATGTGGTTCTGGCGCATGTGCTGCTGTTGTAAATGCCGCTCGACGGGGCCTTGTAGAACGCACATGCACGGTCACTATGGAATGTGGCGATCTAACCATTACATGGCAGGATGATGATAACGTCCTCATGACAGGGCCAGCCCAACATGTCTTTACCGGTAAGCTGGCGGCATCATGGCTTGCTAACGTGGAGACTGCTGCGTGAGCATCTCTCTCCTCACATTCGGGTGCCGCCTTAACGCCCATGAAAGCGATGCTATGGAGCATCTCGCCCGCCAAGCACATGCACGCTCCAACAATGGGCCAGATAGCCCTACACAAACCATTATCGTTAATACCTGCACTGTCACCGCTGAGGCAGAACGACAAGCACGCCAAGCGATACGTCGTGCTCACCGTGAAAACCCCGAAGCACACATTATCGTCACAGGATGTGCTTCTGAACGTGCTCAAGAGATGTGGGCAGCCCTACCGGGCGTAACAAAAGTCATTCCCAACCAAGAAAAAACCACCCCCTCAACGTGGGGGCTGCCAGAAGAACTCGGCCTAACACCTCCTCCCTCACGCTATATTCGTGCCTTACTTCAGGTGCAACAAGGCTGCGATAATGATTGCACATTCTGCGTCATCCCTGCAGGGCGTGGTCATTCCACCTCTATGGGAATTGATGAGATACTCCCTAAAGCCCGTGCATTAGTTGAAGCAGGACACCGTGAAATTGTCCTTACTGGCGTGGATATCGCCTCTTGGCAGCATAAAGATTCTCGCCTTGGCCATCTTTGTCGCACTATTTTAGATCATGTACCGGAGATCGCACGACTACGGCTCTCCTCTATAGACCCGATGATCCTCACCCCAGAGACGGGAGACCCCGCCTTATGGGACCTCATCGCCAATGAGCCACGCTTTATGCCGCATCTCCATCTGTCCCTACAGGCGGGCTCAGACCTCATCCTCAAACGGATGAAACGCCGCCACAGCACGAAAGATGTTGCCACACTTATCCAACATGCACGCAAGCTTCGGCCCGATATTGGCTTTGGAGCTGACGTGATCGCAGGTTTCCCCACTGAAACAGATGCCCTCTTTGAGGAGACATTCCAGTTCTTAAAAGAGCAGGCGATTCCTTTCTTACATGTCTTCCCCTATAGCGAGCGCCCCGGCACTCCAGCGGCACGTATGCCCGCCATGCCACGTGCTTTACGCCAAGAACGTGCCGCCAAATTACGCACACTTGGCGAGGCCAATCGTGACCATTTCCTCAACCGCTTTATTGGACGCGAAACTACCGTTCTGATGGAAAGCCCTACAACCGGCCATACACCAGAATTCGCAGCCTTCACCCTTGTTGCTGGCGCGGATACGCCTAAACGTGAAGGAACGCGCGGAATGCTGGAAAAAATCCGTATTACCGGGGCGCATGAAGGTATGCTTTTTGCAGAAATCATCTAATCAGGGCTTGACGCAGCCCCCCTGCTAACGCCACTTCGAAAACTATGGCTGGATTTTTTTCACGACTCAAACAGGGTCTTTCACGCTCAAACACGCGCCTCAATGCCGTGTTTGTAAAACGTCGCCTCGATGACGCCACTCTTGAGGAACTCGAAGATGAGCTTATTGCTGCTGATCTTGGCCCCGCCATTGCGGAACGTATTATTACAAAATTCCGCAAGAAGAGCTTTGGCGAGGATATTTCCAGTGACGAAATTCGCCGCACATTAGCTGAAGAAATCTCCACCGTTTTAGCGCCTGTTGCACAACCTTTTGTACTGGATGAAAGCAAGAAGCCTCATGTTGTACTCGTTGTAGGCGTAAATGGCGTGGGCAAAACAACCACCATCGGGAAGATCGCCCATCATTACCGAGAAGACGACAAATCCGTCACCATGGTGGCTGGAGATACCTTCCGGGCGGCTGCTGTTGAGCAGCTCCAAATCTGGGGAGAGCGCACGGGGGCAACAGTCATCGCCGGCAAACAAGGCGGGGATGCTGCGGGCCTTGCTTATGATGGCCTTAAACGCGCCACAGAGGATAAAGCGGACCTTCTCCTTGTCGATACTGCCGGGCGGCTGCACAATAAAAATGCCCTAATGGATGAATTGGCCAAAATCATCCGTGTTATGAAGAAATTCGACCCCACTGCACCGCATAGTGTACTCCTCGTGCTTGACGCCACAACGGGGCAAAATGCAATTGAACAAGTGCGTGTCTTCCGTGAGATTGTGGATGTCAGCGGCCTCGTTGTCACCAAGCTTGATGGCTCAGCCCGTGGAGGGATTGTTGTCGCCTTGGCAGAGAAGTTTAAACTCCCTGTCCATCTTGTTGGTGTTGGTGAACAAGCAGAAGACCTCCGCCCCTTCTCCGCAGAGGATTACGCACGCGGGTTAGTTGGCGAAGCGAAAGAAAGCCTCTAAACCACGAGCAAATCAGCCGTAACGCACCTCTTTTCCTTCATATTCCAGCATAAAAAATGCGCCCTTCCTGTACCGGAAAGGCGCATTTTCTTTACGAGCGTATAAGACTTAATTCAGTCTTACCATTTCCCATCCACAGACACGCCCATTGGGCCAGACAGAATATTGCTGCCAGCAACCTGGGATTCTGACCATGTATGGTGCCAAACGCGGTCTTCATTAAAGATAATCAACAATGTTTTCGTTGTGCCATGCACACCGTGGCGGAACATATTCACGATTGGCAAGAAATTCACACCATCGGAATAAAGAGAGGAAAATGTATATTTCCACACTTCATGTCCGTTATCTGTGTAATTTACAGCGCCAGGATCACCATATACGGCTTTAACCTGCTGTTTATTGGTCACACCATCTTGAATCTTTTGATCAATCGTCAATGCTGTTTCGTGCTTGATAAGTGTGTTGCCTGAGAACTGACAACCAGACAGTGCAAATGCAGATGCCATAACACCTACAAGAAAAATCTTTTTCATTCAGAATATCCCTTACCCACGGCAAGCATATGTCTTTTTAAAAAGACATATAGAGTTTTTTCGTAATTCGTTAAGTAAATAGCACCATAAAAAAAGGCTAGCCCTATAAGGCTAGCCTCTCAAAGAAGTGATTTTCTTTCTAAAAATCAGCCCTCAAACGGGTCTGTTACCAAGATTGTATCTTCCCGCTCTGGGCTAGTGGACAGCAATGTGACCGGTGCGCCAATCAGTTCCTCAATACGACGAACATATTTAATGGCCTGCGCAGGCAGCTCTGCCCAAGAGCGTGCCCCCCCTGTTGTTTCTCCCCAACCAGGCATGGTCTCCAGGATAGGTTTAACACGGGCCTGCGCTCCCGGCGCAGATGGGAAACGGTCAATACGCTGACCATCTAGCTCATAGCCCACGCAGATAGAAACAGTTTCCATCCCATCGAGGATATCAAGCTTCGTCAGAGCGATACCACTCACACCACCAACACGCACGGCATGGCGCACCATAGCAGCATCAAACCACCCACAACGACGTGGACGACCTGTCACTGTACCAAACTCATGCCCACGTTCAGCCATACCTTGACCGACATCATCAAACAGTTCGGATGGGAACGGTCCCTCACCAACACGAGTGGTATAGGCCTTTGCAATCCCCAGCACAAAACCGACTGATTTCGGGCTCATTCCCGTTCCAGAGGCAGCAATCGCAGCGACAGTGTTAGAGCTTGTAACAAACGGATATGTCCCATGGTCCACATCCAGCATCACAGCCTGCGCCCCTTCAAAGAGGATGCGCTTACCAGCACGATCTGCCTCCGCAAGACGGTCCCACACCGGGCAGGCAAATGGGAGAAGACGTGGAGAAATCTCAGCTAGGAAGGCTAGAATAGCTTCCTTTGTGAAAGTCTCAGCACCCAACCCTGCAAGCAGAGTATTATGATGCAAGAGAAGCTCATCAATCTTCCAGTCCAGCGTTTCTGGCTCGGATAGATCACAAATGCGGATTGCCCGGCGAGCCACCTTATCTTCATAAGCTGGGCCAATGCCACGGCCTGTTGTGCCGATCTTATGCTTACCGCGAGCCTGTTCACGTGCGCGGTCCAACGCACCATGTACGGGCAGAATCAAAGGCGCTGTTTCAGCAATCCAGAGTGTTTCAGGCGTGACGGTCAAACCCTGCTCTGTCACACGGTCGATCTCGCTCATCAGCGCTTTTGGGTCGATCACCACGCCATTACCAATGGCACCGATCTTACCGCCAACTAGCCCAGAGGGAAGCAGAGACAATTTATAGACCTGATCATTAACAACCAGCGTATGTCCAGCATTGTGCCCACCTTGAAAGCGAACAACAATATCAGCGCGGCTGGACAGCCAATCGACAATCTTGCCTTTACCTTCATCGCCCCATTGGGTCCCGATTACGGTGACATTGGCCATAAGAATGCTCTTCCCTCACACTTCACAAAATACAGAAAAAACGACAGACACGTTCCCCCTCTTACAGGGCCACTGCCTTCCCTTCTTTCCAAATAAAGCTACACCGCAAATGGCGTGCCTCGTTTTCCATCTCACTTGGCTCTTGTAGAGCCGCGATGGTGGCATAGCCTGCCTTATGCAGGCTGGACAAGTCTTTCTGTGCTATTCCTGCAGGAACAAGGCAACGCTGCCGCCGTGGGAGCTTCTCTGCCACACGCAAAAATGCTTGTGGATGCAGCGTTAAGCCGCATGCAGGCTCCTCCCCTGCAAGATAACGCCCTCCACGCCCTAGCTCCTCACGAGAGTGCATAGCAAAGACCGTCACACACACACCTGTATGATACCGCCACCCCCGGAAATCCACAGGATCAACTGTAAGACGTGCATTCGGTAAACGTGAAAGAATCGCCTCTACATCCTGGCGTAATCGCTCAACATGTGGCTGCAACATCTGCGGAAAGGAAAGTTTCGCCAGTTTTTCCAACGCAATATGAGCAGGGCCTACAGCTTCCATCATGCCAAGAAGGAGTTCAGCCCACTCACCACCATATTCCACCACAGCAGCAGCATCACGACGGTCCAGTGCATGGCTAATGCTATCGCGTACAGGTCCTTCAAAATTACCTTCAATCAAGCTCCACACCATAACCGGCATAGAAAGATCAAACGATACATTCGCAATACCTAACCGTGCGAGAGCTTCAGCCCCTAAAGCCACGACCTCAGCATCTGCTTCAGCTCGGTCTGGGCCGATAAGCTCAATTCCTGCCTGAGAAATCTGCCGCTGCCCTTCACGCCCGGGCGTGCCGATCACAACACAATCCCCCGCATAGGAAAGACGCAGTGGACGAGGAGCATCCTGCATCCTCACCGCAGCGATACGGGCGATTTGAGTTGTCATATCTGGGCGAAGCGCCATCATCCGATGAGAGGATGGGTCCATCAAGCGAAAGCTCTGCTCAGCTAGTGCTTCACCTGAGCCACTCAATAAAGATGTCTCAAACTCCAACAAAGGCGGGCGTACACGTTCATAACCATGACATGAGAACACGTCCATCACTTCAGAAAGGCCACGAGCCTCTGCTTCGGCCTCAGCAGGAAGGAGATCCACAAACCCCATAGGGAGCAAAGCAGGGCTAGATGTCTCTGGACTATCAATCATGATACAGTAAATTCTTTCTCAGTGACGCCATAAGCCCAATCAAGCCATGGCAGAAGAGCTTCAATATCCTCAACATCTACAGTGGCCCCACCCCAGATGCGTAACCCCGCTGGAGCATCACGATAACCAGCAAGATCATAACCTGCATCTTCAGCAGCAATGGCACCCGTCATCGCCTTTACTGCTGCAGTTTTGCCAGCATCATCCAGAGCCTCAAACCATGGCGCAACAATCTTCAAACAGATAGCCGTACAAGAGCGTGTCTCTTCACGCTCGCTCAAGAAGCGTACCCAGTCACGCTGATCCACCCATGCTTTAACAGCAGCGAGATTGCGTTGCGAGCGTGCCTTTAAAGCATCCAGCCCGCCAATCGATTCTGCCCAGCGCAAGCCGTCTAACGCATCCTCTACGCACAACATAGAAGGTGTATTGATCGTATCACCACGGAAGATCGCCTCATTAAGGCCTTTCTTATTCGTCAGACGAAAGATTTTAGGAAGTGGACGTACACTCCCCTCTTCCAGACGTTTCACAGCTTTCGGGCTAAGCGCCACCATGCCATGAGCGGCCTCACCACCAAGGGCTTTCTGCCATGACCATGTCACAACATCCATGCGCTCCCAAGGAAG
The DNA here is from genome assembly GCA_946476985.1 of uncultured Acetobacteraceae bacterium. Classification (GTDB taxonomy): domain Bacteria; phylum Pseudomonadota; class Alphaproteobacteria; order Acetobacterales; family Acetobacteraceae; genus Bombella. The sequence continues at coordinate 14,187 of CAMKWS010000017.1, forward strand.
GTCCATCGCAAAAGCTGCGGATGTCGCATCGCAAATCACCAAGCCTTCATGCTCAGCAGGAATACTATGAGGAGAAGGAATACACACACCAGATGTTGTGCCATTCCATGTCAGCACCACATCACGCGACCAATCGATCTGCTCTAGATCCGGCAACTCACCATAAGGAGCTTCAAGAACCCGTAAATCCTCTAGCTTTAGGCTATCCCGCAGGTCTTTTGCCCAAGTACCAGAAAAGCTCTCAAAAGAGAGGACATCCATCCCTCGTTGGCCACCTAATGCCCATAGAATCATCTCGACCGCACCAGTATCCGATGCAGGGACAATACCTACCTGCCAATCTGCAGGGATGCCCAATAATTTAGCCGAACGTGTAATGACCTCATTTAACCGTGCCCGTCCTTCTGCAGCACGATGAGAGCGCCCTAAGAAAGCCCCACTAAGAGCTTCTGGTGTCCAACCAGGGCGTTTGACGCAAGGTCCTGATGAAAAGAAAGGCCGAGCAGGGCGACGTGAAGGCTTTGATACGCTCATGGCAGACGGTTGATCCAATTTTTAAAAAGCTTCTGTGCCATCATGCACTTTATTAAGGAAAATTACCATCACTAGAGATGTCCATAACATCCTTTAAAAATTCACAGCACGTAAGCAGGATGATTAAAAATCATAGTGTTATCTTGGTGTCACAGGCATCTCAAAGGGTCAAGATATCCCATATCTCCTTACAATTCTTTCACTTCCCCCCCCTGCCTCCTCTTTCTAACAGCACATGCTATTAAGATAATCATATACTCCCGTGACACAGGCGCTTGCTGTTCCTTTTCTTCCTCCTGAGAGAGAGCTACCTTAACATTATGGTCTTCCGCTCACTGATCTCCAGCAAAAACATACTCTCTGCATTTTTACTGCTGATTTATTTCATCTTAACAATTGTAATTGCCAATAATTGCGAACTCACACAGCACCGCTTTTTCAGCAGCCTTTTAGGGCTATCCCTTCCGCTATTCATTCTCTCTTGTGGGCGTATCGTGGCATGTATCGCCTTCCTCCCACTTTGGGGGCTTATTAGCGTACATCTCTATATTCTCAGCCATTATCATAAGATCACCTATGATATTTGCGCCGCTATTGCGAGCACGGACACTCATGAAGCACTCTCCATGCTACATACCGTCCCACTTACACCGCTTCTCATTGCATGCCTTGCAAGTGCTGGAGGTGCTTACCTCGCCCAACAGGCCGCCGCCCTGCGCCACAAACGCGCCTGCCTATGCTTACTCATCCTATGCAGCACATTTATATACGGCCTTAACCGCCCGTTACCGCATGATATTACCGGCCATTACACCAGGGCCATCACATACGACCCTCTTCGCCACGCTTATATTCACAACACTGCTTTTGAGACTTATCTGCCTTATTACATCAATTTACCTGGCATCATGGGCAATACCGCTGTCGCCGCATCCTTAAAATATAGCTCCATGCGCGGCCTACCCCACCAAAAGCCTCTTTCCATTACAGCTCACCATAGGATCGACCCGGCTATTACCCACGCCAGCACACCTAAAGAACGCAACATCATATTCGTTATTGGGGAATCTGACCTCGCATCACACCATACGCTCTATGGATACGACCAATACAACACCACGCCAGAAATTAATCATTTATCCCAGCTAAGATATTTATGTGCCATTGCTAATGCGCATTCTGCAGCCTCAATGACACACCATGCTGTCCCCATGATGCTTTCTTTTTACAGCCCTACAGCACAGGATAAACTCGTATCTGAAGCCAACCTTATTGAGCTCGCCACACAGCAAGGGTTCCAAACGCTCTGGATCGGCACACAGGAGGCATCATCCCTATATGGCAGCGCCTACGGATATATTTCTGAATTTAGTCAGCATTTCATTCGCCCAGACCGAACAAATCTCCCCATCATTATTCCAGAAAATAACGACGATACCCTGCTACCCATCGTAAAGACGCAACTTGAGGCCTTATCTAAAAAGCAACCTCATCTCATCATTATACATCTTATCGGCAACCATGCCGCCTATACAGATAGACGCACTAAAAACGATCAAGAAGCCCTTCCTCACGCTGGGAGCTATGACCAAGCGGTGCATCACACAGACCATATATTAGGGAGCATTATACGCCTTAGCCAAGAAACACTTGGCCAAGGCACCCTTTTATACAGTGCCGACCATGGTGAATATCTTTCCTCACCAGAGCATGGCGAACACGGTATTTATGATGGTGGATACGACCAATATACGATTCCCGTTTATATCGCTGGGAACAATCACTTGTCTTATTGTCGTTATGCTAACAGCTTACGTAGCCCCCACGGAGACTTTTCCCAACTAATGGAAAAATACATTCTCCTCACCATGATGGGCTACACACTATCTCCCACCATTGTGAAAAATGACGCTCTGCACGATATCGTTCTCCATGCAGATGGCAAAGCATACCCCTACAGGACCCTACCTCAACCCAGAGCACCTCAGAGGTAAAATATATATTTTCACTGTAAAGATATGATGGTGCGAAAGAGGGGACTCGAACCCCTATGCCTTGCGGCGGTCGATTTTGAGCCGACTGCGTCTACCAGTTCCGCCACTCTCGCACATATAATCTTCTTCTAACGAAAGAAGATAAACCGCTTATAAAAGATTCAAAGCCAAAGGGCCAGAGAGCAACGCAAAAAAATCTGCGTTACTCCCCTCTACCCTCTAAAAAACGATGTTTTTAATCAATATCTTGGCCACTCATGAGCAGAATATTCCGCACTGCTGCGCCAGAAGCTCCTTTACCCAAATTATCCAACCGTGCCGTCAGCAATGCTTGCCCACTATGGCCACTCACCCGCAGCTCCATAATATCCTGATTCGCCAACTCATCTGCTACGAGCTTTGGCTCGGCTTCCATAACACGCACTGTTTTTGCGTCTTTATAGAAGTCCTGCAGAACCTTCATGACATCTTCAATCATTGGCACGCCAAGCAAGGAAACAAGATGCAAAGGAATGGAGACAATCATCCCTTGAGGGAAATGCCCAACAGACGGCACAAAAAGCGGATGCCGTACCAAACCACTATATTGGGTCATTTCTGGCAAATGTTTGTGCTGTAGATTTAACCCATAGAGAAAGAAAGGGGGCCCGCCATCCTGCTCTTGCTGCTCAATCATCACACGGCCACCACCGCTATAGCCGGACACCGCATTAATAGAGACAGGATAATCCACCGGCAAAAGCCCCGCTTGGACGAGAGGCCGCAACAAAGCAATTGCCCCCGTAGCGTAACAGCCAGGATTACTTACACAACGTGCCTTACGAATGCGCTCAGGCTGCGTCACATCCAATTCCGGCAAACCATATACCCATTCAGGATCTACCCGGTGAGCTGTACTAGCATCTAAAAAACGTGTGCCTGTACCACCACCGAGGACAACAGCCTCACGCGCTGCATCATCAGGTAAGCATAAGACAGTAATATTTGCCTGTTCCATTAATGCCCGACGAGCTTGCGGGTCTTTCCGCTGAGCAGGGTCAATACTCAGCAGCTCTAGATTATAACGAGATGCAATAGCCTCAACGCGACGACGAATCCCTAAGCCAGTTGTTCCAGCCTCACCATCAATAAAAATACGCGTTGTCATATCCTAATTTTGCCCCCGTGTTCCCCATGGGCGTGAATCACGCCACCACATCGTCAATATCTATTTCCATTAAAGACAGACTGAGTCCCAAAAAGCGAGCCCTAAACTCTAGCCCTCGCCCGAACTTTATAAAAAGAACGCCCTACCACTCAAATGCGACCCGTCGACGTTCATAAACTAGCATCACATGTCCATCCCGCTCGAACTGTTCTACTTGGGCCATACCTATGCCACCCAGCACGATACGAGACGGTAAATTATCCTCCCGCGCTACAGCAACGACACGCTCTACACCTTGATCTAATACAAAATTCAACGCAGCCCCTGCAGCCTCACGCGCAATGCCACGGCCCGAAGCCCATGGGAATAACGCTATCCGCAAGCCAAGGCCGCGCCCATCTGGCCGCTCATGCACGCCGGTCATCCCCACGAACCGGCCTTGCTCAAAAATAGAGAAGATTCCTACGCCGCGCTCAGCCCAGAAAGCGACATCCTCGGCCATTTCAGCCTCAGCACGCGCACGCCCCCGCACACCACCCAGCATGCAGCCAAACGCTCCGACATCTGCCTTCAGCCGCGCCATATCCTCCATATCCGGCCAATTTACCGGACGAAGAATAAGGCGCGCCGTCTGAAGCTCACCGCCCAGCACAACGCGCCTCCCCAAAGAAAATGAGAGATAAATACCATCTCTCTAAGGCATAAGCCTAAAATTCACCGAAGCTCCTTAATGTGCCTGAGAGACATCATTAAGCAACTCCCCGCATAACTAGGTGATTTTACAGCAAATATTCTTCACCCTCAAAATCACCTAGTTATCACAACTTCTTTATACCCTTGCTCAGCGAGCAATCGGGCGATAACGGATACGGCTTGGCTCTGTTGAATCCGGCCCCAAGCGGCGCCGTTTATCAGCTTCATACTCTTGGAAGTTCCCCTCAAACCATTCCACATGGCTATCCCCCTCAAAAGCGAGGATATGCGTTGCCAAACGGTCTAAGAACCAACGATCATGGCTGATGACCACAGCACAACCAGCGAAGGATTCCAAAGCATCCTCCAACGCACGCAATGTATCAACGTCCAAATCGTTTGTTGGTTCGTCGAGCAGGAGAACGTTGTTATCTTCCTTAAGCATCTTAGCTAGATGCACGCGGTTACGCTCACCACCAGAAAGCACGCCAAGGCGTTTCTGCTGGTCTGGTCCTTTAAAGTTAAAGGCACCTACATAAGCACGAGATGGCACGGAGCGTTTACCGAGATGGATCACATCCGTCCCGCCGGAAATCTCTTCCCAAACAGTTTTGCTATCATCAAGGTCATTACGGGACTGATCCACATAGCCCAGCTTTACTGTGTCACCGATTTTCAATGACCCAGAATCAGGCTTTTCCTGCCCCGTGATCATCTTGAAAAGCGTGGATTTACCAGCGCCATTCGGCCCGATCACCCCAACAATACCGCCCGGTGGCAGCTTGAAGTTGAGGTTATCAATCAACTGGCGATCACCAAAGCCTTTGCTAAGATTCTCAGCCTCAATAACCGTCTGCCCCAAACGTGGGCCCGGTGTGATAACGATATCCGCTGTGCCCCCGGCAGCTTCCTGCCCAGCAGCCAGCATTTCTTCATAGCGTGTGATACGCGCTTTGCTTTTTGCCTGACGTGCCTTCGGTGAACTGGAGATCCACTGCTGCTCAGCAGCCAATGCACGCTGCCGCGCACTCTCTTCTTTCTCCTCTTGGGCCAGACGCTTACGCTTCTGCTCCAACCAAGAAGAGTAATTCCCCTCAAATGGGTAGCCACGCCCACGCTCAATTTCGAGGATCCAGTTTGTGACATTATCAAGGAAGTAACGGTCATGGGTAATGACCATCACTGTACCCTGATATTCACGCAGTGTTTTCTCAAGCCATGCCACACTTTCTGCATCAAGATGGTTGGTAGGCTCATCGAGCAGCAACATATCAGGCTTTTCGAGCAGCAAACGGCAGAGCGCAACACGGCGGCGCTCACCACCAGAGAGCTTATCAACTGGGCTGTCAGCCGGTGGGCAGCGCAAAGCATCAAGAGCGATCTCTAAACGACGATCCAGCTCCCAACCATCTTCGGCATCAATCTTCTCTTGCAGCTCAGCCTGCTCAGCCAAAAGAGCGGTCATCTCATCATCGCTCATTGGCTCAGCAAACTTCATGGAGATCTCGTTAAAGCGATCAACCGCTTTTTTCAGCTCACCAAAGCCCTGTGCAGCATTCTCGCCAACAGTCAGATTCGGGTCGAGCTGTGGCTCCTGCTCTAGGTAGCCAACACGCACACCCTCGGCGGCCCAAGCTTCACCGCCATATTCTTTCTCAATCCCTGCCAGAATCTTCAACAGAGTAGATTTACCGGCACCGTTCACACCAAGAACGCCGATCTTCACCCCCGGCAGGAAGGAAAGTGTAATTCCCTTAAATACCTCACGACCGCCCGGATAGGACTTTGTGACGTCCTTCATGACATAGACATACTGATAGGCGGCCATGGAACGGTCTCCTCTAGAACACACGAACGAAAAGGCAGGAAGCAGGACTGTGCCCCCTCTCGCCCGGGGCGTTTCCCAACAAATACAGGCGGCTCCACATGCATGGAGGCGTCACCTGCGCCCGGCAGGACTCGAACCCGCAACCTAGCCGTTATGAGCGGCCAGCTCTAACCAATTGAGCTACAGGCGCATAGACACCCCATGAAATCGCTTAGACGCAACTTTTTTTCAACCCCTATGCAGCAGAAAACATACCTTAATGTACAAAATTTTACCTCTCACCGCCTCCTAAGCGATGAATTCGCATTCACAACAGCCCAGCACCCGCCATAAGCGTAGAATATTTCTTCTTCATCACTGCCGTTATATCGAATCTTTCACAGATTCTTCTCTGGGCATGAGCCACATCACCCGGTAAAACACCTAGACAGCGGCCAATAGGCCGTCTCTCTTTCCACCAAGAAGCGGATGGACCAACCATGGATGTTTCAAAAATTTCTCCCGGCAAGGATGTTCCAAACGACGTCAACGTTGTGATCGAAATCCCACAGGGCTCACAGGTTAAGTACGAAGTCGATAAAGATAGTGGTGCTATTTTTGTAGACCGCTTTCTCTTCACACCTATGGCTTACCCAGCAGCCTATGGCTTCATCCCCAACACACTCGCAGCTGATGGCGACCCAGTTGATGCCCTGGTTCTCACACCAGCAGATGTCCTTCCTGGTAGCGTCATCCGCTCCCGCCCCATCGGCGTCTTAAAAATGGAAGATGAAAGTGGACAAGATGAAAAACTCATCTGCGTTCCACACGATAAGATCCACCCACAGTTCAGCAAAGTCGACTCTCTCGACCAACTGCCAGAAATCACACTCAAAGCAATTGCTCACTTCTTTGAGCGTTACAAAGACCTAGAGCCTAACAAATGGGTTAAAGTCTCCGGTTGGGGTGATAAAGCTGAAGCCGGCAAGGTTATTGAAGCATCCATCGCTGCTGCGAAGAAATAACCCTCTCTCGCATTAAAGATGAGGCAGCTCTTGCACTAATTAAGGGCTGCCTTTCTTTATAAGAAGGGAGCATATTCTGAAATTAGGCAATAAAAAACCACCTCATTATCCTTAACGAAGTGGTGTCCAGAAATACGCTATTTTCTGGAGCGGGCGAAGGGATTCGAACCCTCGACCCCAACCTTGGCAAGGTTGT
>CAMKWS010000018.1 GCA_946476985.1 uncultured Acetobacteraceae bacterium
ATGACGGGATAGAGGCGCTACTTGTCTCGCATAAACATCATAAAACCCAAGCCTGCTGGTGGGTCACAACCGGGGATGAGGGCCAGCTCCTCACACAAAACATCTTAGAGTTGAGCTCTCCATGGCGGGATAAACTCCTCGCCCATATCTCGCCTTATCTACAACATCTGGCAGATACTGCGCTGTCTGCCATAAAACCCGCTACACCCTCTGCAGCAGATGAGTACTCCGCTCACCTCATGTTAGCGGCACTTCCTGCGAATGTGCGCCTACAACTCCTCAGCCTCTGGTTTCAGAATGAAAAATCCGACACTCTGATTCTTCCTCCTCAAGCTCTTCTAAATATTGAAAAACAGCAAGAGGGCACCGCCTTTGCACCGCCATATGTACGTCTTCTACTCCAAACACGCCTAGCAGACGACTATATATTGGCGATCTCGCCTTTCTCTGGCCAGCCAGTTTTTAGCCAACTCACTCTGCACTGCGCCGAAGGCACAGCCTGTCGTTTTGTCGACGAAAACGAACAGCTTGTCTTTTATTTATTTTGGCCCAAAACGCATCAGAATAATTCTCCCCACACCTCAACACCAATCTTCTATTACCCCAACGGGAACTTCCTCCTCGGCGAGTCCCCCCTGACGCCATTAATCCCACTTTTCTTATACTCATGGGTCATCGTACATCCTGATTTTGCACGACAACTCCACACCACACCCAACCTTCGCATAAGCAGTCACAGCATGGGGCATACCTCTAATTTGTGGGATAGTTTCTCCAACTCACCCGCCCATCAACAGGAAGCTACTGGACAAACCGCACCATCTTTCCCATTTTTAAACGATATCTGGAACAATAACCCACCCACACCTAAGCCGTAATAAGGGAAAAGGCGCCAGCAATGACGTTACACCATAGCAGAACCACCACACATACGCCGCATAAATGCGCACAACCTGTGCAGGCATCTGGGCTTCTGCACATTTTCACACGCCTCTTGCTCGGCTTTGCTTTGCTCCCTCTCCTTGGAGCCTGCGCGACTGATGCCCCTACGGGAGAAACCTTCCCAACGCCAGATTACAGCTATCTCCCTCCGCTTAATCTCAACGTCACAAAAATAGATATCTCCTCCCCTACTCCACCAGCAGAAGGCAGCCTTGCGGCTAAAAGCCCTACTCCTCCTGGGGCTATGCTGGAACTTATGGGCCATCAACGCCTTCATGCTACGGGGACATCTGGTCATGCCGTTATGACCATCAAAGAAGCGTCTCTTTCTCGCCAGCCCCATCACAGCTTACAAGGTAGCTACAGCGTCCAACTTGATATTGATGATCCCGCTAAGAACCATCACGGTCACATCGTAGCGCATGTGCAGCGCACTGTTGTCGCCCCTCAAAAACTCGGGCTGGAGCATAATCTCTACACACTCAATACTGCATTGATGGATGATATTAACGTCGAGCTTGAATATCAGGTCCGCAAGAACCTTGCTGATTGGCTTACTGACGCCACTGGCACGCCCTTAAATGCCGCAGCTATCCAAAGCCAGGATATTTCTAAACCTAGCCCCGATGCAGCCCCTGCGCCTACATCAACCTCACAACCCACGCCAACACAAAATAAATCAGCACAGACAAACACACCAAAATAAACATAGATCAGGCCTTCATACGAAGAATATTCAGTGTGAAGGCCTGATTACGGGGTGTTATTGATCACACCATCCTCATATCACCTTAAAGGATGACAGTAGGTTAACTTGTATTCTGCTGTAACTTTTCCCATGCTGTAGGCTGTTTATAACCGCATGCGAATGATCCATTTTATAACAGCCCCCAATGACTTCATCTCAGCATACACATACCCCCAAAGCCGCTCTCTCTCGACGGCGCTTTATGGAAGGTGCTGCCACCCTAGGCGGTACCTTATGGGGAAACACATCTCACACACATGCTGAAACAGAAGCGCATTCACCCCAACAACCACTTAATGCGCAAACCGCACCCAACATCCATGACCTGCCGAGCAGCTACAAACCCCAATTTTTTAACGATGAAGAATATCTCTTCCTCGAGCATGCTTGCGAACGCATCTTCCCCCAAGATTCACACGGTCCCGGCGCCTGTGCCCTAGGCGTACCACGCTTTATCGATCTCCAAATGAACACCCCTTACGGACGTGGTGAGTTATGGTACCTCAAAGGCCCGTTCATCAACGGCCCTGCCGAGCTTGGCTACCAGCTTCCCTACAGTCCGCAAGACCTCTATCGCCGCACTATTACACCCATTAACACCCATTGCCTCATGACTCATGATGCCTTGTTTGTCGAACTTTCTTCCGCACAGCAGGATGATATCCTCAGCTCATTAGAAAATGGACAACTCCATTTCAACGATATCCCCGGCAATATCTTCTTCGAGCAGCTCCGTACAAACACACTTGAAGGTGCCTTTGCTGACCCCGCCTATGGGGGCAATTATGACATGAATGGCTGGCAAATGATGGGCTTCCCCGGTGCCCGGGCAGACTTTATGGACTGGATAAACCAAAATGGAGCCTCCTATCCTTTAGGTCCCGTTAGTATGCCTCCTTCCTCCCAAGCTGAACTTAATGAGGGGGATTAAACACCTATGGCAGAGAATAGTCATACCTCCTCTACCGCTACCTCCCCCAAGCCTGATGTGCTCATTATCGGAGCAGGCTGGGCCGGCAGTATTATGGCCAAAGAACTGACAGAAGCTGGGCTCTCTGTCACCATGCTAGAACGTGGCAAAGATCATAGCACCGCTATTGAAGGCACCTATCCTAAATCTATTGATGAGCTCCGTGGAGCCGTCCGCAAGCGACTTTTCCAAAAACTTGCCCACTCCTCACTCACAATTCGCAATAAACCCGACCAAGTTGCCCTTCCCTACCGACAGCTTGCCGCCTTTCTCCCCGGAGAAGGCGTGGGGGGAGCAGGTCTACATTGGTCAGGCTGCCACTTCCGTGCCACAGAAGATGATCTACGCCTCCGCAGCAATACAATCGAACGCTACGGTAAAACCTTCATTCCCGAAGACATGCATTTGCAAGATTACGGAGTGACATACCAAGAGCTCGAACCTTTCTTTGATAAAGCTGAAAAAATATTCGGAACATCTGGGCAAGCTTATACCGTCAATGGTCGTATCGTAGGCCAAGGAAATGTTTTTGCTCCAGACCGTTCCGACCACTTCCCCCTCCCGGCGATGGAAGATACTTACTCCGCCAGTCTCTTTCGCAAGGCAGCCGCCAAAGTAGGCTACAACCCTTACAGCATCCCCGCTGCAAATGCTTCACAACCTTATACAAACCCTTATGGCTGCCAGATGGGGCCATGTAATTTCTGTGGTTATTGCAGTGGCTATGCCTGCTATCTCTATTCTAAAGCCTCACCTAATGTGAACATCCTGCCCGCTCTACGGCAGAACCCACGCTTTAAGCTCATCACACAAGCCAATGTGCTTGAAATCCTCCTTGATGGAGACCGCAAAAAAGCGACTGGGGTCCGCTATGTTAATACACAAACCCTCACAGAACACACCCTAACCGCGGATCTTGTCATCCTCACGGCATTCCAACTGCATAATGTGCATCTCTTACTCACCTCTGGTATTGGTCAGCCTTACAACCCGGCCGATCAGAGCGGTACAGTCGGGCGGAACTTCTTTTATCAAACCATTACATCATCTCGTGTCTGGCTTCCCAAAAACACATTCTCCAATCAATTTGTTGGAGCAGGCGGTGCAGGCGTCGCTATTGATGACTTCAACCAACCTGGCTTTGACCGTGGCCCTGCAGGGTTTATTGGGGGCTCACCTTTATGGGTTAACCAAGCAGGTGTAAAACCCATTACCGCTGCTATAGGAGCCGGCGGGAAAGGCAAAGCACGCTGGGGCCATACTTATAAAACGGAGATGATTGAACAATATCAACACTCCCTCGGTATTGAAGCCCATGGCAGCAATATGTCCTACCGGGATGTCTATCTCGATCTCGACCCCACATGGCGTAATGCTTACGGCCAACCGATGCTTCGTATGACCTTCACATGGAAGGATAACGACATCCGCATGAACCAATATGTCGTCAATAAACTCCAAGATATTGCAAATGAAATGGGCGCCACACGTACCCAACTAAATAGCCTGCAATATGGCCAAGCATTTGATAGCCGCATTTACCAAACAACCCACCTTGGCGGAGGAGCCGTAATGGGTGACAGTCCTACAACAAGCGTAGTGAACCGTTATCTCCAAAGTTGGGATGTCTCCAACCTGTTTGTCATCGGCTCAAGCGCATTCCCCCAAGGTATGGGCTATAATCCCACAGGGTTAGTAGCCGCCTTAGCCTATTGGTCTGCCCACCATATTCGCACCAGCTATCTCGCCAACCCCGGACCAATGGTACAGGCATGAAGGCAACACGGCATTTCCCCTCCTACTCTGCTATAATCTGCGTCCTTAGCCTTCTTTTAGGAGTAAGCCGACATCATCCCGCTAGCGCAGAAGATGCTATTTCACCTGCCCTTATAGAAGCCGGTCATTATCAAGCTATCTTAGGTGATTGCGCTGCCTGTCATAGTGCCTCAAACCGGCCAGCCTATAGTGGCGGTGTCCCCTTTACGCTGCCTATTGGCACATTATATGCCTCAAACATCTCACCCGACCCGATTCATGGCATTGGAACATACTCAGAGGCAGATTTCTCTCGCGCTGTCCGCCAAGGTGTGCGGAAGGATGGCTCCCCTCTCTACCCCGCTATGCCTTATCCATCCTACGCTAGGATGAGTGGTGCAGATATTCACGCACTATATGTCTATTTCCACAATCACGTTGCTCCACAAGCGATCTCACCACCAGCGAATACAATAAAATGGCCGCTTTCTATCCGCTGGCCATTACATATATGGCGGTGGCTCTTCTCCCCCTCCATTAAAGCCGCACAAAAACGTACACAAAGTGAATTTAAAGACCCCATCCTAAGCCGAGGTGCCTACTTAGTCGAAGGGGCTGGACATTGCGGGGCATGCCATACACCACGCAGCATTACTCTAAATGAAAAAGCACAAACCGCTGCTGATGGCCCACTTTTCCTCTCTGGTGGTGGCGTTTTAGAAGGCTGGGTTGTCCCCTCCCTCCGGCAAGAAAACCGTACAGGGCTAGGCCGTTGGAGCGAAGAAAATATTGTAGAATTTCTCCAAACCGGACGCACCCCCGCAGGTGTGGGTTTTGGTGGGATGACACCTGTCATCACCCATAGCTCTCACGCTTTTAGTGAAAGCGACCTCCACGCTATCGCCCGCTACCTACTTACCCTTGCCCCCGCACAGAAAGAAACCCTGTGGGTATATGATCCTTCAACGGCTCAAAAACTTCGTAAAGGAGACCTCTCCCAAACAGGCGCACGCCTATATGTAGACCGCTGCGCTGCCTGCCACCGTACTGATGGCACAGGCTACGGGGCGGTCTTTCCTCCACTTGCGGGGAATCCTGTTGTCATGACGAGCGACCCGACCTCACTTGTACATATCATTCTAAAAGGCGGTAGCTCTAAAAGTCTCCCCACGGCCCCATCCGCCTTCACCATGCCCGCATTTGAGGACACTTTTAACGACCGTGAACTCGCCGACCTTGTAAGCTTTATTCGCCACTCATGGGGCAACAAGGCTGATCCTGTGAGCGATAAAACCATCCACACGCTTCGCCATACCATCAATATGCAAGAGACCCCAGTAGATCCCCCACCGAAAAACTAATCCCCCCATATCCAACCCCACCACCTCAGAATCACTCTTCTCAACCTATAAATGGCATGACTAGAGCGTAACTTCAGTGCCTCTCTGGGAGGCATTTTGATGCATCTCAAAAGATTATTTTACGGCAGAATTCTCTTCTAAAAGAGAAAAAAATATATATTACAGATAGTTAATTAAATTCTATAAACGAGGATTTAATACGCTTTTTGACCATTTCTGCCTAAATTAAGAATTACTTCATTCTGATCTTGGAATAACTGGAACATTCTTACTTATGAATGCCATTGTCGTTACCGCACTCAGGCGGCCTTTGACCTTTGTGGTCCTGTCGATCCTGATTGTTATGTTTGGGGTTATGTCTGTCTTCAAAACACCGACGGACGTTTTCCCTAACATTAAAATTCCTGTCGTCTCGGCGGTATGGACCTATGGCGGTATGCTCCCAGAGGAGTTTGCCGGACGTATTATCTATAACTATGAGCTCATGGTGACCTCCACTGTTGAGGGCATTGAGCATATGGAGTCCAACTCCTATTACGGGCGTGGGATCGTAACGATCTTTTTCCAACCCGGCTCAGAAATTGGTGAGGCCGAGGCCGAGGTCACAGCCATCTCCCAGACTGTTATCAAACAGCTCCCAGTCAACATCCCCGCTCCTATGATTATGCGGCTGGATGCGTCTTCTGTTCCAGTTATCTCCCTCCAAATCACGTCTGAAAAACAAACACCCTCCGACCTCTATAAGCTTGCGATGATCCGTGTGCGCCCACTGCTGGTAACTGTCAGCGGCGCTGTCGTACCTCATCCTTATGGCGGGATGGATAGCTTTGTGATGGTAACCCTGAACCAGAACCAATTACGGGCCCATCACCTCTCCGCTATGGATGTGCAAAACGCCATGCACAACCAAAATATCGTCCTCCCGGCGGGTGACCAGAAAATTGATGCTGTCGATTGGATGGTCCAAACCAACGCTACACCTAAGACGATGAAAGCCATCGGCAATATCCCCGTCAAACGTGTGGGAAATGCCGTAATCTATGTTCATGATGTCGCTGATGTATATCGTGGCGGACACCCGCAAACTAACCTTGTCCTCGTAAAAGGGCGCCAAGGGGTAGAAGTCGTCGTCATGAAAAGTGGTGAGGCTTCCACACTAGACGTTGTTGATGGCGTAAAAAAAGCCCTGCCACGTTTGCGGGCTGTCCTACCAGATGATGTAAACATCAGCATCCTAACAGACGCCTCTATCTTCGTGAAAGATGCGATTCAAGATGTGGTGCGCGAGATGGTTACCGCCGCCTTCCTCACAGGGATTGTGGTGCTGCTCTTCCTCGGTTCATGGCGCTCAACCATCATCATTGCGACCTCAATCCCTCTGGCAATCCTCTGCTCTGTTATTGGCCTTGGCTGGGCTGGACAGTCGATCAATGTCATGACACTGGGCGGCCTTGCGCTCGCAGTGGGGATCCTCGTTGATGATGCCACAGTGATGATTGAAAATATCGACACACATCTGGAGATGGGCAAGAACCTGGAAACAGCCATCATCGATGCAGCGAACCAAATTGTTACCGCAACATTTGTCTCCACCACCTGCATTTGTATCGTCTGGTTGCCCTTATTCGAGCTAGACGGTGTGGCCGGTTATCTCTTCCGCCCTATGGCCGAGGCCATTATTTTTGCCATGATTGCCTCTTTTGTCCTCTCCCGGACACTTGTTCCCACCATGGCGAAATATCTTCTTGCTGGCCATGATCATAAAACGGAACATGCAGAGGCACATCACGCCCCACAAACTGGGATTATGGGCTTCTTTCTTGCCTTCCAGAAAGGGTTCGAAGCCAAATTTAATAGCTTCCGTGAGAGCTACCTTGTTGTGTTGATCCGCTGTGTGGAGCGCCGCAACCTATTTGTCGGTATCTTCCTCGCACTTTCAGTCCTCTCTTTGGGCCTCTATTTTACAGCCGGGCGAGATTTCTTCCCTGAGACAAAATCTAACGCACTCCAAATGCATATGCGTGCACCTCTGGGCACACGTATCGAAGTTGCTGGGCGCATCACAGCTCTTGTCTCCGACCGAATCCAGCACGATCTCCCTGGCCAAGTAGAAGAAATCGTCAGTAATTGCGGCCTGCCAGAAGGGGCTCATAACCAAGCCTTTATCCCCACCCCAAGTATTGGCACGCAGGATTGTGACCTCACGATTGCTTTGAAAAATGAGGCCTCCCCTGTGTGGGATTACCGCGCCCTCCTGCGCAAAGATCTCTCTGCACAGTTCCCTGGTTCAGTCTTTACCTTTCAACCAGCGGACCTCACAGCAAAGATTCTCAACTTTGGTTCACCAGCGCCAATTGATATCCAAATCAATGGGCCAGATATCAACGATAATTACGACTACGCACGTAAGATCATCTCTCGCTTGCGCCATATCCCAGGTGCAGTAGATGTTGTCATCCAACAAACAATGAAAACACCAACATTGATGATCCGTGGCAATCGTACCTTTAGTCAGGCCACCGGCCTAACTGAAGCCGACCTTGCAAATAACCAGTTGATGACACTCTCTGGCTCCAGCACGGTAGACCCTCAATTCTGGCTCGACCCAGCAAATAATGTCACCTTCCCGCTGAACACCTATGTGTCGCAAGACCAGCTAACGCATCTCAGCGACCTTCTCACCATTCCGGTGGATAAAGGTGATGGGAACCCAACAGGCACGGGCGATCAGCTACTGGGCAGCATCAGCACCATTGTACCAACAGGCACACCGGGGGAAGTCTCCCACTTTAACTCCATGCCTGAGGTGGATATTTACGTCTCCACTGAAGGGCGTGACCTCGGTGCTGTCCTAAATGATGTCAAAGCCGTTATCCGTGATACACAGTCCCTGTTGCCTAAAACGGCAGCAACGGACATCCATGGTGCAGCAATGACCATGTATAGCGCCTATGGCCAGCTGATTATGGGGCTGCTTGTCTCCATCGTGCTGATCTATCTACTGATTGTGGTCAATTTCCAGTCATGGCTTGACCCTTTCATCATCATCACCGCACTGCCCGGCGCTCTGGCAGGGATCGCATGGGCGCTGTTCTTAACAGACACACGCCTCTCCGTTCCCGCACTAACAGGAGCCATCATGTGTATGGGCACCGCAACAGCGAACTCTATTCTCGTTGTCTCCTTTGCACGTGAACGTATCGAAATGCACGGCGATGCCCTCCGTGCCGCTATCGAAGCAGGGCGTGAACGTATTCGCCCTGTCTTGATGACAGCCCTTGCCATGGTGGTCGGCATGATCCCCATGGCAACATCTAACTCCACCAACGCACCATTAGGGCGGGCTGTGATTGGGGGGCTGCTTGTGGCAACCCTCTCCACCCTTCTCTTTGTTCCATGCGTTTATGCAATTATTCACAACCGCACTGCCCGTCATAAGGAGAGCATCTAATGGCCAGCATGTCCCCAAAAAGTAAGTTCCTTCTTGCCCTTGGCGGCTGTGCCCTCGGCGCTTATGTTGCTGTACTCCTTGTTGGGCGGGTCACACATGGCAAAGAGCTGCACGCTATTGCAGAGGAAAGCGCCATCCCCAGCGTTGCGACAATCCTTCCGCATCAAGCAGACAGCAAGGTCGAGCTAACACTCCCCGGCACGATTGACGCATGGTACCAAGCGCCTATCTATGCACAGGTCTCCGGCTATGTGAAAATGTGGTATAAAGACTACGGTGCCGCTGTACATCAAGGTGATGTCCTTGCGGAAATCAATGCCCCAGCACTAGATGCACAATACGCCCAAGCCTTAGCTGATCTTGATGCTCAAAAGGCTAAATATCACCTTGCCACGGTCACGGCGAACCGTTGGCGGGCCATGGGCCGTTCACAAGCTGTCTCTGGGCAGTCTGTCTCAGTCGCTATTGCTAATGAGCAAGCTGCTTCGGCGAATATGCAGGCCGCCCAGCGTAATGTTGACCATTTCGCTGCGTTAGAGAAGTTTAAACAAATCATCGCCCCATTTGATGGTGTCGTCACCACACGCTCTATCAATGTTGGTGACTATGTTAATAGCGGCGGAGGACAGCTAAATGCCTCTGGTGGGGCATCGGAACTCTTTACCGTGGCAGATACACATCGTTTGCGTTTGTTTGTCTCTGTCCCTGAGATTTTCTCCTACATGCTGACAGACGGCCTCACAGCACAGTTGCATGTGCCACAATATCCAGACCGCACATTCACAGCGAACTTCCTGACGGCCTCCCACGGTTATGACCCCAACACACGCACAGCCGTGGCTGAATTTACACTTGATAATGCCGACCATGCCCTTTGGCCGGGGACATTCGCCTCTGTCGGCCTAAAAGCCAACAATAATGCCGCTCACCTTCTTAAAATTCCAACAGGCGCACTTGTTTTCCAAGAAAAAGGCATGCAAGTCGCCACCGTGGATGAAAAAAGCCATGTGCATTTCAAGAACATCCATGTTGGAAAAATGGCAGATAGCTCCACAGAAGTTCAGGCTGGGATTGATATGAATGACCATATCATTAACAACCCACCAGCTGACCTACTTGAAGGCGACCCTGTACGTGTTGTTACCCCCGCCCGTGGTTATAACCAAAGCGGCTGGGAAGAGCCGAGCGATGAGGATTGATCACATATCATGACCAAATACCTCACACCCTCCCCCATGCGGTCACATAATAAACGCTATAACGCCTCCACACGCCACCGTTTCACACGGCTGCTCAAAGGGGCATCGCTACTCGCACTCGTCAGCCTTGGCGCATGTGATCTCGCACCCCGCTATAAAGAGCCTCATTTTGTGGTGCCTGATAGCTGGCAAGGGCAAACACCCTTCGCTAAAGCTGCCCCCGCAGATGCTACTCTCCCTTCTGACTGGTGGGTGCTGTTCCACGACCCGCTTCTTAACAAGCTAGAAGACCGCGCCATTGCCGAAAATGGAGACCTCCAAGCAGCAGCAGAGCGGTTCCTCCAAGCTCGTGCTCTTGTTGCCCGCGCTCGAGCAGATCTTCTCCCTCATCTCAGTATCGATGCAGGGGGATCGGACAATAAACAATCAGAAGACCGCCTCTTCCGCAACGGCGCCACCCTTGTCCAAACGCAAGAGGAATATACAGGCCTTGCCACATGGGAGCCTGATATTTGGTCTTCCATCCGCAACCGTGTGCGTATAAACCGCCAAGCTGCTCAGCAATCAGCCGCACAATTTGCAATGTCTCGCCTCAGTCTCGAGGCCGAGCTCGCGAGTGATTATATCCAGCTGCGCGGCTATGATGCCCAAATTGCGATTTATAAACAGTCCATCGCATATTATCAGCGTGCTTTAGATGTCACCCGCACACAGCTTAAATTCAAAGCTGCCCCACGGCTCGACCTAGCTCGTGCACAGGCGCAACTCTACACAACACAAGCGTCGCTCTATGACATTCAAGCCGCTCGTGAAGTCACAGAACACGCTATTGCTATTCTCACCAATAGCGCACCGGCGACATTCCATATTACACCGGTCAATACGCTCGACTTCCACGAGCCCAACATCCCCACAGGTGTTCCCTCTGGATTACTCCAACGTCGTCCAGATATTGCCAGTGCAGAACGTGAAATGGCCCAAGCGAACAGAGCTATTGGGGTCGCCCGAGCCGCTTTCTACCCTCACTTTGCGCTCAATGCCGATGGCGGGTTCGAGGCTAATGGCTTTAAGCTAGCCAACCTTGTGAACTCCCTCTGGACCTATGGCGCACAGGTAAATATCCCTGTCTTTGATGGGGGGCTCCGCCGTGCAGAACTCCAACGCACATGGTCTGCCTATCGTGAAACACGAGACCGCTACCGCACGACCATTCTAGCAGCCTTCCGTGAAGTCGCTGACGGCCTCTCCCGCACTAACCGCCTTGCTTTAGAGAAAAAAGCGCTCGAGCAAGCCATCCGTGCAAATTTAGAGACCCAGAATATGACCATGACCCTCTATCAAGGTGGCGTGGGCACATATCTCGAAGCGATCTTCAGCCAAGAAAATACGCTCCAATCTCGTATTGCAGAAGTGGAAGTCGCCACACGGCTATATCAAGCTTATGTTGCACTCATTCGCAGTCTTGGCGGTGGATGGGATGTAAAATCCCTCCCCACAATGGCGGAAACACTCTCTGTCGGCGCACTGCAATTTGCAGGGCTGCATCATCCCAAACAGGTGGGGGATGTAAAAGCATCTGAACATCCCGAAGCCCATGAAGACCTCACACATGAGGCACCTGATGAAATAGGCCGGGGCAATGCGGCTCTGCGCCCACTCCCCACCGGAACGCTACCATAAGGCTCTAAAGCCTTCGGCATATCCTCCTCTGCTCACACACAATGAATGGGCAGAGGGGGGGGCTTCCCTTTAACAAAATTTGGACATCTGATAAGCCTGGCTCCCTACCTTTATGCCTCTTTGGGAGACCGTCTTATGACGCACCCGACCCCACAAAAACGCTCTATTCTCTGGGCTGCTGTCCTCCTACCTTCTCTCTGTCTTGGCCTTATTTTTGCATGGGCAGGTGGTGTGATTGGGGGAGACACTCTTACCCCCTCCCATTTTATGGCGCTGTTTCACAAGGCCGGGGCTCCCACAACAGGTTTCCGTCGTGCTCATGCTAAGGGTATGTGTGTGACAGGCTGGTTCGAACCTTCAGAAGCGGGGCGTACCCTCTCAAAATCAGGCATCTTCCGAGGGACACATCTGCCCGTTATTGGTCGCTTTTCTCTCGCACCACCTATGCCTTATCTAGCAGATAACCCCGCCATTGCTCGTAGCCTCGCCTTCCAAATTCGCTCGCAAACAGGCGATGACTGGCGCCTTGCATTAGTTGATGTCCCTCTCCAGCCTATCCGTGATCTACACGATGCTCTTGCTTTCTTTGGCAGCAATGCACTCGACCCCATCACACATCAACCAGACCCTGCCCGTACAAAAGCCTATGCAGATGCACGCCCTTGGCTACGCACCGCCTTTAGTCAAAATGCACAACGAGCCGTTTCTTCCGGTTTAGAAGACGATAGCTATAACAGCCTCGATAGTTTTTACCTCACCAACCACACAGGCAAAAAAACAGCCGTACGGTGGACTGCCACCCCTCTTGAACCATTCCACCCGGCAGGCACACCATCAGAAGATGATAAAAACTATCTCTTTAAACAGCTTATACGCACACTCAATCAACATCCTCTTAGCTGGTCTCTTACAGCAACTATTGCCCGTGCAGGTGATCCGATAAATGACCCAAGCCAGCCATGGTCTCCTACGGCAGAAAAACTCTCTGTAGGAACACTCACCTTCACACAAGCATACAGCGAGGACGAGAAAGGCTGCGGTCCTATGGTTTTTGACCCGACCATCCTCCCCTCCGGTATCACCGTGACCGATGACCCTCTCCTTGCGCTGCGATCATCTATCTATATGCACTCCTACTCAACTCGTGCTGGCGAGACAAAAACCCCCAGCATGGTCACATCACACATCATCGCCTCCCCCACGCTCTCCACTCATGAGAAGGGCCAATAATTATGTCATCGCCTACACATATCCCGGCATCTGGCTCTTTTCCTAAACGCTCTATCCTCCTGCATTGGGTCATGGCGGCGCTCATCATCGCCACGCTCATTATAGGGCTGAGCATAGCTCACCATAGCACCATCCATTATGCAGGATTATTCACCCTCCACCGGACTCTGGGGTTTATTATCCTTGCCCTCGTCCTCCTACGCTTAGCTAATAGCGTGACCACAAAACATAACCCTTCACTGCCAGCCACTATGCCCATTTGGGCGAAATATGCCGCTCATATCTCTCACGGGCTGCTTTATGGGTTTATGCTCGCTCTCCCCTTGGTTGGCTGGGCTATGCTCTCAGCCGGCGGCTATCCTATTACCCTGTGGGGCGGGTGCCATATTCCTCCCCTCATTGGATATAACGCTACCCTTTGGGCACAGCTTCGCAGCTTACATAGCTGCCTCGCCTATGGGCTGGCTTTCCTCATCATGGGGCATATGGCTGCCGCACTCTTCCACGGCTTTATCCGGCGTGATGGTGTACTTAAAACCATGCTCTACCGCCGTTAAAATACAAAAAAGGCGGCCTATTATAGCCGCCTTTTTCTTAACCCTTACTAAGCCTTAGCTCATTAAGAGCTGACCTTTTTAGAAAGGTGCATCAATATCCACGATATTGATAAGCTTGTGATTCACAAACTCCTTAATCCCCAAATCAATCAGCTCACGACCAAAACCAGAGCGAGCGATACCGCCAAATGGTAGGTCTGCCTTTGTGGTTGTTGGGTGGTTAATGAACACCATCCCTGTACGGATCTTCGCAGCAACACGAGCGCCACGTTCTTCATCTTTCGTAAAGACAGAACCACCCAGACCATATGGGGAATCATTGGCGATACGGATCGCATCTTCCTCATCTTTTGCACGGTAAAGCTGTGTTACCGGGCCAAAGAATTCCCAATGACGTGCTTCATTATTCTCATCAAGGCCTGTCATAATGGCAGGTTTGAAGAAAGCACCCTGGTTTGGCACAGGCAGATTAATCACCTCTACCTCAGCACCCAGTTTCTTTGCAGCATCTACCTGCGCCTGCAGGTCATCTGCCGCTTTTTGAGACGATAGTGGCGCAAAGTTTGTTTCTGGATCTAAAGGATCACCTGCCTTCAGCTCAGAAATCCCCTTCTTATACAGCTCTAGAAAACGATCATACAGGCTATCCACCACGATGATGCGCTTAGCAGACACACATACCTGCCCAGCATTCCAATGGCGACCAAACACAGCCCATTTCACAGTTTTTTCGAGGTCGGCATCGTCCAGTACAATAAAGGCATCACTACCGCCCAGCTCCATTGTAGCCTTCTTCAACGCCTTACCGGCAATCCCTGCCACAACAGACCCAGCACCTTCAGAACCTGTAAGAGCCACACCACATGTGCGTGGGTCATTCAGCACAGTCTCGGTATGATGCCGTGCAAGATAAAGATTCTGAAACAAGCCTTTAGGGGCACCAGCTTCCTCAAACAATTCCTGACACGCAGCCGCACATTGCGGAAGGTTACTTGCATGTTTCAGGATCACCGCATTCCCCGCAGAAAGCTGAGGAGCTGCAATACGCACCACCTGATAGTAAGGGAAGTTCCAAGGCTCAATTGCCAGTACAATCCCCTGTGGTTCATGCACTAGAGTTGGCCGCCCCTTCTCAGGGCTATCTACCTTCAACGCTTTTGGCTTAAGCAGCTCCTCTGCATGCTCAGCATAATATTCACAGATCTGCGCTGAAAGAATAACCTCTCCGCGGGCCTCTTTAAGGACCTTCCCCATCTCCAAAGCCGCAAGACGTGCGAGCTTATCAATGTCACGGCGCAGAAGTTCACCAACTTTCTTCAGCAATTTAGAGCGCTCAGCAAAAGACGTTTCACGCCATGCTTCATAAGCAGCATAACCTTGCGTCAGCGCTGCTTGCACATCCTGGTCTGTTGCCTCTGGGAAAGTTTTTAGAACTTCATTTGTATAAGGATTAGTCGATGCATATGCCATAAGACACCTCATCCATCTTTCTGGGGGCCTTTTAATATAGGCCCCTATGGTAAAAAAATAATGCTTCGTTTAGAGCGCACGCTCAAGAATGCTGCGGCTTACATCCAATGTGATGTCTTGCCCTTCACCAATCTTCACCATGCCATGCTCTTCAAGCTGGGAAATAATCGGGGCAATCCCATCCTTGCCGATGTCATAAGCAGACAAACGTACAGGGATCTCTAGCCCTTCAAAGAAAGACTCAATCTGGCGGATTGCTGCATCAATACGCTCATCCTCTGTGCCATCACGCAAACCAAGCACGCGCTCTGCATATTGCAGTAATTTTGCACTCTTGGCGGCCCGTTTCTCTTTCAACAAGGCCGGGAATACAACCGCCAATGTCCGCGCATGATCAATGCCATATTTCGCAGTCAACTCATGGCCAATCATGTGGGTTGCCCAATCCTGCTTAACGCCAGCACCAATCAAACCATTAAGCGCTTGTGTTGCAACCCACATCAGATTCGCACGGAGATCATAATCCTCTGTCGAAGCTGTTGTAATGCGCTGACCAATTTCCAGCAGGCTCAACAATAGGCCTTCGGAGTAACGGTCCTGCACCATCGCATCTTGTGGGTATGTAAGATACGCCTCCATTACATGTACAAAGGAGTCCGCTACACCATTCACGACTTGGCGCATCGGCAAGCTGAATGTACGTGTTGGATCTAGCACAGAGAAAACAGGGAACACATGCTCGCTGTTAAAAGCCAGCTTATCGCCTGTTTCTTTACGAGAGATGACGCTGATATTGTTCATCTCAGAGCCTGTAGCCGGCAATGTAACCACCGTTGCTAAAGGCAGAGCCTGCTTTACCGCTGCACCTTGAGACGTCAGAATCTCCCACGCATCACCTTGGAAAGGCACCGCTGCAGCCACAAACTTGGTGCCATCCATTACAGAGCCACCACCCACAGCAAGGAGAAAATCCACTTTCTCTTTGCGCGCAACATCCACCGCCTTCATCAAGGTTTCGTAAGCTGGGTTTGCTTCAATCCCACCAAACTCAAAGAAAGTACGTTCTCCCAGAGCTTGGCGTACCTCTGCTAAGGTGCCACTCTTCTCTGCGCTGGAACCACCATACAGGATGAGGATACGCGCATCTTGAGCAATTTGCTCATCCAGCTTAGCGATCATCCCTTTACCAAAGAGAATCTTTGTCGGGTTATAGAACTCAAAATTCTCCATTACCATCTTACTCCTATGGGCTACTCCAACCATACAGGGACCAAAAATAGACTGGTCTGCTATTAATATTGGAGAGCCGTTCCAAAACTCTATTTTTTAGTTGCAGCAAGCAAAAGAGAGAGCTCTTAGCTTTGAGATGCAACTAATTGGCGTGTTGCATCAAACGCCTCTTCAAACGGATAAGATTGGTGCGTTACTTTAACCATAAGGGTCGCACCTAACCATGTTTGATACACCACCGAAGCCATCAGCCGTGCGGGAGACACATTCGTAATAGACCCATCTGCTTGGCCTTCTTCTATAATACGTGCCAAGCGTGCAATCAGCCCTGTTGTTCCTTCCTCCAACCTTAAACGCATCCGTTCTGAGAGATCAGAGACTTCCGCAGCTAATTTCACAACCAGGCATTTCTCACCAAAACACCCCGCCTGTTGGGCATCTACCCAACATTGGCAATAGGCTGACAGTTTCTCAAAACCATTCTTACCTGGTGCTGTAATCAACTCATCCATTCTTTGGAAATATTGCTCATTATACAGCTCTAACAAAGCCTCGCCAAAATGCTCCTTAGAATCGAAATAATGATAAAACGATCCCTTAGGAATATTTGCCGCTTCTAGAATCTGGCTTAGCCCCACGGCAGAAAACCCCCGCATACCGATCAACGGACGGGCAGATTCCAAAATGCGACGACGCGCTTGTAAATGTTTCTCTGCAACTGCCATGTTCTCTGCTTAACAAAAGATGAGAGCGCTTGTCTAGATAAAAATTAGACCAGTCGTCTTTTATTATTTCATATGCCCTTCCACCCCTTACTCTTGCAGGAGAAAAGCTCTCACCTTATCTCTAAAGAACCATGCCTTCCCCTTCACTCTCCCCCCACAAAAAAGGCCCAATCTGGCGCTATTGGCGCACAGATCACCCTTATGTGCGGGAGATCAGCATGGCCAATGGAACAGCCCTTGCTCTGCCGTTACATTTTCATCATGAAGACCAAATTGCCTTTATTTTAGAGGGCTCACGACACTTTGTCCTCGCCCAACAAAGAATATCCCTCACAAAAGGGCATGCCCTGCTCATTCCCGCCGGGGTGCCCCACTTTTCTAAAGATGACACAGCACACGGCTCAACAGAAACACTCGGCCTAAACCTGTATATTGATGCAGGCTCGTGTACAGAACGAGCCGATATTTCCCAACTGCTACATGATATGACAGGCATCCGCCCGCATAATGTTCACAGCCTCACTACGATTTTGCCCTTATTCCCTTCAAACGAGTACCTACTTACACATTCCGTAACAACCCTTGCACACCAATCCGGCATGAGTCGTGAGGCTTTCTCCCGCCGTTTCCATCGCCTTTATGGGCTTTCCCCAAGAGACTTCCGCCTTTTAGGGAAACTCAACCACGTTAAAACATTGCTCCGCCACGGGAAAAAAGGACCAGATGTCGCTTTAGAGGCTGGCTTTGCCGA
>CAMKWS010000019.1 GCA_946476985.1 uncultured Acetobacteraceae bacterium
ACCCTCGACCCCAACCTTGGCAAGGTTGTGCTCTACCCCTGAGCTACGCCCGCATAAGCTGTTGGTGGGAGCTATATGCACTAAGAGACGTTTCTATGCAATCCCCCTACCACATTTTATTTTTCCTCTTGCCAGAGAGATCAACAATACCAATCTTTCCATTAAAGATAGCTTGCATTAATCCTGCTTGCTTAATGCCATAAACCGCTACGACACGAAGGGCCATTTTCATGACCTCCCCTCTCTTCTCTACTGACCAAAAATCATCATTTTTAGATGTTGATCAGTCTAATTTTATGAAAGAGGTTGTCGAAGCGAGCCAGAATGTCCCGGTATTAGTGGATTTCTGGGCTCCATGGTGCGGCCCATGCAAACAACTTGCTCCAGTCCTTGAAAAAAACGTACTCGCAACAGAAGGTCGCGTAAAACTTGTTAAGGTTGACGTTGAAGCCAACCAAGCACTTGCCGCTCAACTCGGCCAGCTTGGCCTGCCTTTGCAATCTATCCCGCTTGTAGTCGCCTTTTGGAAAGGCCAAGTAAGAGACCTATTTCAAGGGGTACAGCCTTCTAGCAAGATTCGCAGTTTTATTGAGAAAATCCTTAAAGAGAGCGGACAAAGCATGCCTGTTGCAGAGCTTCTCAAGGCAGCAGATACTGCCTTTAAAGCTGGCGACTTGCCCGAAGCTACCAATAGTTACGCTATGGCTCTCGAATCCGAACCTGATTCTCCCACTGCATGGGCTGGTCTCATCCGCTGCATGATCGCCATGGAAGACCCCGAAAGCGCGGAAGAAGCTCTCTCCCAAGTTCCTGAAGCCATCGTAGAACACGATGAAATTACCAACGCACGCACCGCACTCTCCCTCTATAAAGAGGGACAAAAGGCTGCGAGTCAGATTGATGAAATCCGCCAAAAGCTACAAGCTGCGCCGCAAGATACTAGCCTGCTCCTTACGCTCGCAACCGCTTTAAATGGCGCAAACAAACGGGGCGAAGCAGCACAAACATTGCTAGATATCATCGCTCGTGATCGTGATGGTGCCGGGCAAGAAGCAAAAACAGAACTGCTACGTTTTTTTGATGTCTGGGGCATGACAGACCCCGACACCCTCGCCGCACGGCGCAAATTATCTTCCCTTCTCTTTTCATAACAGAGTGATAATGGCCACCGGGCTGAAGTGCTTTTACCCAAGCCTTCAGCCTGTGCATCTTACAGAGGCACCCGCCATGACAGACAAAGCACATACCTCTTCACATCCATCTCGCCCTGCACGAAATATCCCCCCTCTGTCTGATATGACATTGGCGGATATTCCACCTCGTATTGGCCTTTTCCCCCTACGAGGCACGATTCTGCTCCCAAAAGGGCAACTCCCCCTCACCATTTTTGAGCCACGCTATCTCGCATTACTTGAGCATAGCCTTGCTCATCATAGAATGATTGGCATCATCCAACCCTCCCCAAGCGCAAATTATGGTGAGGAAACGCCACCTTTAGAGGTTATCGGCACATTGGGGCGCATTACCTCATTCTTAGAACAAGAGAATGGCCAATTTTTCATTACATTAACCGGTGTATGCCGTTTTCGCTTATTGCGTGATACGCTCACAGAAAATGGCTGGCGTGAAGGGATGATCAACGCTACCCCCTTCACACAAGACCTCTTTGAAGCCCCTGACTGTGCGATAGATCGTCAAAAACTTTCTTCAGCGCTGCAACAATATAGCCAAGAACACAAACTCTCTCTCAAGTGGGAGGCCATTAAGAAACTCGACAACGCCACACTTCTCACCATGCTGCCGATGCTGCTTCCTTTCAGCGCAGACAAAAAACAAATCCTGTTAGAATGTCACGAAGCAGACGAACGTGCTCTCAGGCTATTAGAATATCTCTCTGAGTAAAAACACACTTCGCCACATCAGCGTACATCTTTATAATGGGCAGAATAAACACATATCTTGCCCGTTACAGGACCTCGTATCTATGTCACACATCGCCCCATCACCAGAGCTTCTTAAACGCCTCATCTGCCCTGTCAGCAAAGGGGACGTTTATTACGATGAAAGCCTCAATGTCATTATCAGCCCAGAGGCAGGCCTTGCCTTCCCCGTACGTGATGGCATCCCCGTTATGCTCCCAGAGCAGGCTACAAAATTAGAAGAATAATCCCCTTCACCGAATATTCTTTTATTTCTGATGAGAGCGTGGCCCGTAGGAAACATCCGTCTCTGTTTGCGGGGGAATATGTAAACGGCCGTCAGCCGTATGATCCGTTCCATTATCTCCCTCACTCGGTGTAGCCTGCATAAGTTGCACCATAGGCACAGCTCCTCCCCAATAAGGAGGCAAAGGGTGGTGCAGCTCTCGAAACGGCGTATTCGGGTAGGCCTCTGTCATATCTGCTTTAGGTAACGGGGCCAGGCCTCCATCTCCTTCTTGCCCACAGCCAGTTAAACAGCAGAGCATAACCAGCCCTATATATCTTCCCTTCACGGAAGACATATACGCCTCGCCCGCGCCTAACCTTCCCAGGCACAAATCCGACAAAGATGCGAGAGATAACCTCATGGAGGTACCCTACACCATCTCTTAGTGATTGACGAAGCTATATCCCCGTGAAAAGAAAAGACATGTTCAAAGGTACACTCTCCTCTCCTCGGCAGCGCCTTCGCGCATGGTGTGATAGCCTTTTCGTTGACCACGCGATATTTCGCCTCGTTTGGACAAACCTGGCTCCTGTATATCCCGGCAGAGTATGGCGTTGTAATCATCCCACTCCAGGGCGTTTAAGGCGCTATCGCGAAAAACTAAAACTTCATATGGTCATCAACTTACGTGGCCACCGCCAATGTGGTGCAGATGCCCTCGGGAGAGACGCATGCCAACGTATGGGGCTTCCCTATATTGATATGGCATTCGAAAGCCGCAACGCCCCACATAAAGACCGCATCTTACGCTTTTACGAAATATATCAACAAGCCGAGTTCCCACTCTTACTCCACTGCAAATCTGGAGCGGACAGAACAGGCCTTGCCAGCGGGCTTATAATCCTTTTCGAAGGCGGCCAGGCTAAGGATGCCCTTAAACATCTCCACTGGCGTTTTCTTCATTTTAAAAAATCACGTACTGGCATTTTGGATGCTTTTTTTCAGCTTTATCAACATACAGCTGAAGGACGACTGCCTTTCATGACATGGGTTCGTGAAGAATATGATGAAGATGCTCTACGCCAAGCCTATCGAGCTGGGCGTTTTAGCTCCTTTCTAAACGACACACTTCTACGGCGAGAATAAATCCATGCACTTATCCTCGCCCTCCCCCCTTAGGAGCGCTCGGCAACGTCACGCACAAAATTCAATAATTGCTGACGTATTTTCTCATCCTTAATGCGATAATACGCCTTTGCCAGCTCCAATGTTTCGGGCTTCATCAACAGCTCCATTCCTCCATCAGGAATGTCCTCTCCTGAAGAGGTATTCACATCTTCTGATTTAGGAGCCCCTCCCTCAAACGGTGCTTGCTCCTCTTGCAAACCTTGTCGCGCAAGATCTGCATAACCGTCCATTTCATCAAAGAAAAAACCAACAGGCACGTTTAAGCACTGTGCTATCTCATAAAGACGCCCAGCCCCAACACGATTCGCACCGCGTTCATACTTCTGTACTTGTTGCGACGTAATCCCCAAAACTTCTGCTAACTTCACTTGAGAGAGCTTTCTCAGCCCCCGCAAAAGCCGGATACGCTTACCTACATGCTCATCAATAGAGCCCGATGGAAGACACACTACCTTACATCCAACATGAGAATGCCCACACGACTACCTATAAAACCTGAAATGATTTACGAATTATTAACATAATATATTTGCTTAATATAAAGTCCACAAAATACACGATTTCAGATAGCGTTTTATACTATTTTCTTTTGCCGTAAACGTAAAAAAATCCAAACACGATTAAAATTAAAGATAAAAAAAACGGGACTAATCGCCCTACTTTCCCAAAAATAGTTTGTTGTTCAGGTGGCGGTAAACTCACAACAACAACTTGCTCTTGCCCCCAAGACGTACGGCGCACCTCACGGCCATGAGCATCATACACAGCCGAAACACCACGATTATTTACAAAAACAACAGGCAACCCTTCTTCAACCGCACGTAGCCGCCCCGTTGCCAAATGCTGCCGTGGCCCCGCACTATTGCCATACCACGCATCATTCGAAATAGTCAGCAACCAATCCGGCCGTTTTCCCGGAGCAACAACACTACCTGAGAAAATGACCTCATAACATACCATCGGCCCCACACGGCCAATTTGTGGCAGGTCCCATGTTTGCAACCCTGGTCCCGGCACAACCTCAGCAGGTAACAACTGAAAGGGAATAATCCAAGGCTGGTATTCCCCAAAAGGCACCAAGCGACTTTTATCATAAACCGCTTCTATCTGCCCCTCAGCCCCTAAGGCTATCAAACTATTATACCACCGCCCTTGCCCTGCACGCCTGTCGGTTCCGACCAATACAGGCACTCCTCCCGCAGCAAGTGAAATATCACGGCGCGCAAGTTCATCTTCATCTAATAAGCCCGGAAAAGCAGATTCTGGCCATACAACAGCAAGAGGCTGCCCTTTAGCCGTTTCCTTAGCCTGTTGAACACCCTGCGCTGTAAGTTGCAGATACGCTTCAAACTGCTCCAGCGCTGACCTCCGGCCCAATACATCACTCTCGGTGACATTCCCTTGCACGATCACAATCGTGGGCATTTTATGACCTGCCAAAGGTGAGTAGCTCTGAGCACGCCATGCTCCCCAAGCGCACCACAGCACAGCACAGCCCAACACCACACAGCGTGCCCACCGCCCCTGCCATACAGCTAAGGACGCCAGAACTAAGACAAGCGTTAAGCCATCCACCCCAAGGATAGAGGCTGGCTGTATTAGCCAGTCTCCCCAATGCCCGGGTAACTCCAATGCACTGCCTAGCGGATTCCACGGGAAGCCAGAGAAATAAAAGACACGCGCCATATCAGCGAGTGTCCAACTCCCAGAAAACACCGCTATACTAGCCCACCCCACGGGCACAAAACGGCATAAAACAGCCGGTATCGCCATGAGGGGAGCAATTAATAACGCCACAGCTGGCGTTGCAAACGGCACCACCCACCAAAAGTCATCTACCCGAGTGAGAATCGCATTCGTAAGCCAATATAAACCAGCTATATGAAAGCCCATTCCAAATAGAAAACCCCGCCACGCCGCATGTTTCAACGTAGGAGCTCTGAGGGCCATTTTGTAAAAAAGCCCTAAAACAAACGGCAGAACAGGAAATAAAAAAAGAGGCGGCAAGGCCAAAGCCCCACACGCCCCTAAAAGCAACATGAAGCCAGCGCAACACCACCCACTCTGTGGGAGGGGAGGCAATGCCCGAAGCTTCATACTGGACCTCTTAATCCAACGCGTCTTTCAAGCGACGCTCATAATGGCGGTAATATTTATCTGCTAACAATTCACTTTTAACAAGAACAGCAACGTCCGTTGTATTGAACTGCTCATCCACCACGGCACCGTCACCAACATATCCGCCTAGACGTAGATACCCCTTAATCAAAGGAGGCAGCTTGCTCAGGCAGGTGCGGCGATCCAACAAAGTCGGGTCACTGCGACGCATATCCACATAACGCTCTGGCAAAGCACGAACACGCAAAGCAGGTGGCGCAAGATGGTTATGATAAAGCCATGTCAGCTCATCATTCATCAGGTCAGGAGATGTCCCATGCAAGCTCGCGCAACCGAATAAAACATCAATACGGTGCAAGAAGATGTAAGACGCAATCCCTCGCCACAACAATTGCATAGCTGAGCGCCCACGATACTCACTCGCAACGCAGGAGCGCCCCACCTCTAACAAACGCCCTGGGAAGTCTGTTAAACACGAAATATCGTACTCATCTGCTGTGTAGAATCGGCCTTTCTCGCCCACTACATCAGAGCGCAACAGACGATACGTCCCCACAACACCAGCTGCACCAGGACCACGTGCATGGTCTATAACAAGAAGATGATCCGCAACCTCATCAAACTCATCAGCATCTAGGCGTGTTTTAAGAGCCTTCTCACTTGGGCGAGCGCCCATCTCTTCAAAGAAAACCTTATACCGCAATGCCTGTGCCGCTGCGATCTCTTCTTCAGTAGTGGCAATACGCACACCCAAGCTACCGCCACGCAACTCTTGGAAACCACCATCGCGGTTCAACGCAAGCGTTGCCAACGTCTCCATCTGCTTTTGTGTTTTTGCACTACTGACAAGCTGTTCGGCTTTAGAAGGGGTATTTTGCTCTAACGAACTCTTCCCGGTCATATGAAATCAATTACTCCTTATGTCCGGAAGAACGGGCAGCTGCTTTTACAGCTGCATCAGCAGCAGAATCACCCTGCTGGCTGCTAGAGCTAATCCGTCTCCCGAAGAGTTCTGCACGATGCGACATGAGGTCAAAACCAAGTTCGGCAGCAATTTTGGCTAACAGGCCGACAAGCTCATCATTCTCAAATTCGATAACCTTGCCGCTATCAATATCAATGAGATGATAATGATGACCATTCTCGCTGGCTTCATAACGAGCACGGCCACCACCAAAATCACGCCGCTCCAGAATGCCTTTTTCCTCTAGGAGACGGACTGTCCGATAAACAGTCGCAACAGAGATACGGCTATCCAGAGCTGAAGCCCGCCGATATAGCTCCTCCACATCCGGATGATCTTCTGCCTCAGAGAGGACATAAGCAATCACCCGCCGCTGACCTGTCATTTTTAGGCCATGCTTGACGCAAAGACGCGCAATAGGGGAGTCCCCCACTGTCGTACTAGGCGCAGCACTGACGCGCCCCATTTTCTTTGTGCTTATCACCATAATGATGATCTATCCGATTATGATGTGGTTTGTCCAACCCACAAAACAATCGAAAACGCCACCTCCGTGCTTTTTCTCACCCACACCACGTGCAGACAGGAGAAATTTTACTGTTCTTCCCCTTCACGACGGCGGCCAAGACCAATGCGCCGCGCCAAAGAAGAACGATGATTTGCATAGTTCGGTGCAACCATTGGGTATTCCGGTGGAAGCCCCCAACGCTCACGATATTCCTGCGGTGTCATGTTGTAAGCTGTTTTCAGATGGCGGCGTAGAAGCTTCAACTTCTTACCATCTTCCAGACAGATAATATAATCAGGGAAAACAGATTTGCGTGGGGGTACAGCTGGAACAGGTTTTTCCACCTCTGCCTCTGCAGGTGTCCCCGCGTTAGCTAGTGCCGCATGAACAGAACGGACTAAGCCCGGCAAAGCATCTGCAGCAACATTATGGCTGCTGACGTAAGCCGTGATGATCTGCGTTGTTAACTGCCGCAGATCCAGCGCCTCAATATCAGACGACATAAATAACGATCTCCTAACAAATTTAGTTCGATCTATAACGGATAATTCAAAAATACAACAAGAAAAACTCCATAACGACACAGTAAAATCTTATTGAGAAGAATACATGACAAAAAATTAGATATACATCGTTATGACATAAGGAAGATTTATATAACCTTAGATATTTGTATTTATGCCTAAATATACAACGATATTCTGTAGATAGCCCCTCTGAGATGCGCTTTACTCAAATTTATTATTGCCGATATGGGATATAATTATTTAAAGTAATATAAAATAAAAAATTGAATAAATTTAATAAAATATTTCCAAATTTATAATTTAATATAATAAACCATTGTAGTATTCTACGAAATTACATCACATTATTATCACGAATCATTATCACGAATATGAGAGAATGGTGATTACTATTAACACCCTGCAATAATAGATATTACCTTGCGAAGAATATATGAAGTTTTTATTAATAAAATAGACTCAAAATAAGGGCATCTTCGCCATCAGAGTAATAGCCTCTCCGCAAACCAGAAGACTGAAAACCGAATTCTTGGTAAAGAGTACACGCAGCATCATTACTCACACGCACTTCCAAAAATATGTTCTCTTGATGAGCTTTTGCATACTGCACAACGTCCTGCATTAAGCAGCGCGCTATTCCCCGACGACGCTCTTCAGGAAGAACACCTAAGCTTAATATTTCAGCTTCACCTGCGACATGTCGACTCACAATAAAGCCAACAGGCAAAACGCCTTCAGCTTCATCCTCGCGATAAGCCACAGATGCCCGCACACCAAACATGGCAAGTATCTGCTGGAAAGATTCCTCATTCCACCATTCATATTGAGCAAATATACGCTGATGCAGGCCAGCTAAAAGCGCAACAGCCTCTATACCAACACATAACACCTTAATGTCACGACGGCTTTCACTCTGCTGTAACGACACAGCTCCCGCCTTTCTCACAAGTCATTTTGGTGCAGGGCGCAAACCACCAGCCGGCGGACGCGCTTCTGGTGGATCAATATAAAGTGGTTCTAGCGCATGCAATTGTGAAGAATGTAGCGCGCCTCTCTGCGCCACATCTTGAGCCAATGCCAAGCAAGCTGCTTTAAAAATCCCCGTAGCGTCAGGCACGGCACATGGCACATATTCAACCTGACCAAGGCAAGCTTGCCCCTGCTCTCCCGTTAGCTCTGGTAAGGCATCTTCCCCCCAGACCGCATCACCTGCAACAGCCGACCACTGGCCGGGCCGAATCTCAGCGACGGGTAATGCATAAGCTGCACAATGGGGTGAATCTACAAAGACACGACCACGACGTGCCAAACACAAGGTCGTCACATCATCACGCCCTGTACTCGCACGGATAGCATCCCCTAGCCGCACCCCAACACCCAAGCACCCCCAGCCACGCACCAACCCCGCTGCAAGTGACAAAGAAGCTCGCAACCCTGTGAAAGACCCCGGCCCAACTACAGCAGCAACCATATCAGGAGGACGCACCCACCGTGTACGCCGCAACATCGCCTGCACTGTAGGTGCAAATTTTTCTGAAGCACCACGCCCTGAAAGAGGTTGCACATCTATAACATGCCCCTCATCCACTAGCGCAATAAGATTACTTGTCCCGCGCCCGGCTCCAGCACCATTAAGTATAAGAGTACGTGCAGGCGTTACAGCCACAAGCAGGCCTCCTTAAACTCAAGACGTGGCGCACGAGGAGGAAGATGTTCCTCAGCATCCTGTTCAGGATAGCCAAGTGCTACAAGAAAATTCACTCGCCACCCCTGCTGGCGCAAACATTCTTCTTCCACTGTTAAGGCATCAAACCCCGACATCGGTAAAACAGCCAACCCCAACATACGCGCTGCTAAAATGAGATAAGCCCCTTGCAATGTGCCATTGCGGAACGCCGTTTCATCACTTAACCCGACATCAGCTGCAAACCAATCTCGCAAGCCAGGCGTTGGATTTAATATTGAGAGTTTATCAAAAAACATGGGGTCATACCCCACAATTGCCAGCACAGGGGCTGACATAGCGAGCTCTACATTACCAGCTGAAAGAGCCGGACGTATTTTCTCACGCCCTTCTTGTGTTTTTACGAAAGCAAAACGCCCCGGCATACAGTTACCAGAGGTCGGCCCCATTTTCAGAAGATCATAAAGGCGCAGCAGCACAGCATCTTCAACCGCTCGCTCAGAAAATGCCCGTGCTGTACGACACTGGGTGAAAATATCTTCTATCGAGGACATATTGTCCAATGAAGCCGACGGCGTCTCCATAATTCGCTTAATCCTCTACAGGCTCTACAGCCACAATCTCAGGTATATAGTGCCGCAACATATTCTCTACGCCATGCCGCAGAGTGGCACGCGAAGATGGACACCCAGAACATGCACCCTGCATGCTCAGATACACTACACCTTCACGGTACCCACGAAATACAATATCACCACCATCACTCGCCACAGCCGGCCGCACACGTGTGTCCAGCAGCTCCTTAACCTGAGCTACAATTCCTGCATCTTCTGGCGAAATATCAGCTTCTGGAGCAACAGCTTCTTCGACCAAAGCATGTTCTTCTTTTTGGAAAAAGTCCGTTAATGCAACGAGTACCCGCGCGCGCAGTTCGCCCCAATCCTCGGCATCATCTTTGGTGACGGAAACAAAGTCACTCCCCAAAAATACCCGCTTCACACCTGCTAAAGCAAACAGTGCCACTGCCAAAGGCGAGCGCCCCTCTGCAGCAGATGCATCAGCAAAATCCGCTGAAGGCCGCTCTCCCGTCACGGCACAACCCGGCAAGAACTTCAACGTTGCTGGGTTCGGTGTGTCTTCTGTCTCGATCATCATAAGATTTTTCTGTGTCATAATAACCTTCTTTTACCAGATCCCCATAAGATGGGCACCCTCTAACACATCGCAATAGTAAGGACTCTTATAGTCCTATTTTTTTGCAACATATATATATCTTCAGAAAAACAAATTATAAGCTTAGGAGAACCCTCCTAATGCTCTCTTTCATCCCTCAACAAAGGCATATTTATGTCTCCTCTAACACCATCTTCAGATGCTACCTTCCCTCGGGTTTCTCCTGGAGTGGTTACGGGAGAAGACTACCGAACCCTAGTCTCAGCTTGCCAAAAGGGTAGATATGCTCTCCCTGCAGTGAATGTTAGCAGCTCTTCTGCAGCAAATGCCGTATTAGAAGCAGCACACCACAATCAAGCTGACATAGTCATCCAAATATCCGCCAGCGGAGCGCATTTCTACGCAGGGAACAGCCTCCCCCCCTCCGATGAAACACGCGCACTAGGAGCTGTAGCTCTTGCCCAACACGTGCATCTACTCGCCCAACATTATGGCGTTGCCGTTATTCTCCATACAGACCATGCCGACCGCTCACGCCTCGGTTGGTTAGATGCTCTCATTGCTCACAACCAACAGCATTATACACAAACAGGCCGTCCGCTCTTTTCTTCTCACATGCTCGATCTCTCCAGCGAACCTGTAGAAGAGAATATCGCAACTGCAGCCACTCTTTTAAAACGTCTTGCCCCCCTCAATATCGGGCTAGAGATTGAACTCGGCATGACAGGAGGGGAAGAGGACGGCCTTGGGCATGAGCTAAGCGACAATCCCTCTTGCAATCTAAACCTCTACACCCATCCAACAGATGTTCTAACTGCATGGAGAAAGCTCTCCCCCCTCGGAATGCTCTCTATTGCAGCATCTTTTGGGAATGTACACGGCGTTTACAAACCGGGGAAAGTCCAACTAAGGCCAGATTTACTCCAGCAATCACAAACCCTTATTGCTGCGACGTTAGATACGCCCCCCAACCCCGTACCGTTTGTCTTCCACGGAGGTTCTGGTTCAGCTCTAGCTGATATACGCCAAGCCGTAGAATATGGTGTCTTCAAATTTAATATTGATACCGACACTCAATTCGCCACCTCTCAAGGGGTCGCAAATTACATCGCTGCACACAAAGAAGCCTTTATACACCAGGTCTCTCCTAACACTGGCAAACCTCTTAAAAAATTCTACGATGTGCGCCAATGGATGCGTGCTGGCGAAAAAAGCTGCTGTGAGCGACTAAATGAAGCATTCTTAGTCTTAGGTTCTCACAAAAAGAGCATCGCACGCCGCCCCTAATGGTCTCTTCCCAACCATTGGTCAAAGACCTTTACTGCTCGCCCCCATGCTGCCCCTCAGCTGACAACTTCATAACCACATTTGACGTCTGTGCCATACGATGCGAGCCGCCTTCCTATGAAGTTTCCTCCCTCTTCTGACAGGAAACCATGGCAGCACCGCCCGCTTTACACACCGGCAAAGGACCACTCCGATGCGGTAATGGCCAAAACAGTTCAATCGCTAAAGATAGAACAACCAAAAACCCAGCAAGCACCGCCCAAGGCCACAAAGAAGAGCTGCGCAGCTTTAAAGGAGGAATCCCCTCCTCCAATTGCATACGCCGCCCTTCCCGAAACAGTGCCTCAACCGTATCTACTGAGCTTTCAGTATGTTCGTGAGGAACATTTTTCTGCTTTTGAAACATTTAACCTTCAAGAACGGCCTGCATCTCAACCCATTCTCTCTTTGTTAGGCCGGAATTTTCCTGCGTTACGGTCTCGCCAGCCAAACGACGACGCAAAACCTTCAACATACCAGCAGAGAAGCTATAGGCTCCCAAACGATATTCCTCAAAAGCTTGGGCTGTATGCGGCACCCATGCTTTCAAGATTTCGATCATTTTCTGTGCATAAACGCGGATCTCATACTGAGCATGAGAATCAGAACGTAATGCCAAGAAGTGCATCAAATTATGCAGATCAATCTTCCAGTACCACTGCGTGTAAGTATTCAGCGTTAGATTCACACGTGCCAGTTCACGTGCAACGCCCATCCCCTCAGGATCAAGCATCTGTTCATAATCGCCATAACATTGCAGAGCATCACGCTGGAGGATGGACAGAACCTCTTGCGCTGTCTCTGCACTTAAAGCGTCACCACGCCCCTGGTTATTTACCTTACTTTGTGCAGCAATCTGTGTTGCATCTGGCAAATAGAACTCACGATCCAGCACGGAATAACGCGCAGAATACTCATTCACACTCGCCATACGATGACGAATCCACTGCCTCGCCACAAAGAGCGGAAGCTTCACGTGAAACTTAATTTCACACATCTCAAAAGGTGTCGAATGGCGATGACGCATTAAATAGCGAATAAGCCCCGCATCTTCTGAAGTACGCTTTGTCCCCTTACCGTAGGATACACGAGCAGCCTGCACCACAGCCGAATCATCACCCATATAGTCGACAACACGGATAAAGCCGTGGTCGAGCATTTCAAACGGTTCAAAGAGAATCTTCTCCATCGCCGGCACGGTCGGGCGAGCTGTCTGCTGCGGAGACGCCCGCAAGGCCATGATTTCGGAACGCTGCTCTTCTGTCAGGGCCATGGGACCTCTCCTTACTCAGAATACGTTATATGTTTCACCTTATGCCTTAAAAGGGCTGCTCTCTGCTAGACCCTTTAAGGTTAAGTGCTTGCCCTTATCTATTAGGTGCTTTCTCCCACCTAAAATTCCTGCGTATTTTCCCCTCCTTGTCACATAACCTTGCACTATTCTCTGCCCCCTCCCTCTTGCTCTTAGCTTGCTAAAGGGACGTAAAATATTTATATAAGTCGGTGCCGGAGGCTTCGGCCTTGGCTATGGCGATAAACGGTAGATGAAATAAGTGTAGTGGACCCGGGGGCAGTGCCCGGCGTCTCCACCAAAAAACCTAGTTTTGGGTGATATGGGGACGAAACAGGCTCGACACGCATGGTAAAGATCTACTCTTTGCTCGGCATTGTACCACCGTCATCGGGCTAAACTTACAAGTGCCAACGATAACTCAGAGGTGCTCGCTGTTGCTGCATAAGCGATAAGCGCGGTCCGGGGGGCACCGGGCAACAGAAGCCCCCCACCTAGCCTCCTTGTAAAAATGAATTGTATAACAGAAATGCAGGTGAAGCCCTTGCGATTCATCGCTGTCTGGCGCACACCTGAGAAAATCTTTTTGGATGCAACAGATAGCGGTCTATCAATGAGCGATGATTCCAATGGCCCAGACGGGTTCGACCCCACTCTGCCCACGAGCCTTCTGCCCTATGATACTTGGCTAGAAACCGCACAG
Source organism: uncultured Acetobacteraceae bacterium (assembly GCA_946476985.1). GTDB lineage: Bacteria > Pseudomonadota > Alphaproteobacteria > Acetobacterales > Acetobacteraceae > Bombella. The sequence goes on from CAMKWS010000019.1 coordinate 13,631, forward strand.
CGCGAGGTCATGCTCAAAGCGTTGGACCATGTTAGCGAGCATGGCCTTCCGGGCGAACATCATTTTTATATGACCTTCCTCACCAACGTATCTGGCGTAGATATCCCCTCACGCCTCAAAGAGCGTTACCCTGAGGAGATGACCATTGTTCTCCAACATCAATTTCAAAACCTAACGGTAAACCGCACCACACGGACAATATCTGTTGGGTTGTCCTTCGGTGGCATCCCCTGCACGCTCAGCATTCCTTTCCATGCAGTTACGGCCTTTGCAGACCCGTATATCCATCTCGTTCTGCGCTTTACACCTCCATCCGAGGATGAAGAGGAAGACATCTCCAACTCTTCATCCACTCCAGCTGAAGTCCACAGCTTCCCATCCGCAGCAGGCGAGGCAACTCCCCCTGCAGAAGATGCAGCTCAGCAATCAACTCCACAACAAGGAGCTGAGGTTGTTAGCCTTGCCGCCTTTAGAAAAAAACCGTCAGAGGATTCGCCTTCTTCACCTGACGGCAAAGATCATTAATTAAGACCAGCTAAATGCAATATTCCTCCTGCTGGCAATCTAATATTTTGCGATGGATAGGGCTTATCGCCCTCTCTACGGTCATCGCTGCGCTATTTTTGCTCCTTCATCTCACAGCAGGGATGATGCTCGGCCCTATGATTGCGGGCATCATCATGTCAATCAAAGATAAAGGCGTTAAAATACACTCTGTATTCTTCACACTTGCCCAAGCCATTTTGGCATGTGTTGTCGTCAATAGTCTGTCTATCTCTGTACTACACCATATCTTTGAACATTGGTCTCTTGTTCTCTTTAGTGTCCTCTCAGTTATCATTGTAAGCTTTGGCACAGGAGCAACATTAGCGTGGTTCCGCGTCATGCCGGGAACAACCGCCCTCTGGGGCACCTCTCCCGGAGCGGCCTCTACCATGGTCATGCTCTGCGGTTCTTTTGGAGCAGATCCGCGCTTAACAGCTTTTATGCTGTATTTTCGTGTTATCATCGTCGCCATCGCCACATCTGTCGTGTCATGGATTTTTGTAAAGGCAAACCACGCAACCCACATCCCTACTGTCATTCATGGGGACCTGTGGCCAACACTTCTACTCATCGGCGGGAGTACTCTAATTGGAGTTAAAATACGTGTTCCTGCGGCAGCCTTGCTTTTAACCATCCTTATCGGGGCAACCGCCCAATTTACAGGCAACTTTCACATTAGCGCCCCTCTTTGGCTACGTATTCCAGCCTATCTAGCTATTGGCTGGTCTATTGGGTTACGCTTTACCGCTCCCATTTTACAATATGCACTCCGCTCTATCCCAGCAGTTCTACTCTCGTCCCTCACGCTTATAGCCATTTGTGCACTGCTGGCGTTTCCCGTTGCATATTTCGCACATATCGACCTTCTCAGTGCTTATCTTGCAACAAGCCCAGGCGGGTTGGATACTATCATCATTATCAGTGCGAATATTCCGATCGCACTCCCATTTATTATCGCTATGCAAACAGCCCGTATGATCGCCGTTATCACATTAGGCCCGCTTATCGCCCGCCCGCTCGGCCGTTGGCTTGAGCAACATACTCTCCCTTGCAAAAATTCTTCTCCCCCTCACTCTTGAGGAAGTTTTATGCTAGGGATAGTTACCTATTAATCCGCTTTTAAGTGTCAGAAAGACCGCCATGATACGCACACGTTCCGACATCTTCGTCTCCCCGCGTATGGTCGCGTCTGCCCTGACGTTACTACTCGTAAGCATGCTAAGTGCCTGCTCAGAATCCGATAATTCTTGGCCTACAGAGCCTGTGGCACAAGAACAAGAAAACTACCAAGCGCGTGCGCGCTCTCATTACACGCCCCCCGGTCCACCAGAAGACCCTTGGGGGCCTTATATCGCAGAAGCCTCAGAACGCTTTGATATTCCAGAAGCGTGGATCCGTGCTGTGATGCATCAAGAATCCGGAGGTCGCCTTTACGATAGTGAAGGCCATTTCATCACCTCAACACCTGGAGCAATGGGGCTGATGCAAGTTATGCCCCCTGCCTATGATGATCTCCGCATAAAGTACGACCTCGGACCAGACCCCTACGACCCGCACGATAATATCATGGCGGGTACAGCTTATATGCGGCAGATGTACGATATTTACGGCTCACCTGGCTTTCTAGCTGCCTATAATTATGGCCCAGGTAGCTTGGATCATTACCTCCGTCACAATAGAGCCCTGCCGCCTGAGACACGTAACTACGTTGCCTCCATCGCCCCACATATCATGGGCATCTGGCCACGTGTACGCTCTCGGAATGACCTCATCGTCGCCCGTCATGACCCTACAGCACGTGTCCGCCGCAGGGCGCCCGCATCCTATCGGGCTACACACCCTTCTTACAGTGAGACCAAACCAGCAACACCAACCTACACTGTAAATCCTCAGTCAGCCGACACTGCACCCGATGCACCACCCCCAACAGACGTACAAAACGCTGCTAATGCAGCGCATGATGCTATCGACCCTCTACACCCTATCGAAACACCAGCCGACCGCCAAACAATCGGCTCAACATGGGCTGCGCGTGGCTATCCGCCTACGCAAAACACACATCCACAACGCCCTATACATACCCAACCAGTGGATAAACCTTTGCGTATTCGCTCCATCCCGCTGGCACATGCCCCGGCACAACACCGACATGTTACCGATATAGCAGCAAGCTCCACAAATAAATGGGCTATCCAAATAGGGACATATTCATCCCAGAAACAGGCCCTTGCGGTAGCAACACATCTGCGCACGTTAATCGGGCCAGAAATGCAGGGTAAACCTATCCAAATCTCACCGGTTCACACCAATCACGGTACCCTCTACAGAGCCCGCCTGACCGCTATTGCACAAACCCAAGCTAATAATGCCTGCACCAAACTTGGGAAAGTCGCCCCCTGTTTTGTTATCTCCCCCAACGCCCATTTTTAATAAATTGAACACGCCCCTCCCAATAAGGAGCCTTCCTTATGCCTCACACGCCCCATCATGTTGGCACAGCAAAACCTCTACGCTTAGCTGATGATGTCACAAGCGCTGCTCTCTATGATGGGCCAGGAGACTGCTACCGTTACACGCTAAAGCGCGTTTGGGACGGCACAAAACCCCTAATTATGTGGGTGATGATGAACCCCTCTGTCGCCACAGAGGAAGGAGACGATCGCTCTGTTGCAAAATGCCAACGTTACAGCCGAGCTTGGGGCTATGGTGGAATGTTTGTTGGAAATAGCTTTGCCTATCGCTGCACAGACCAAAAGCGCCTTTTAGAAGTGCCCGACCCCATCGGCCCACATACAGACCATTATCTCCTTGAAATGGCTCAGCAGGCCGAAAAGATCGTTCTTGCTTATGGCACTCCACAAGCCAAAGACCTCCGGCCTCGTGGTACGGAGGTTGCTCATCTCCTCATAAAAGCCGGCCATAACGTTACCGCTCTAAGATTAAGCAAAAAAGGCCGCAGGCCAGAACACCCGCTCTACCTCCCTGCAGCCCTTACGCCTGCCCCTCTAGGATTAGAAGATTTCGAACTGTATTAAACCTAAAGAACATTCCTGAATGGGGAAAATACGCTCTTAAGCCTCTTCCTCTTACACACTCTCTGCGAGCCAATTCTTGCGCTTTGTCTGCCGCCCGATGCCGGGA
>CAMKWS010000020.1 GCA_946476985.1 uncultured Acetobacteraceae bacterium
TTACACACTCTCTGCGAGCCAATTCTTGCGCTTTGTCTGCCGCCCGATGCCGGGATTCATACAGTTGCAAGGGTCGAGAGAGCGATAATGCGCTGCCATATCTTCTGATGCGTGATAGAGATGCCCCACATTATGCTCTGCGGGATAACGAGCGCCACGTTTATCAAGCAAAGGCCACATGAGGCGCATCTCAACATCCATAGGGTCAATGCCGGGCTTCACGACATAATCTTGGTGCATCACATGGCATAGAAAATGCCCATAATAGAGCTTGAGCACCAATGTCTCATCCACCTCTTGCGGCAACCGCTCAAACCATTCCCAATCATTCCGGCGCAAAGCAATATCGAGGGCCAACATCCCTCCAGTTGTTTTCTTATGTACAGCCGTATAACGATTACCGGCTCCTGCAGCGGCAAAGCGATGGAGAAAAGCCAGCTTGCCCTCTTGGGTCGTACATTCAAAGAAATCTCCCTGAATAGTACGCCCCCCAGCGAAAAACTCCTTCAACCATGGTCGTAGTTGTTCAGCTAACGTGCCTGATACACGCACCATTAAATGATGCTCAAAACGCTTATGATACGCCCTCATACGAGGTGGCACTTGAGAGGGGAGGAAACTACCCGCAAACTGCATGAGGTGATCACTCAACGCATCAGGCAACCACGATACTTTTTGTGTAAACTGATCCATCCGTGCCTTTAATCGGAACATCAAAGGCAAGTATTTGGTTCCCAGAAAACGAATAAGCGCCACTGTGTCACGGCCGTAACGGTCAGCAACACCAAATACATCACGGTGCATATATTCACCAGCGATGGGTAGTTCTTCAAACTTTGTTAGTAAGACCCTGCGGATCGTCTCAAGAGTCTTTGTTTTATTTGTTCCAATATAAAATACCTTTGTGTCTTTTGCCGCCGGGAATGTGTCTAAACGCACAGCAAAAACAATCAATTTCCCTGCGTTACCAGAAGCTTCAAATAAACGGTCTGGGTCGGCATTGTATCGTGCGGGCGTATTTTCTTCTACTTGCCGAATACGATTTACATAATCATCATCGTGCGCACGACCTGCATCCCAGCAAATATCTTCAGGGGCATAATGCCCTTGCTCCAAAGCCTCTAGAACGGCTTCTGGTTCATCCAACCCTTTAAACGTTATGCCTAAATGATTGACCAGATGCAGCACGCCATGGGAATCCACCTGCCCATAAAGAGCCATTTCTGTATAGGCTGGGCCACGCTGCACCAACGCACCGCCAGAATTATTACTCACCCCACCTAAAACAGATGCCCCAATGCAGGATGACCCAATAACGGAATGCGGCTCCCGCTCTAATGGGGCTAATATATCTTCTAATTCATAAAGATCTGCACCGGGGAGGCAGACAACTTGTTTGCCGTTATCTAAAAGCTGAATCCCCTTCATACGGCGCGTACTAATGAGCAGGATGGGCCGGTCATAATCATCCCCATCTGGGGTGGATCCCCCCGTAAGCCCTGTATTGGACGCCTGCATGAGAATAATCCACCCAGCCGCAACAGCGAGTTTACTCACACGCCACAGCTCAACAAGGCTACCGGGGATAACAACAGCGGCGACCTTACCATTGCCGAAGCGAAACCCTTTTCGATACCCATATGTTTCAGCATCGGATGTTAGAACATGTTTTGGTCCAACAATATTCTTCAGCTCATTAATAGTCGCCGTCATAATATCCTCATTTATATACAATCACGAAATAAACATTTTCATTAGAAAATGAGTGACTGCCTAATATTCTATTGAGGATATTAACACTCTTATAAAGAAACAAACATTCAAACAAAGCATATGAGCCTTGCTTAGATAATGCTCGTTCCTATCAACCTACCTGCGAGCTTACTTCACACGACCAAAGAGCTTCTCAAGAGCATCTTTATCCAACCGTAACCATGTCGGCCGCCCATGTGGGCATGTATTCGCCCGTGGATTTTCCTCCATACCACGCAAGAGAGCATCCATTTCTTCTTGCTTCAAAAGCCGCCCAGCACGGATGCTCCCATGGCAAGCCATCCGGGCCATAATGGCTTCAAAGCGACCATCCAAACTATCTGTTTGCTTTGCTGTGAGGTCTGGCATTTGCACAAGCTCATCAGCCACATCCCGCAAGAGACCAGCCACATCCCCACCGCTTAAGGGCGCTGGAACACTACGTACCAGCACACTCCCGGCCCCGAATGATTCAATCTCCAGACCGAAACCTGCCAATTCGTCTTTACATTGCAGCAACGCCTCTGCAGCCTCATGCGTCAGGTCCACAACTTCTGGCATCAGCAGAGCCTGTGCTCGCACCGCACCTTCACTAAAACGAGCCCTAAGCCGCTCATGCGTCAGCCGCTCATGCGCGGCATGTTGGTCTGTTAAAATCAAATCCCCATCCGGTGCGATGGATAAAATATAGGTGGCATGTATCTGCCCAATAGGCACACCAAGTGGCTGGAGAGGCTTTACTGGTTCACCAGCCGCATGACTTGCTGTGAAAGCCCCTTCATCATTCCCTCTGGAATGCACATAACCCTCTTCTGCAAAGGCAGCCTTAAAGCCTCGTTGCGCCTCGGCTAACCCGGCCGCTTCCTGCCCAGATGCGCCCGCATATCGCTCCGCTGGTGCTGAGAATTGACGTACAGAGGTACCAAAGCCAAAATCCACCGCACGAGCAGATGCCCCTACCCCGTGGAAAGAAGTGCTTCCCCGCCCTAAAGCCGATGCAACCTGCCCCATACGGCCCACAGCGTCCCCTTCTTGAGACGGCTCACCGTAATTATCTATTGCAGCTGCTTTACGGCCAATCATACCAAGATCGGCCTGGATCCCTCCACCATCACCGGCTGTACGTGCCAAAGCCCGACCTACAGCGCCAATAACAAAGGCTCGTACCTCAGCCTCATCTGCAAAACGAAGTTCTGTCTTAGCAGGATGTACATTGACATCCACACGTTCCAAAGGGACCTGTAAATGCAATAAAAGAACAGGGAAACGCCCACGCTCGATAACAGGGCGGTAAGCAACACGCACAGCCGTTTTAAGAACAGGATCTGTCACAGGGCGATGATTTACGAGTAAGAACTGCCCCGCCCCAGTTGACCTCGTCTGCCCTGGACCGCAAGCATAACCTGTGAGCCGCATAGCCCCACGTTGTTCGTCAACTTTTAAGAGATTCTCAGCCGCCACACCCAATACAGCCGCCACACGCTCTTGAACCGTCTGCACTGGGAGATTAAGAACCTCCCGCCCTTCCATCCGAAAAGAAATCGCACAATCAGGCGCACTTAAAGCCACACGGCGCATGACAGCTTCAGCATGGCTACCTTCAACACGCGGGCTTTTAAGGAACTTCCGCCGTGCAGGAGTTGCAAAAAAGAGATCACGCACCACAACACGCGTGCCGACCGGCCCTGCCGCTGGGGTCGGTCCACTGACCACGCCCCCCTCAACAGATAATGTCCATGCTGTCTCAGCCTCTCTCGTACGCGACGTTATAGAAAGCCGCGCACTCGCCCCAATAGAGGGCAGAGCCTCCCCACGGAAGCCAAGAGTACGAATTTCAACTAAATTATCATCTGGTAATTTGGAGGTGCAATGACGCTCCACAGCGAGAGGAAGCTCCTCTGCTGTCATACCTCGGCCATTATCGGTGACATCAATGAGATCACAGCCGCCACCGTGCAAAACAACCTCAAGCCTGCTTGCACCGGCATCAAGAGCGTTTTCGACAATTTCTTTCAATGCCGCAGCGGGGCGCTCTACCACTTCACCCGCAGCGATGAGATCCACAACATGGCTTGAAAGACGGCGAATAACAGGGTGCGCCATAGCGTGCCCCCTACATAACAATATGAGAATTAACGGCTTTTATGCAGTGTAGGCGTTGCCCCAGAAGCAAAGCTCTGCCCCAAAGCGGCATTCTTCTGAATGCGCCGATTTTCGGCTTCACCATCTACCACGCTGCCAGCACGCCCACCCTGCCAAAAGAGCAAACTATCAACAAAGCCTGCATCAGCATCGCCTAACTCGGCATTTCGAGGGCCGTTCGCAGTAGCCGAAGCCCCCTGCACAAGAGCGTGCTGCCCAGCACTATCTGTCCCCTGATTAGGGTGCAAAGCGACATCCGGCGATAATGTCTCAAGTGCTTGCATCCGAGGACTTTCATCCGGGCGGTTCGCATTTGCAGCGCCCGGTAAGGTCAACGCCTCAGAAGGCGGCATAGAAAGTGGCGTGCGTGTCGTGACGGTATATTCATCTGGCAAGCTGCGCTGCAGGCCAAAGCCACGCGCTACATCACTACCAGAACACCCAGCCAGCGCCAGCCCGAACAAGGCCACTCCGCCTAGCCGAACACCATAACGCATAACTGAAGGAGCAAAACGCCGCATGACAGGTTCCCGCACTGCACTCAATAATTCACCCAATCCTATAGCCCTCGCCAGCATTGAGCAAGCTCTTCAATATCTATGGCCTAGCAGCTTTTCTCTCAGCCAGAAATGAATCCAAAACCCATAAAGCTACGCCACATACAATGGCAGAGTCAGCCACATTAAAAACGTACCAAGATATCGAACCAATATGGCAATGAAGAAAATCAACCACCGCACCAAAGCGCCAGCGATCAATCACATTACCAATAGCTCCGCCAATAATCGCCCCACAGGAAAGGCTCACCATACGCCTCTTTGCGCGTAGCAAGGCACAGAAAAGCCCACACACAGCTAGCAATGAGATAATGATAAACACCCACGGGCCATGGCCGCCAAACATGCCAAATGTCACAGCATGGTTCCACACCATGGTGAAATTCAACCACGGGAAGATCACCACGCTTTGTTTTGCAGGCAGATCAAGCCCATAAAGAATCCACTCTTTACTCGCTTGGTCTGCTACAAGAACAAAAAGCAGGAGCAAAAACCCCACCCGCCGCCAACGAGAGCGGGGTTTTTCTACAGGGATGTCAGATACATCACTCACGAAGCGACTACGCCCACACACCGCAGACATAGATGACTATGCTCAGCATCCTCACCTACATCTGGCAGAACACGCCAGCAACGAGCGCATTTTTGCCCATCGGCACGGCTAACCTGCACAGCATCTTCCTCTGTACCTTCTTGCACCTGCACAGCAGAGGCAAGGCAGAGCTCAGCCCAATCAATCTCCTGAGCAACCTTTTGCTCATCTGCAGAAAGAGGAAGATCAACCTTCGCCTCAAGAGATGATCCAAACATCCCTTCACGACGCGCCCCTTCCAGAGCGGTGGTGACACGGCGGCGGATCTGCCGCAATGCCTCCCAACGTGTGGCAAGTTCTGGGTCATACCACCCGTCTTCCGGCACAAAGAAGGATTGTAAATGTACCGTCTCGCCTTCACCAAAGCGAGCCTGCCATGATTCCTCAGCCGTAAAGACCAAGGCTGGTGCTAACCATGTGGATAGCGCACGATGGAGAATATCCAGCACTGTCCGTGCCGCACGACGTGTTGGGGAATCTACAGCATCGCAATAGAGGGAATCTTTACGGATATCGAAGTAGAAAGCCGAAAGGTCATTATTACAAAAGTTATGCAGAAGCGGATAAACGCCATTCCACTGATGAGAGCGTACAGCCTCCATCAAGCGCTGATACACTTCATACAAGCGGTGCAGAATATATTGCTCTAACAGCGGCAATTTCTGTTTCGCTTCATGCGTTGCCTGTTTACGCAGTGCACGAGCAGCCTCGCTCGGAGCGAGCTTTTCCATCACCACATCTACTGGGGCAGAAACTTCATTCCACCCTAATGGTAAGGCTTCACTATCTTCAAAACCTTCCAACGCCCCTAGCAACCAACGCAGCGTATTACGCACACGGCGGTACAGCTCACCTTGCTGTTTGAGGATCTCTTTACTAATCCGCAAATCTTCATTTGTATCGGAGTTGAGAACCCACAAACGCAGAACATCTGCCCCTAATGTCTTTGTGACATCATCCGGCACGATCGTATTGCCGAGGGATTTCGACATCTTCCGCCCTTGTCCATCCAGCACAAAGCCGTTGGTCACAACCGAACGATAAGACGCCACACCTTCAGCGCCCACGCTCTCTAGCAAGGACGACTGGAACCACCCACGATGCTGGTCAGAACCTTCAAGATACAAGTCCGCAGGGAAGTTCATCCCCTCCTGACGCAGAACGAAGCGATGGCTACACCCACTCTCAAACCAGACATCGACGATATCAAACACCTGGTCGTAATCTTCTGGATTCCGCCCTTCACCTAAATAAAAGGCAGGGTCTGTATCATACCACGCATCAGCACCACGCTCTTTAAAGCTCTGCACCACACGCGCCATCACATCGGCATCACGCAACACTTCGCCTGTGCGTTTTTCAACAAACACAGCAATCGGCACGCCCCATGAACGCTGACGAGAAATACACCAGTCCGGCCGCTGCTCCACCATGCTTGTTAGGCGACGACGAGAGCTTGCAGGCACAAACTCGATCTCCTCCAAGGCTTCCAGCGCTTCTTGCCGTAAACCTTTGCCCTGCTCAGCATCCATAGCAATGAACCATTGCGGAGTCGCCCGGAAGATGACCGGCTTTCTAGAGCGCCATGAATGTGGGTAAGAGTGAACAATTTGCCCACGAGCCATCAAACCACGCGCCGCAGCACCCTCACTCTGTGCGCTCTCACGCACTTGGGTCAGCAGCTCACAAACAGGCTCTGTCGCTTTGAAGACATGCACCCCAGCAAGCTCTGGCATCCAGTCCACATACGTACCGTTATCACGGACTTCCTCTGTCACTTCCACGCCATGAGCACGGCAGAGCATGAAGTCATCATGACCATGCGCAGGGGCCATATGCACCAGGCCTGTACCAGCATCAGTCGTAACAAACTCACCTAGAAGCAGAGGCACATCATAATCAAAACCACGCCCACGCAGAGGATGAGCAAAAACAGCGCCCTCTAAAGCTTGCCCAGGCAAAGCATGAAGAACATTAAAACGCTCAACCCCTGCCTCCTTCGTGAACTCTGCAAGGCGATCTTCTGCGATGATGAGACGCGCGCCAACAGGAACAAGACTTTCTTCGTCCGTCTCTGCAATCTCGATCACATTATAAGTGATCTCTGCCCCCGCAGCGAGCGCACGGTTTACAGGGATGGTCCAAGGTGTGGTGGTCCAAATCACAGCTGACGCACCAGAAAGAAGCCCGCCTTCTGTCGGGTCTTTCACATTAGGGAACGCCACAAAAAGCGTGGTGGATGTAATATCATGGTACTCCACCTCAGCCTCAGCTAAAGCGGTTTTCTCCACCGGGCTCCACATTACAGGGCGCAAACCACGATATAGGCGCCCATTCAGTAGGAACTTGCCAATTTCCTCAGCAATTTGTGCTTCAGAGGCGAAATCCATCGTGACATAACGATGGTCCCACTCGGCCTGAATTCCCAAGCGTTTAAAATCATCTCGCTGAGCAGCTACCCACTTTGCAGCATATTCCCGACATTCCGCACGGAACTGCAACACAGGTACAGCATCTTTATCTTTTCCCTTACGGCGATATTCTTCCTCAACCTTCCACTCAATCGGTAGGCCGTGGCAATCCCATCCAGGAAGATAACGCACCTCCGCCCCATTCATACGTTGGGCACGGTTGATGACGTCTTTCATCACTTTATTTAGCGCATGGCCAATATGGATATGCCCGTTTGCATAAGGAGGGCCATCATGCAGAGTAAAGACAGAGCCTGCCTTACGCCCGGCTTCACGAATCTGACCATCTAAGCCCATTTCTTCCCAGCGTTTTAGGGTATCAGGCTCCCTCTTAGGCAGGTTGCCCCGCATAGGAAACGATGTTTTCGGCAAGAAAACCGTTCCGCGGTAACGCTCCTGCTGCTCGCTAAAAAGGGTATCGGTCTTTTTTACAGGGTCAGACATGGGATAGGCGCGCCAGCTCTTATGTAACAAAAAATGTTACTCCATATGGAGAGTGGCAGCCTCACTGGTCAAGCCCCTGACTGTAGAACCTTGCGTGCTTGAGCTGCATCTTCTGCAATTTGTGCTTTTAAATCATCCAATGATGCAAAGCGGCGTTCCTCACGAAGCAAGGAAACAAGCGAGACCTCCAACGTTTTTCCGTAAAGGTCTTCATCAATATCAAAAAGATGTGCCTCAAGGCGACTTTCTTGCCCATCATTGATTGTTGGACGGCGACCAATATTCGCCACACCTGGCACGAGACGACCATCAGGCAAACGCACCCACACTGCATAAACCCCACGCGCAGGTTCAATATGTGGGCCTAAAGCTATATTCGCTGTAGGAAAACCAAGTAAACGCCCACGCTGATCTCCCGGAACCACCTCGCCAACAATTGCCCACGAACGCCCCAAAAGCTCTGCGGCTTTATCTGGATAGCCCTCTTGCAACAAACGCCGAATACGGCTTGAGGACACCGGGCCAGACGCATCTGTTAATTGAGGAACAATACTCACCCCAACGCCATGCTCAACGAGCAAACGCTCCAGCAAAGCAACGTCACCCTGCCGCCTATGGCCAAATGCAAAATCCGCCCCACACGCAACATGAGCTACATGCAGCCCTTCAATGAGCACCTCACGCACAAAATCTTCCGGCCCAAGGTGAGAAAAAGATTCATCAAAATCAGCCTGCACAACGCAACGCGCACCATGCTCAGCAAGTGCCTTAGCACGCACATCAGGGCGCATCAGACTAAAGGGAAGGTCTTGCGGACGAAAAAAGGAACGAGGGTGCGGTTCAAAAGTCAGCACGCCCATCGCACAACCCGGGCGTGCCTTCTTCAAACTCTGCAATAAATGCACATGCCCCCGATGCACGCCGTCAAAATTCCCAAGAGCGACAGCAGCGCCCCAGAAAGCCCGCGGTACAGCCCGCCAATCTGTGCAAAAATTCATACCGGCATTATTCAACATCAGTGACAGCGCAAGGCCCTCTTAATCAATGTGAGCGGTGAGACTCATCATCGGCCATGCGTGCATCTTGCGGCTGAGCAGCTTGCCCTTGCTGGGAAGGCGCAGCCCCCCCTTGTGGTGGAGAGAGACGTTCATCCTTCTCTTTCCCCTCTGCGGAACTCTCATCCTCAGCCATGCCTTTTTTGAAGGATTTAATCCCCTTGGCAAAATCACCCATTAAGCTGCTGATCTTACCACCGCCGCCAAACAGCACCAGCACAATAACGGCAAGAATTACCCAATGAATCGGACTCATGCTGCCCATAGGATTATACCCCCTAAAGAAGTTAAGGCATTCTTCATGTGGCAGGGGGGACAAAAATGTGCAACCCCTCACCCTATCTTTATCTGCACATCACAAGTATGCGTGTGCATCCTACTCTATCAAGCAAATAAAGCTATATGGTGAAATCCATATAGAAGCACCTCGCACACACAATAAAACCTATAAAGAGCGAAAGGCGATGATCATATCTTCTGCCTCTTCACGCTCCATCTCCAAAGCCTGAGAAGCCACATCTTGCGTAAAGCCATTACGTGCAAAAATGGCCAGCACTTTCATACGCTCTTTCTCTGGCCGATCAGGGCGCGCAAACGGCCCTACCCCACGCTTACGCGCCAAAACAAGAGCCGCAGCTAGCTCGGCCTGACGACCTTGTTCATCACCCGCATGGCCTAAGCTGTCATCCAGCGCATGGCGGATCGTCTCACCATCGACACCTTTGGCCTGCAACTGCGCCTGCACCGCTCGGCGGGACCGCCCCGAACGTGAAAGATTCCGCGCTTTAGAGCGTGCAAAGCCCGCATCATCTACAGCGCCCATCTCCTCCATTGAGGCGACAATATCCTCAATAAAAGGCTGACATTCTTGCTCCGTAAGGGCGATATCCTCTGCAAACATACCTGCCCGTGCTGCACGTACACCCCACCGTTTGACACGGCGTTGTAAAACCTGCCGCAGCCCTTGGCGTGTTGTCGCAAAACGAGCAAGATGCGCTATCGCAGCTTCACGTAAACTTTGATGATCTGGTGCTGGTGGGATTTCCGACATAAAATACCTATACTTCCAGCGGTCTTATTCGTCCAAATATTCAGCGGGAGCACATCCCACTCTATCTTAGGGAGATCCCTATGCCGACCTCGCACAACCTACCCTCTATGGCCCAGCGTCTGACAGATGAAATATCTGCCATTTCCCGACGTTACCCCGGCCCTGGTGGCGCCATTGCTGTTGTGCATGAGGGGCAAATCATCGCCCGCCAATGCTGGGGGTATGCCTCCCTAGAACGTAGAATTCCCTTTACGCCCTCTAGCTTGTTTCGCATTTGTTCCATCACCAAGCAATTTACATGCGCCACTATGCTTGAGCGCTACAAAGACCCTGAGGTCCTCGCCCCTTTTGTAAAAAAACGCCTCCCCCATCTTCTTTCAGACCCACCCACTATCGCTCATCTCGCCCATAACCAATCTGGCCTGAGAGATTATTGGGCCGTTGCAATGCTCCATGGGGCCGCCATTGAGGGAGCATTTAGTACGGTCGATTCTCAAAGAGTTATTGCCGGCACACGCTCACTCCAGTTCCTCCCCGGCACGTCATACTCCTATGTGAACCAAAATTTTCGCCTCATCTCCGAAGCAATGGAAGATGAAAGTGGCCTAAGTTTTGCTGAGCTTCTACAACGCCATGTTTTTGAAAAAACAGGCATGAAACGTGCCATCCTTGCCGCGGATACCAGCACCATGCCAGATGGCACCACAGGCTATGAAGGCACAGAAGATGGCGGCTATTGGCCTGCCCGCAATAATATCTACTGGACAGGCGATGCAGGCATGGGCGCCTCTCTAGATGACATGATCGCATGGGAACAATTTATTGACGCCCAGCGTGATGACCCTAATGGCCTCTATAATCGCCTCAGCACTCCAACCTATTTTGAAAATGGCCATAAAGCGCCTTATGGCTATGGACTCCAGCGCGGTACAATGCAGGGGTATGATGTCACCTTCCATGGCGGAGCCCTGCGTGGATGGCGCTCTAACAGGCTACATTGCGCTAAATTGCGTCTTTCTATTGTGGTGCTTTTCAACCATATGTCTCCCGCCCATTTAGCGGTAAGCAGCCTTTTCCAAACCTTCCTTGGTTCTAAAGCACAACAGTCAGCAGCACATAAAACGCCCCCTGCCAATACCAATATTACCCCTAAACGCCATGCGCTTGAAGGGCTATGGCTAGATGATGAAACAGGCCTCTCCGCCCGTATCTCCTCTACCGAAACAGGAAAACTCCAGCTGCGCTACCTCATGGTGCCTGAGACATTAACCATCACAGCACCTCAACAAGCTGAGATAGGAGATGTCACGCTGCGCCATCTCCAAGAAGGAGATGAATCAGCCCACATTCTCATGAGCCGCCCTGCTGAAGATCGCCACGCTCTTCTTAAACCTCACCCACAAACAGGCCAAATGGACCAGTTTGAGCTCGTCGGACAATATTATTGCTCTGAACTTGATGAATCTACCTTCACAATTACAGAAAATGGCGGCCTTCTTTACGGTGGGTTCTCTGGCATGTTGGGCACAGGCCGTATAGAACGCCTCACCCCACTCGGTCCCGATTTATGGACCTTCCCTTGCCCTCGGGCGCTTGATCACACCGCTCCAGGCGATTGGACACTCTTATTTGAAAGACGCCATGGCCGTATCCATACACTTCGCATAGGCTGCTGGCTTGCCCGCAATTTAATCTATCAGCGTCTTCCACAAGACCCGCAATAGGTGCCGCCTTTATAATTATGAAGATTGCAGCCAGAAGAGTTTTGTCTTAGTCTCGGTGTAGGTTTTCCCCGCTATATAGGGTTTGACGTTTCGTCACTCTATAAGCACTATATAACGAGCTACACCCCTGCTCTGGCCCTCAGGCGGGGGCGTTCTGCGTTGGATGACACACACAAAAACGCAGAGCAAGGCTCTTACTATCACTTTGTTATCGGGACTGCGTCCTTATGATCTCCTCCGTTATGCCGAATTATAAACGCCTCGACCTTGCTTTCGAGCATGGTGAGGGCCTCTGGCTTACGGGGACAGACGGGCGACGTTATCTCGACTTTGGGGCAGGCATCGCCGTCTCATCACTCGGTCATAGCCACCCCGCTCTCGTGCAGGCCATTACAGAACAAGCTAAAAAGCTGATACACGTCTCCAACCTGTATCAAGTCCCTCAGGCGACGGCATTAGCAGATCTCCTCGTTGCCAACTCCTTTGCGGACTCTGTCCTCTTCTGCAACTCGGGAGCTGAAGCGAATGAAGGGCTAATTAAACTCATTCGCCGCGCACAATATAAAAATGGTCACCCAGAGCGTACACGCATTATCTGCTTTCATAATGCCTTCCATGGCCGCACATTGGCGACCATCTCCGCCACAGGAAACCATGCCTATTTAGAAGGCTTCGGCACCCCTGTTGATGGTTTTGATCATGTGCCTTTTAATGATATCGAAGCCGTGCGAGCTGCTGTAAACGATAAAACTGCAGGGATTCTTCTGGAGCCCATCCAGGGCGAAAGCGGCATCCGCACTGCTGCGCCAGAATTTTTACAAGCTCTCCGCGCTTTATGTGATGAAAAAGGCCTATATCTCGGTATTGATGAGGTCCAAAGCGGGATGGGGCGTACAGGAACCCTATTTGCTTTTGAACATGCCGGCATCACACCTGACGTTGTTTCCAGTGCGAAAGGTATTGGCGGCGGCTTCCCTCTTGGGGCGGTGTTAGCTCGTGAAGCCTTAGCCCAACATCTCACCCCTGGCACCCACGGCACAACCTATGGTGGCAACCCCCTTGCCTGCACGGCAGGATTAGCTGTGATTACTGAGATTCTACGCCCAGGCTTCTTGGACAACGTACAAAAAACAGGCGAAGTATTCGGTCAGATGCTTCAGCGTTGTGTTGAAGATGCTCCGACCGTATTTGAAGAAGTCCGCGGCGTGGGCCTCATGCGTGGGCTACGCTGCCGCCTTCCTGCTGGGACAGTATTAGAAGCAGCCATGGCAGAAGGGCTGCTGGCAATTGGCGCCGGAGATAATGTACTGCGCTTTGTGCCCCCTCTTATTGCCACCGAGGCAGACTGCCAAGAAGCCTGCAACCGTATCGGGCGTGCTGCTCACGCCCTTGCTAACCGCACAGGAGACTAACGCGTGAGCATGTCATCTTCTACACCTCGTCATTTCCTCGACATTAAAGACCACTCTGCTGAGACGCTGCGGCATATCCTTAAAATTGCCGCACAGGTAAAGGCCCTCCAAAAAGGGCGCACACAGCCTCTGCACCCTAAGACACCTCTTGCAGGGCGGTCTCTTGGGTTGATGATGTCTCAGCCCTCCACACGCACGCGCGTCTCTTTTGAAGTCGGCATGAAACAGCTTGGCGGTACAGTCAGCGTACTCTCCCCCTCTGACATGCAGCTTGGCCGTGGTGAAACCATTGCCGATACAGCTCGTGTGCTCTCCCGCTTTTTGGATGTCATTGTTCTACGCACAGGCCAAGATACCAATCTGCGCGAGCTCGCAAAATGGAGCAGCATCCCCGTTATTAACGGGTTAACACCCGTCTCTCACCCTATCCAGATCCTTGCCGATATCCTCACATTTGAGGAACATCGTGGCCCTGTTGAAGGCCGCACCTTTGCGTGGGTTGGTGACGGTAATAACGTTGCAACATCTTTCATTGAAGCTTCTGCACGCCTTGGCTTCTCTCTACGCCTTGCCACACCAGAGGGCTTTAACCCTTCTGAAACAGCCGTAAAATGGGCACGTGAGAATGGAGGGAACATCACCCTCACCCGCGACCCTCATGAGGCTGTTAAGGGCGCAGATGCTATCATCACAGATACATGGGTCAGCATGGGCGATAAAGACGCCGAAAGACGCCACCAGATCTTCCGCCCTTATCATGTTGATGAAGCTCTTATGGCAGAAGCAGCTTCTGATGCGATTTTCCTACACTGCCTTCCTGCTCATATTGGTGAAGAAGTCAGCGAAGCTGTGTTTGAAAGCGATGCTTCTGTCGTCTTTGATGAGGCTGAAAATCGCCTTCATAGCCAAAAAGGGCTCCTCCTCTGGTGCCTTGGCCATGATGATCTCTCATCACACACGGCCTAACACAATCTAACACTCGCTTAATCTTGCTACATCTTTATGCTGGCCCGGTCGCCCTACCTGTTGTAGGAGAGGCCGGGCCAGTGGCGCAAAAGAGATTATTCATAAGCAAACCCGAGATATCACGCCCGGGAAGATGAGGATATATACCGGTGACCGACACTCCAACACAGGCAAACACAACCCGCCCCCATGGTGTGCCCGACCTTACAATTGCTCATGCTATTACCCCGTTCCATTTGGGCGATGTTCCAGTTCGTGGCCGCCTCATCTGCCTTGGGCCACTTGCTGATGCTATCCTCACCCGGCATGATGAACTCCCCGACCCCGTAAAAGCACTCGGCGGACAAGCACTCTCCCTCGTTGCTGCCATGGCCACGGCACTAAAATTTACAGGCTCATTCTCTCTGCAAATTAAAGGCGATGGACCCGTCTCTCTCTTTCTGGCAGACTGTACAGACAAAGGTGAACTGCGCTTTACCGCACGTATGGCAGAAGAGTACGCCACCCCCTTACCTGACGATGCCCCTGGCTTACTCGGAAAAGGCTATCTAGCCTTCACCGTAGACCAAGGACCAGATACAGATCGCTATCAGGGCATTGTAGGATTAGAAGGAAAAGACCTTGCAGAAATGGCGGGCCACTATTTTAAGAATAGTGAGCAGCATGAATGCAATATTCACTTATTTTCTCGCAAAACGGACCTAGGCTGGCAATCTGGCGCACTGATTTTAGAGCGTCTCCCCGATAGCAGCCCTATCGCTGAAAATGACGATAAACCTCGCCCAGATGCAACGATTGATGACCTCTGGGAAACAGCCTGCACCTTTGCGCAAACTCTCAAAGCGGATGAGCTGTTTAACCCTAACCTCCCAGCCACAACCCTCATCAACCGTCTCTTCGGTACACTTGATGTCACCAGCTCCGCAGCACGGCCTCTCTCCTTTGGGTGCCGCTGTAGCCGCGCACGTTTACAAACTGTGCTGGCGCGTTTCAACGAAGATGACCTTAACCATATGGCAAAAGATGGCGTCATCTCGATGGAATGCCACTTCTGCAACACATCTTTCGACTTCCCTCGTGAAGAGCTTTCTACTGCACAGCCACAAGATAACACGCCAGACATATGAGTGACCCAACCCCAGCCCCTCACAGCTTGGGAAGCAGTCACCCTGCTATGCAGCCCTATCCCGAATGGCAAATAGACGCCATATATCAGATTCATGACGGGATAGAGGCGCTACTTGTCTCGCATAAACATCATAAAACCCAAGCCTG
>CAMKWS010000021.1 GCA_946476985.1 uncultured Acetobacteraceae bacterium
GGATGGGATTCGAACCCACGATACGGGAGTTACCCGTATAACGGTTTAGCAAACCGCCGCCTTCAGCCTCTCGGCCACCCCTCCGCGGAAACACGGTTTTACACGGCGTTTGCAAGAGAGTTTTTAGGAGGAAACGCGCTCGGCGTAAACCCCCTAAAAGCCTCTTTTTTTAAAATTATGCAGACAACATTTTTTTAAGAAGTTCATTCACCATGGCAGGGTTAGCTTTCCCCTTCATAGCCTTCATTGTCTGACCTACGAAGAAACCGAACAGCTTCTCTTTACCAGATTTGAACTCAGCTACCTTATCTGCGTTTGCAGCTAGGATATCATTAATGGCAGCCTCAATAGCACCTGTATCTGTAACCTGTTTCAGGCCCTTTTTCTCAACGATGACAGATGCTCGCTCACCCGTTTCCACCATATCCTCAAGGACTTCTTTAGCGATCTTTCCATTAATAGTAGAATCGCTAATTAAGCTGAGTAGCTCACGTAATGCTTCAGCACTTACAGGGCTATCCTCAATTGTACGCCCAGTACGATTGAGAGCAGCAAAGAAATCACCCAAGATCCAGTTAGTAGCCAAACGAGCATCAGCCCCCTTAGCAACAGTCTCATAGAAGTCAGCCACAGACTGCTCTGCTGTTAACACGCCAGATTCATAGCGAGAAACACCATATTCTTTTTCAAGGCGGGCACGCTTATCTTCTGGCAACTCCGGTAAAGCTGCTTTCAGCTCATCGACCCAACTTTGCTCAAGAATAAGTGGCAGAAGATCTGGCTCTGGGAAGTAGCGATAGTCATGCGCATCTTCCTTGGTGCGCAGAGAGCGTGTCTCACCCTTCACATGGTCAAAAAGACGTGTTTCCTGGTCAATCTCTCCACCAGCTTCCCACACCTCTACTTGCCGCTGCGCTTCAATCTCAATGGCCTGCATAACAAAGCGTACGGAGTTGACGTTCTTAATCTCACAACGTGTCCGGTACCCCTCTTCGCCCTCACGACGAACAGAGACGTTCACATCTGCACGCATGGAGCCTTCCTCCATGTTGCCATCGCAAGTACCAAGATAGCGCAGAATCTGCCTCAACTTACGTAGATACGCCCCCGCCTCTTCAGGAGAGCGAATATCTGGCTCACTGACAATCTCCATCAACGCAACGCCAGCGCGATTTAGGTCAATGAAAGAACGTGTTGGGTCTTGGTCGTGGATAGATTTACCGGCATCTTGCTCCATATGCATACGGGTAACGCCAATCTCACGCGTTTCACCATCTGCAAGCTCGATCTCAACCTTACCCTTACCAACAACGGGATGCTCAAACTGGCTAATCTGGTAGCCTGTTGGGAGATCCGCATAGAAGTAGTTCTTACGATCAAACCGGCTAAATAGATTAATCTGAGCTCGCAGCCCTAGCCCCGTGCGCACAGCCTGAGCCACACATTCACGGTTTAGGACCGGCAACATTCCAGGAAAGCCAGCGTCAATTAAACTAACATGCGTGTTTGGCTCGCCACCATATTCAGCAGAAGCCCCAGAAAAAAGTTTTGCTTGGCTAACGATCTGCGCATGGACCTCTAGTCCAATAACCACTTCCCACGCGCCAGTTTCACCAGTGATTCGATATGTGCTCATGCTGATACCCCTGCATGAATAGATGGACGGTGGGTAAAGGATGCAGCCTGCTCAAGAACAGACCCTGCTGCAAACAAGGTTTCCTCATCAAAGAAACGGCCAATTAATTGCAAGCCGAGGGGAACCCCCTTGCCATCTAACCCAGCAGGAACGGAGAGAGCCGGCACCCCTGCCATGCTCGCAGGCACAGTAAAGACGTCATTCAGATAGACTTGCACAGGGTCTGTGGGTTTTTCATCCCAAGCGAACGCACTAGATGGTGCTGTTGGCGTAAGAATGACATCAACACTCTCATACGCCTTGAGGAAGTCACGCTGCAGCAATGTGCGAACTTTCTGCGCACGGAGATAGTAAGCATCGTAATACCCAGAAGACAGAGCATATGTCCCCAGAAGAATACGACGTTTAACTTCATCCCCAAAGCCAGCGGCACGAGTTGCTTCATAAAGGCCATCTAATGATTCAGCCTTTACGCGCTCACCAAAACGCACACCATCATAACGAGCAAGGTTGGAAGAGGCTTCTGCCAATGCCGCAATATAATAAGCTGGTAGGCCGTATTTTGTATGAGGCAGAGAAATATCTACAACCTCAGCCCCTGCATCCTTTAACCATGTGATCCCCTGCTCCCAGATTTTTTCAATCTCAGGAGAAAGACCATCAATACGATATTCTTTAGGGATACCGACGCGCAGCCCCTTCACACCACGACCTAATGCAGCTTCATAATGCGGCACAGGTTTATTAACGCTAGTGGAATCTTTCGCATCAAACCCAGCCATAGATTCCAGAAGAATAGCGCAATCTTGTAAATTACGCGCCATTGGCCCCGCTTGGTCTAATGAGCTTGCAAAAGCAATTGTCCCAAAACGAGAGCAACGACCATATGTTGGTTTAACACCCGCAATACCGCAGAAAGCCGCTGGTTGACGGATAGAGCCGCCAGTGTCTGTCCCCGTTGCCCCGAGGACAAGTCCCGCAGCCACAGCAGCAGCAGACCCACCAGAAGAACCACCTGGTACCAGCTTGGCATCAGAATCATTCCTCTTCCATGGGTTCTCTACACCACCAAAAGCAGATGTTAGGTTTGTAGATCCCATGGCGAACTCATCAAGATTGAGTTTACCTAACGAGATTGCCCCATCACGTTTTAGATTAGCCGTTACGGTACTTTCGTAAGGCGGGATAAAATTACCGAGGATCTTACTCGCCGCTGTTGTACGTACATTCTCTGTAGCAAACAGGTCTTTAATACCAATTGGCAAACCACAAAGGCTACCGCCCTCACCCTTGGCCAATGTTGCGTCAGCCTCTTGAGCAGCCTTGCGGGCTTCTTCCGGTGTGCGCGTGATAAAGCTATTAAGCCGACCATCAAGACGCTCAATCGCGTCTAAATGTGCATTTACCAGTTCAACAGAAGAAACTTTACGCGCTTTCAAGGCATCCCGCGCAGATGCGAGGGTATAATCAAACAAGCTGGTCATTATTCCACCACCTTTGGAACTGTATAGAAAGGACCCTCACGATCCGGCGCATTGGAGAGAACTTTATCTCTGCAATTGCCATCCGTCACATTATCTTCCCGCAAACGAGGCTCAGCTAATCCTGTTCCAATCATAGGTGGGACATCTGTAACATCCACCTCATTAAGCTGGTCTACCCAACCAATAATGCCTTGCATTTCTTTCTGATGAGACTGAACTTCATCCTCAGAAAGACCAATTCGTGCCAGTCTAGCAATTTTTGCCACTGTTTTCGCGTCAAGCGACATGTATATTCCCGAAATCAAGAAACCAATAACATTGGCCTAACGGCCTTGGAACTGATCATACCCTCTAGCTATGCCACTATTCAATCCACATGATCTCCGCAATCAGGTTCAAACAGCACATTCCGTGTTAGGATTAGACCTTGGAAGCAAGCAAATCGGCGTTGCACTGTCCGATACTTCGCTCATGCTTGCATCTCCACTAACCGTTCTTATGCGTGGAAAAATGAAGCAAATGCTCACGCTTTTAGAACCTATTTGCCGCAAGCACACCATTGGCGGCCTAGTTATAGGCCTCCCTCTTTCCCTTGATGGTAGCTTCGGCCCTGCCGCTCGAGCTGCCACTGATTGGGCCAACGATCTTAGTGAACGACTCAATCTTCCAGCGACATTATGGGATGAACGGCTATCATCAAGCGCCGTAAACCGCTTTTTGATCAATGAAGCGGATATGACACGTAAAAGGCGAGGAGAAGTTGTAGATAAAATGGCAGCCGCTTACATTCTACAAGGCTGGTTAGACGCTACAGCACAAGCTACTTACTAAAAGAAACCGCAGCATCTCATCAAAAAAGCTGCTGCGGTTTTATAAATCATCCCACTAGCGATCAGATTGTCTTACGCCAATCCCCCCAGTCGGTTGAAACAGGACGCCCTGAATGCGCTGCCTTATAAATAGCCTGAATGAGGCGCACATCCTGCATCCCCTCCTCTCCGGTTGCAGCAACACGGGTACCATTTGCGATAGAGATCGGTAAGTGATCCAACTGCGCGGAAAACTGATTCAGCTCATTAATGGTGAACATCGGTGTTGACCATGTCTGTGTATCACCGGTCTTACACAGGCTAACCGTGTTACACCAATAGCTCGTTGCAGGGTCCATCCTCATAGAGCCTTTTGTCCCCTGCAGATTGAACCGTGACATCGCATTAACATTGAACGAGGCACTACCATGTGCCACCGCACCTGAGCGATATCGCATAATCCACACGATTGTCTCATCAATCTGCCGGAACATAGGATCTGTTGGCGGCATAATAGTTGCCTGGACCTCTACCGGATCTTCATTCAACATATAACGAGAGCCGTTAATGCCATAAATTCCCAGATCCATCAGCGCCCCACCACCGGAAAGGGAGCGCGTCAAGCGCCACTGATATGTTGGGTCTGTTGGGTCTGTATTATCACCATTATCCGTTGTGATAATCTGCGGCGTTCCAATCACTCCACTTCGTGCCAGAGCAACAGCTTTATGTGTGATGGGGTCAAAGTGGCAGCGATAGCCAATCATCAACTCCTTGCCCGCCTTTTTCCCAGCATCAATCATGCGCTGGCACTCTTCAGCGTTTAAAGCCATTGGCTTTTCACACATCACATGCTTCCCAGCCCGGAAAGAGCGTATTGTGAAGTCCGCATGTAAGGAGTTAGGTAAAATGATATAAACCGCATCCACATCCGGGTCCTGCGCGATTTTATCAAAATTATCATACGTATAAAGGTGCGATTCCTCTATGCCGTAATGGTTCCCCAGTCTACGAGCCTTTTCGATATCCCCACTCACGAGGGCCGCTAGGCGCGCATGTTCACACTCTGCAAATGCAGGCAATATCTGATTAACCGCATATTTACCAAGCCCTACGATCGCATACCCAAATTTGCGCTTCTTATCACTTAAAGGGCGCAGTAAATTAGGATAAGGCCGTTTCCCCAATCCTGCTGGCGGAGCTGGAAAGCCCAAAGACTGAGCTACCGCTTGGCTGGCACCACCCGCTAAAATAGACGCACCTAACGCACCTATAATATGCCGACGACCCGTATTCGTTACTTTATCAGAAGATGAGTGAGACCCCATGTGGCTAATCCTTTCCACTCAGTAATCCGCTCTGCGCAAGTACAGAGGCAGGGGAAAAGGCTCTGAGTCACTAACTGCCCCTTTTCCTAAAAAATATTTTAGGAACGTAAATAAAAGAATATCAATTAGCGAAAATGTAGATATTTCTTTCTTATTTTTTATAAAGAAAAATTTTATTTATACTTTAAAAATAAAAAATGAATTATTCATTATTTTCAGTGCGTTATAAAATAAGCAGCAATGCCATTTTCTTGTTCATAAAATGGCATGTGAGAAATGCGTTCAGCACATAACAGCGTTTTTTACTCTAATGCTTAAAAAATAACCCAAATGGCGGCTACCATTTGGGTTACATAATATAAGCGAAGGCCATTCACCCAACAGGTAAAATCAGCTCACCTTATGGAAAGCGCACAGCTTATTTCCGTCTGGATCTCTTAAATAAGCAAGGAAGAGTTTCATTCCCATAACTTCACGTTCACCTGGTGGATTCTCAATCGCTTCACCACCAGCGGCAACTCCAGCCTTATGCCATTCTACCACAGCTTCAGGTGAAGGCAGCTCCAACCCAATCGTCCCACCATTTGCAAAAGTCGCTGGTTCACCGTTAATCGGACGTGTCACAAAGAAGATCTGATTATCCTTCGCATAAACAACACGGTCAGGATTATCCTGCGGGCAAAACTGCGCCCCTACAACACGAAAAATCGCATCATAAAACGTTTTCGCCTTTACTAAATCATTAGATCCAACAGATACATGCGTCAGCAACATATTAAAGCATCCCTAGCTCTTAGTAACATCGCGCTACCGTATAACGCCGCCACAACAGACAATGCACAGAATTCTGTATAATTTTGGGCAGATAGCACAAATTATACATCCATACATTCATGTAGCGATGTACTCTTAAAAACAGACTATTTTTAGATGATAATCACCAGCGAGGGTGGTGGGCGCAACAGGGATTGAACCTGTGACCCCTACCATGTCAAGGTAGTGCTCTACCGCTGAGCTATGCGCCCCCCGGCTGGTGTGATTGGGTATTTACCTCACCCACTAGAATGTGGCAAGCCTTAAATTGTGAAAAAAAATCAAAAACTTCCAACCCTCATTTTAAACGATTCAATGAACCCTATTGGGATACACGCGCCCCCTACTCACAAAAAAACGGCTTTCCTACTCTCATCCCCTCACTCAGGCAGAAACTATCCCCAAGATTTTCTTGATCTCACTGTTCTGCCCCTAAGTGAACTCCAACGTATGGAAGATCGCTTTACAGACGAATTATTACAAAACGCTCCAGCACAAGGGCTCTATCTTATTCAAGCCCTATTCCCCCGTAGTTTTTGTGACGTAAACCGTGACTGGCGTGAGCTAGATGCCGCTATGTTCACCCCTCCCCTCTTGGAGGAAGAGCTAATTTCTAGCCCGAAAGTTAAAGCAGGCTACGGTGTCATTCCACGCTGCGCCTCTCCAGGGAAAGGAATTTACCGTTACTGCCTACCAGTTGAGGAAGTAGAAAAGCGGCTGTCCCATTACTGGAAGCCTTATCATAATGCTTTACAAAGCACCCAAAATACTCTTCTCCAGGAATTCGGCTTTTCTGTCTTATTAGACATACATTCTATGCCTCCCCTCGCACAAACACGTCCTTGCGACATTGTGCTTGGAGACTGCCACGGGCAAGCATGCTCCTCTGACTTAACAGCCTATATAGAGGAGCTTTTTGTTAAAAAAGGTTATCACGTCCAACGGAACATCCCATATCCAGGGGGCTATATTACAAGCCGATACGGCACTCCCCAAACTAACAGACACTCCCTCCAAATCGAGATCAACCGAGCCTGTTACCTTAATTTGCAAACGCTACAGCCTAACCGAAATTTCATACAATTTCAGCAGGACATCATGAGTATCTTACACGATGTCACTGCGCTCAATTTCAAACCATAAGTACCCTTCTCTATGAGGGTATTACGCTATCCCGATACTCACTCTTTGTTAGCGCCTTAACAAAAAGGCAACAGCCGCTAAGCGATTTTTCAGAGCAACCGTAGCAATAGCTTTACCTTTAGAATCCTTTACGATTCCCTTAGAATCTATAGATCCTACCACCTCACCTTTGCCATTATATACAAGACCATCCCGAGTGATCTCTCCAATAATGGTTTCCGTCTGATTATCTTCTACAGCCCCAGAAGGACTCACTGAGCCTGAAAAACTCTCGGTAATTTGCGGCAACTCTGGCACTGGACCCGCAGCATAAGCAATTTGCCCTCCTAAGCTACTACACAGCCCAGCAGTTATACCAAACAGAAAAAAGACCCGCTTCCAATCGGAACATAGTGTCATTTTTCAACTCCCTTTTCTACGAACTAACACCCCACTCAAGTGACAGACACCATATCAACCTTCTTTTCTTACTGCCATAAGCATACTGCCTTGTGGAATCCTTATAAATATTCCTAAAGATAAAAATATATCCAAAATTATTTTTAAATAATTAATATTTAGCATCAAATCAAAAGAGCCCTGTGATATCTCAAATACTTCTTCTGCTCTTCCGTAAACTTCTTTGTTATCTTAGATGCACCTGATATTCCAAGAGTTAAATATGGCTTTTTTCCAAGACGTGACGAAAAAATCATAGACCCATCGTCTTCAAAAGAAATAAGTTTTCGGTCAAAAGCAGCATCTAGAGTAGCAATTAATAATAATCCATTATTTGCATCTAACCTTTCAAAATCATCGGATTCTCCCCAAGGCTTTATATGAGAAGCACGGAGAAGCTCTGGTACCTCCACCTGCGTGACTGCGCATGCGTTATTCCATATATTACAAAGATCTTTACGAAATTTGCCTTGTCCAACTCTAGCTTGAATTAAACTCTTACGCTCAGTTTCAATCCGGGGCCCGCCGTTATAAATCTTTATAATATCCTGTACTAAAGGATCTTCGGTAGAAAGATCTATTTACTCTAACAACCCCCATAATCCTTGCCGCGATTCAACAGGAGATATACGATGAAACAGAGCACGAGATCCCTTAAATTGTGTTGATTGTGGACATGCCTCCTGCAAACGCGCCCGAATACTGTTCACTGGGGTTTCCCCTAGTGCTTCAGCAGAAAAAATTTCTTTAATTTTTTACAAATTTCAGGAGCAGTTCCTGAGCCACCTAAGGCTTCTAACGCTGTGACAATCATTTCAGGCCTAAGAGGCATAACCCTATATCTCCTATAAAAATTCAGAAATGCTCTGTGTCAGTTTTATATCAATTTTTATGATGACACGTATGCTTTTACGATTATTTATGAACTACAAAGGACAGACTACCACCCATTACTAACAGCATTAAACGACTATTTTCTGGGTAAACATGGTGGATGCGGCAGATGGAGCAGCCTGTCGGGCAGGTCACCGAAGGAGCAGGAACACACAACCTTGGACATAGCCTGTATCGGCGTAATCAGTCTTGTCAGTCCTAATGGTTTCCAGTCAGGTGATAAATATCTTGCCAACCGAAAAGCATTCAAAACAGACCGCTTACGCACTGGCAAAAATGATAAAGCCTAGAAGAGCAAAAGAAGCATTTTCTGGAACAAACTCACACTTTACCCATCCAGCCATATCAAATCCGGTGTGAAACATACCAGTTTTCTTCGTTTAAAGAAGGTGAGAGCCGCAAATGGACTGGTCTTTAAGTGAAAGCTGGATTAGCGTCCCGCTGTATTGATACGAAATGGAGCCTCCCATGTCCTCTTCACAGCACAATGCTTTTAAACAGCTTCTGTCCAGTTTTGATGTGGACAGCAAAGGGCACAGGGTAGGCCAGCGAGACCGAGGCACGGGATTTGAAATCCTAGCCCGGATTTATTTCCAGAACGAACCGAAATTCCAGGAGCTGTTCTCCGAGGTTCTGACTTTCGGAGAATGGGCTAAAAAATACGCGCCTGGAACATCGGCCCGGGATACGGGCATCGACCTTGTGGGGGTCATGCGGGACGGCTCCGGCTTTGAGGCCATACAAGCCAAGTTTTACAGCCCGGACTATACCATCTCCAAAAAAGAACTGGACAGCTTCATCACAGCCAGCAACCGCAAGGAGTTCACAAGCCGCCGCATTGTCGCCACGACTGGCAAATGGGGTAACAATGCCAAAGAAACCATGCAGACGGTTGAGCCACATATCTACCTGACAACACTCCATGATCTTGAGGAGGCCGCCCTCGACTGGAGCGCCTATATCAAGACAGGTAAGATTGCCCTCAAGCCCCGTAAGGCCTTGCGAGAGGAACAACAAGAGGCTGTCAGAAAGACCGTTGCCACCCTACAGGACGGCAACGGAGAGACCCCGCGCAAGGGACGTCTGCTGATGGCCTGTGGAACAGGAAAAACCTTCACCTCCCTCCGGATTGCCGAAACTATTGCCGGAAAAGGAAAGATTGCCCTCTTTCTGGCCCCATCACTGCATCTCGTCTCCCAGACATTGACAGAATGGGCGCAACAAGCCTCCATTCCGCTGTCCTGCTTTGCTGTTTGCTCCGATAGTGAGGTCGGCAAAAAACGGGATGACGTTGGCCGAGTTGAAAGCGAGCTAGACTACCCCGCCACAACGGACGGAGCCAGCCTGAAGGCTGCCATCGCCAAAGCCCGCTCTGCTCCGGATGCCAATGAGCGCATGACGGTCATTTTCTCGACCTATCATTCCTCGCCTGTTATCGGAGAGGCCCAGAAGCTGGGGCTGTCTGCGCTTGACCTGGTCATCTGTGACGAGGCCCACCGTACCAGCGGGGCCAAAGGACGAGATGAAGACACAAAGGCTTTTCAATTCATTCATCAGCCGGACGGCATAAAACGGGCGCGCACTCTCTTCATGACGGCAACGCCACGCATCTTCTCATCCAATGCACTAGAGAAAGCCAAAGATGCCGATACGACCCTTTATTCCATGGATAATGAAGAGTTATATGGCCCCATTATTCATGAAATCTCCTTTGCTGAAGCGGTAAAGAAGAAACGTCTTTGCCCTTATAAGATTGTCGTTCTCGGTGTGTCAGAGAATGATGTGGCGGAGTTCGCCCCCAATGCCTTGGCTGATAAAGATAATAATATCACGCTGGATGTCGCCTCGCGTATTATTGGCGCATGGAAGGGCCTCTCCCGTGATGATATGCGGGGTGAGAATGAGACCCGCCCGATGCATAGAGCGGTGGCTTTTTGTTCTACAATTGATCCTTCCAAAAAACGTAGCGGCAATGTTGCCTCCCGTGTGATCGAGAAGGGCTTCTCCGATGTTGTGGAGGAGTATCGCAAGCGCAAGAGTAAGCTACCAGAAGAGGCTGCCAAGAAGGAAAAGCCTGAGGCCTATTGCGAGATTAGGCATGTTGATGGCGGGATGAACGCTGCCGAAAAAAACGCGCGGCTGGATTGGCTAAAGGATGATGTTCCACCCTTTATTGATGAAGACGGGAAAAAACGAGAGGTCTGTCGTATCCTCTCCAATGTTCGTTGCCTGTCTGAGGGGGTGGATGTCCCCGCATTGGATGCCGTAGTGTTTTTAGCCCCTAGCAGCAGCGAGGTGGATGTTGTTCAGTCTGTAGGGCGAGTAATGCGCCGTGCGCCGGGTAAGAAACGTGGCTACATCATCATTCCCGTTGTGGTGCCGCATGGTTATACAGCCGATGAATATTTCACTAAAGGATCATCAACCTTTCGTACGGTTTGGATGGTCCTTCAGGCCCTCCGGGCGCATGATTCCTCTTTGGATGATGAGCTAGACCGTGTGAATCTGGGTGGCAAGCTGGACCATACGAAGATGGAAGTCGTATGTGTCTCAGCCCGTGTTCCTGATAAAAAGAACAAAGCTAAATCAGCCACTGATAGTGTGAATAAACGTCTAAATGGGCAGGGTGCGGATGAACGTGCCTCTGAGGAGGAGATTACCGATTACGGCCAGCAGCTTGTCATGAAATATGACCAGCGAGAAAAACTGGCTGATGCGCTCTATGCACGTATTGTGCAGAAGGTTGGCAATCGTAATCCCTTTGCCCGGTGGTCTAAAGATGTCAAACGCATTGTGGACCGGCATATTATTAGCATCACCCGCCTTTTGGATGGTCAGCTCCCTCTTGGGGCCGCGCATGATGCAGAACGTACTCTGCAAGACGCATCTGCCCGGGCCCGGAAGGTCTTTGATCGGCTGAAGGCGGAAATCCACGCCTCTATCAACCCGAACGTCCCTGATAGTGACATTATCGAGATGCTAGGCCAACACCTTGTGACAGGCCCAGTTTTTGATGCTCTTTTTGGGGATAATGGCGGTCATAGCTCCAACCCCATGACACAAGCTCTTGATGCCGTTATGCAGGAGCTTTACGCCAACGGCCTAACGAAGGAACAACAAGGGCTGGAGAGCTTTTATGATAGCATCCGTGCCCGCCTGAAAGATGCCAGCCCGGAGAGCCGACAGGCTCTGACCATCCAGCTTTACGATGATTTCTTCCGGGAAGCTTTCAAAAAACAAGCTGATAAGCTGGGCATCGTCTTTACACCAGTCCCCGTGGTGGATTTCATCATCCGCTCTGTCGAGCATGTGCTTCAAACGCAGTTTGGCTGTGGCATGGGGGATGAGAACGTCTCGGTTTTGGACCCCTTTACCGGTACTGGCAGCTTTATCGCCCGGTTGATTGACCTACGGCAACGTCAGGCCGATGGTAGTGAGGGAGACTACATCATCCCCACCGAAAAACTGGCTGCCAAATATGAGGCCGCCGGGAAAGAAGATGCTATCCTTGGTAAGCCCGGCCTTTGGGCCAATGAGCTTGTCCTGCTCGCTTATTACGTGGCGGGCATTAATATCGCGACCTCCTATACCGCCCGTACAGGCAAACAAGCACCCTTTGGTGGCCTCTGCCTGACAGACACGTTCAATCTGACAGAGCATGTCCAGACAGATAAAACCCTGCATGACAACATGGGGAGCTACCTAAAAGGCAATAGCGAGCGCATCCTCGCACAAGAGAGTGCCCCCATCCGGGTGATTATAGGCAACCCGCCTTATTCTGCGGGGGCTAGTAAAGCTGGGCAGGCCCAGAATGATAAATATGAATATCTCGATAAACGAATTGAGGAAACTTACACTTCTACGTCGCAGTCTATTAATAAGAATTCGCTTTATAATAGCTATATACGAGCCTTACGATGGGCTTCTGACCGTATAGGTCATAAGGGAGTTATTGGGTTTGTTACAAATGGTGGCTTTGTTGAAAATGCTGCTTCAGCTGGGGTGAGGACCGCTCTCGAAAAGGAATTCTCTGACCTTTACATATTTCATATTCGTGGAGATATTCGGAAAGGTATCCGCTCTCATTCTAGAGAGATAAGCCAGAAAGAAGGTGGTAATATCTTCGGGCAAGGCAATCAATCTTCGGTAGCTATTTCAATTCTTATCAAAAATACAAGTGACTCAAAAGGCCAAATCCATTTCTGCGATATTGGCGACTATCTTACAGCGCAGGAGGCTTATGCACGCGCCGGGGCAAAGTTAAATGAGGCCCCGGAGACAGATAAGTTCCATTGGCTGCATCGCTTTGGGTCTATCGCGGCTATCCCGAGCGAGGCCCCAGATGCGGGGAAAGAGACCAACCCTGATGGCACGTTCCGCCGCTGGCAGACATTGACACCTGATGAGCATGGCGACTGGTTAAACCAGAGGGATGACAGCTTCTCGGCCTTTATGACAATGGGCAGCAGAAAAGGTGAAAAGGGGATTTTTGGGATATACTCTAATGGGCTGAAAACCAATCGTGACGGATGGGTGTGGAATTTCTCTCAAGAGCGTATCCAGCAGAGTGTAGAGCAACAAGTTGCGACTTATGAAGCTGAGCGGGAACGGCTCAATGAGCTTTTACCTCATGGCAAAAAAGAGGCTCGGCTGAACGAATTGAAACGCTCTCCTGACTTTGAAACAACGGCACTGAGCTGGACAAGAGCTCTTCAAAACGATGTGGTACGGAATAAGCCATTATCTACTTCCGATGGGGAGGTGCGTGTTGGCATGTACCGTCCTTTTACGAAGGAAGTCCTTTTCTTTAGTCGCAGACTGAATAATGACTTAAGCCAACTCCCCAAAATCTTCCCAGAAGTGGGGATGGAGAATAGGGTGATTTGTGTAACGGGAAATAGTGCTTCAGATTTCTCTGCAATCATGATGGATCATATACCTGATCTCAATTTGTTACAGGCTGGGGCCCAATGCTTCCCCCTCTATCATTATGAACCCATAAAAACTATACAGCCTGAAGGGGATATGTTTGGGGGGATGGAGGAGCCAAGCGCGGCTCGTTACAAAAAGAAAAGTGCCATCACGCCGGAGGGCATGGCCTATTTCCGTAAAGCATGGCCCAAGGCGCAGTTTGATGAAGAAGATGTGTTTTATTACAT
>CAMKWS010000022.1 GCA_946476985.1 uncultured Acetobacteraceae bacterium
TGCTCCGCCACGGGAAAAAAGGACCAGATGTCGCTTTAGAGGCTGGCTTTGCCGACCAAAGCCATATGGGCCGCCTCTTTCACCGCACATTTGGCACTACCCCCGCACGCTACCGCATAGGCAATACATCTTAAACAACTACGGTCACATTCCTTCTATACATCGGCACATTCCCCTCACATCATCACCATTCTCATTTCTTTATCTTAATGCAGGAGTCTGTGGCTCATGAGCATATCCTTCACCGGCCTAAGTGCATTCCCGATTACTCCTATGCCCGGCGGCATAATTGATGAAGCGGCTTTTGCAAAACTCATCACCCGCCTGACAGATGCCAAAGTGGATTCCATCGGGGCTATCGGCTCAACTGGCAGCTACGCCTTTATGACCCGGCAAGAGAGAACACTTATTGCTAATCTCGCAGTGCAAAATGCACAAAACACACCAGTCATTGTCAGTATTGGCTCCATTCATCTGCGTGACACACTCCTCCTCGCAGAAGACGCCCAAAAAGCCGGTGTACAAGCTCTTCTTCTGCCACCTATGAGCTACTTCCCTCTTAGAGAAGAGGAAGTCTTCTCACTTTATGAAGCTGTTAGCCGCCATGTCAGTGTGCCTGTTGTCATTTACGATACCCCAGGCACCACTCAATTCCAGTTTTCTGATGAACTCGTCCAGCGTATTTGTGATCTGCCTCATATCGGCTCTATCAAAGTTCCCAGTGCGTTCCCCACAGCGGAACAAGCCGCACAACGCTTGGCACGCCTAAAAACCTCACTGCCACAGACCGTCTCTATCGGTGTGAGCGGCGACCCCACCGCAGCACCATCCCTCATAGCTGGGGCGAAAATCTGGTTCTCTGAATGGGGTGGACTGTTCCCCTCCCTCGCACGCCAGCTGACAGACGCCGCTCTAGGCGGCAATGCAGATGAGGTCTCTCGTATATCTGCCATTTTCCAACCTTTCTGGGATATGAGCGCACGTTATGGTGGCTCTCTACGGGTCATCACTTCTGCTGCGGAAATTATGGGGCTTGCGTCAGCTCAATCACTGCCACGGCCATTACACGGTGTTTCAGCAGAGGATCGCACAACACTTACGAACCTGATCAACACCCTTCAGCCACGCTGATACAAACAAGCAGATACCTTCCTTTTAAGAAGGCTATATCCTTGCGCAGAAAGGCTCCCTCTGGGAGCCTTTTTATGTGTCTCACCCCCTTCATTCTCCATAAATTTATGTTAGCGTCCCTTCATCTTTCCAGAGAGGGTACCCCCTGTCCCCTTCATACATTCTGCCACCATATTGCTACGGTTTATATGCATCCCCCCCGCTTTCTAAATACTCTTACAGCACGTTCATTCCCCTCAATGCAGCTGTGCGGGATGCTCCTTCTTCTCAACATCATCACGCCCCACCCCACATATGCAGCTGCAAATTGTGTCCCAATAGCGCAACTCACACCACCAGCTGCCAATACGACAGACCCCACACGCCCATTTTATATTGATACATCTGGCCTCAGTGGGGAGACGGGTATGCCGCAGCGCGACCCTCTCAACCCTCTCTACCCTCACGCCACAGAACTGGCAGATGGCAGCTTACCCCCCATTGATAAGGCTGGAAATTTCATCCTAGGCCCTACACATAACCTGCCTTCACAATGGGAGAATGTCAGCACAAGCCAAGGAAGGCTCATAAGCTTTACGCTCTCCTCCTCACCAACATCAGGCTATTCCCCCGGTACAGAGCGCATAGAACCTGAGCCATGCCCAGGAGGGATGAAAAACCTCTCCTACAGCATACCAGGAGACCCCTCTACACTTATCGTCCCCGGAGCACAGCCTGCGAGTTGGACTCGCACCGTTGATATATATATCCCACCCAACACACCAACAGATCACCCTCTCCCTTTCCTCATATTTGGAGATGGCGGCGATAACGGCATTTATCCCGGACGCGACCTCTTTGCGCTAGTCGATAGCCTTATTAAAGAACATCGTATTCCCCCTATGATCATTATTGGTGTGGGCGCCGGTGGGGGAGACGCCCAAGGCAGTGAACGTGGCCGGGAATATGACACTATGTCCGGCGATTACGCCGATTGGGTAGAACAACATATCCTACCACTTGTTGAAGCAAAAGCACGGCTTCACCTCTCTCATAACCCTGATGACAGAGCCACCATGGGCTTTAGCTCAAGCGGGGCAGCGGCCTTTGCTATGGCATGGTTCCGGCCTAATCTTTACCATCGCGTGCTGGCGTACTCCCCCTCTCTCGTAAACCAACAATGGCCGCATGACCCTGCCCTTCCCGGTGGGGGATGGCAGCTTCATTCCCCATGGGCTGGTACGCCCCATGCACGCCCGCCTCAACCAGGTGCTGCTCTCATACCCGCCGCCCCAACAACACCACTCCATATTTGGTATGAAATGGGCGACCAGGATCTCTTCTACCCCGTTCGGGCCATGCCTGATGGTATGCATGATTGGGTCTTAGCAGGTGAGAACCTTGCACGTGCTTTGGCCGAGAAAGGCTATCATTACCAATTCATCTTCTCCCGCAATGCCCAACATGTTGATGGCCCAACCATTGAACAAACATTGCCAGAAGCACTCGAATGGCTCTGGCACGCCTACCAACCACATCAAATAGCCCCTGCCATCACCCCGGCGGGAACGCACATACTGCCGCACCATGCCACGCAAAAAAGGGCGGCCAAAGCCACCCCTTCAAAAACGGTACGTCATTGCGTACCCCATCACTGCACGGCAGCTCATGCCCCTCATATCATGGGCCACAAAACCACGCATATACAGCCACATCTCCTCCACTAAGAGGAAAGCCCCTCCTGCCTAAAAGCAGCGGGAGGGGAACAGGCTCACACCGGCAAACTTGCCAGCACACCTTCTTTACGGATCAACTCACGATAGCGCACAATCTCTGCCTCACGCTCTGGAGTAAGCAAATCACGCCAGCTATCAAATGCAGGCAAAGCAATAGAGGCCTTAAAGTCATCCCCATGAGCAACTTTAAGCTGCTCTGGGGTAAGGAAAGGCTCTTCCAGCCCCATTGCCTCTCCCTGCTCGCTTTTGCCACGGAGCAGTTCTAGTACTAATGCCAAACAATAAAGGATGCGCGTTGGATCACGGTCAGACTGCAAAATACTGCGTACAGTTTCTGTCCAAAACACCTGCGCTTTAGAGGTCGCATCCGCTGCAATACGGGCAACTTGGTCCGCCATAGCCGCATTAGAGAAACGTGTTAGGAGAGTACGCTTATACTCCTGCAAATCCACACCCGGTGGAGCCTTAAGGGTGGGGATGACATCTTGGTCCATCACCGCTTCTACAAATTTATGCAGCTTTGGTTGGGCTAAAACTTGGTCCACTAGGGCAATGCCCTGCAACATACCCGCAGCGCTTAAAATAAGATGGCTCGCATTTAACATACGAATCTTCGCATGTTCATACGCACTTACTTGATCACTAAACTGCACACCAACTTTCTCAAAAGCAGGGCGGCCAGCAGCAAATTTATCTTCCATCACCCACTGAATAAAATCTTCGGAGAGT
The DNA here is from genome assembly GCA_946476985.1 of uncultured Acetobacteraceae bacterium. Lineage (GTDB taxonomy): Bacteria > Pseudomonadota > Alphaproteobacteria > Acetobacterales > Acetobacteraceae > Bombella. Next base: position 3,576 of record CAMKWS010000022.1, read on the forward strand.
AACGGTTGTAGATCATCCAACCCACTGCGTTTATTCAACTGCACCTTGGCCTCATCCGAAACAGATGGCGTGATACGATCCACCATCGCATTCGGGAAGGTCACATTCTGCTCAATCCACTCCGCAAGGGAGGCATCCAGCGCGCGAGCATAGCCTACAAAGGCTTTGCGCGACACATCACCATTATGGCGTAGATTATCGCACGACATCACCGTAAAGCCGCCTAACCCTGCGTCACGGCGGCGCCGCAAGCCTTCAACAACAAAACCAAAGATTGTCTGTGGTTGTTGCGGGTTTGCGAGGTCTTCCTGCACAGCCGGCAAAGACGTGCGAAATTCTCCGGTGGTTTCATCAATATTGTAACCACCTTCTGTAATTGTCATGGAGACAATCTTCGTGGCTTTATCAGCCAAAAGAGCGAGGACCTTCTCAGGCTCACTAGGCGCCTGAAGATAATCCCGCAAACACCCCATAACACGGATGTTTGCCTCACCACTTGCGGCAATCTCTGTCAGGGAATAAAGGCCATCTTGAGCCAGAAAATCTTGCGCTTTGCTGTCAGAACGCCCACCACTACGCAGGCCGACACCTGTAATCCCCCAGCCCTCATGACCAGGCAATGCCAAAGCTCGGTCTACATAATATCCCAAATGAGCACGGAAAAAATTCCCAACACCGAAATGAACAATTCCCGATGTTACATTTTTAACCTCATAAGAGGGTACAGCAACAGCTGCTGGTAACGTCTTCAAACCTTTATAAGTCAGCACAACATTCCCCTTTGGTTAAAAGCTCATATTCTGGGCATTCTTAACAGCACAGCCTATATCAGCCCGCTTGGTGAGCATCCTGTGCAGCGATGATCTTCTGCAGCAATGGCACGAACTCATCTAAGTGAGAAATACGGAACAGCCCAGGCCAAGATGGACCCGGCTTATTTTCATCACGCAGCAACACACACGCCATACCCGCACGATGAGCTGCCTCTACCCCTGCATCAGAATCTTCCAACACAATGCAGTTTTGCGGGGCAATCCCCTCCTGCTTTGCCGCATGAAGATAAATATCTGGCCGTGGCTTTGGCATATTGAGATCGCGCCCTGAATGGATACGATCTTCCTTTAAGATACGATCCAACCCGGTAGAGGAGAACTTCGCCTCCATCTCAGCCTCAGATGAGTTCGACCCAATACGGATCGGCAAGCGAATTTCATTCACAACATCACGCAACATAGCAGATGCCCCAGGGACCTCCTGAGCTTTCTTGCGCATCATGTCCACAATGCGCCCCTGCATGATCATATCCCAGTCATCTGGCAGCGTGTCACCTGTTTTTTCAGCGATCATCTCACCAATTTTAGCAAGCTCACCACCGCCAAACAGCTTATTGCCTTCCTCATCACTGATATCCCAACCATGGCGACGTGCATCTTCCGACATCAAAGCCGTAGAAAGATGCTCCCCCCCCACCAAAACGCCGTCACAATCAAAAATGACCATTTTAAGACGCCCTGTAGGTAAAACAGCTACAGGAGCTTCTTCGGAGATCGGGAAATTCGTGTGATTACTCATAGGCACTTCCTTCTATATTCCTACGTTCTGTAGATGATACCTTTGCGTTCATGTCCGACCAGATTAACAAACAAGAAAAACATCGCAACATCTTGTAAACTTTTCTACACAGCTTATAGCTGGCACAGGCGTAAATGTTTTCCAGTATAGAAAACGCGCCCCAAGACGTTTTACCCCTCCATTTAATAACTTAAATAACGAGAGTTCCCTTGATGTTTTACCTCTGGATGCTCCTAAAGCTGCTAACCGGCTTTGCCATCATCATCGCTTATCTGAACATTTCTGGCCGAAGCCAATTCTCCCAGATGAACGCCGTTGACCTTGTAGGAAATTTCATCCTTGGCGGCCTTGTCGGCGGGGTGATCTATGCGACCAATATCCCCTTCCACGAATATGTTCTCGCACTTATCATCGGCGTCAGTATTCTTCTTTTGATAACTATTTTTTGTAGAAAAATCAATATTTTTAGAAATGTCACAATAGGAAGACAGATTCCCATCATTAAAAACGGGCGCTTCCTAATGGATAACATCAGAAATAAAAAGAATAAGATCGATATGCTCAACATTGCATCTCAGATCAATATTCAGGGTATTTATTCCTTTGATGATATCTATTACGCACAGATAGAACCAAATGGCAGCATTACAGCCATTACAGATAAAAAGAATCTACCATCAAATATTATTTACTATAACGGCGTTGTGCATGATGACGACCTAGAAGAAGCCAATAAGACCGAGGAAGACCTCCTCGCAGACCTCAAAGCAAACAATATTGAAGACCTTAAAGATGTCTTCCTAGCGGAACTCAAAGACAATAAATTCCGCTATGTGTTGATGGACGGCACCGTGGTGCCGCAAACGCGCAAAGACCGCAAATAATCACAATATTTTGTTGAAGTAATATCATAGTACAGCCCTCAAAACGACGGGCTGTACTATTACTCTATATTACCTACAAAGAAACAACATTGTGATCTCTCTTCGTAGAGACATATTCCCTAAAACAACCAATGCCAAAAACGCTCCCACAGGCTCCCTTTTAGGTCCTCTTTGCAGGAATCAAATTGCTTTTGGTAAATATACGCCCGGCGATCAACCTGCTTTGCAAGACCAATAAGCCACGCTTTATTGGCATAGCTACGCCGGCGATACCCACCCCACCCTTCATGATAAGCTAGATACTGCCTCATCGCATCTGTTAGGGGGATGCCATTCACCTTATGGCTTGTCGTGATGTACCAATTCATAAATTGGAGAGCATCCGCATAATTAGTGCGGCTTCCTCCCGCACCGGTACTCCGCTGATACTCACGCCACACGCCATTCTCAATTTGGCCATAGCCATAAGCCGTGGTGATCCGCTTCCACGGAATAATCCATAAAATATGCGTCCGCCGTGTGCGGGCATCCGCACGGAAGGCGGATTCATGCTTCATCATCGCCATAGGAATCGAAGCCGGAATATGCCAGCGAGCCTCCTGCCTCATGGCGGCGTAATACCAATTACGTTTTTCTCGAAAAATATCACAAATATTGCCGGGATGCCGAGGGGGCGGCGTCACACACCCACTTAATGCCCCAGCAGAAAGACCCAATATGGCACTAGTCGCTACACCCCTCACACGACGCGCAAACCCACCTACCGCCATATTGTTATCTGCCTTCATAAAAGGCGGGCAGAGCTCATATCTCCCCGCCAGATGTTATGCGTTCAATTAGAACGGAATCTCATCATCCAACCCTTGGTCGGAGGAGCTATCCCATCCACCGGCACTACCCCCACCCATATTATTTTGAGCAGGGCGACCACCCTCATTTGAACCACCACGATTTGCTGGTGCGCCGCCGTTCCAGTCATTGCCATAATCACCACCAGCATCACCGCTGCGCTGGCTATCAATCAGCACAAGATTACCACGGAAGCGGTCAATCACAACCTCAGTTGTATAACGCTCCATTCCCTGCTGATCTGTCCATTTACGGGTGCGAAGCTCTCCCTCAATATACACCCTACGGCCTTTACGCAGGAAACGCTCAGCAACATCTGCCACACGCTCGTTAAAGATCACCACCCGGTGCCATTCTGTCCGATCACGCCGCTCACCTGTGGCACGGTCATTCCATGTATCGCTGGTAGCCAGTGTCAGATTCACAATCTTGCTGCCAGATTGTGTATTCCGCACCTCTGGGTCACGCCCCAAATTCCCAACGAGAATGACCTTATTAACGCTTCCTGCCATTCGTTTTCTTCCATTTCTCTAAAGAACTATCCTAGTCGCGGCCAATCCTAGCGTGCTATCGGCATATATTCTACCTATTACATTCATCTCGCAGCCTACTAACTCGTTTGCGAAGAGGAACTTTACGGCGTGACACGTTCAACAACACCATCTAGCACAAGTCATATTATTGTCCGCGGGGCACGCACACATAACCTTCGTAATGTTGATATTACCATCCCACGAGACAAGCTCACTGTCATGACAGGGCTTTCAGGCTCGGGGAAATCCTCTCTCGCATTTGATACAATCTACGCCGAAGGCCAACGCCGTTATGTTGAGAGCCTCTCTGCCTATGCCCGACAGTTTCTTGAGCTTATGGGAAAGCCAGATGTAGACTCTATCGAGGGTCTCTCCCCTGCTATCTCCATTGAACAAAAAACAACCTCACGTAACCCTCGCTCTACCGTCGGCACAATTACTGAGATTCACGACTATATGCGTCTGCTCTGGGCACGAGCAGGTATTCCTTATTCTCCGGCAACAGGTTTGCCGATTGAGGCACAAAGCATTAGCCAAATGGTGGACCGTGTTATGGACCTGCCAGAAGGCACACGCCTAATGCTACTCGCCCCCGTAGTACGGGATAGAAAAGGGGATTGCGCTAAAGAACTGGCCGAACTTACACGCCGTGGCTTTGCCCGTGTCCGTATTGATGGCACACTTTATGAAATTAGCGAGGCTCCCAAACTTAACCGCAAAACACGCCATAATGTTGATGTCGTGGTGGACCGTATCGTCCTTAAAGAAGGAATCACAACACGCTTAGCCGATAGTTTCGAAACTGCGCTTGAACTCTCCGACGGCCTCGCCTCTGTGGAGGAAGCCCTGCGTGCCGGTGAAGACCGTACACCCTTAAAAATCGCCTTTTCTTCCCGCTATTCCTGCCCAGAATCAGGTTTTATGCTGGAGAGTATCGAACCCCGTCTCTTCTCCTTTAACGCCCCTATGGGCGCCTGCCCAAGCTGCGATGGTTTAGGCACAGAGACACATTTCGACCCGAACCTCATCATCCCAGATGATAGCCTCACCCTCCAAGAAGGGGCGATTGCCCCTTGGCGAAATGAGCAAGACCCTCTCTTTGAGCAAACCCTCGCCGCCCTTGCGCGCCATTGTGGTGAAAACCTACACACCGCGTGGGAAGACCTCAAAGACAGCACACGAGACTTCCTCCTCAATGGCGGCAAAGACCCTGTAAGCATTCCGTATCAAGATGAGAGCGGTAAAAGCTACACCATTACTCGCCCCTTTGAAGGAATTATAAAACATCTTCGCCGCCGTCTCGCCCAGACCAGCAGCGTGCGTGTGCGTGAGTCTTTAGAGCGTTATCAATCTGCCATGCCCTGCCCGGCCTGTAATGGTGCCCGCCTACGACCAGAAGCTCTCTGCGTTAAGGTCAATGAGAAGAACATCGCCCAAGCCTCTGAGCTTACAATTCAAGATGCTCTAAAATGGTTTGAGGGGGTCGAAGCCACCCTTACCCCACAGCGTGCTGAAATTGCCCGGCGCATCCTTAAAGAAATTGTCGAGCGTTTACACTTCCTAGACCGTGTCGGGCTGGAATATCTCACACTTTCCCGTAGCTCTGGCACACTCTCTGGAGGGGAAAGCCAGCGCATTCGCCTTGCTTCACAAATCGGCTCCGGCCTGACAGGGGTCCTCTACGTCTTAGACGAACCCTCCATTGGGCTTCATCAACGAGATAATGCGCGTCTTCTCACCATGCTGGAGAGACTCCGCAACCTCGGAAACACCGTCTTAGTTGTTGAGCATGATGAAGACGCCATACGGCAAGCCGATTACCTCATTGATATGGGACCTGGAGCAGGTACACGAGGTGGACAGGTCATTGCCTATGGTACGCCTGAGGAAGTGGCCCAAAACCCTAACAGCCTGACTGGGGCATGGCTTGCAGGCAAACGGGGCATCCCTGTGCCAGCACAACGCCGTAAGAGCAAACGCTGGATTGGCATCCACGGGGCACGCGGCAACAACCTTAAAAATATCAGCGTAAAATTCCCACTTGGGACATTCATCGCCGTAACAGGTGTTTCAGGTAGTGGGAAATCTACCCTCATTACTGATACGCTCTATAAAGCTCTCGCCCGCCAGATTATGAAATCTGCCGCAGTACCGCTTCCCTACGGCCGCTTAGAAGGGGTCAACCAACTCGATAAAATCATTGAGATTGACCAATCCCCCATCGGGCGAACACCACGCTCCAACCCGGCAACTTATACTGACCTCTTCGCCCCTATTCGTGACTGGTTTGCAGAGCTGCCAGAATCCCGCGCACGAGGCTATAAGCCAGGACGTTTCTCTTTCAACGTCAAAGGCGGCCGGTGTGAAGCCTGCCAAGGTGATGGTGTTTTAAAAATTGAGATGCACTTCCTGCCGGATGTCTTCGTCACCTGCGACACCTGTAAGGGCGCACGCTATAATCGTGAGACGTTAGAGATCAAATTTAAAGGCAAATCCATCGCCGATATCCTCGCCATGACAGTAGATGAAGCCGTACCGTTCTTCCAAGCTGTGCCACGCATTGCCGATAGACTCTCTATCCTCCAGCAAGTTGGCCTTGGTTACGTCGCACTTGGCCAGCAAGCAACCACGCTCTCCGGCGGGGAAGCACAACGTGTTAAACTTGCGAAAGAACTTGCACGCCGTGCAACAGGCCGTACACTTTATGTATTGGATGAACCTACAACCGGCCTCCACACAGAAGATGTACATAAACTGCTAAATGTGCTGCATGCTCTTGTGGAACAAGGTAATACAGTCTTGGTGATCGAACATAACTTGGACCTCATCAAAACAGCTGATTGGGTCGTTGATATTGGGCCTGAGGGCGGTGCAGGTGGTGGGCAAGTTGTTGCAACCGGCACACCAGAAGACATTGCAGCAACCCCAGAGAGCCACACAGGACGCTTCCTAGCCCCTATGCTCAAACAACAAACCTCGCCAGCGCAAAAAGGCAGAAAAGGAAAGAAGGGATCATAGCTTATGACCAGCACTCTCCCTTGGCTCTTCCTTACAGGGGCCATCCTACTCGAAGTCTTCGCCACAAGCCTGCTGAACCTGTCTGACGGCTTTCGCCGTGCCCTGCCGACAATCAGCTCTCTCGTCTTGTATGCTGGGGCCTTCTTTTGCCTCTCCCAAGCACTAAAGCATATCCCTCTTGGTATCGCTTATGCTGTGTGGTGCGGCTTTGGCATTGTATGCATTGTCGCTATTGGGGTGATCGTCTTTCGCCAACCGCTCAGCCTCCCTGCCTATGGTGGCATTGGGTTGATTATCCTTGGCACAATTCTCGCCTGCATCTTTGGGGGGATCCGCCATTAAATGAACAAAGTACTGCAACCTTCCACATTTTCCAGCGTCATGAGCCTCCTCCATACGGGGCTCGTGCGTTTTGTGGTAGTTGCCACTTTGCTCATCAGCTTTGGGGCGCAAACCTTCATCAATGGCGCATCCCTACCCGATGAAAGCCCTCGTGCAGCCATCTTGCGCCTTGCTGGTATTGATATTGCCGCCTATGCGCCCACTCCCACATTAGAAGACACTGCACCGCATTCTTTGGCCGAGAAAACCTCGCCCCCTCAAGCAATGCCATCGCATGATATGCCCATGCCCGCAGTGATGATGGAGGCTCATTCTCCCCTTATGGTGACACACCATCACCATAAAGGACACCATCATGGAATAGACTGCCCCCTCTGCCCTCTCTTAGCGCATTTCATATTTACCCTTACTGCGCTGGCCGTCCTCCTTAGCTCGCAACGCCTCGCTCGCTTGCTATGGGCACCTCTTCCCCCTATCCGTGCGCCTCTTCTTCCTGCGCGCCAACGCCCGCCAAGCCGCGCTCCACCCGCAATATTCCTTCATCCCTCCATTATCTGACCGGTCCAGCTCAGAAGGCTGCGTACCGGCCTATCTGCTTGATCTTTTTGATATGGATGAAAACAGGAATGTTATTCTCCCCTTCTATCACCAGAAAGCTGCGGTCTGCGGCCCGTTTGTCATGGCATTTATCTGCACTCTCTAGCCTAACGCCTTTCATGTTCGGCATGTCGGCATATGCACATACGCACGCCCTCACGGCACAGGCAGCCGTAAAAAAAGCCACGTACACAAAGCGGCAAACGGCATACCCCGTAACGCAACCACAAAAGCTCTCACCTATCCGTAAAATCCCTACTTCACTCACAATACCCACACCACACACCGCCCCAGCCCCTCGCTCCCCAACAGACGAGACTATAGAGGTCACCGCTCAAAGACGTCCTTTCACACAGGCTGCCAACACAGCAGCTCTATTTCGTGACGTCCCCGGCTTTAGTGCCTATCAGGCAGGTGGTCTGGCCTCACTTCCCGTGCTGAACGGCATGGCAGATGACCGTGTCGCCACCTTTGTAGATGGCATGCCCCTCATGGCGGACTGCCCCAACCATATGAACCCTGCCCTCTCGCAAATTAGTCTGGATGAAGTCTCCCATAGTACAGCTATTGCAGGCATTACTCCTGTCAGCTTGGGGGGAGATAGCATTGGGGGCACCATCTCTGTTGAGCGGAAAGACCCTCAATTTGCCAAAGCAGGGAAGGTCCTTATCACAGGGGATGGCCGAGAAGATTGGCGCAGTAACGGCGGCGGTTCTGGCGCAGCGGGGTCTATCACAGTTGCCAATGATATGCTCAGCTTGCGCTATAGTGGCTCTTATAGCCACGCCAGCAATTACACAGCCGGGGGTAGAGGTGGCAAAGTCCTCTCCTCAAGTTACCTCAATTATAATCATGACGTTACGGCAGGCCTAAAGTTAAAGAACCACCTCTTTAGCCTCACTTTCGGCCAGCAAGACACGCCTTATGAGGGCTTCCCCAACCAATATATGGATGAAACCAACAACCGTTCAACTTTCGTGAATGGTAAATATCTCGGCACATTCCAGTGGGGTACGTTAGAAGCACGCGGCTATTGGCAACGCGTCAGCCATGCAATGAACATGCTCTCAGATAAAGGTGGTCATAGCGATACCACCGGCATGCCTATGAACAGCGATGGCCGCACGGCTGGTTATAGCCTCGTTGCCACCATCCCACTTACCCGCAGCCAACAACTTAAAGTCGGAAGTTCATTCTCACATGATGGGCTAAATGACTGGTGGCCACCTGTCCAAGACAGCATGATGATGGGCCCTGGTACCTTCCACAGCCTCAATAATGCACACAGAGACCATCTCGGACATTTCATCCAATGGAATGCCCAATGGTCTCCCCGCCTCTCAACAGAGCTAGGTATGCGTAGCGACCTTATCATGATGAACACAGGCACGGTCTCACCCTATCAAGGTCTCTCCACCACCAGCGATATGATGAGCGGCATGAGCGGCATGAGCGGCATGAGCGGCATGAGCGGCATGAGCGGCATGAG
>CAMKWS010000023.1 GCA_946476985.1 uncultured Acetobacteraceae bacterium
TTTTCGTGCTCTTGCTCCCGGTGTTTTTAGGCGCATTACGTAAGAGATAATCACAGCAACAGGTTTCCAGAATTCTTCTGGAATTTCACTATCGAGTGGTAATTTGTAAAGAGAACGTGCAAGTGGAGGGTTAGAGATAACAGGGATTTTTGCGTCTTTTGCAATCGTGCGAATACGCAGGGCCATTTCATCAACACCTTTGGCAACAATTTGAGGTGCTGTGCTGCCGTCATTTTCATAGGCAATGGCAACAGAGAAATGGGTAGGGTTCACGACAATAACTGTTGCTTCTTTCACCGCTTTCATAATCTGTCGTTTTGTACGAGCTTGGCGAATTTGGCGAATGCGGTTTTTAATTAATGGGTCGCCTTCGGTTTGCTTTGTTTCATCCTTAATGTCTTGGAGAGACATTTTAAGTTTTGAGAGGCGATGATAGCGCGACCAGACTTCATCTAGTCCAGTAATGAAGCATTGAACACCTAGAATTAAAAAGGCGGCATAGATAAACCAACTCTTCAATTCATCTAAAAGCTGGTAGGGCGTCCAACGCTCCGACTGAGGAGCAACATGAACAGTTTGCTGGGCGACATTGTATAAGATCAAACCAAAAACGCAGAGCTTTGCAATGGTTTTTAAAAGTTCAATGAGGTTATTTACGCCAATGATGCGCTTTAGGCCCTTCATAGGAGAGAGCTTACTAATATCAGGTTTTAGGGCTTGCGGGCGAAAGAGAAAACCTGTTTGCAGCACACCAGCAATGAAGACAGTGCAGCTTGCTACCCCCATAATTGGTCCCATCAAATGAATGCCCGCCCAAAAGGCATTCATAGTCGTGTGGAAAAGGGCCCTTGAATCTGTCGCAATAATGCCAAAATTTAGGAAAATCCGCCCCATCTCTTTCATAAAGTCACGAGAGGCGTTGGGAATATTTAGTGCAAAGACGAGTAGAAAGGTGCCTAAAGAGACGAGGATAAGAAGCTCTTTGGATTGAGCGACATTACCTTCCTCACGAGCTTTCTCTAACCGTTTTGGGGTTGGCGCTTGGGTCTTTTCGCCACCGCCGGAGCCTGCTTCTTCTGCCATCTATACCACCTTTTATTGTGGTAAACCGGGCAGCATGTGCAGATGAGCTTGAACAAGCTCAGCCCATGTACCAGTGAGAATTTGAGAGAGCAAAGCTAAAAGAAGAATGCCCCCCAAAATTTGTGCTGGAATAGCTAACGAATAGACCTGAATGGCGGGCATGAGCCTATTAAGGACCCCTAGCATAGCAGGCCATAATGTTCCGAGAAGGATATAAGGTGCTGAAATCTCCATAGCGATGCGAAAGGAGATCATGATTATATGTGTGATACTTACACTCATATCACTAACAACAATCTTAGTGACATGACCGGGGGGAAAGAGATGATAGGAGCCTGATAGAGCAAAGAGCGGCAGAGCATAAAGCCCGGTAGAGAAGAGGATGATCGGCGCTAAATATGAAGCCATATGACTAATGGCCGTTGATGATGCTCCTAATTGGCTATCGGTTTGGATCACAGAGGACATGCCTGTAAAAACAGAGATAATTTGTCCAGAAATGGCAAGCGACATACATAAAAGTCGTCCCATCATGCCGAGGAAAATTCCGGCAAGCATTTCTGTGGCGATGAGTTTCATCAACATCGCAGGCATACGGACAGCTTCACCGCAAAGGCCTAATAATTGCTCTTGCACAACCGGTAGGAGAATGAGTGTGGTGGCGAGGGCGAGCCCTGCGCGAACACGTGAAGGTGCTTGGCTTTCTCCCACGCCGGGGGCTGTCATAATGACAGCAGATACCCGACATAAGACCAGTATAAAGGCGGCTGAGAGCACAGCAAAAGAGCCGTGAGGCTTTAAAAGATCAGGCGACCCAAAAAACTCTTGAAGGGAGAGCACGTCTAAGGGCCACCCACTTTGATCAATTGATCAAAAATCATCTGGGCATAGGCTTGTAAGGTCGAATGCATATAAGAGGCCGTGATGATGAGAGCTGCCATTGCTGCGATGAATTTTGGTACAAAAGATAAAGTTGCCTCGCTAACTTGCGTCATCGCTTGAAACAAAGAGACCAAGAGACCAGCAAGAAGCGAAGCTAGAAGGGATGGAGCACCAAGTTTAACAGCAACAAGAAGCGTCTGGCGTAGGATCTCCTGAACGTCAACAGCATGTCCCATAGGACCGCTCCTTGTTATATCGACATCCTCATAATGTCCTGATAAGCGCTCACAAAGCGGTCGCGCAGTCCTGTAGCTGTCTGTAAGGTCATTTTGGCTTCTTCAACTGAGGTGACAACATCAGACATGTTCCCTTTGCCTGATAGGGCGAGCGCTGTCTGGTTCTCAGCAACTTTCCCAGTCTCAATGGCGTTATTTACAATATTGCTCATAACTTGTGAGAAGCTGCTGGTAGGGTTGCTCTCTTGTGAGGCTGTCGAGGATTCATTTTTCATGAAGCGCTCAGGCAATAGGCGCTGGGCGTTACCATAAGCCTGCGTGGCATCGAAATTAGATGCAGAAGAGGGAATATTAGAAATAGACATTTATTTTCTCAGAAGCGAGCATGTTTAAGTGTTAACAAAAAGCTAACTATTTCATGATCAAAAATCCAGATTATTTTTTTATTTTTTCCAGATCACATTTATATGTTCTTTCACTTCTTCGTTACAATATAGACTTGCTGTTATCGGCTTGTTAATAATGTCTTAAATATCTTCGGAGAATGATTTTATGTCGGAAGCATCTGCCGCCTCCCAGCTGGCCTCAATTGTACGTGCGCAAACTGCTAATCAAGCACGCAAAGCTCGGTTGAGTGTAAAGCCACAAAATGCAGGGCGCGTTTCCATATCTTCTCAGCGAACAAATAAATCCCAGGCTTCTATGCAGTTTGATGCGACAGGGCAGGTCGTCCCAACAGCCAAGGGCGTGAATAAGCATTCTGCTACAGCAAGTTTTGTCGATCTATTAGCTTAATTATAGAGAAGGTGCGTCTCTGGAGGACCTTCTTTTCTATAATTCTGAGCCAATAACTCAGGGATATTGGTGTAGAGGTTATTAATATTATACTACAAACAGGTACAATATGAGAAGCGCCCCACAGGAAAGCTTAGAACAATCTAAAAAGTGGTGTGGCGTTTATACTTCTTTTGGGCTGGTTTTTCTGACATTGCTTGCCAGTACGTCTTTGCATGGCCAAATCATGAGTTCTGCCTCAGCGCAGACAATCCAACTGGCGAATAATCCAAAGTTATCGTCCAAAAAAACAAACAAAGAAGCGTTTAAAAGACCAAAAGAAAAGTCTGGAAAAGTTCTTCAGAAACATTCTAATGGCCGGAAGGAACTTTTAAGGAAAGTTTTAGTCAATCATAATTCTCCCAATCAGAATAGATTTCTTACGGGAGCGGCGGGCTTTAAAAATGCGGATCCTATTGTCGCTGGCCCTCCTAAGGGTTGGGAAGCTCATATCCTTGGTGTAGGCGCTAAAAAAGGTCCGGGTGATAGAGAAGCAGATAATAAGATATCGGATCATAAATTCATTGCGTCCCCAGGCACGGTGAAAGCGAACCTGAGTGAAGGTTCTGTTGAGCCCTCATCGGCGTTAGCTCATTCGCATAATAGAGTTTTATTACCCATTCCTGATCAAATGGGGCTTGCTGGCTATCAAAGTGGCAACAATTTTATCATTATTATCGATGGTCATGAGCACCTGAACGTCTCGGCCTTAAATGGTGATGGAATTTTTGCGAAAATGGGGGTTACCGTTCTTGGTGGGGCAACCGTTTTAACGTTACCTATCCCAGATACGCGGAAACTTTATCTATCCAAGCAAACCTATGGGTGGGTTTTGGGAGATCAGCCTCCACCTTCAGGAGATTATTCTGATCGCCGTGAAATAAATCCCATTGTAACTTCAACGGGGATTTTATTCCCGATGAGGAAACCTGGCCGCGTTTTTTCAATTAAGGATCCTACATCTGGTAGGCATATTTTTGTCGGCACTACAATTTACGACGATGGTGGTTTGTTGTCTTTGCGTAAGACGAAGGATTTAGATGTCTGGCCAACCCTGGAGGGGGTGGTTATTGAAGATCATGATAATTCTAATGTCGATATGACAGAGATTGCACAAGGTGATCTTGTTACAATCTTTGGTGGTAAAAAACTTTCAGATCTTGATACCGCTGTTTATGCGTCTGATGTCGATCTGAATTGGTTGAATCTGAAGCATTTAGATGCCCCGCAAGCAGAGGAACGTTATAAAAAAGCTCTTATTGATGCGGCTGAAGCATCTCCTCGGGAACGCTTTGCAAAGCGCGTACAGGCGGCACAGGCCGCTTTAGGCGCAGGAGCTGCGAAAGATGCGCAAGCAATTTTGAGTGTTGCTTTGGATGATGATCCTGAGGAAGCATTTAGAGAGGATATACGCTTTCTTGTTTCTGCAACAAATCTGCTAGCAGGCGATATGAAGGGAGCAGAGCCTCTAGGGGCGGACTGGGCTGAAAAAGATCTCCGCGCAACTAGGCTATGGCGCGGTCTTTTCTATGCAGCTCATGAGGAACATGAAGAGCAGGCGGCGCATCTTTTGGCGCGTGATATAGATCGTTTGCTTAACTATCCAGATGCTTTGCGTGATGTTTTATTGCCTCTTGCCGCAGAGACGATTGCCCGTTTTGGGGATAATGCAGATCGAGCAGTTCTAGACAAAATGCCCGAAGGTTCGCCTTATAAGTTGGCGCAAGCCATTCGTGATGTGCGCAATGGGTATGATGATGAAGCAACGAAACTATTAGAAGAATTATCCATTGATAAAGACCCTGTTATTGCTGAAAAAGCAATGGAAGAGGGTATTACATTAAGCCTCTATAAAAATAAGATTGATGGGAAAAAAGCAGCAAAGCAATATACATCTATATTGCCTGATGCCATTCTTGCAGGACGAGAGGGGCATTTGAATGTGCTTAGAGCACAAGCCTATATGAAAGATTCACTGTGGGAGAAAGCTCTTCAGGCATTAGATCAAGCCAGTTCTCAGCCTAAATTTCAAAATGATTCAAATGTTAAAAAGTTTTATGAGATGGCAATCAAAGGCCTGGCAGAGGAAATTAAATATACACCTCAGTCTGAGGATATTCTTCATAATGTAGCTATATTAAAGGCCCATTTACCTGAGGTTTCTGATAGTCCAGCCAAAGTGGATTTGCTGGCATCATACGGTCAGGCTCTGGATCGTATTGGCTTGCCTGATCAAGCAGGGGAAGAGTTCGGTAAAGCGCTTGCCTTAGCTGTGGGCGAGAGGCAACGGGCATATATTGGTGATCTTTTAGCAGATAATCAAATTCAAAGAAGTTTGTATGACGCAGCAGGAAAAACGCTGAACCAGACCGAATATCGTCCGATGCCTAGTGATGAACTGGCAAGGCGAAATCGTCTTGTGGCGAAAATGACAGCGGAAAGCGGCAAACCGGAAGTGGCTCTTCTTTTACTGAATGCTGATTCAGACCCTGAGGCCTTTAATCTTAAATCTAAAATTCATGAGGGAAAAGGTGAATGGGAGCCTGCTCTTATGGACCTGAAGAAGGTTGTGTCTGCCTATATTGGGGAGCAAGGAAATTTAACGGCGCAGCAACAGTTACTTGCTTTGAGATATGCCTCGGATGCTTCACGTGCTGGGAACCACGGAGAATTAAATTGGATCAAATCCCGTATTGGTGATCGCGTGGACGCATTTGATGGAGAGGCCGGGCAGATGTTCCAGCTTCTGGTCTCACCGGAATAAGGATTAGATAATGAGTACAACGCATTTACCTAATATTGACATTATGAGCTTAGCAGAGCGCAAAATGTCCTATTTACAAAATAGGCAATCTGTTTTGGCTGGAAATGTAGCGAATGCGAATACCCCCAATTATGTGCCGAAAGATGTTTCACCTTTCCAAGGTGTTTTGAATACTGAGCATCAGGCTGCATTAAAGCGGACGAACCCAGCTCACCTGGCCGGAAATACTGGTGCGTTCCATACGAATAGGATTGGGAGCCGTGGCTCGCTAGATGGAAACCATGTCGTCTTAGAAGATGAGATGGCGAAAATTGCTGATAATAGTGATCAGCAGCGTTTTGCTAGCAGTGTTTATGGCCGTTACGTCAGCATGATGGGTATGGCAGTTAACGGCAGCGGTAGCGGGAACTAAGGGGAATAGTCATGGATTTTTCAGATACCATTGGCGTTTCGGCAGCGGGCATGAGAGCGCAGCAAGCAAGGTTGCGTATTGCTGCTGAGAATTTGGCAAATGCTGAAACTACTGGTGCTAGCCCCGGGGCAGATCCGTACCGCCGCAAGACGGTTACGTTTAAAGAGACGCTTGATAGGAGTACTGGTGTCTCAAGCGTGGAGGTAAAGAAGGTCGGGCAGGATATGTCTAATTTTCAGATGAAGTATGATCCTTCTCACCCAGCCGCTGATGAAAAAGGTTACGTGAAAATGCCAAATGTAAGCTCCATTGTAGAGATTATGGACGCTCACGATGCTCAACATTCCTATGATGCGAACCTCAATGCAATGCAGGCTTCACGAGCTATGTTGATGCGGACCATTGGGTTGTTAAAAGATTAAAATTATTAGAAGCTATTCGAAATTGGAGAGCTACAATGGCTCAGAAAAGAAAAAAGTCAAATGCAGTCTCATTAGTCAAAATTCTTAACATATCATCTTGTCTTATGATGGTTGTACTGGCTTTTAATATTCATTCTTTGGCTGCACAATTAACCCAATCTCGTAATGATGTAAAAAAAGAGAGTAAAAAGGCTATTGATGATTCCAAAAAATCTACAGTAACGGGTATGAGTCATAGATCCCGCTTACAGGGCTGGAATCTTGTGAATGGTGTGGAAGAAACTGAGCTTGAAGACAAAGATAGCAAAGGTGAAATAGGCGGAGATGATGATACGCCTGATCAGCGGGTTGAACTTGCAGAAACTGAATTACGCAAAGATCTAGGTGAACATAAAAAAAGCCTTGAAAGCCACGCAGAAGCGATTGCCCAGCAGCAAAAAGATCTGAGTGCTGAGCAAAAGAAGTTGAATGATGAGCTAAAAGCGCTCGTTAAAAACAATTCAGAACTTTCTAATAAGCAAGAGAAACGTAAAGAGGATATTGAGGCTGGCATTAACCGCATGGCTCATGTTTTTGAACAAATGCCGCCTAAAGATGCCGCTGGTATGTTCAATGTTTTGGATATGCGAGTCATGGTGCCCGTAGCTCAGCATATGATACCGCGTAAGGTATCTGACATTATGGGAAATATGGATCCTGACCGTGCAAACACATTGTCTCAATATCTTGCTGGCATTCGGCAGTTAAGCGATGATGCAGTGTTAAAGCTTAATTCAAAAGCAGATTATCCAATTTCTTCTGATAGATAGCTTAAAATAGTAGAGATAGAGTATTTTTTGCTACGTCATATTTTGTATGAAATTTTGAAATTATATTTCGTATATATATCTTTGCTTTGTGTAAAGTTTTACTGTTTTGGGAAAATTTTTATAAGAGATACAATTAAGAATTATTCTATTCGTTCACGAAATCGAAGAACACTTAAAGTTTATTTTGTAAAATGAATATTTTATTTAAAAGGACACTTCATGAACAGCATGAAAAAAATACGCATACTTACCGTGGATGATTCTAAGACTATTCTAAGTATCCTGAAAAAGGAACTTACAGACCAGGGGTTTGATGTCATCCAGGCTATAGATGGTCTAAACGCTTTAGAAGTGCTTGAGGCAGCAGAACCTAAGCCTAATATGATCATAACAGATATTAATATGCCTCGCCTGGATGGGTTCGGTTTTATTAAAGCTGTACGTGCTTTAAATAATGATGATGCACATTTACCTATTATCTGCCTTACAACAGAGGTAAATGATGATAAAAGGGATGAAGGACGCCGAGTAGGTGCAAATGGCTGGATGTGTAAGCCTTTTAGCCAAGACAATCTTTTGAGTACAATTCAGCGCGTCACCGCATAAGGGATGTAGTATGAACGAAGAGATGGATCATATTCTTAGAATTTTTTTTGAAGAATGTGATGAATATCTCCTAGACTTAGAAGAAGGTCTAAATACGATTAGCTCTGGCGAGTATGATCAAGAAAATATTAATGCCATCTTTCGAGCCGTTCATTCTATTAAAGGCGGAGCAGCATCTTTCGGTTTAGATAGGCTGGTACATTTTGCCCATGTCTATGAGAGTGCCCTCGATAAGCTTCGAGCAAATCAAATTTCCCCCACGCCAGAAATTGTAAAAACATTTTTGGTAGCTGTGGATGTTTTGAGTGACCTCATTTCAGAGGCAAAGAAAATCATTTCCGTAGTTGAAGAAGAACGTATTGATGAAAGTCTGAGGAAACTTAGATTAGTAACAAACGTGCAGGGGGTGCCCTTAAAAGAAGAGAAAGAACATAATCCTTTATTAAACTTTACACCTGTTGCTGTTGATTTGAGTGAGTTAAAAAATATAGGGCAGAGTGCATATAGTACTTTGCCTAAAGATAATGAAGATCACCTTATAGAAAAAAGACAAAACAAGAACAATTCTCTTTATATAACACTTACTCCTTCAGAAGAAGATATTCCAAATAGTGAAGAAGTTGTAAATAGAATATATAGAATACGTGATTTTCTGCCAGAAGATAAAAAAAATTTATTAAAAGCGAATTGTTTTTTTAGTGAAGACGAAAAAAATAAAAAATCGTTTCTAACATGGGAAATAAAACTCCCTGTTTGTGAAGAGGGTGGCAAAGAGAGTATTTTAGATGTTTTTTATGATATGTCTAAAAAATACAAAATAGACATTGTTGAGATGTCATCGCAGGAGAATAATAGATTATCGAGTGATGCTTATTCTGCGTTAGAAGGGAAGCCTCTCAATGATAATGAGGCAGAGTTAGATACTCATATTACATCTAATATGATCTCGTCTCATATACAGGGTAAGAAAGATACTCATAGCACTTCTTCTGTTCGGGTAAATACTGAACAAATTAGCTCTTTGATGAAACTTGTTGGGGAAGTAGCTGTTTGTCAGGCGTCCCTCGAGAGGGCATTGAAGAAATGTAAAACCTGTGTGGACCAGTTCGTTCACAGCCAAATTCAAATAATGAGAACGCATGTTAAGGATATTCAGAATGATCTGATGTCTATGCGTGCTCAACCAGTCAAAAAAGTATTTCGTCGGATGAGGCGCGTAGTTCGCGAAGCATCGGCGTTAGCAGGGAAAGACGTTCATCTGGTCATTGAGGGGGAAGATACAGAGGTTGACCGTACACTTATTGATAATTTGAGTGATCCATTAACGCATATGCTGCGGAATGCAGTTGATCACGGGATAGAGACACCTCTTGAAAGAATTAAAGTAGGCAAAAAGGAAAAGGGAACTATATGGTTGTCGGCTTTTCATAATTCAGGACGAATTTTGATCAAAATTAGAGATGATGGAGCTGGAATTAATCCCCAAAAAGTTCGTGCTGTTGCTCTTAAGAGAGGAATTATCTCAGAGGATCATGATTTGAGCCTGAATGAGATTAATGAACTTATTTGCACTCCAGGTTTCTCAACTGCGTCAAAAGTTTCGGATCTTTCAGGGCGCGGCGTTGGAATGGACGTTGTTAGGGATGCTGTTCATACATTAGGTGGACGCGTTTGGATCAAAAGTGTTGAGGGGGAAGGGACCATCTTTACCTTGAGCCTTCCTCTAACATTAGCGGTACTTGACGGTATGCTTATTGAATATAAGCGATATGTTATGGTTGTACCGACCACCTCGGTTGTGGGAATGGCTCATGAGGATACTGCGGATATTCATTTTGTAGGAAAGGATATTATCTCAATTAATGGCGAACATCTGCCTCTAATCCATTTGTCAGATACGCTAAAGCTTCCTGAAAAATGTGTCAGTCTTGCACTAACACCCACCGCTGAACAAAAAATGTTTTTGATTGTTGAGAATGAGGAGGGAGTGCGAGGTGCATTGGCTGTTGACCAAGCATATGACCAAACTCAGGTGGTTATTAAGAATATTTCAAAGAATTATAGTCACCTAGAAGGCGTATCTGCCAGCACGATTTTGGCAGATGGGAGTGTATCATTAATTTTAGATGTTTCAGCGTTGATATCTAAGGCAACAAGAGGCTTTGATACATAGAGAGGCGCTTATGAGGAAGACGTCTATATAATCTTCCCGAGCTTTTAAAGCTGTCGCATAGAGCTAAGAGTGAGGTTATATCCGAGGATTATCTGATAGGGCCAAGCACTCTTTCTAGAGATTCTTTGAGTTTGGCAACCGTATAAGGTTTAGCTAGAAAATTATTAACGCCTGCTTCAACAGCATCTCGTACGAGTTCAGCTCTCGCTTCTCCTGTTAGGATAATAAAAGCCGTATTAGCTGTTTTCGGATTGCTGCGAACAGCTTTCAGAAGAGCTAGGCCATCCATTTCAGGCATATTGAAGTCAGAGATGATGACATGGGTAGGGTTGTTTTCAAGATACTCCAAAGCTTTTTTGCCATCTTTACGTTGCGCTACTCCGGTCATACCGAGCGCACCCATATGAGTTGCCAGCACTTGGCAGATAGATGCTTGATCATCCACAATCAGAGCTTTGATTTGCGATGCAGGAAGCATGTATGTTGGGTCCCTCAATACTACACGATGAGCCGTAAAATTTCCGTGAGAGTAATCTCAATTTGTTTTCTAGGCTAGACCTATAATTTTTTCAAGTAAACTAAATTATCATATTTGAGGTATTTCTCTTTATTAAGTCGAAAAAGGATATTTTTTCTCTAAGGGTAGTATATATAATTATATCACATGTATAT
>CAMKWS010000024.1 GCA_946476985.1 uncultured Acetobacteraceae bacterium
CCGGCGGGGGTGATCTGCGAGATCATGGCAGAAGATGGTAGTATGATGCGTCTACCTGCCTTGCGACATTATGCACGTAAGCATAATCTGCCATTAATCAGCATTGCCGAGATGCGTCAGTGGATTGCAGCTCATGGGCGTGGGGACGTTGGGCCGGTGATGCTGCCGGCACAAGCGCCACTTTCGGAAGAGATGCAACTTGCTGTCGCTGATCTACCAAGCGTATGCGGTGGAGAAGATATTAAAGTGCATGCCTTTAGAGGTGTGGATGATGTTGAGCATCTCGCTCTTGTTAAAGGTAACCCTTCTCAAGGTACGCCGCTAGTAAGGTTGCATTCTGAATGTGTGACAGGGGATGCGCTCGGGTCCTTGCGCTGTGATTGCGGGCCACAGCTGAGGGAAGCTTTAAAGCGTATTTCCGAAGCAGAGAGTGGCGTGCTGCTTTACCTGCGTGGGCATGAAGGGCGCGGTATTGGTCTCGGGAATAAAATTCGTGCCTATGAATTGCAGGATAAAGGCATGGATACAGTCGATGCCAATGAGGCGCTGGGCTTGCCGGCTGATGCGCGCCGTTGGGATATGGCCGTGCATATGTTGGAGGCCCTTGGGGTAACGCGTCTCCGTTTACTGACGAATAACCCGCAAAAAGAGCTAGGGCTTACAGAGGCAGGACTATCGGTAGAAGCTGTTGAACGTCTTATCGTGCCAGCCAATCCGTTTAATCGCCATTATTTAGAAACAAAACGCACCCGTATGGGGCATGTTTTGCAGGAGAATTGAGCATGAGCAAACATATTGCAACCGCACCAGATGATCTTCACTTAAGCCCAGCTCCCAAGTTGGCTTTGCTTGTGAGCCGGTTTAATCCCGATGTTACAGGCGGTTTGCGGGATGGTGCTCTAGAATGGCTTAAAGAACGCGGCATTGAAGATGTTGATGTTTACGAGGCTCCTGGAGCTTTTGAGCTGCCTATCATGGCGAAGCACCTTGCCCGTAAAGGCACATATGAAGGGGTGATTTGTCTTGGGTGTGTTATTAAGGGCGACACGGCCCATTTTGAGTTTATTTCAATGGGGGCAACGGTTGGCATTATGCAGGCCCAGCTTGAAACAGGGGTGCCAGTTTCTTTTGGTATTTTGACAACCTATACAGATGAGCAGGCTGTTGTGCGCTCTCGTTCAGATAAGCATAACAAAGGCCGTGAAGCCGCCGCTGCTTGTGTTGAAGCGGTTGCGTTCTTAAGACACTAAGAAACACTCTGCACTATTCTGCTGTTAAGGATAGTGCAGAGTATCATCATGGTTTCCATCATCAATTAAGATGATTTCATATTCTACATCAGGAATCTTTGTGAAGATTTGAGGAATGCACCTTACGAAAGCTTCTATAGAGGAAGCTTCATTATAATAGGGGAGCGACAAGAGATATTAGAGTTGCGCTCATGGTGCATTTTTTAATATCGAATGATTTCGTGATTATATGCAGTCTCACATTTGGTGGAAGCTGTGATAAGAAAAGTATATAAATTATTGAGGATGCCTTAGATTCCTTAGTAATTTATGCTACGTCTTCCAGCATTCAGAAACTGATTGACGTAGAATGACCACTCTTCCTTCTGTGAATACCCGGATTTATATCTCCCCCCTGGATGACGGCCCCTGCTTGAGGCAACTGCCTTTTTGTGTCGTTCCCTCTATGGATATAGAAACGGAAGGGGGAGCTTCTTCTATCTTTACACAGTCAGAAGCTTTTGGTGTTGTTGGGTTTCTCTTTCGATTATGGAAGGGTAGCGTTGAGCGAGGGGATTACATAGGCTTGATGCAGGGACGACGCTACCTCAGTTTGTCGTCCAAAAAATGGCATAACGGCGTCATTTCTGGTTTTGATTCTCGCACATGTCAGCGTTACGGGTGGGAAAAAAGGGCCCTTTTTGCACAGTTACGTCGTTATGATGTTATTGTGCCATATGAAGAAGATATTTCAGATATCGTACAAAAAATGGGCGTTGCCTCGGTTGAGGAATTTTATCTCAGCGAAGGCGGTGTAGCAGAAGAGCTTGCGATAGTTGGATCCTTTTTACGAGAACATGATCCCGCACTGCATCATACATTTTGTGAAGTTATACAGGGGAGAAGACTGCGCCCTTGGCTGCTTTTTGTCCTAAAAGAAGGGCTTTTTGATAGATTTTGTACACGACTTTTCCCTGCTCTTTCAGCTGTTATAGAGCTATGTGGGTGTGAAGAACGCCCCAGTTTTCAACGTAATAGGTGGGAGCTACTTACGGAGATTATTTTTAATGCATATATTCGGTTGGTACAGAAGCAACGTGTTGCTGTAATAGATGAACAGGCCGTTCTTTTTTTAGACACACATAATTACAATTTTGCACGTACCGCTCTTTCAGAGCGTATTATCTCATGCGATAGAGATCATACATATATTGCGCCTCAGCTAGTGAAGCATGGGGGAAAGGTCAATATCGTTATCTCATTTGATAGTAATTATATTCGCATGGCCTGCACATTAATTAATTCAGTGTTGAGCCATACAGGTAATCAAGAGGATATTACCTTCTACATTATTCATGATGCTTCCCTCACAGCAAAGAGCATTGCTCAACTAGAAAAGGTTTATTGTGGGAAAGTACGGCTTGTTTTCTTGTCGGTAGGGGAAAGTTTTGTTCACAAGTTTCCATTAAACCGATCTCATATTACTGTTAGTGCTTATTATCGACTATTGATACATAAATTAGTGCCGCCTGAGGTCACACGGGTTGTTTACCTGGATACGGATATGATTGTGTGCCGCAATATTGTTGAGCTCTGGAATATGGAGCTAAATAATAATGTGCTTGGCGGTGTGCGAGATGAGACAGATCTTGTTGCGAGTTGGAATCTGTTCGGGGGGGATGAGCCGGCAGGGGCGCAAGATGTTTATATTAACTCGGGTGTTTTGGTTTTTGATGTTGCACGTGCGCGGTCGCTGCATGGTGATTTAGACGCACTCTATACAAACTCATTTTATAATAATCGCGACCGTATTCGCCTGCAGGATCAGGATATTTTAAATATTGCTTATCGTGGTGAGATAGAGCCGCTCCCACAGGAGTGGAATGTGGGGGCGTCATCTTACTATTGCCAGAGTGGACATTCAGAGGGACGGCGAGACGGGCAAGAGCATAGTTTTACAGAAGAAGAACGTAATAAAGCGTTGCTGGAACCTGCTATTGTACATTTCACAGGGCGGCAGAAACCATGGCGGAAGGGGGCGATGCACCCTCTTAAACGGCTCTACTGGCATTATTATCGAAAAACGCCCGGTCAGAAATACGGCATCGGAGAGCGTTTTGCGGCGTGGAACCATTTTATAACGATCCGTTCGCATGGTATCTATGTAAGGCAGGATAAGCGCTGGCTCATTGTGCCATTTCGTAGGGCACGATAATGGGTGTAGCGATGAAATATATAGGAGGAGCAGCTAGATGAGTTCTGACTGGTCCATTATCATTTCTTATTACAATGAGGTTGATTACCTGCAGGCATGTCTGGAGTGTATCCCTACACAGATCATGCAGCCTCAGAGTGTTATTTTAGTAAATAATGCTTCAACGGATGAATCTCCTGAAATTGCTCGTGTGTTTAAAGAAAAATATGATGGGCAATTTGAAGTTATATTAGTGGATGAACCTAAACCAGGTAAAATCAATGCGCTGACACGTGGAGCATCCCTTGTAAAAACAAAGTATTTTGCCACGTGGGATGCGGATACTTTTTACCCTGCATGTTATTTAATGCAGGCAGATAATGCCTATAAAAGGGGTCATGGCCGGTACTCCGCTGTCATGGCCACCGATCTTTATACTCCCCTAGCATCTTCTCAAACACGTATTCGCCGGATTGGTATTCGTATTTTGTCATCTTTATTTCGTTCTGAGTGTCATGCGGGTGGCCATAGTGAAACGTTCGATACGCAGCTGTTTCGTCAGGCCGGTGGGTTCGATCCAGAGCGTTGGCCGTATGTGTTGGAAGATCATGAAATTGTAGAAGTTGTTCGTAAGCAGGGGCGTGTGGTGTATCCGTGGGGGTTGTGGTGTCGCCCGTCTAAACGGCGAGCTGGGCAGCATAAGACTGTATCCTGGACTAAGAAAGAGAAGCGCATTTATAGGTTCTCTCCGGCCTTTTTGAAACGCTGGTTTTTCTATCGCTTTTTAAGTGTACGTTTGAAACGGCGTGGATTGTTCAATGATCGTTTGCGGGAAAGAACTTGGTAATGTTCAAATGTGATGAGAGATTTACTTATAAGATTTTTACTTTGTAAAGTGATAGAGTGATATTTACAAAGGTAAGTGTATTGCTAATTTATGTTTTTTGATCTTTACAAGATTAATTCACCATACCTTTTAATGGTGTGCGTATTCTTGCAGAGGATGGGACGGGATGCCTTGCGTATGCATGGCATCCCTTGTTCTTTCAGCTTTTGTCTGCGGTTCTTGTTATATGGGACGAGCGGACTGGTTGCCTTCGAATAAAGCCAGAATTGCTGTGGGCGTGCACCGGAGCTGATAGCATGGGGATGAGGCGCCTAGCTACTGCCGTTTAGGTTCTTGAGGTGGAAGGGAATTTCCGTTGAGTTGGGGAGAAGAGTCTACGGCTTTTGTTGGAATCTTTAGCTCTCCCCAGTTTTTCTGCTCCATTAGGAGCAACCAGAATGCATCACAGTATTGAGGTGTATTTATAGAAGCAGGGTGAGTTGTTGTCGGAGGGGGGCAGGGAGTAGAGCGTTCTGAAAGGTCAATACGAGTATTGTACCATGTTTGCGGAAAATAATTATGATCGTATTCCCAGGCGTGTGCCTCAGTGCTCCATACAGCATGACGATTAACGTAACTGTGACAGGGCAGGGCGTAACTGATAAGGCCTGAAGTAAAGAATAGCGCTAAGAAACATTTCCTCCATTTTTTTGATGAAGGGGATAGTGTGCCTTGTGAAACAATAAGTAGACTTAGGCCTAGTAAGACCGTGGGAAGAAAATTGTAATGTTCACCTATTCGTGGTTGGAAAAAGTCTGTTTTGGGATCGCTTAGGCTCATTCCAGCCGTATAAGAAAATAAGCCTATAATAAAGCCTGAGAGTATCAGCCAGATCGAAGGGCTATTTCTTGTTGTCCAGATGAATTTAAGAAGAATATAGCTTCCTAATATTGAGATTAGGAGAAGGCCGTACCAGGATATGAAATGTACGACACCTTGAGAGTTATAAGAAAATTCAGCTAGTTTTCCGATCCAACGGCTCAGAACACCGATAGTGGCGACGCATTCCATGCGTACAAATAGGATAACAAGAGGGACTGAGATATCTGTTATGAAATGTCGAATTGGGTTGGGAGTATAAAAACAACATATTTGTAGGAGGCTAGCGCAGCCGAGAATGGTAGTTTGGTAGAAGCGGGGCCAGGACCGTTCAATAAGACATTTACACAGAAATATAGGGCCTAGAAGCAAGGCAGCCATCCCGGATAGTGGGGCTAGAAATAAAATAAAGCCATGCCCTAACCAAGAATACCACTTTTGGGGAGGGGTGCAGACTAAAATAAGAGCGCAGCAAAGCGTTAGCCATAGCTGGGCATGCATAATATTTAGCCAAGACTCTTCACTCAAAGGGGTGAGAGCTATAACCGCAATAGCGGCAATACGGATAGAATTTGAGTTAAGCCAGTCAGCTTTACCGTAGAGTAGGATCAGGGCGGGAAGAGTTTGGAATATAAGAGCAAAAAAGCAGACTATAGCAGGGGCTAGCAAAATGGAGCATAGGTTATGTTGAATTAAGCGTGCTGCTAGGAGAGTTACAGCGTTGGTTGGTAAATTAAGGTAGCCCGCAAACGAGCGGAATAAGGCGTCTAGTGCGTGGAAGTGCCATGCATATGAAAAAAAAATGCTTCCATCTTCGAAAAGAAAACGTCCTTTTTGAAATAAAATATCAGGTATTCGAAATAATGAAGCTATAATATACATTATAAGCGTGAATATTTTAATGTTTTCTTTTATGTACGTGTACATATTAATACGCTTTCCAGTATATAATTTGGCATACTTAAACGTTTTTTTTACTAGCATAGTGAGAGAAAAAAATCTAGCTGATTGTAGCCATGATAATATGGTTTTTTAGCTCAAGCTTGGCCTTTCTGTGGCAGAGAATAAACATAATTGGGGATACGGTAGGAACCAGAAGGTTTGGCATCAAACGGCGTTAGAACGTGGCGCTGAATATAGTGCTTGCTTTATGTGTGTTGGGGAACACTGTTCTTAAAGGTGGAATGCCTTTCTACAAATACATAACAAATCGCTTTTTTACTTGTGTGCAGAATCGGCTCATGGGGATGTATCTCTCTAAGTATTATGCAGGTTATAGAGGTTGGACACGGAATGTACTTGAGAAGTTATCTCTTGAGGCGTGTTCGGATGGTTTTGTTTTTGATAATCAAATGTTGTCTTGGGCACTTAAAGCGGGATTCCGCGCTGGTGAGATTTCATGTCCTACGCGATATTTTGATGAAGCATCTTCAATTAATCTAAAATGTAGCATTGTTTATGGCTTAGGGTGTTTGAAAACAGCCTTTCATTTTCGGCTTCACAGCATAGAAATTCCGTTTTGTGGTCTTTTCCGGAAATGGGTAAATGTTGCCGTTTATTGTCTCCTAAATTGTGTGTGGGCAACTTTGGGGGGCGCATGTAATTACGAGGTGTATCCATTAGGATGCGCTTCTCGCCAGCGTAGAGCTGTTTCGATAATATCGTCAATGTGAGTAAATG
>CAMKWS010000025.1 GCA_946476985.1 uncultured Acetobacteraceae bacterium
TTGCGTGACCAAAAATGGATCAGAGGCAGAGCCGAACATTTCATAATGAATATGCTGGATAGGGATCCCCTGAGCGTGTAGCGCGCGGATGGTGTTGATCATAAATTCTGTAGGGCCGCAGATATAGTAATCGGCTTTGGTATCATCATGATGTTGAAGCCATGCAGCAGTTAACCGACCTGTGTGGAAGTTCATTCCCGTAGTGCGGGCGGGTAAGGTGCTAACTTGGCTATAGAAGATATCTGCAGTGATGATGTTTTGTGCTGCGAAACGGTGGATGGTTTTTGCAAAGATCTCATTCTTGGGGGTTTGTGTTCCATGAATGTGATGGATTTTGGGACGTGTTGTTTGTTCGGCCAGTTTCTCAAGCATAGACATAACGGGTGTAATGCCAGAGCCTGCGCTGATGAAAATGAGAGGGCGTTCACTACGTTCCTTTAGGTAAAAATCACCTGCAGGTGCAGAGACGTCAATTACATCATTTTCTTTGGCTTTGCTGTGAAACCAGTCAGAGACCACACCGTTTTTATGATGTTGGACAGTAATGCGATAGAATTCATCCGATGGTGCAGAAGAAATACTGTAATTACGTCGCTCGGACCCAATCCCGGGTAAATCGCAGCGGAAGCTGAGATACTGCCCTGGGCGGTGCCTCATAACGGGTTTGCCGTCTGTTGGCACGAGTGTAAAGGAAGTGACCGTTGGGGTCTCTTCGTGCTTTTCTGCAATGCGGAAGCTACGCCAGCCTGTCCAGCCGCCTATTTTTGAGGCGTGCTCATGATAAATTTGCTGTTCTCGAGTGATGAGCACATCCGCTAAAAATGCATAAGCTTCTTTCCAAGCCTGCATAATCTCGGATGTAGCTTGGTCTCCTAAGGTATGTGCAATAGCATCCAATAAAGCTTTACCAACAAAGGGGTAATGCTCGGGAAGGATATTTAACCCAACATGTTTTTCTGCAATGCGCTCAATCATATCTGTGAGCTGTGCGGGGTTATCGATATGCCGAGCATAGGCCAGCACGGCATAAGCGAGTGCTTTGGGTTGGTCCCCAGACTTTTGGTGTGAACTGTTGAATAGGTCACGTATCGCAGGGTCATCTAAGAGACGGCGATACATATCTGTTGTGATGTCGAGCCCGTGCTGTTCCAGAGCGGGAATGCAGGCTT
Source organism: uncultured Acetobacteraceae bacterium (assembly GCA_946476985.1). Lineage (GTDB taxonomy): Bacteria > Pseudomonadota > Alphaproteobacteria > Acetobacterales > Acetobacteraceae > Bombella. The sequence goes on from CAMKWS010000025.1 coordinate 1,170, forward strand.
TGACGATAGCGCATGTTTGGGGGCTAAGAACGATAGGCATAAGCGCACTCTCAAAAGATGTATAAAATATGCATCTTTAATGATCTATTTCGTGTAGCCTGTCAAGCGGGCGCTGCCCGTATAGGGAAAACCGATTGGCAAATAATTATCATTCTGTTGATGATCGGAAGCATGTAACATGGTGCTAATGCCTTTAAGTAAGCAAACGTAGGTTAGAGATGACCCTAGAGAGAACATATCCATATTGGAAGGAGCACACGAAGTGCGCCTGACGCTGTATACGGATTACGCTTTTAGGGCGTTGATTTACCTTGAAACGCAAAAAGAGCGCCTCGTTTCAATTGGCGAGATAGCTCGTGTTTACGGTATTTCGGAGAACCATCTTGTTAAGGTCATTCATCGGTTGGGGCGCAATGGTTTTGTGAAAACCCTGCGTGGGCGTAATGGCGGTTTGCGCTTAGGGCGTGAGGCAGATGCAATTTATTTAGGTGATATCGTCCGCTGTACGGAGGATGACCTCGCTTTAGTTGGTTGCATGAGAGAGGATGAAAGTAAGTCCGGCTGTATCTTAGTTGGGGGCTGCCGCTTAAAGCAGACACTTCTTAAAGCACGTTTTGCTTTTATGGATGTATTAGATAGCGTTACCTTAGCGGATGTTAGCGCACCACATGAGCGGCAAGTGCTGATGCAGACAGTAGAAGCTCTCATGGCTGAGAAGGGATAAGCCCTTTCCAGAAAATTCCCCTCAGAGAGGTTAGCCTCTAAGGGGGAGGTGAGAGTTAGTCTTTAGGGGTATCTTGAAAGCCCGTAGCAATAACGTAAAGCTCACTTGATTCTTTACGGGAGGCTGGTGGTTTAACGTGCTTTACCGTTGTGAAACGTTGTTTCATGAGGTCTAGCATCGTTTTTTCTGACCCACCTTGGAAAACTTTAGCAATAAAGGATCCGTCTTTGGCTAGAATTTTCAGGGCGAAGTCCAATGCATTTTCAGCAAGGGACATAATACGAATATGATCCGTTGCGGCGTGACCTGTTGTGTTAGGGGCCATGTCAGACATGACAAGATCAGCTCTGCCTCCCAACATGGTTTCTAGCCGTTCTGGCATATCAGGATCCATGAAGTCCCCTTCAATGATCTCTGCGCCAGGAACGGGGTCCACAGGGAGGAGGTCAACGCCGATGACACGTTCAGCTCCACGTTTTACGGCGATTTGTGTCCATCCACCGGGTGCGGCGCCGAGATCAACAATACGGCTGCCAGGGCGAATGAAGTGGAAGCGGTCATCCATCTCCAAAAGCTTAAAGGCAGCGCGTGAGCGCCAGCCTTGCTGGCGTGCGGCACTTACGTAAGGGTCGTTTAATTGTCGGTTAAGCCAGCGTTGCTGAGCCGGCGTGCGACCACGTGCTTTGCGAAGTTTAACCGTTTGCGTACGCAATGTTTGCGATGCAGCGGCATCGTCAGATGGGTCGCGTGTGCCAGGTGTTCTGGAGTGGCGTAGTGGCTTACCAGGAATACGAGCTGATGAAGGCCCTTTAGGGCGGCGGGAGGATGGATGCGTACGCTTTGAACTCATGAGGGGGAAGATAAGCTGTTATGTGGCATATGCAAAGCGGCCTTTTGCCTTCTAGAGTGATTTAAGAGCGTTTTTGTTGGTGTGTGTGTTCTTTTTCTTTGATAGTGGATGCAGGTACATATTTTGAGATGCCCCGAGCTATAAGGGCGTATAGGTAAGAAGGACTCCTTGTTTTTTGAAACATTTTTACGCTGCATTTTGTTTGGCTTTTGTGGTGCTCATAACAGGCGGGATTATTGGGTATTGGCAGTCCCCCGGTTTTTATGGAGCATTCATGGGGGTGGAAGCGGTTGGTATTCTCGCTTTAATGGAAACGGCAGAATCCATGGATAATGCCATTGTGGATTATGGCATCCTTAAGACGATGTCACCGCGGTGGCAGCGTCGTTATATGAGCTGGGGGATGCCGATTTCAGTTTTAGGGATGCGTTTTATCTTCCCAGTTTTGTTGGTTTCTCTTATTGCAGGGATCTCGCCATGGCATGCTGCGCGTCTCGCTGTTTTGGCGCCCCATCGTTATGCCGAGCTGATGTTAAGTGCTAGAGAGATGATCTCAGCATTTGGTGGGGCTTTTTTGCTTCTCATTGCTCTGAGTTATTTTTTTGATGAAGATAAAACGCATCACTGGTTGTCTTGGGTAGAAGCTCCTGCGGCACGGTTAGGGGGGATACCTGCTGTCGCTGTGGGGGTAACCTTGGTTGTCCTTTTAGTGATGAGTAAGCTGATGCCTCATGAGAAGGATCCGTTTGTTTTCCTTCTATGGGGATGTATTGGCATTGTGTCTTACATTTTAGGTAAGGAAGGGCTTGCGTGGTTGATTGGAAAACCGGGCGCAAGTAAAGCCGTAGCTGGGGGCGGATTTCTTACATTCTTATATCTTGAGTTTATAGATGCTAGCTTCTCTTTTGATGGTGTGATTTCAGCTTTTGCTATTACCGCAGACCCTCTCATCATTGCGCTGGGGCTAGGTGTTGGAGCGATGTTTGTGCGCTCTATGACATTAGCCATGCTTAAGACAAATGCTCTGGCAGAATATGTTTATGTTGAGCATGGGGCGTTTTATACAATTTTCATTCTCGCATTACTAATGCTGGGAAGTGTGTTGTGGGAGGTACCTGAGTGGGTCACAGGTGTTGTCGGTATTCTCCTTATTGGTGGAGCTTTCATCGCAAGTGTGATGCGGCGCCGTTAAATTCACACTTAAGACGGAGGAAAAACTTTTCCTTCCCTCTTGCACCATAAGATGAATGACGATAGAAAGCCCCCTGCAAGCCCGCTTGGGAGATAGTTTAGCGGTAGAACTACCGGCTCTGACCCGGTCAGCCCTG
>CAMKWS010000026.1 GCA_946476985.1 uncultured Acetobacteraceae bacterium
AAGATTCATTAAATTTAAATACTGATACATGTTGTATGGGGTTTCCATCATAATATTTTATATCAGGACTAACAAAATTAGGGTTTAACTTATCTTTTTCTGACAAAGAAGTACGATAATATCTATGGTCTATAGCTGGAAACGCTTTTTCAGATATTGAATTTTTTATCATTTTGTAAATTTCTTCAATAGAATACTTATCTTCATTATGCCTACTTTCAAATAGATGTCTTCCCATAAACTTTATGCATGGATTATTTATATCACTTTTTCCATTGAATTTCCTAATAGAGTTTAAAAAATATAATTGCTCTTCTGTTAAATTACCTATATCTGACCATATCATTCGACTTCCATTTGTAAAATTTTTGAAATTATCATTTATATTCTTCCTAGCATCATCACTTAATGGCATGGAATCCCCCCCCCTCTTTAGGTTGTTGCATCTTGAAATATGTCTTTCCATTTCATACCCTCAAGTTGGGTCGGCATAAACCGATCCAACTTGAGGAGACCTCTTAAAAACGTCTTAAAAAATGTCAAAGCAGCAAGGGAGCGTTGGAATACGGTTCCAAGACCAAGCTGTGGTTTAAAGTGAAAGCGCTAGAGTACGGCTCTAGGGTCACTGTCTTCAGATGAGAGCGCCAAAGTACGGCTTTGGGATCATCGCAAAAAGCCCATTCGGGGAAGAAATTCCTTACGTGGGCTTTTTGTTTAGAAGGGTTGTTAGGGGCAACGCCCCTGACCAAGGCCCGGTGTGCGTAGCAACATCGGGTAGCCTTGTTTTATCGCTCTAGTTATCCCCAAAAATGGGGGTAAATCAGAGGACGAAATACTGGAAAACCGTTTTCCTTCTGTTCGGCTCTAAGCCTTCCATACCTTTGATCTTCAGACCCCTTCCAACCCTCACAGGATGGCCTCATGAAGATCAAACCCCGTTCCCATATTCTGCGCGTTCGCTTCTCCGATCAGGAATGGCAAAGCCTCAAAAAACTGGCCGCTTTGGCCGATTGTTCCATGTCCGCCTTGGTGCGGGATCACCTCGATCATGTCCAAATAAGAAACCGTCATGACGAGCGAGAAACAGCCATCAATCTCAATCGGATCAATGCCAATCTGAACATGATTGCCCGATGGGTAAACACGCATAAATCTCTTGCCGACCGCCTCGAAGTCATCCCCTACCTCATCGCCATTCAACGGGCCATAAAGGGGATGACGTCATGATTATCGGCTTCTCAAAACATGGCACCGGAGCAGGAAAAGGGCCGGTTTCTTATCTAACTGATCCAACCAGAAAAGGCCGGGAAACTGCACCGCCTGTTGTCCTTCGTGGTGATGCTGAAAATACCCGCCGTCTCATCGACAATCTGACCTTCAAACACAAATACACATCCGGGGTTCTGTCCTTTGCTCCAGGCGAAACCATCACGCCAGAAATGGAGCAGGACATCATGGATCAATTCGAGGCCCTGGCCTTTGCTGGTCTGGATCGTGACCAGTACTCGATCCTCTGGGTTCGCCATGAACATGCGGGGCATCATGAGCTTCATTTTGTGACCCCACGGATCGAGCTTTCATCAGGGAAAAGCCTCAACATCCGGCCACCAGGCAAAGCAACACAAAAGCAGTTCGATGATCTCCGCAGCGCCATCAATGCCCAATATGGCTTGGCCGATCCAGAAGACCCCAGCAGAGCCCGAAATGTGGCCATTCCTGACCATGAATTGAAGCAAGCTGCCGAGGCTATGCGGGCGGGCCAACCTCCCCCTGAAAACATCCGAGAATTAATCGACACCGTTTTCACACAGAGGGCCGTTCATGGGCTCATTCGCAATCGAAAGGAATTACTGGATCATGCAAAAAGCCTCGGTTTCAAAGTCCCCCGCGCAGGGAAGGACAGCATCACACTCCAAGACCCGAAGACCTCAAAAAGGTGGCGCTTCAAAGGCCCCCTCTATGCCGCAAACTATGAACTTAGCCGCCTCCTTGGAGCGACAAGCCGAGCAGGACAACAGCCTGTTCCTGGAGCAGAGCAAAAAGCAGCTCACCGCTTTCAGGAAAGAGTTGCAGAGCATGTGCGGAAAAGAGCTCGCTACCATCGAGAAAGGTATCAGAAAACGTCACAGAAGCCTTCTGAGCGCCTTTTCGGTGTCCAAGATAGTAATTCCCTTCCTGATAGGTCTGGGCCTCTCTATGGGCCTCTCAGTGGGCATGTGGGGGGTGATGAACTACATGTCGGATCAGATCATTCAGGAGCAGAACCAGATGGCAGTCCTTCAACAGGAAGGGGGCCGGATTCAGTTCAACCGATGCGGTGGTCGTCTATGCGTCCAGATCGACGAGAAAGCGGAGACCTATCAACACGGTTACCGCATCCTGAAGGGGTACTGAATCATGACCGAACTGGAGCAACACTTATTGGCCGCATTGCGCGATTCAGAGCAGCACTCAAAGCAGGAGCGGAAGGCTTTGCGAGAGATGTTCGAAGCTATCTCAACCGAAAACGCAGCCTTGCAAGAAACCGTCATGACCTTGAGCAATCAGGTCGCCAACTTGAGCGAACAACTCGCCAGTTTAACCAGATGACCAGGCACCCCTCAAAGGATCATATGTCGCCCTCTGATCCAGGCTTTGCCGGCTGACAAAATGGCGGGAATCTGCCGTTTCTTCAGGCGGCAACGGGACATTCTGAAGGCACAGCTTGCCCATCCACCTCTCTGCTTCTTGAGCAAATACAGCGTTACCAGCGGGCTCGGTGGTGGTTTAGGAGGCCAGGAATTGGGCTATTGCAGCCTCACGATTAACCTGGAAGAGGCGTTGCCATGCCGTGGGGCCATCTGAAGGTGTTTCTACTGTTTTCCACAGCCGTTTGGCTGTTTGTTTTATATAAAAATATGGGCTTCCCGGCAGGTTTTGCCGCCTGAAAAAATCGCTGATTTCTGCCGATTTTTTCTTATATCGCTGAAGGCCGGATAGAACCCTGTTGATATACGAAGCTGTCAGAAGAATGCGGTACCGGTTGGATGATTGCCGACGCCCCTGCCGTTCATTCGTCCAGTCGATCCAGCCGCGCAACCGTGCCTCTCTTAGAGCATTCCGAACCGTGCGCTCGCTAACCCCTGCCTCAACCGCCAAAGTGGCATGAGAAGGGAAGCAGCCAAGGCGTCCGTGATAGGACAGAAGGGCCTTGTAGACCGCAGCCTGATTGTTGTTGATCTGATGGAAGCGGGCCAGGGCTTCAAAAAACACTTTAAGGCGAAACAGAGAAAGCATATAATTCCAACACACGACGACCGTGTGATCCTGCAAGATGCATGGTTGTCGAGGGTGGGCAGCGTTACCAGCGCTCCCGCCCACCATGCGATGGACGATCAGAAGAGAATTCTTCTTTTAGGGCCTGTCGTCAAGGTTTCTTATTTTTCCGTCTTCGTATGATTTTTTCCGTCTCCATATGGTATGACATTATAAAGTTCTAAATAGTTATAAGATTCATTAAATTTAAATACTGATACATGTTGTATGGGGTTTCCATCATAATA
>CAMKWS010000027.1 GCA_946476985.1 uncultured Acetobacteraceae bacterium
TGCAACAGTCGCACCAGAGGCAATTGTACCGTACCCATTGGTGAGGGTCATATTGGCAACGGTACCTTGCGAGTCAACAATCCCTGTACCCCCACCATTGACGGAGAGGAGTACAGTAACGGCAGCCCCGCTTGTGATGCTATTCGTACCGCCGCTGATATTGTAGTTAAAGACCACAGCGCCGCTGGAGAGGAGGGCTGTTCCTTGTGGGCCTGTATAGAGATTATCAAGCTCGGCGCTAGAATCAACGGAGACGGTTCCGCCGTTAGAGGCAAAAACCGATGTGGTGATTTCTTGGTGAGGAGCAACGTATAGTAAGCCGTTAGCGCTCTCTCCGGTGACTGTTACCGGGCCATATATGCCCTCACCATCCAACACGGTCCCTGTACCGCCATTGATGGTGAATGTACTGGAAATTACCCCTCCATCGCCGAGGATAAATGTGCCAGCGTTACCTACACCTGCATAGGTGGCAGTTCCGCCATTGCTGAGGAGGATGGTTCCGCCTGGGGTTTGGCCATAGATGCTGGATCCCGCAAGCGCATAGGTAACATTAGCGCCGTCATCAGTGATGAGACCTGTACCTGTTTGTGCAGCATAGAGAGTATTGAGGGTTGCTCCGCTGAGGACAACGGAAGTACCACCACTTGTTTGGATATAGTCGGCCGTGGCACCAGAAGAGAATATGGCCTGACCGCTATTTAGGATTGTGATACCGTTCTGAACAACAGCTCCATTTTGGAGGATGGTTGTCCCTGTGTCCATCTTAATGGCGGCTGTAATAATGCCAAAGATGGTGCCGCCACGAGCTGTACCGGAAGAGATAACCATCGTCCCTCCCCGGCTGACAGCGGCCGTCATGACGGTTCCGTTATTGTAAACAGATGTAACACCGCCATAGAGGGTAGGGGAGTAAATATAGCCGTTATTATTTAAAATGGTACCATTGCCCGATGTAACGGCACGAGCTGCTGAAGCCCCAGGTGTAACAAGAATTGTCCCGGCATTGGCGGCGGTGCCGTAAATAGAACTACCACCAGGTAAGACAACTTCTGTACCGCCATAAACATTGGTATAGTATGCGGTACCACCAGAAAGAACAGTGCTTACCCCCCCACTTGATATCATAGCAGAGTTAGATACCCCGCCATCGGAGACGATTTCGGTCCCTCCTGAGGTTACGCTGTTGTTGGATGTGACGCCGACGTTGACAGTCCCGTAAGAAGGCTTGAACCCGCTAGTGAGGTAGGTAAGATATTTCCCAGAAGCTACGAGAATAGTACCGCCGTTATAGGCGCTCAAGTTAGAGCCTGTGGCCCCCGATACATAAAGTGTTGCACCCTGAATGGCGGTTGCATTTACAGATGTCCCGCCATTGGTCATCTGTGTTGCGCCACGGCCGGAGAAAAACTGATTGTTTGAGTAACCATCGGAGAGAACGTATTCTTCCCCTGCGATTGTTCCTCCCCATGCGCTACCACCGCTGCCTACGAGGTAGCGACTTCCAGATTCGAATGTGCCACCGGAGATCAGTCCGCCAGAGCCATCAGCGCGGTAACCTTTCACAACAAAGCCGCTAGCCCCGCCCCCAGTAAGGGCGTAGCCGCCAGAAGCTATGTGCGGGTCAATCGCAGTACCGGCTCCAATAGCATCTTCAGCATGAGCGCCACCTGTAATAGAGCCAGCAAAAAGAGCAGCACTGGTTGTGATTGTAGCACTTAAAACAGTTCCTTGCCCCACAGCTTCAAGAGAGCCGCCGGAGTTTGCAATACCGTTAAGTAAGGTACCATTTGCCCCAGCAATGGCGGCATGACCGCCATCTTCAGCCACGACAGTGTCGATAATACCGTTGAGCAAGCCTAAGTTTGAATTTGTAGTTTTGCTGGTGCCTGCAACATAGTAGTACGAGAAGGATTTAACACTTTTGGATTGCTTTGTTGCTCCACCTAAGATGGTGGTAAGGCCGTATTGTTTGGCTAGGTTGGTCCCCATTGTGCCGGCGCGAAGGGGGAAATTATTATAGTCCCATAGGCTTTGGTACCAGATACTCATACAAGGACTCCCCTTTAGGCAGCGTATTTGAGGGGTTCAATGGTGGAGATATGATCCAAGCAAGAGTGTAGCTCGCCAGTGTGGTATTTACTTAAGACCAAAAGAATTCCATTTTTTTGGGGAAAATTAATTGTAAAGTCTTCGTCTGTTGGAAGGAGGAAAGATCCTTCACGAGATGGATGAGGTTGTTCAATAAAATCTGGTGATGGCGACGTAGTGTTAAACGTTTCCTCCGGTGTGTCTGGAGAAATACTCCCAGACCAAGAGGAACAGCTTACTTCAAGACTGCCTGAAAGAAAGGAAATCATCATCTCCATGTCTTGGGGAAGAGTGATCCTATAAGGTTGGCATGTCTGCCCAAGCACAAGCTCAGCTTGGAAGCCGTTATGGCGATATAAGGTTAGTGCAGTGAGGCCATTTTCGGTGTTGATAGGCGCTGCAAAAGGAATCCGACTAAGCCCAGGCCCAGCAGGGGAAAAAAACCACTCGTGAAATGTTTGGAGTATGTGCTGAGTAGACATATGCGGACTTATAAAGGGTTAGAGATGCTTATATTTCCCTTCGTAGAGAAGGTTTACAGTTTATTGATATATGAGATGAGATTTAAAGGATGAAGTAATATTTTTGTTACCATTCTAGGCGCTAGTAAAGATAAATAGTAATTATAAAATTAACAAAAATAAACAACGTAACATGGTTTAATGAAACTAATTTTAAATAAAATAAGTCGCTGAATGTGGCGTGAAATATATTATTATAGTTGCGTTGTGTGAATATTTTTGGTTTTTATTTTATTTAAAATTAACATAAAATTAATGTGATTATTTAGATTTATTATAATTCTTTGTGATTTATTTATCTTAATTCCGTAAGGAAGGTTATTATTTTTATAAAGAGGTATATGAACACATAGTCGATTTATAAAGTAAGTTTTATAAATAAATATATATGTTTATTTAAGATATTGAATAAGGTCCCCCAGCTAAGACTTCTAAGCTTAGGATCTCAGCTTTACTGCTGAGCTCGTGCTTTTCAT